>CBDETG010000027.1:0-37005 GCA_965242745.1 Leptonemataceae bacterium
GAACAAGAAGCAAGCAGAAGCTATGCGCCTGCCCTCACCAAAGCCTACAAACACCCTTCCCTCATATGAAAAAACAGCCTGGATATTTTCGCAATCCTAGGGCAGGTGGATATTTATAGCTCCCTAGGCTGCTCCTGCGCAAACAAGCGCCCCCTACTTCCAACGCCCGCCGCAGTCATCAGAGCCCCCCGCCGCGGGCCACAAGCGCCGCTTATTACAAGAACGCAGGCGCCATCACTGCAACGCCGCCTACTACAACACCGCCCCCCCTTGAATCACCTACTCCCTGGGAAACGCGGACAGCTTGTCTCCACAATCAGGCTTCAGCGGATCGCCTTGGTCAAGCTCGGGATCGTTGGCTGTGATGTCTTCGCAGATGTCGATGGAGATGGCGGCGGTAGCTTCGTTGCCGTCGTGGTCCCATTCGTAGTCGTAGTAGCGGGGCTCGGGATAGGAGCCGGCTTTGAAATACCAGCGATTTGTATCCCAGCCGTGATAGACGGAGGTAGCGGGGGCATCATCGCCGCTGCTGGGGGCGGCGACCTGCAGCTGCGTTGTTGTGCGGGGGCGGATGCCAGTTAGATCGCTGTCCATGACGGCGGTGCCGGCTACTGTGGGAAGCTGGCCGACGCGGCTGCCGAGGGTAGTTACGGCGCTGTCATAATAGTTGCCGACAAAGGCGGCGTTGAGCGCCGTTGTGACCTCCGCCGCCGTGGCGCCGCCGTCCACGTTATTGGGCATGCGGCCGATAAAGCCCACCGCATCGCCGGGATCACCCGTAGTTTTGCCTTCTGTTAAGCCGATGGCCAGATTGTTCTGGACAATGCTCTCGGCTGTTGTCAAGTACTGGCCAATGAGGGCGCCGATGCGATCATTGCCCGCCCCTGCAGAGCAAGTACTGCCGCTTAGGGCGCCATCGCAGATCTGCACTGTGGAGAGGGAGTTGCGAATTCTGAAATAATTAGCAGGAACGCTAGTATTATGAGCCCCCAGAAGGCCGCCTATGGTATCATTCTGGTCGGCGCTGCTTTGGTTATGGATGCTCCCGCCTGCATGGGAGGCCGCTATCTCCAGATTTTGATCAGCCCTATTACCTACTAGGCCGCCTATGATACAGCCTACCTGCTGACTGCTGCCCAAGGTTATGGCGCCATCCGAGCGGCTATGTATGAGCAGAAAAGAACGACTACTGTGCCCAATCAATCCACCCAGATAATTACCGTTGGAGCCAGAGCCTATATTCACGCTAATGCTATGGCCCAGGGAGGAGCTGTACTGAACAGAACTATCAGTGCCACTTATTATGCTGCCTATCAACACTCCTGTGTAGTTGTCGCGATTTGCGCTCACGCTCAGCACGGCGCCCTGCACATGCACATTCCTAAATGTGGCGTTAGAGACTTCGCTGCAGATTAGGCCCGTTGTGAGAGTAGCCAGTCCATAAGTAACTCCACCTGTATGGCTGGCGCTGAGGCTGGGATTCACAAAAAAGATGTCCCTGATGGTGGTGTTCTCACAGCTGGTGAAAAAGCCAACACGCGTGCTTTTTGTATCAGAGTTATTAGGGGCGGTATAGCTGTGCTGGATGTCCAAATGAGAGATGGCATGCCCATTGCCGTGGAATCTGGCTGTGAAAGCAGGAAAGTTCGTGCCTGTGACTGTGCCAATGGGCGTGAAGTTGCCGTCCGCGTTGCCGTTTAGATCGATGTTGTCGTCCGTATCGTCATCGTGGCCCTCAGGGTAGCCATCGGGGCCGGCAAAGTCGATGTCAGCGACCAGCTCGTAGCCGCAGAGGTAGACGTTATTTGTTGCCGTATCGCAGTAGTCGGTGGCGCTTGCCGGCCCGCCTGCTGTAGAGGCTGTACTGCCATCGTTGTAGCTTGTGCCAGCAAGGTTATGGCGCATGTTGTCCAGCTCCTGAGCCGTTGCGATCTCTATCAGGCCGTCGTTATCATCGTCCGTGTCCTCGCTGTTTTTACAGCCGTCTCCGTCGGGGTCGGCTGTGGCGGCATTGCTCGTGCCTGTGGGGCGGCCCGCTACGCCCATAGGGCAGGCGTCAATGATTAGGTCCGTGTCGCAGTCAGCCACCAGGGCATCGGGGAGGCCGTCACTGTCGCTGTCCACGCTGGCGCATTCGTCGAGAGGGAAGGCGTCGCTGCTATCGGCGACGCTGTCATTATCGTCGTCAGCGTCGCAGGCGTTGCCCTGGGTGTCGTCATCCGCGTTGGCCTGGTCAGCATTTGCTACGGTAGGACAGTTGTCGCTTGCATCAGCCGTGCCGTCGTTATCATCGTCCGTATCGCAGGCATCGCCCTGGCTGTCGTCGTCCGTGTTCGTCTGATCGGCATTGGCTAGGGCTGGGCAGTTGTCGCTTCCATCGAGCAGGCCGTCATCGTCGTTGTCTGCATCGCACATGCCTGTGGCCATGTTTGGCGTGGGCGTGCTGCCCGTGCATTCCATGCAGACTCCATCGTGCTGGGCTACGTGGTCGGCCATGTTCTGGCAGGCCTCATCCCTAATGCACGCATTGCCCAGTATGCTCGTGGGGCTGCTGCTGTCTCCCTGGCATTTGGCCCTGCTGATGCAAGCGGGCGGGTTTGTTGTCGTATTGACGACCTCGTCTTCGCCGCATTCCAGATCAACGCAGGTGTTATCCGTGGGGTTATGCACCTTCGGCTCCGCGCAGGTGACTAGAGCCTCGCAAGTGGGCTTGTCTATCGGCTTGATCTCGCCATCTGGGCAGTTCGTCACGCAGGCTGTCCTGTCCGCGTTGGGGTACTGTGGATCAGGGCAGGCTTCGCACTGATCGTTTTTGAGAATCTGGTCGCCCGTACAAGTTGGCGTGCCTCCGCCATTGCCTGAGGAGTCTCCTCCACCTCCTCCGCCTCCGGTATCGCAGCCCGCCAGAGTCAGGCTCAGGCTGATCGCAGCGAGCGCAGCCAGGCGAATGTTAGCAAAACCAAACTTAGCTGATCGCAAGTCAGCAAAGCCAAGGCCCGGCTGCTTATACAAAATTCTATGTGCGCTGTGGGGCGCGCATAATACCATCAAAAAATTTATACAAGTTTTCATAATACATGGATGCCAAGCTGCGAATCTTATGTCAAGAAAAATTTTATTTTTCTGCGCAACAAAATGGGGAACTTATGTACTTGACAATTCTACAAAATTATGGAGAAAGTGGAAATATTTATGGAAGGAGAGATAGTTTTTTGTGTTTTCTGTAGTCTAAAGATTCCAAAGTCATCATATCCGAGCCATGCGCTAAAGATTGCCAGTACAAAATCACGTAAAACTATATTGTTTGAATCGGGAGCCTACAGTCTCCAATAGAAATCGCTGTGTGACAATAGTATAGAGGACTCGTCTTGGCCTGCTGAGCTCATGCTTAAGAGATATTTTATGAACAAGGAGTGAGCAACAGAATATGACTGTTAGACAAACAGAAGAAAATAGCGAATTTGACCCCGCTTTGATAGAATTATGTGGTCAGGGAGACGCTGCTGCGCTCAAAAAATTCTTTGATCTTTATGCTCAAGATATATTTAACTTCCCTTTGAAAGTTTTCCACTTAGACGAAGATGCCGCATCGGACTTTTTTCTTTATGCCTATGAACGCCTGGAAGATGGGATGCGTTTTCGCTCCTTCCAGAATCGCTCTAGTTTCCGTACTTGGTTTTATACGGTTTTACGTAATCTTGTAATTGATTGGATGCGCACCATACGCGAGGTAGATACAGTCCAAGCTAAATCACGCACAAGTAATGGCGAACAGGAGTTTGACTTGATAGCCAATACTCCAGACCCAAAATCTTTGCATAATGATAATGAGTCATTGACACAGTTTCACGAATACTTGGGCAGACTTCCTTTGGAAGTGCGTACGATACTTAAGCTTTCTTATATCTACTACTTAGATTTGGAGACGGCAGAGCTTGAGTACCTTTGCAGGCGTAAGGGCTGCTCTCAAAGCCAGCTTCTGGAGAACTTGATGTCTTTACGGCATGAGCTTTCTGAAAAAGAGCTGAAAAATATCGCGCAGGAAGACAAAATTACTAGTTTGTACCTGAAAACTTTGGAATTAAAGAGTAAGAGGGAGCAGGTAGAGCAGCGGGTAAATCAGCAGGCTGTGACAGAGACGGCTCAGCTGGACGAGTTGGAGAGATTGCAGCATGCTATAGAAAAAAAGCGCGAGCAGAGACGAAAATTACTCCAAAAGAAAGATCGAGGGCGCTTTATTGTGCGCACTCCATACAAGCAAGTCGCTGATTTCGTGGGGACTTCAGAAGGGAACATCTCTGTGCAAATGATGCGTATTATGGAGCGCCTGCGGGATTTTAAGGTTGCCTAAGGAAGACGGAAGCAAGCGCAGGGCCCCTTGCCTTGTTATCTAACTAGGGCTGCTCTCAGCGGTAGTTTTCAAAACTGCATGCGAAATCAAAGCCCGCCTCCTGAACTTTTTTTTGTATCTCCTGCAAATCGTCTTTACTTTTCCCAGAAACCCGGACGCTGTTTTCTTGTATACGGGATTGTACTTTGAGTCTGGAATTTTTGATGAGCTTAGTAATCTTTTTGCACTGCTCCTGATTGAGACCCTGCTGTACGGCTACCTTATGCTTTACAATGCCGCTCAGATTTTTCTCAAAAGGAGCTACGTTAAAGGCAAAGGCTTTGAGGTCCAGACCGCGCTTGAGCATTTTACTTTGCGCAACATCGATCAGTTGTTTCATTTTCATCTCATCTGCGCTTTCTAAAAGTATTGTGTCTTTCTCCAGTTCCACGACAAGGTGGGAAGCCTTGAAATCAAAGCGGTTTGCAAGCTCTTTGTGGGCAGCGTTTAGGGCGTTAGCAAGCTCTTGCTGCTCTACTTTTGAGACAATGTCAAAGGAATAATCAGCCATACTTATAAAACCTCTTTAAATACAAGGCTGAGATTAGAAAAGCTTTTTTCTTTTATTTGCAAAATGCGCGCGCGTCGAGAGTAAATCACAGCAATGCGGCAGGAACATGCCTGTGGCCAAAGAGCCTGGTTCTGGGACGGAGTCTTAGCGCTGCTTTGCTTAATACTGCGCCTTGTCTTCTAAATCCCCTCTGTCAGGGGAGAGAGTCTCAGGAGCAAAAACGAGAAAGGGCGCTTCATCTATAATTTCAGAAGCATAGGCTATGCGCAGCAAATAACTGCCTGCTTCCAGCATAGGATAATGATAACGCAGGTAATCGCAGCAGTCTCCTTCATATATTTCTGCCTTGCGTAAAGAGAGCAAAACAGGCTGCGGCGCCTTCTTATTTTCATAAAGCCCTACAAGAAAATCATTATCCCAGTAGAAGCCTTTTTGTATCTGGTAGATGCCCCAGATACTTTCGTAATCATAGAAATGAATCCGGGAGCGCTTGATCTCATACTGATTTTCTCTAAAAATGCTTTTTTCAAGTGCGCTTAGCTCTCTATGATCTCTGCTGGCCCAGCCAAAGTCTCCTTTTATAGCGCATGTCTGCGCCTCTAAAATAAAAAGTATACACAGAAGAAAAGGGATGCGGCGCATGATTAAACCTCTGTTTAAGCTTATCGGCATCTTAGAACAGGCTCTTAGAAAATCGCTAAAAGACTCAGGGCTTGCAAGCTGTACGCAAGATCAGCAGAGGCTGTTTTGCATTACAAATGCAGCTTCTTTTTTAAGGGCTCTGCAACTTCCTTCTGCCGCTGCTCTTCTGAAAGAGGAAACTCATGTATGACTTCGTTAAGAAAACCTTCTATTATTAGATACCGCGCATCCCGCTCGCACAAGCCGCGTGTCAAGAGGTAAAAAATCGCTTCTGGATCAATGCCGCCTACAGTAGCTCCGTGCTCGCAGGAAACTTCTTCTGCCTGCACAAGGAGACGGGGCATGGACTCAGCCCGAGCGCTGGGGTCCATGAGTATATTATGATTATGTTGATGTGATGTGACAGCTTTGATCCCAGCTTTGATTTCCAATTTGCCGTCAAAAATACTATGCGCCTGCTCGCGCAGCACTGCTTTATATAAGAGAGAGCTACTGCTGTGTTCTGCATAATGTTCGGCAAGCATCTCTATATCATGCCTTTGGCGGGCCATCCCAGCATAAAGCCCTGCGCTGCGAAACCCTGTATTCTTTTGCAAAAGGCGGGAGCGGATAAAGCCTTTCCCAGCTAAGCCGCCGCAGTGAGCAAGGCCGGTAAAGAGATGGGAGTCGCGTTCCTGCTCACAAAAAAAGCCTAAGAAGTGGTGATCCTGAGCTCCAAGATCACGCAGGGAGACATACGAAAGGCGCGCATTGGGAGCAAGCAGCGCTGTGCTTTGCGCATTCCAGTAGCAGGCTGGGCTCTCCTCTTTTGCCTTATGAGAGAAATGCTCTATGAAAGTGGCTTCTGCATTTGGCGCCAGGCAAAAAAGAATACGATGGACCAGGACATTCCCCTTCTGGATATGATGGCGCAGGACTATAGGGCTGTGGATGCTGTGCCTGCAATAGATAAAGAGAGACTGCATCCAGTTGGCGATATTCTCCCAGGCAAAGTAATCAGAGCTTTCATTCAGGCTTTGTTCGAGATGCGCAAAGATACGCTTTCCGTATTCTTCCTTTGCGCAGGCCTCTTCAAAACTAAGTATATCTAAGGCTCCGGGCGGCGCCTCTATTTCTATCTCACTTCGGGAATGAGCAATGGAATAACTTTCAGGATGAAAGCTGCGTTCTATTTGTATTTTGCGCCAGCTTTCCTCTTTACGTGAATTTGGCAGACTGGCTTTGGCAAAGACAGACAAAGCTCTTTCTCTATAGCTTTGTAAGTCCTGCGGCTTTGGCTTTGTAACTATCAAGGGCGATTCCCGCAAAAAGGGCGCATTCATAAGGCAAGAGACTCTGTTTTCTCTGTCCAGTCATAGCCTTCTTTCTCTAACCTGTCTGCCAATTCAGGCCCACCGCTTTGGATGATACGTCCATCTACGAAAACATGGACGCAGTCTATGCGTAAATAACTCAGTAAGCGCTTGTAATGCGTAATGATGAGAAAAGCGCGGTGAGGAGCATTCTCAGCTTTGATCCTGTTTGCAATTAAGCGCATCGCATCAATGTCCAAGCCGGAGTCAATTTCGTCCAGAATAGCAAGAGTAGGCTTGAGTAAAGTAAGCTGCAGTATTTCATTACGTTTTTTCTCACCTCCGGAAAAGCCATCATTTACGTAGCGGCCGGCAAATTGCGGCTCCATTTGAAGCTCTTGCATGGATTTTTGTAATTCCTTACGGAATTCTTTGACAGGGATTTGCTGAGTGCGGAAGTTTTGTACGGCATTTCTAAGAAAATTATGTATGCTTACTCCCGCAATGCTTATGGGATGCTGGAAGGACAGAAAGATACCCTTGCGCGCTCGTTCTTCCGTAGACATAGAGAGTATAGACTCAGACTGGAACAAGATATCGCCTGAATCAACCCGGTGCTCGGGATGTCCCATGATCACATAAGAGAGCGTGCTTTTGCCTGAGCCATTAGGGCCCATCAAGGCATGACTTTGGCCGGCAGGGACGCTAAGGTTAAGACCTTTCAGTATTTGCTTCCCGCCTATGGAAGTGTGCAGGTCACGTATTTCTAACAGGGGCTGTGATTGTTTTCCCATCTTCTAGTATCATTTGAATCAAGCGGCTCATTTCTACCGAGTATTCTACATTCAAATTACGTACAACGGCCTCGCAAAAACCATTGACTATCAGGAGCTTAGCTTCTTCTTCGGTGAAGCCGCGGCTTTGCAAATAAAAAAGAATGTCTGCGTCAATCTTGGCAACAGTGGCTTCATAATGGAGCTTAGCGTGCCCGCCTGTGACATCATTATAGGGGTAGGCATGGGTTTGGGAACGCGAGTCCAACATTAGGCCGTCGCATTTGATGTGGCTGGAAGCATTCTGCGCGCTTTTTGCAAACTTGACCAGACCGCGATAAGAGTTGATGCCGCCATCGAGAGAGATGCCCTTGGCAAGCACATTGCTACGCGTATTTTTCCCTACGTGGATAATGCGGGCTCCCGTGTCTTGGATTTGGTTTTGGCCTGCAAAAGCAAGGGAGAGAATATCGCCTGTAGACCTGTCTCCCTTTAAGATAACGCCGGGATACTTCATGGTCTGCGCGCCTATATTTACGTCTGTCCAAGTAATGTGAGCATCTTCATGACATAAGCCCCTTTTCACCGTCCAATTATACATATTCTTTTTCCAGTTCTGAATGGTTGTATAATGAATCTTAGCTTTTTTATGCGCTATGAGCTCCACAACGGCTGTATGGAAATTCGTATCTGAGTCCTGCACAGAGCTGCATCCTTCGCTGTACTCTATCTCTGCGCCTTCATCAGCAATAAGGAGGGTGCGCTCATATTGTCCCGAAGCGGCAGCGCTGACCTTAAAATAAGCCTGTAAGGGCATGGGGGTTTTGACGCCCTTGGGGACATAGGCAAAGGAGCCTCCGCTGAAAACAGCGCTGTTTAGGGCGGAGAATTTATTGTCAGCTGCGGGCACAACTGTACCCAAGTAAGAGCGGACCAAGTCTGGATAATTCTGTATGGCGCTGTCTATATCACAAAAAATGATGCCTAAGGCCTCAAGCTCCTTTTTGACATTGGCATACACTGTCTCCGAGTCATTCATTGCCTCAAGACCTGCCAGGTAGCGCCTCTCATGCTCCGGTATGCCCAAGCGCTCAAAGCTTTGCAAGACCTCCGGGTCCACCTCATCCCACGACTTTTTCTTTTTGCGGCTTGCTCCTACATAATGCACATAAGACTCTAAATCTACTTGGAAATGTGGAATAAAGCCCCAAGAAGGCATTGCTTTCTTTTCAAAAGTCGCAAAGGACTTGAGGCGAAATTCCCTAAGCCATGCGGGCTCATTTTTGATATAGGAAATCGATTCCACAACCTTCCTGCTGAGACCTTTGGGGAAGGCATCCGGAGTATAATATGACTGTGTTTTATGTGCTAAAGCAGAAGGCGCCATAGCTGGCAACTTTATATATTGGGGAACTTTTGTCCACTAAAAAAGCCCTTATGTCTTAGGCGATCGTGATCTCAATAGATGCACGCATAAAAACTGATGGGAGGGCTCCATCTAGGCAAGGTTTTGGGAAGGCAAGCATGCTGCCTTTGGGGAAACTATATACACAGATCGCTAAAAATAAAGAGAAAAGCTTGCAGGCGCTTAGACCTATAAATAACAAGACATGCGGAGGCTTGCGTGTTTAGTTAGCTCTCGCTTTTGCAAAGCAATGAAAAGCAACTTACAGAACAGGACTATATTTTGCCATGACAATTTAGGTGTATTGCAAGGCATAAACTCCAAATGCGTAGACTTGCTATACTTAGACCCACCCTTCAACAAAAAGAAAGTCTTTACAGCGCCCATAGGCAGCCATGCAGAAGGCGCAAGCTTCAAGGATTATTTCAGAGAAGAAGACATAAAAGAGGAATGGCTGCAAGAGATAGATGAAGATCAAGAAAAGCTGCGCTCGTTTTTGCATGGCATCAGAGGAATAGAGGGACGGACGAGCTACAACTTCTGCTATCTTGCCTACATGGCCATACGGCTTATCGAATGCCACCGGATACTAAAAGACACAGGCAGTTTGTATTTGCACTGCGATCCCACAATGTCGCACTACTTGAAAATACTTCTGGATTGCGTCTTTGGTGAAAAGCAATTTAGGAACGAGATAGTTTGGTGTTATACGGGTCCATCAAATACAAAGAGGTATTTTCCTAGAAAACATGATGTGATTTTTTTCTATGCTAAAGATAAAAAAAGTTACTCGTTTCATTTAGAGGCCATAAGAATTTCCTACACAAAATTAAACACACAAGCAGGGGGCGGTATAGGGGGACGCTTAGATTCCAGATCAAGATTAGAATATATTAAATTAGGAAAATTACCAGAGGATTATTGGCCAGAAGGGCGGGACGGTATGACTCCCGTAGGACGTATAAAAAAAGAACGCATAGGCTATCCTACGCAAAAGCCGCTTGCTTTGCTGGAGCGTATCATCCAGGCAAGCAGCAAGAAAGGCGACCTTGTGCTGGACCCTTTTTGCGGCTGCGCTACGACTTGCATAGCAGCTGAAAAGCTGGGGCGCAAATGGATAGGCATCGACGTGAGCCATAAAGCCTATGAGCTCGTGCAGGAGAGACTCAAGAAAGAGGTCGCCAATCCAGAAGAACTTTTTGATTACAAGAAAGCCCTGAACTATTTTACAGACCCGCCCAAAAGAACAGATAGGGGCAAGGACTACAGAGAGCAGAAATACGTCTATGTCATATCAAACAAAGTGTATAAAGACGAATACAAAGTAGGCATAGCAAGCGACATACAAAAACGCCTAAACAGCTACCAGACCAGCGATCCAAACAGAGGCTATAAAATGGAATACAAAGTGCTAACGCATAATTTTAGAGATATGGAAAAGTACATACACACGGAATTGCAAAGCAGGCATGAATGGGTAAAGGCGGACTTAGAGACCATCAAAAAAACTATGCGGGATTTTGATAAGTCTTAGCTGCTTTGACAAAAACACTAACTACAATTACGAAAGCAAAATCTTTTTAGTGGACTCTTGTATATAGCTCTCCTCACCTCAGCTGCTATGCAGACGGCTTTTTGATAGACAGCTGAGCTGGCTCTGAGAGAATCTGCCTTTATGTTTTTGACTAGGAAATCAGCCCCAAAGCCGCAGCCCGGCTTTCAGAAGAATTCCAATGCATGGAAAAAAACCAAGCCGCAGAGCGGTGATGAGGGCGCAATCAGCATTACCGTGCTTTTGCTCATCCTCATTGCTTTCATCAATGGCTTGGATATTGTATCCGGGAATGGGCTTGTAGAAATCACTCTTGCAGAGGCTATAAAAGGGAACTGGGTAGACCTTTTGCTCTTTCCCTTTCGCATAGTGGCTAATTGGCTTACTATGGCATTGTTTTTATATTTCTATTGGCTTTTTGGGAGCCGCTTAGAAGCCTCTATGAAAACGAAACTTTATGGAGCTTATCTTCTTTGCGGTTATATTTGCGTCCTGCTGGGGACGCTATTTTATCCCTTAAACGCCTACTATGTCTTCTTCTCTGTTTTTTTGGCTGCCGCATGGCGCGAACCAGATATGGAGATTTACCTATTTTTTATCATACCCATAAAGCTAAAATGGGCTGCCTTCTTTAGTCTCTGCCTGCTTGCATATCCCCTGCTCAGCTCTGCTTATAGCGCTATGGACCTTAACCCTCTTATAGGCTTTGTATTAGGTTTTGCTAATTTCCTGATCTTTCACAGCAAGGATATGTATCTGCGATTAGGCGGCAGAAAATAAGGCAAATAGGAATGTATCCTTTTTCGTAACTATAGGCGCATGCCCGCATTTGTACCTGCTTCGATGTCTTTCCCGCGTGTAGGAGTTTTAGGAGGCGGGCAGCTAGGGCGCATGCTCATAGCTCCCGCCTTAGCATGGGGGCTTCCCTTGTCTTTTTTAGCCCCCAGAGCTTCCTTATGCCAGCGCTATGCCAAACATTTTGTAGAAGGTGAAGTACAGGATGAAGAGGCAGTGCTCGCTTTTGGAGCAGACTGTGATCTGCTTACCATTGAAATAGAGGATGTGCATGTGGGAGCTTTGGCGCGTTTGGAAGAAAGGGGATGTCTTATATATCCTTCTCCCCGGCTCATCGCAGTTATACAGGATAAATTAAAACAAAAAGAATTTTACCGATCTCATCATTTCCCTACAGCAGATTTTGTTTCTATAGAAAGCAAAGAAGAGCTCATGAAACATGCGCATTTTCTTCCAGCGGTACAAAAGCTCCGCAAAAGCGGTTACGATGGGAAAGGGGTACAGATACTCAACACAATAGCAGACACTAAGCATGCCTTTTTAGATAAAGCGTCAATACTCGAAAAAAAAGTAGAGTTTCAGAAGGAAATTGCTATCTTGGCTGCGCGTAACAGCAGGGGGCAGATCGCGGTCTATGAGGCTGTAGAAATGTTTTTTCATCCTCAGGCGCAGGTCTTGGAATATCTCATATGTCCAGCAAGACTTCAGCCGGCTGTGCTAAAGGAGGCACGCGAGCTTGTCTGTGAGCTTGTCCAGAGTCTGGAAGTGATAGGGCTTCTTGCTGTGGAATTGTTTGTTACTTATGATAACAAGCTGCTTATCAATGAAGCGGCGCCGCGTCCTCATAACAGCGCCCACCACAGCCTTGATGCTTGCCTAACAGATCAGTTTACACAGCACCTGCGCGCTATATTAAATTTTCATCTCGGGGATACGCATTCCTTGTTTCATGCTGCCTGTCTAAATATTTTAGGAAGAGGCGCAGAAGGCCAAAAGGAGACAGACAAAGGCGCTGCAAGTTACCATTACCAGAAAATGCAAAGCTTACTTGCTATGGATCAAGTTTATCCCTACCTCTATGGGAAACAAGAAGACAAAGCCTTTCGTAAAATGGGTCATATTAACATTCTTGCAGAGAATCATATCGAATTAGAAAAAAAAATCGCAGGTGTACAAAAAGTTTTGGGCGGCTAAAAAAGGGCCTGCGCGCTTTGCTTATTTAGTCAGTCTATTCCAGCTTGTCCATCTCCCTCTGCTTTTATTTCCTCTTCGAGTTGTTTTTGCGCCTTTGTAAGTTTATCGAAGAGCGAGCGCGAAAACTCCACAAGCAGCGCAGGCCTACTGTGGGAAGCGCGGCCATAATCATGCAGGCGTGAGACATTAGCGCGCGCTATGGTGAGTGATTGTATTTTTTCCTTGCGGTCTGTCTGCCTATATTGCAGGCATTTGTAACGCAAATAACTGGAAAGATAGATGAGCCCTTCAAAGGACCAGTTCTTGTCTGTATCTGGACCAAGCAGATGCGAAAATTCTTCTATGGGCTCTGCTCCGCTTGTCATAATTGCTAAAGTTGGAATATAGTAACAAAGGGCCTTGGTATATAAGATCTTCTGGAGTCTCTGAAAATGCGTGCGGGCATAATGAAATCTAAGTCTGAGGAAAGCCATGCGGCGCGCAGACTACACAAGGCCTTCTTTGGCGTAGGGGCGATATAAGAGCCTCTTTTTTGGTAAGAGTCCAAAGCAAGCAGATAGGAAGCCATGCCTAAGGCCAGGCCGCGTTTTTCGTGAAAAGAAAGGGGGCCGAAGATATGATGCAGCTTCTGTTTTCTACCCCCTTGGGCCCTCTGCAAAGTTGTTATTTCTTCTTTCTTAAGTTTTAGAAAATCTCCAGGGAAAGCGGAATACCAGCATTCCGGGCAGGTCATGATGGAATATATCAGAGGATAAATGGGGCCAAAGGTGGGATTGGGCTTGTATAGATGCCGCAGTTCAGGAGTGATGCTTGCGGTGATCAAACGCCCACTGCCAGAAAGAAGGCGTTCAAAATAAAATGTATTGTTGCAGAGCGGGCATTGTGTTGCGTCTTTCGTCTTGTAAGAGATGAGGGGGGGCTTGCGGCGTCTCGGCCTTATCTGCTCTTCCTTTTGCTGATGATACATTTTGTTCTATTTTTTTTAAGACGTATACTTTTCTTGCTGACTTGATAACTTTTTACTGTATAAAAAAGGCCTAAGCAATCAGGTTTTGTATTGCAAAATCCGATATATACTAGGGGTGCGAGGATCCGTCTGTTCGCCTCCCGCCCATTTGATTACTCGTGTTAAGGATTATTTTATGAAGCCAAAGCGATATCTTCTGCTGACTATTGCATGTCTCATCAGCTTTTTTCCTGCGCCAAGCGCCGCGCTGCAGGCCCTCCCTATAGGAGAAAAATCCCGCCTTTGCCAGGTCGAGATTCTTGCATATTTGCGTGAGCTGCGTTCTATGGTTTTGAATTTCCCCTGCGCTCCCTTCCCAGAATGCCAAGGGCCTCAAGTCGCAAACAAACAAGAATTTCTGAAACAATATCAGGATACCAAAAAAGTTTATCAGGAGGGCTTGATCTATTATTATGAGGGAAACTATCTCAATGCCTACGGCCGCTTTGTGCAGGGTCTGGATAACCTTGACATGCTGCTAGAGGAATTAAGTCAAAGTTATCTGGCCAGGGCTCGCTATATGATGCGTGAAGCCATAGAGAAAAAAAATCCCCAAGACCCCGATGACATCAGCGCTACGAATATCTTTGTAGAATACGGACCCAAATCCTACAGACGTAAAACCATTACAAGCAATAGAGAAAGTCCCCGCTCAAAAAGAGACTATAAGGCTAAGGAGTATAACTGGATTCAAATCCGCCATCGCTTAGATGGGAATATGAAAAAAGGCTATGAGCACTTTGCTCTTGCCCAAAAAGCGCGCTTGAAAGCTTTCAAGGTAATTGATGAGGAAAAGCTCGCAAAGGATAACAGGAAGGGAGTGAAGCGTATTAGTTTTGATCAGCGCAGGCGCCGCGTAAGCTATTATTTGGCCAGCATCCGCTTAGCCCGCCTAGCCAAGGCAAACGCAGGCTATATTTTTGCTCTCAAGTATCCTTATGATACCTATGCGCTCCAAAACCCTTTTGGCAAGACGGAAAAGGGGCGCTTCGATGCGGCAAAAGTACCTGTTATAGAAAATGTGCGCATGAACTGGAGTGAAAATCCTTATGTGTCTTTGTATAAGCTGCATCCTATATTTGACCTTAGAGTGCCTCCGGAATTTCGCAGAGACCTTGTCGACATTAGGGGAGAGGCTTATGATGAAGTAAGCGACAAGCTGCTTCGCCTGAAATACAGCGCAAACAAGCCTGCGTCTTATGAGGTTCTAAGCGAAGTGAAAACTCAAAGCTTCCAGCGCTAAGCTCTGCTCATGCTAAAATGAGGCAGGGTTTTCCAAGCAGCCTGAAGCTTGCGCAGCGGTCTTGCAAAGTAGTATGAAAAAAACAATAAGTCTGACTTTGCTCGTTTATCTTGCTACTGCTGCCAGCGTCTTTGCGCAGTCTGCGCCGCAAAAAGCTTCTAAAGATCGCAGCTGCGATAGTATAGATAAGAAGGCCTATTCCCAGAACATTCTGCCTATAGATACTAAGGAATATCTGGAGAAAAGGCAGACTTCCTTGGATGCGCAGAAAAAGAAGATCCAAAAATTATTGCAGGACTTGGAGAAGACGCACAAGCGTTATATCAAGCTCTTTCCTGAGTCAAAGAATTACCACGAAGTAAAATTAGAAGACCTTGCTTTGACTTATATAAGTGGGAAGCCCTCCAGCTCGCAAGTGACCGTGTCTTTTCACTATGACAAGCAGGGCAGCGCGGCCTGTATTATTTTGGATTCTATGAAGCGCCCTATCAATCAGACGGAGCATTGGACGCATAAAATTATACGCTTCCGCCCCAAGCAGCTAGATGATATAGAATTGGAGGCCAAAAGGGCTTCTTACAGAAGGCTTACAAATTTACAAAGCTATGCGGTAGATGTGCGTTACCAAGTGCTCAGATCACTCTTTGCTAATCTTCTTTCTGCCCTCTACAAAATGGAAATCATGCTTTCTGTAGAAAGTTATCGTAGAAATAAAAACGATACATGGCAGAGCGAGCTCTAGGGAGCGCCGCAGCTTCTCTGACTTTCAGGCAAGGCCTTTTTTGCTTGCAGCGCGCAGGCAGCTTTCATTTCATCTTTCTCAAGCTTATGGCCCCGCCCGATACTGCCTTACTTTGCATTGCTTTATGTACATATAAAAGGCATACCTTGCTTGCAAAGGCCCTGGACAGTATGAGCAGGCTTTTGATCCCCAAGCAATGCAGGGTGGAGGCCATTGTTATAGATAATGATCTTGAAGGGTCAAGCCGAAGCTTGGTGGAGCGCAAGGCAAAGAGCTTAGCTTTCGCTTGTTCCTATGAAATAGAAGAGCAAAGAGGCATTGCTTATGCGCGCAACAAAGCGCTCGATTGCGCTTTGAGGAAAAAGGCCGAGAGTCTGGCTTTTTTTGATGACGATGGTGAGCTGGCCCCTGATTGGCTCAGCTGCCTCTATGCTCATTATCTGCAGGGAGGCGCAGAAGCGCTTACGGGACCGCAAAGAACTCGTTTCCCTGAAAATGCCCCTCAGTGGGCCATGAAAACGGGTATTTTTCAAGGTATGAGCTTTGCAACCGGCACGCTACGTCCTTGGGCTGCCACGCATAATGTACTTTTCCATATGAGTCTCGTTCGCGATATGGGGCTGCGCTTCGATACGGCCTTTGCCTTTACAGGGGGAGAAGATCAGCTTTTTTTTATGCAGGCAGTTCAGAAAGGGGCTCGTATTGTTTGGGTAGAAGAGGCAGTTGTAACAGAGCATGTAGGAGCAAGCATGCTGAAATTTTCCTGGGTCTTGCAGCGTAATTTTTGCCAAAGCCTTGCGGGGGTCAGCATGTACCGAAAACTTTTCGGCCTACAAGGCATAGGCTTGAGCGCGATTAAAGGAGCTGCGTATATGGCTTTGGGTATTTTCTTTCTCCTTCTGCTCGTACTTGTCAGCCCCCTTTTCTTGCTGGCAATCATACTTTTTTTTCAACAGAGCCTCGGGCAGCTCTATTTGGCTTGGCATTTAAGGGCTTGGAGTTGGCTTAGCAGGGCTTTGGGGTGGTGGCTTGGCTTGTGCGGCCTAAGGCTGCAGTACTATAAATTTCGCAAGCAAGACTCGTGACTGCAGGATGAGGCCTATCAAACAATTGTGTGATCCTTCAGTCTGACTTTAGGACACTTTTAGCAAATTCTGGCTGTAGACTTCTCGGCTACTCCTTCCATTTAAGACTGCCCTGTGCATAGAATTTAAGTTAGCCACCGCCTTGTAAACATCCTTTTTTGAAATTGAAATAGCACGTCTATTGAAAGAAACGGCCAAATTTGTATTGACAAAGAGTAGCTTTTACTTCGTTTTTAGAGCAGGCCAAACTGCCTTAGACTTTGCTATGCTTGTCCTAATTTGAAATTGAAATAGCACGTCTATTGAAAAAAAACAGCCAAATTTGTATTGACAAAGAGCAGCTTTTTTGCTATGTTTCTATTAGAGGGTATGTTTTGCATCTAAGCCATTCATGAAAATTAGGCATACTATCTCAGCTAGAGGCTTCCTCCTCTCCCTTCTCGTACTTGCTCTTTTTGCGCATGTCACCTGCAAGCTGAGGATAGGCGGTGGCGGCGGTGGTGGAGATGAGGGCAAAAACGAAGCGCCCACACCTATCCCGTCTATCCCAACTGACTTACCTGATACGCCTGCCCCTCCTGATACGCCCGCCCCTCCTGATACGCCTGCCCCTACTGATACGCCTGCCCCTCCTGATACGCCCGCCCCTCCTGATACTCCCGCCCCTCCTGATACTCCCGCCCCTCCTGATACTCCCGCCCCTCCTGATACGCCTGCCCCTCCTGATACTCCCGCCCCTCCTAATACTCCCGCCCCTCCTGATACGCCTGCCCCTCCTGATACTCCCAGCCTCTCCTCAACAAAGCAAATCAGCAGCATCCGCTTACAAAGTCTAGGCCTCCCTCATCGCAGTTTTTTCATTCATGCCCTTCTTAGCTCTGCTCAGATTCAGGAACAAGACCGCACACATTATGCAAAGATGCTGGACCCTTCCAATCTCTGTGATGCCGGCACGCCCACACCGCACTGCGTTATGATCGAAGGCGATTTTGCAAGCGTTGTCTTCAACAGCGTTGCTAGTCAAAATCAGGATTTTTCTGCTTTCCCCGTTCGCCTGGCATATGATGCCATAGCTGCTGATAAAAGTCGACAGAGTTATATTCTTGTATTAGAGCTGCAGCCCCCCAGTACAAGCAAGGAGCTTAGTAAGCTCAGTTTCAAAAACAGCCTGTCTGCAGAAAAGCAATTTTCTTTCAGCGGCCCCAAGGCAAGCTCTCACATCAGCGCAACTGAGCGCCTGCTTTACAAAAAGCAGGGACTTGGCTTTTGTACTGATACGATCCTGACTGACTGCACCTTTGCTGAGGGGGACTTTGCAAGGATCAGCTGGATGAGTGGGACTTTTGATGCCTTCCCGGTAGAGCTTGTGTATCGGGTATTTGCAGAGGACGGCAGCTTTCAGGACTATACTTTATATTTGGAAAAGACTCCCTCCACCAAAAAGACGATCAGCCGTATCACACTCAAGACTCCCTCCCTGCCTGATGCGGTTTTTTCATTTGGGGCATTGAAGAGTCTCACAGCTCAAATTACGGAGAGCGACAGAGCCCTCTACGCAGCACAAATAGGAAGAAGCATAGAGTTTTGCAGCGCCACGCTGAAGACGAACTGCCTTAGCGCAGAGGGCAATTATGCGAGAGTAGAATTTGCCAGCGGCGGCTTTGACTCCGCTCCCTTTCCCACAAGCCCAGTTTTAGAATTCAAGGTATACGATGAGGCTGGCGAAAGCCTTACTTATCGCTTAAGCTTTACAAAACGCAAGAGTACACACAAAGCGCTAAGCCGCCTGCAAATCATAACAGACAGCCCCCTCGTACTGGATGATTTCGACTTCTCCTTTGCCTCTGGAGTATTTCTGGCTGAGCAGCCCGTGCTTCGGGAGCAGAGGGCATCATACCATAGCAAGCTGGGGAGTCTCATCTCTGAGTGTGCCACTGCAAGCTCCAAGAATTGCTTTGTAGCTGAGGGAGACTTTGCAGGCCTGAGACATATCAGTGGTGATTTCTCCGGTGCCCTACCTAGAGACCTGGTATTTCGCGTATCTGCTGAGGATGGCAGCAGCCAAGACTACTTGCTGCGCTTCACAGAGCGTCCCTCTTCAACGAAGCTCATCACGCAAATTGCCTTCAAGACGCCGGGCCTCAGCAAGGCTTTTAGCATAGCTGGAGCGCTGACGAATGCAAGTCTGCGTGAGGATGAAAGAGTTGCCTACAATCATGCCCTTGGCGCAGCGCCTCCTCTTTGCGACAGCCTTGTTCGAACAAATTGCGTGGAGATCAGCGGCGATTTCGAGCGTGTAGAATATGTAAGCGGCAATGCTGCATCTTTGCCGGCCTCATTGCATTACAGGGCCTATGCGGCAGATGCCAGTAGCCTTTTGTATCAACTTAAGCTCACTCTAGACAGCAGCCCTGCGCCTACTACGCCCAGTATGCCTCCTGCGCCAAGCAGCGCCAAAATCATAAATCAACTAAGCATCCGCATTCCTATGGAGACGAAGCGTGTGGTGGTATTTTCTGCAGGGGAGCATAGGCAGACCTTAGCTCTGGAGGAAAGCAAAAGGGCCCAATTCCATACTGCGCTTGCAAGCCCGCCGGCTTTGTGTAATAGCAGTAAGATCACAAATTGCTTAGAGGTGGAAGGTGCCTATGCCAAATTGGTCTACAAAAGTGGTGATTTCAGCGATTTTCTTTCTCCTCTTGTATACAGCGTAGAGGCAGAAGATGGGACGAAGCAAGACTACACCCTTGAGCTCTCCCGAGTATTAAGCGCAAGCAAGCGGCTGGACAAGGCAATTTTCAAAACCAGCTCTCTTGCAGACTATGAGCTTTCTTTTTACGGTCTGCACGCAGAGGCTGAGCTGGAGGAAACGCGCCGCTCGGTATATGAACTGCGAATCAGGCCCCTCTTGCCCTCATCTCCCCGGCTTTGCAGCCCTTCGCTAAGAGATCATTGTATCCTTTTGGAGGGAGACTATGCGCGCGCAGAATATGTAAGTGGGGATTTTTCTTCCTTCCCGGTACTTTTGCAATACCGTGTCTTCGATGAACACGATAACAGTCAGGATTATACGATCCGCTTTGGCAGGCTGCCCTCGAGCCTCAAGCTGCTGAGCCTCCTGCGTTTGCGCCATAGCCCTCTAGCATCAAAAGACTTTGTCTTCAGCTCTCCGGGAAGCCATGTCTCTCATATCAACGAGTTTCATCGCAGCCTGTATGCAAAAAATCTCTCTGATCCTCTTCCCATATGTGATCCTCCGAGCAGGCATGATCACTGCATGGAAGCAGAGGGTGAGTTTGCGCGTATAGAATACCTGAGCGGAGATTTTCAGACATTTCCTGCAGCTTTTAGCTATCGCGTATTTGCAGAAGATGCCTCTTACAAGGACTACCAGCTGATTCTAAACAAAGAGATAGGGACGAGCAAGGAACTGCGCAAAGTGAGCCTGCGCAGCCTGCTTCCTGACAGGAATTATGTTTTCTCTGAGGCTTCCAATACAAGGAGCCACAGCGCGCAGCTGAGCGCAGCAGACCGCCTTTTTTATGCCAGCGTCTTCGGGAGAAAGCCTGTCTTGTGCGCTGATGCAAAGGCTACGAATTGCATTGCTCTTACAGGAGACTACGAAAGAGCAGAGCAGCTCAGCATAAACCCTTTTGCCGCCTTCCCTGTACGCCTGCGTATCAGAGTCTTTGCGCAGGACAACACATCACAGGATTACAGCATAGAGCTGCAAAAAGAGCTTTCTGGATCAAAACTGCTGCGCTCCATTACTTTGAAAAGCACCGATCCCGACAGCGGGGATGTCCGCCCGGATGCAGTCTATCAGTTTGGCGGCGTGGTATCCAAGCGGCACAAGATAACAGACTCAGAAAAGAAGCTATACCAAGCCCTATTCGGCTCTTCTGCTATTGCGACCTGCGATGATACGATCCTTACAAATTGCGCTGTGTTAGACGGCGTATATGAGAGCATAAGCTATGTAAGCAGTGACTTTAGCGCAAATCCGGCTGTGCTCGTCTACCAGGCGCAGGCAGAGAATGGCGAGACGCAGAACTACACCTTAGAGCTTCTTAGCCCAGATTCTCCTACAGTTCCCGCAACTGATAAGCAGCTTAGCCAAATCACGCTTCGGACAGCAGGCCTGGCTGATTTTGTTATGCCTATGACTTGTACGGGAGGTACGGCCTGCGGCTATACAGGCGAGCTGAGTGATGCTGCGCGCCTGCTATACGCTGCGCGTTTTCATCCCATAGAGTTCTGCAGCCCCGCTCGTCTGACAAACTGCATAGCGATAAGCGGAAACTATGACCAGGTATTGCACCAGAGTGGAGATTTCCGCAGATTCCCCGTGTCTCTGGTATTTCGCGCAGTGGCTGAGGATGCAAGCACACAGGATTATACGATACAGCTCTCGAAGAAAGCATCATCGCAAAAATCCCTTCATACAATCGTGATCAAACAAGGCATGCTGCCGGATGCGCTTTTTGAGTCTCTTAGTCCTGAGTCACCCTCCGGCAATGGGCAGATAACAGAGGCGCAGAGGTCTGCGTATCATTCTACTTTTGGAAGCGCGCCCGCCTTGTGCAAAGCTGGAGTAAACAATAATTGCATAGAGATCAGCGGTAGTTTTGCGTCTATAGAAAACTTGTCTGCTGATTTTAGCGCCTTTACGGCAAGCATCAGCTTTCGCATCAAGGCAGAAGACGCATCACACAGAGACTACCGCTTTGACCTTGCTCAATTCCAGAGCAGCAGCAAGGCCCTTAGCTCTGTCATCCTACAGGCCGGCTCCCTGCGTAAAGAGTTCCATTATGATGTTTTAGGGAATGAGCGCCATATTTCATCCCAGATTCTAGAAAGCGAACGTAAAGCCTTTGAGACGACATTAAGCCCCCCTGGCCGCACGTGCAACCCAAGTCCCCCTCAAAACTGCATCCAATTTAGAGCTGGCGCGCATGGGGGCTATGAGCGGGTGAAATATCTGAGCGGGGATTTCAAGTCCTTTCCAGTAGTCTTGGCTTTCCGCGTGTATGCTGAGGACAGCTCCTTTGCGCATTACAGCTTGGTCTTGAACAAAAAGGCAGAGCCCAGCACGCCGCCCCCCATGATAGGTCCCCCCATGCCAGACGACAGCAAAGAGATAGAGAGCATAGCGCTGCGAGAGTCGCATCGCATAAGCCAGCCTTTTACGTTTTCTTTGACCAGCCCTCCTCCAGCCGTATATGACGCTGCGGCTGCACGCATCACAAGCGAAGAGCAGCGGCAGCGCTATTATGCCTTTGTGAATCCAGCCCAGCTATGCGCCGGCGCTGCGCAAACGAATTGCATAGCCATCAAGGGAGATTTTGCGAAGGTGAGTTTCGTAAGCGGTTCCTTTGCAAGCCTGCCTGCTGATCTAACATGGCGCGCGCACGCTGTAGACGGCTCTACGCAGGATTACCGTATCCAGCTCTCGCCCATTCCCTCTACAGCGCCGCCCTTGCAAAAGGAGCTGACCCGCATTCGACTGCGGGGCGCTGCTAGTCAGAGCGGGCCCTATAGCTTTCATGCGAAGGCAGCCGCAGGGACAATCAGTGAGGCAACAAGAAAGCTCTACGCCCTGTCTTTTTCGCCGGAAAAAATATGCGCAAGCACAGCAGAGGAAAATTGCGTAGAGCTTGTGGGAGATTATGACCGCGTTGCCCATGCGGCAGGGAATTTCAGCTCCTTACCCATTTCGCTCCAATACAGGGTATATGATTACCAAAACAACTATGTCGTATACACCCTAAACCTCAGCAAAGCCCCGGAGCCGCCCCTGCCGCCCGTAGCTAGTGATGCCAAGAACATAGAGAAGATCCAGCTCCGCAGCTCCATTTTGCCCCTGCTGGCCCTTTCTTACAACAGCGGCGTGTATTCTGGAAATGCGGAGATCGAAGAAAACAGACTGGAACAATACCAGCAGACCTTCCCTCCTGAGACGCTTTGCGCTACGAGCCTGTCTGTTGACTGCGTATGGATAGAGGGCAGCTTCCACAGTCTCAGCTATGTAAGCGGCGACTTTAGGCAGCTGCCCGCAAGCCTCATTTACAAGGCCAGCGCTGAGGACGGCACAAGTCAGGACTACGAGTTTCGCATATCCCGCTCTCCGAGTACAGCAAAAGTGATTCATAGTATCAGCATGGAGGTGAGCTCAGACTTTATCCGCACCTACCGCTATAAGCCCGGCGTGTACAACTATACAACGGAGCTAAGCCGCCTGCAGCGCTTGGACTATGAGGCCCGCATCAAGCCGGTGTCAAAGCCCTGCGCCGGCGCATGGCCTGGCAACTGCATTCGCATTCAGGGTGAGTTTGCGCGGGTAGAATATATAAGCGGGGACTTCAGCGCCCTGCCCTCAGTTCTGCGCTATAGAGCCTACGGCGAAGACGGTAGTACGCGGGATTACAGCCTTCTTTTGCAAAGTGATTCTACGAAGGAGATATATCGGTTCATCATTGTGCGTAAGGGGGAGAACAAGAGGGTCTATAACTTTGCTGTGGGGGAAGATATTATTGTAAATGCGCCGATCAGGCTTGCTGAGCTCAGGGATTATGCCGCTCATGTTTCTCCTTCTATATTTTGTCCTGCCAAAAGCGCCGCTGCGCAAAACTGCATCCGCATCTCGGGCAAGTACGCAAGAGTAGAGCATATTTCTGGGGGCTTTACTGGCTTTAACTCATTGCAATACCGCGCCTATGCGGAGGATGGCTCATGGAAAGACTATCAAATTGATCTGCGGCAGGATCCCACGCCAAGCGCTGAGAAAAAGCTGCGCCGCGTGCGCCTGCTGGCAAATACGATCGAAGACAGCATAGATATCGCAGTCAGGGAAAGAAAGGCGCACGCATACATAAGCGCAGCAAGGCGTCTGAGCTATGCCTCCGCATTGATCGACAGCGCAAGCAAGAACCCACACCTTTGCACAGCAGCACGAAAAGACAACTGCATTGCTCTGGACGGTGATTTTACGAATGCGGAGTACATACGAGGCAGCTTAGCTGCAGACAAGCACGCCTTTGAAAGCTTCCCCGTGCAGCTTAGCTTCCGGCTCTACGATGAAGCAAACGCCCCTGCCCTCTATCACGTCTTTCTAACAGAAAAACCAGCGCCTGCAGGCTCCGGAGCCTTAGGCAAAAAACGTATTGATAAGATCCAATTTGTGCCTGCTGACTCCAACTGCAGCTACCGCAACCCGAAGTTTGGATCAACCTACATTCGTTACTATCTGCATCCTAAAGAGCTGAGCTTTGCGCCCAAGCAAACAAGCGCTTTTTACTCCCCTTCTGATCCTGATGTCGGAGCAGATGTCGATGAAAGAATTTCCGCCATGTATAAAACTGTAAACGCCCCCTGGCCGGCCGGCACAGAATGCAGGGGTATCCATACCCAGATCACAGGGGAGTTTGAGCGCGTGGAGTATCTGAGCGGGGGCTTTAGTGCGCCAGGGAGCTTGATCTATAGAGCCTGGGCAAAGGACGGAACTTACCAGGATTATACTATCTTGATGACTGCCCCGGACAAAAAAGAGCTACGCTATCTCCATATTGAATCTCAGGACATACAAGCCTTCAAAATGTCTGTCAGCATGTCGCCCGGGGTGGTGCCCCGCATCAAAATAAGTGATCGCGACAGGCGCATATTCAACACAGCGTGCATTCCCCAGTCCACTACGCCCTTATATGAATATGAAGGATGCGGCAAGGGTACGATTGACCCGGACTGCGCAAAGTTTATTCCCACGGAAAAGGCTAGCCGCAGGCATGCCTTGCGAGGCGATGCCTGCTTCCATCCCTACGGGAATGCGCAGCGTGTGGAATATCTGGAAGGGAACTTCGATCGCTTTCCAATGCGCTTTAGCTGGCGCGTCTATGCGCATGACGGCTCCCACAGGGATTACTCCATCTTGATCGAAGAAGACCTACAGGCGCACACGACGCAAAACATTACGCAAATTCGCTTCAAAACAAGCAATGCGGGCTATGATCGCTCTTTCCTCTACGCTGCCGGCAGGCTCCTGCACGAAGAAGGCATAGGAGATGATGCAAGGCGTCATTATCATGGAGAGACAGGCTCTGCCCTGCGTCCTGCAAGAATCTGCCAGGCAAGCGCGGGCATCGCATCAGACTGCGTAGCCATAGAGGGCAGCTTTGACAAAGTAGAGCATCTTTCCGGCGGCTTCTCGGCCTTCCCTGTACACCTTCGCTACCGCGCCTGGGGCAAAGACGGGACATGGAAGGACCACTCCTTGATTCTGACAGGGGCAAGCAGCGGCTCTACTCCCGCATTGCCGGCTTCCTTCCTTGCCCTGAGCCAAGTAAGCATCCGCAGCGCAGGCACAAAAGAGCAGGTCTTCGCTTATGATGGGGCCCTTTCGCATAGGGGAATTATTCTGGAGTCCCAGAGAGATGCCTATCACAACGCATTGGGGGACGCTGGCGGCTTGGAAGACCAAATATGCGGGCAGGCTGGGGCCGATGCCAGTCATTGCGTGGATATACAGGGCAATTTTGCAAGCGTGCGTTATGTAAGCGGGAATTTCAGCTCCTTCCCTGTAAGCTTGGTCTATGAGCTCACGGCCTCAGACAATAGCACAAGCAGAGCGCAGCTGATTTTGGACCGCAGGCGCAGCGCACAAAAAGAACTCTCTTCCTTAGAATTACAGCTGATAGGCGGTGACTCTGTGAATTTCACCTTTCTTCCCGCCAATCCTCGTACAGCAAGCATCTCTATGCTCGACGAGGAGCGCAAAAACTACGAGCAGGCCTTTGGCAGCTTTGACCAGCCCTGCGGAAGGTATCGCCAGCAGTCCTGCATCAAAGCAGAGGGCAGCTTCCACCGCATAGAGTACAGAAGCGGGCATTTTCGCAGCTTTCCTGTCAGCCTTGTCTACAGGGCCTATGCTGAAAACGAGACCTTCCAAGATTATACTTTGTATATCTATCCCACTCCGCCTCCCCTGCTGAGTGATCAGAAGGAAATCACGAAGATCAGCCTGCTAAGCGGGGCGCTGAAGAAGGATATCAACTTCCCCGTAGGCAGCTATAGGATGGTCTTGGCTTTGACAGGAGAGGAACGAGACGCCTTCTACGCCCAGCTGGAGGACTATGCGGGGAGCGGCTGCACGGATTGCATCGATATTACGGGAAATTTCGCTTCTGTCCTGCAGCTAAGCGGCAGCCTGCAGAGCCTGCCTGCTGACCTGCTATACGAGGTGCAGGCAGAAGACAGCTCCACGCGCCGCTATACCCTGCATCTTGAGATAGACGCTGCGCAGGCTGAGAAAACAAAGCCGCAGGTAGAGGCCGTGGACTTGCTGAGTACAGATGGCAAAAGCAAAGATACGCGCTCCCTGCGCTTTGCAGCAGGCGCAAAAGAGCTGGAAGCAGTGTTAGATGAGAGGCAGAGGGAACTATACCGGCGTGAGCTTGAGACGGAGGAGGGGCTCAGGCTTTGTGCAAAGAAGTCTTCTTCCAACTGCCTGCTAGCCAGGGGACCCTATGCCAGCTTGGCCGTCACCAGCGGGAGCTTTCAGAGCTTTCCTATAGAGTTTGTTTTGGATGCCCATGATGAGACGAAGGCCTCTGATACATACCGCTTAGCTATGATTCCTTCCCGGAAGCTCAGTTCCGTAAAAACTGTACACTCGATGCTTGTCATTGGAGGCGCTAACACATACGATTTTGATGACAGCGCTAGTCATGTGAAGATTCCAGGCGCAGTGCTGCGCATCCCTGTCCCGGCAGGCGAGCGGCACGTACGACGCGGCATGTATTGGCGTACATGGGCGAAGTATTTCAGGAGCAGCAGCTACATAACTCAGATATGCTCTGATGCGGTGCGCTTTGAGTGCCTGCGTGTCTTAGGGGAATATCATCGCATAGAACATGCAAGAGGGGGCTTTGCGGTTTGGGGGCCGACGAGCCGGCGGACATTGTATTTTCGCGTATATGCTGAGGACGGCAGCTGGGACTTGTATAGCGCGGGCATATACCGGAGCGACGAGCGTCCAAGCTTCAAGCACGTCCCGGAGGTACACAGAATCTCTTTTCTCAGCGCCTTTGGCGGCCTGGTAGCTCCCGCCTTAGCGCAGTTTTCCTATACAGACGCCGCAGGCACAAGCATCACAGAGGACCTAAGGCAGTCACAGCGCCTGCTCTATACGCAGGAGATCAGCGACTTCTCTGCTCTGTGCTCAGGGGCTGTACGGGGGAACTGCGTAAAAATAGAGGGCGTCTTTGACAGCATAAGCCACGTGAGCGGGGACCTGAGCTCCCTGCCTGCCACGCTGGTCTACAAGGCCGTATTCCGGGGGGAAAGCCGTGAGTACAGCCTCAAATTTCTGGATGCAAGCGTAGAGCCAGAGGTCCTTGGGGTAGAGCTGCTATCCCACGGCGGCCATATAGACCAGGCTGCAGGCACGATCGACATCTACCTCCCCAAACAGCCCCCCTATGATCTAAGCGCCCTTTCCTCTGACCCTGCAGCCTCAGACCTGCAATTCAGGCTTTCTCATGGCTCCGTCATCAGCCGCTCTTCGTCTGCTGGCGCCACCTTGGAGAGCCCTGTCGTCTATACTGTGAGCAAGGGGGGCAGTAGCAAAAGCTATACTTTGGAAGTACATACTACTCCGGTCTTTGCGTCTCTTGCCCCCGCCATGAAGAGGCTCCATTCAGGCATCCAAAGCTTGCGTTTTAGCGAGGGTAAGCGCTACAATGCGCACGGCAGCATTATAGGCAGGGAGGTGGCGATTACGGCGCGTACTTCTCACGTACATGGGAGCGCTGAGGCTATTTTGAGCGCTATGCTTGCGCAGCCAAACACCTATATTATTACAAAACCGGCCTCCGCAAGTCTGAGCGGCTGCACGAGGCTAAAAGACAAGCATGGCCATAGCATAGACGAAATTGTCTGCAAACTAGACGGCTTCAGTTATACCTTTGTTTTTCGTTTTAACTACGATAATGGCTGCGCCCCGGGAGAGTTTGCGGGAGGCAGAGGCCTAAAAATAGACCCTTATCAGATATCTACTCTCTGCCATTTGCAGAATATCGCAGGAGAGCCGGACAAGCATTTTAGGCTGATCAATGATATAGACGCAAGCCCCACCGCAAATTGGGACAGGAGCCGGCGATGGAGCAGGAGTAGTCATTCCCTGCTAAGGCGGGGTTTCAGCCCCATAGAGAGCTTTTCCGGCCATCTGGATGGCGCTTCTTATACAATTAAGGGACTCTTTATAGACGTAGAAGACGACAGCCTTTACGAAAAGCCGCCGAGCTACTCCGCCCTTGGTATGATCGCCCTATGTCGGGCTTGCAGCATAGCTAACCTAAGCCTTGAGAAGCCCAAGCTGACACTGCGTTCCTGGGGAGGGCAGCTGCGCCGCGACTATGGCGATATCATCACAAATATTGCTATAGGCGCTTTGATAGGCAATGCCATAGCTTATGAGGGGACTTTGCTAAAGAACTGCCACGTAAAAGGGGGAAGTGTGAACTTTCGCTTCCGACCCAGAGCCCTAGCCTATACAGGTTCTGATATAACCTATGGGGGGTTCTTTGGGGTGTATCTACAAGCCGTCTATGTTGTGATGGGCGGCCTTGTGGGGCGGCTTTCTCATTTTCAGGATCGGGACAGCTTTGTGAGCATAGAAGGCAATTCCGTAAGTAACATGTTCCTGTACAGCCGGTCTCCAGAACGGGACTTGCTGGGAAGCCTAAGCCCTGATGACCCCTTAGATGATGATCCTAAAGGGACTGCTCCCTTGCTGAGCTATAGTTATGTGGGGGGCCTGCTAGGACAGATAGAACCAGTGACCAGGATATGGCACAACGAAGAAGAAGACAAATGGTACAGCTACAAGCTTATTATGCAGCTAAAAAAGAACTCCGCTATAAAGAATACTATATTAAGTGATGCCACTGGAACAACTGGCGTAGGTGGTTTAGTAGGAGAGATCAGAGAAGGCCGGCACTACACCGCCAGGTGGGCGACAGCGCAAATACTCATAGATTCCAGCTTCAGCGACAATGCTGCCCTGTTTGCCGGCCTCCTGCCTACAAATTCGAGCAGCGACATCGGGCTAAGGTATGCGGCAGGAGGCGGCATTCTAGGACGGATCCATACCTATAATAGCTCTGGGAATCTTCTTATAGAGCTGCATAAGCTGTATGCGCATGGCGGCACAATTCAGACTGAGGCTAAAGAGTACGGGCAGAACAGATACACCCATAGCATAGGCGGCATTGTAGGCCGCACATATCTAACGGATTATGTGAGACTGAGAATGGCGCAGGTCTGGTCCACGATAGGGCTTTTTGCCACAGCCGCCAAGGGCGTATATGGGAGCTTTGGTTTTGGTCTGACAGGCTATGCGGCTGGCAGCCGTACTGCCATTAGCCTTCTGGAGAATTGCATCTGGACCCAGGGGGAGGCTATGTATGGCTTTTTTGATGACCACGATCGATGGACTTGGCTTGTTCCTGAGAACGTAGATGTAAAGAACGTACAGCGCATGAGCATAAAGGAGCTGCAGGACTTAGAGAGTTTTTCAGGCTGGTCTCCATCAGTCTGGGATTTCAATACGGATACTACGAAAAGCAATGGCTTCCCTCTGCTGCGCTAGCTATGACTTCCGCCCGGCGCAAGTACTTGCCAAGAGCAGCACGTAAAAGTAAGCAGGGCTTGCGGTGCGGCGCTTGCGGTGCACTGCTGGGAATGATTGCTCTTATTTGATAGCTAGGACGTAGGCAATCCAAGTCTGCGCATTTTCGCCTTTGCTGCTTTTGACCAAAAGGGCAAAAACCCCATGGATGGGGTTTTGAGACCGCCTCTTAAGTAAGCTATGAAAAAATTCCGTTTTCGTTTGCAAGCGCTTTTGCAGCTGCGCCGCATGCAGGAAGATGCGGCCCTGGGGGACTTGGCTAAGCTGACAACACAGTATAATCAAGAACACATGAAGGCATTAGAAAAAGAAAAACTTCTACGGGAAGGGCCAAAGCCCGATCATCACTCAGGCGGGGCAGACAGGCCTCGCCGCCTAGACCTGAGTGAGAAGACTATGTGGAGCCGTTATTACAGGCTTTTGCAGACTCAGCTCCGGGAATCACAAAAAAAACTTGCCCAAATATCGCCGATGCTGGAAAAAGAAAAAGGAAAACTGCTGGAGGCGCGCCGCAAAAGAAAGGTACTGGAATTGTTAAGGGAAAAACAGCAGGCGCAGTACCAACTGCAAATACGAAAAGAGCAAAAAAAGGAATTAGCAGAGATCAACCAACAGAAGCAAGCGCAGGTTTTCAACGTTCGTCATAGTGGAAAAGCTTAGAAACAACTCCTATTGGAGGATTAGCAAAAGCTATTTGCATAGGGCCGGGCAGAGCTTGCGGCGCAGGCTATGGGAAGCAAGGCAGCAAAATAAGGCAGCGCCGCTGGTCGTCGATCAAGAAAAAAGCCGCAAAAGCGATGCGCAAGGCTATGGATTATCTGTCTTTGAAAGCCAAAGCCATGCGGAGGCCGCCAAGCTATGGAAGCAAAAAGCCAAGCACGTGGAAAAACACACGCAAAATTTAGCAAGGATCCAAGGCAAATGGCAGGCCCGCTCTGCTGGAGCTGAGGCGCAGCGCACCCTCCATATGTAGCGCTACTGCTGGATGCTGGAATGAATGTTCGCTATCTCTTCCAAGTAGCGCCCTGTGCCCAAGACCACGCATGTCAAAGGGTTCTCAGCCCGTAAGACGGGGACCCCGATCTCTTTACATAAAAACTTATCCAAGCCGCGCAAAAGGCAGCCGCCCCCCGTTAAAATAATGCCCCTTTCCACTATGTCGGCAGCTAATTCCGGCGGAGTGCGCTCCAGACTATGCTTCACAGCTTCTAAAATAGCGTCGAGCGGCTCTTTGAGCGCCTTTCTGATCTCGTTTGCGTCGATTTCCAGCACCCTGGGCAGCCCGCTGATAGCGTCCCTGCCGCGCAATTCCATGTGCTCTATTTTCCTTTCAGGATAGGCGTTGCCAAGGTTTAGTTTTACGTCTTCTGCCATCCTTTCCCCTATGATCAGGTTATATTGGGTGCGTAAATAACGAATAATAAATTCATCAAACTCATCACCGCCTATACGTATGGAATCAGAGATAACCATGCCCCCCAAAGATACTACGGCGATTTCTGTAGTGCCGCCGCCTATATCTACGATCATACTGCCTGCCGGTTCATAAATAGGGATTTGCGCTCCAATAGCGGCCGCTAATGCCTCTTCTATCAAAAAGACCTGCCTTGCGCCTGCCTGCTCTGCCGATTCCTGCACTGCCCGCTTTTCCACTTCCGTAATGCCAGAAGGCACTCCAATAACCATGCGCGGTCTTACAAGCGTGCTGCGCTTATGGACTTTGTGGATAAAGTAGCGGATCATTTTCTCTACTGTCGCAAAATCTGCGATTACGCCGTCTTTCATGGGCCGTATCGCTACAATATCACCCGGCGTGCGTCCCAGCATCCGCTTTGCTTCATGGCCCACAGCTAATATCTTGTTTGTAGAAGATTTTACAGCTACGACAGAAGGCTCAGAAAGTACAATACCTGCGCCCCTTACATGGACCAGGGTGTTTGCTGTACCCAGGTCTATGCCCATGTCATTTGAAAAGAAACTGTAAATCTTTTGTAACATAAAAGTCTAATGTCAAGAAGCAAAGCTATGCCCTAGCCTGTCAAGCAAAGATGCAAGACTGGTTTTTCTTATTGCTCTATAGCCATCCCCCCTTTCATTCTTAATGCGCAGGCAGAATTCACTTTGTATAAAGCGCCTGAATGCGCTCCTGTATGAATGTATCTTTGTTCCCGCTTGCAATTAAGGCTTGTTCAAAATAGCCCTGCGCCGCCTGCGCGCCTCTTTGCGCATACAATATCTCAGCTTCCATACGCAGGCTCTCTGCAATCAGATGCTTTTGTATATTTGGCATTGTTTGGATATCGCGTGCAAAGGCTAAAGCCGCATTGTAATCTTTAGCGTGATAAAAGCCATGGCACAATAATAAGCGTACAACAGCCAGGGGGAAGGAAAGCGTGTGATGGCTTTGCTGCATTTGAGGACCCAGCTTTTCTGTCACTAAGGCCTCCTTGCTGGGATTTTTGGCGCTTACTTTCGCAAGCAAAGACACCAATTCTTTTTTTCTTTGAAGCAGGCTGTAAAAAACGATACTGAGCCAAAGGCGGCAGCGTTCCAAAACAGGAGAAAGCTTTTGCTCTGCATGCGCTTGTATGCGATGGAGATCACGAAGGTCCGTACGCCCTGTATAGAGAAAAGTGCCGTATGCGAGGATAAGGTGCGCCTGACTCTTGCGTAAAAAACTGTCTTCCTCTTCCAAAGCCAAAGCTTTGCGCATATTGATTACGCTTTTTGCGGCTAAGGCTTCTATAGAAACAGGCTTGATGCCCGGTATTTTCCTTTCCTCTGGCATGAAAGCTCTCCCTGTAAGCCGTATAAGAGCATGTTGATCATCAAAAGGCAGACGCAGCGCCAATTCATAAAAATAAAACAGAGATACGTAGTAATAAGACAATCCTTTTTCCGGCGTCTTCCTTTGCTTGAGCAGGGCTAAGGCCTGAGCTTCATGAATCATTTGGAGCGTCTCTTTGGGGAAGTCTTTGGGATTGGCAAGAGCGCTTTCTATGCTGCGGGAATGATGCTCTAGGCGTGCATATACATTTTCCAAAAAAGCAAAGCTCAGCTCAGGCCAAAAGTAATACAAACTAGGCCCTGTTACAAGAACAAACAAGACGAAAATGATACTCCAAAAAATGCGGCTTGGACCTTGCTTTTTTTCCTTGCTATACATGAAAGGGGCGTGAAAATGTACTGTGCGGCTCTTAGCGCTCCAGCGCAATGAGCACAGCAGGCATGGAAGGGCGGCAGGGAAAGCAGCTTTTGTTCTTAGACCACATTTTTGTCTGCGCACAGCTTTTTCATACTAAGGCCAATATCTGCAGGAGACTCGGCTAAGCTTATACCAGCATCCCTCATAGCGTCCATCTTAGACTGCGCTGTCCCTTTGCTCCCGCTTATGATTGCGCCGGCATGTCCCATACGCTTCCCAGCAGGCGCTGTCTGTCCAGCAATAAAAGCTACTACGGGCTTTTTTACGTTCTCCTTGATCCATAAAGCAGCTTCTTCCTCATCGCTCCCGCCTATCTCTCCTATCATGACTATGCCTTCCGTCTCTGGGTCTTCATTAAGCAAAGCAATAGCTTCATGATGCCTAGTGCCAATGATAGGATCACCTCCTATGCCAATGCAGGTGCTTTGCCCCAAGCCCAGCTGGGTGAGCTGAAATACTGCTTCATAAGTAAGGGTACCAGAGCGTGAAACAAGCCCTATGCTGCCTTGCTTATGGATAAAGCCGGGCATGATTCCTATTTTGGCCTTTCCTGGGCTGATAATGCCCGGGCAGTTGGGGCCGATCAGGCGCATTGTACTTTCGCGAAGGGGCGTGCGAAGGCGGGCCATGTCTAAAGTAGGAATGCCTTCTGTAATACAAACACATAAGTCTATCTGCGCAGCAAGAGCTTCCAAAATCGCATCTGCAGCAAAGGCAGGAGGAACAAATATCACACTGGCATTGGCGCCTTCTTTTTCTACGGCTTCGGCAAGGCTATGGAAAATGGGGACACCATGCTCGCTCTTCTGCCCCCCTTTCCCAGGGCTTACGCCGGCAACAAGCTTAGTCCCATACTCAATCATCTGGCCCGTGTGGAAAGAGCCTTCCTTGCCTGTTATGCCCTGCACTACAAGGCGGGTATTGCGATCTACTAAAACAGACATAAGCTTATTCTTAGAGCACGCCTGCTTTTAGGGCAGGCGAAGCGCAGATTACGTCGAGCAATCTACCTGTGTCGCAGGAGCCTAGTTTTGAGGCCGGCCCTTAGCAGAGCAGAGCTTATGCTACCGCCTCTGCTACTTTTCTGGCACCCTCCTCAAGACTTTCTGCAACGGACAAATCTATGCCAGAATGCGCAAGAATCTCTCTGGCAGTTTTGGCATTCGTTCCCTGCAGGCGCACTACCAAAGGAACATGAATCTTTACCTTTTTGGCTGCTTCTACAATACCCTGCGCTACTCTATCGCACTGCACTATGCCTCCAAAGATATTGACAAAAATTGCTTTTACTTTAGAGTCCTCAAGAATGATGCGAAAACCATTTGCTACTGTCTGGACATTAGCGCCTCCACCCACGTCCAAAAAATTAGCGGGACTTGCGCCTGCAAACTTAATAATATCCATAGTAGCCATAGCCAAGCCTGCGCCATTTACCATGCAGCCCACATCGCCATCCAAACGTATGTAATTGAGATGATACCCAGATGCTTGTGTTTCTAAAGGATCTTCTTCTGCTTTGTCCCGCATTTGTATATGCTCCGGGTGACGAAAAAGAGCGTTATCATCTAAATCCATCTTGCAATCTAAGGCCAGCAGTTCTCCCGTGCCGTCTAAAACCAGAGGATTGATCTCCAAAAGACTTATATCTTCTTTTACATAGCAGTTCCACAGGGCTTGGAAAAAAGTGCTGCTTTGTTTGATAGATTCTTTACTGAGGCCCAGGGCAAAGGCAATGCGACGGCATTGCCATGCTTGGATGCCCAAAGAGGCCTCTATCGGAATGCGCACGATCTTCTCCGGCTGTGTAGCAGCCACCTCTTCTATGTCCATACCGCCTTCCTGAGAAAGCATGATAAGAAGCTTCTGCGTACTGCGATCCAATACTATACATAAATAATACTCCCTTTTGATGTCTGTGCCTTCTTCAAGATATACATGAGAAATCTTCTTTGCATCAGGACCTGTTTGGGCAGTATGCAGATAGGCTCCGAGCATAGTTTCAGTGTACTCCCTTGCCTGCGCAAGAGTCTTCGCCAGCTTTACGCCTCCCTGTAGCAAGAGCTTAGCCTCTTTGGGATTTACTGAATCATAGACGCTGCCCTTGCCTCGAGCTCCAGCGTGAATTTGAGCTTTGATTGCGACAAGGGGATTGCTCTTGCTCAGCTGCGTGTATGCCTCTTCTATTTGAGAAGCAGAGCAAGGCATAGCTACCACCAAGCCCTTGGGGATGCGCACGCCATGTTTTTGCAGCAGTTTTTTTGCTTGGTATTCGTGAATTTTCATAAGTACAAGACTTAAGCCGCCCCTGCTCCAGCCATAGTTCTTAGAGCCTTGGAAAAGAAAAGCCTTTTTAGGCTATAGACATCAAAAAGTTACCTTGATTGGCCTACTGGCTAATGCCTTTTTAGTATAGCGCTTGTATTTATGCCTTGATACATTAAAAAAGTATGCAATGTACTATATTTTTGAGACCTTATATATTACCTACAGTGTAATACCGATAGAGTATTTATATATACTTAAGGGGTGATCTTAAAATTCGCTTCTTAGATTCTTATTTATGCGAGGCTATTATGGCATATAAATTTCATGGCACAAAAGATGAATTTAAGAGTCAAATACACTCTCTTGAAAGCAGAGCGCAAATAGATGAAACAGAGAAAAATAAAATAAAGGTCACATTTGTAAATGGCCTAATCTTAAATTATTTTCTTTCTACAAAAACATTGCAATTTCAAGGCACCCCGGACGATCTTTTTAAAGAGAAAATAATAATACATCTTCCCGCATCGAAGCAAAATACAAGCGTTGCGATAGCTAAGAATGACGCAAAAGAACTAATTTTTATTGTTCATGGACATGATGAAGAATCGAAAAAAGATTTAGAATATATTTTAATGAAATGAGATTGAAAACCATTAGTTATACAAGATATTAGCAGTGATGCTTTAACCTTAATGGAATCCTTAGAACAAAATATTAAAATTAGAACAAAATATTAAAAAATGTAAATCAGGCATTGTTTTATTAACCCCTGATGATTATGGCTATGCTAAAAATGATGCGCCAGAAAATAAATCTCCAAGGGCAAGGCAAAATGTTATTTTAGAGATGGGAATGCTTATCGGCTTTATGGGTAGAGAGAAAGGTATTATTCTAAAAAAAGGTAATTTGGAAAAACCATCAGATATAGCAGCTTTGATTTATTTAGAATATAATACGACAGTAGACGAAATAAAAGAAAAAATAGAGCAACGATTTTTCAAGTTAGGGATACAAATAGACATCAAATCGTAATAATGCAGCGTTGCTTTTAATGACGGCGGGCGTTGTTCGTAAAATGTGGAGTCTGGCCGCCGCATTATGTCGTGTTGGGCGCAGGTGCTCGTGTGCTGTACATACCAGAACAAGCCAGGCAACGTTTAGGGTTGCAGCACAGGCCTGATGCCCATTCTGCTGCTGTACAGACCAGAACAATCCAGTGCAAGGCATAGGTATTGCAATAGCGGTGCGAGAGTCTGGCGCTAAAGACAGGGCTGACAAAACAGATATGGTTTTTACTAGAACAATCCAGTGCAAGGCATAGGTATTGCAATAGCGGTGCGAGAGTCTGGCGCTAAGACAGGGCTGACAATACGGATATGGTTTTTACTAGAACAATCCAGTGCAAGGCATAGGTATTGCAATAGCGGTGCGAGAGTCTGGCGCTAAAGCAGGGCTGACAATACGGATATGGTTTTTGCTGCTGCTGTACATACCAGAACAATCCAGTGCAAATCATAGGCATTGCGTCACGAGCACACGAGGTGCGAGAGTCTGGCGCTAAGGCAGGGAGGCCGCTGCGCCAGACCAATGCCTATGATTTGCCGTGTCGCTGCGCCAGACCAATGCCTATGATTTGCCGCTATGTCGCGTTGCGCCCAAAACGCCGCATATTAGCAACACCGCCCGCAGTCAGCACTATAACGTCCCTGAGTACAAGCGCCGCTTACTACAACAACGCCCTCGTCAGCAAAACAAACGCTGCATTATCACAACACCGCCGAGACTCCATTTATTACAACAACGCCGCTGTCAGCAAAAGCAACGCTATATTATTACTACAACGCCCAGACGCCGCTTACTCCAACCCCGCCCTAGTCAGCAGAGCTAACGCGACATAACGCGGCACCGAGACTCCGCATATTAGCAACCCCGCCCGCAGTCAGCACTATAACGTCCCTGAGTACAAGCGCCGCTTACTACAACAACGCCCTCGTCAGCAAAACAAACGCTGCATTATCACAACACCGCCGAGACTCCATTTATTACAACAACGCCGCTGTCAGCAAAAGCAACGCTATATTATTACTACAACGCCCAGACGCCGCTTACTCCAACCCCGCCCTAGTCAGCAGAGCTAACGCGACATAACGCGGCACCGAGACTCCGCATATTAGCAACCCCGCCCGCAGTCAGCACTATAACGTCCCTGAGTACAAGCGCCGC
>CBDETG010000028.1:0-6240 GCA_965242745.1 Leptonemataceae bacterium
CTGACGCCTGCTGACGCTGCGCCCTGTACTGCAGGCCCGCTGCGGCCTGGTCCGGGCGCTCGCCCGTCACCAGCACCAAGTCGGCTCTGCGGGGCCGACCCAGCTACCGCGGCGCGGTCAGTCGCCTGCTCCCCACCAGGCCACAGCTTCACCCCTGCCCGCCCGTCACACAGCCTCCGCCGTCAGCTTAAGTCAACCCTGTCCCTACCTGCTCAACCCAGCTGTGACCTTGCCCGCCGTGTTAGGCAGATCTATTTCCTGTGCAGTGCTTGTGTGCCAGTAGCCGCTGCCTGACACGTGTCGCAAGGGAAACAGTCTTTTTGTGTGTGTGAACTTTGCTGTAAAGACGTCGAGGAGGATAGCAGATAACACGAAGGGATAATATTTTGGAGGGAAAAAGGCAAACCCGGTGTTACACTACTTTGTGACGAAGGAGAAGGAGGGTCACGATCGAGTGAAAGAAGTAAAGGTGGGCAAAATAATAAAAAAAAATAACAGAAAATAAGGAAAGGAAAAAAACGGTTGTCCGTGTGCTGTATCGAGCTATCGGTAGCGCTCTGTGCTGCGGTAAGCTGCTGGCGGCGCTTTGTGCCGAGCTGTTGGCAGTGCTGTGTGCAGTGCCGAGCTTTTGGCAGCGCTGTGTGCAGTGCCGAGCTTTTGGCAGCGCTGTGTGCAGTGCCGAGCTTTTGGCAGCGCTGTGTGCTGTGCCGAGCTGTTGGCAGCGCTGTGCTGTGCCGAGCTGTCGGCAGCGCTGTGTGCGCGGCTGCAGGGCCGGGGCAGCCAGCGGCCGGGCGGCGGGCCGGGCTCCAGCAGCAGGCCCCCAGCGCCGCAGCACATGCAGTCCTACGAGCAGCAGCTGCTGCCGCGCCTGGGCCGCGGCATCAGCGTTGACCCTGTGGACGCGTCGGTCGCAGCGCTCTCCCAAATACAGTGATGCTCAACCTGCCGCTACTCACATCCAAGGCCCAGTGCAGGGCCGTGCAACCCGCCTTTAGTCGCTTCGTGTGGCCCCTGTAGAGCTGCTTGACCTGGCGTTAGTTGCAACACGCGGGCAGTGCAGGGATGCCTCACCTGTCAGTGGTGCACATTTCCTTCATTACTTTTCAGCCCACTGCTAACTACAAGCCGTGCGCAGTGTTGCCCAAACTTTGCTAGACCTGACAGCAATGTTTTACGAGCTGCTTGAACTATTTGTGCAACAGCCTGTCCCCTTACCGGCTGTCTCTTTGTTTGCAGCAGCTGTCTGTTTGTCTGTGTCAAGCCACCGGCTCTCTGTGTCCGGCAGCGGGCTGTCGCCTCCTATGCCCGGTGTGATGGCCGCTCACGCCGCTCATGGAGCACACAGCGGCTCGGCGGGCTACACGCCTCACGGCGGCGCGGCGGCTGCTGGCGGGGCCGGGCCGCTGCCGCAGCTGCAGCTCAGCTCCTCGTACGGCGCCGTCTCGGCTGCCTCACCCTTCGGGGGGCCAGCGGCGCTGTCCCCCGCCGCCCTGGACTCGGCCGCCGCGCAGCTTTCGGCCACGCACCTCATTGACACGGCGGGCACGCTGCAGCATCAGCCGGTGCTGCAGCTGGACACCGCCGCCGCGCTGCAGCAGGCAAGTGCCAGCGGCGAGTCGGAAACCACAGCGCAGCCCGAGAGCAGCGCTCAATTTGTCTCATGATCCACGCCATGTCAAGCTGCCCGCTGCCTCCTTCAGGCGACCGTCAGCGCGCCCGTGTCTGTGCGGCAGATGCAGTCGGCGTTCTTCATGTCCGGCGCAGCGGCGTCGGGCGCTGGGTTCGGCGCCGGGCTGGGCAGCTCTCTGCATGGCCCGGGCGTCAGCGGCGGCCTGCAGCAGCAGCACAGCAGCTCGTGAGGCCCACTGCTGTCGGGCCGCTGCTGTCGGCCTGCTGCTGTCGGCCTGCTGCTGTCAGCAGGGCGCGACGTGCGTCACGCTTTAGCGTCACGGCACGGCACAGGACGGCGCGATACGTTCACGGCATAGCGGGTCTATTCCGAGTCTCAGCAACTTGGAAGCTCTTTCGTCTCGGCGCTTCGGCTCCTGACTTGCTACTAGTTCTATTTTGTATGATATAGTATATCCTTTTTGAAGTCCTTTTGCCGTTTAAGATATATTTTTCTGTATTTGGGAGTGTTTACTTTTCTTATCAATGCGGAAATGCTGTTTTGCGTGTTTTTTTTTTTGTTTTGTTTTCTCTCTACCTACGCTCTTCCGTTAAAGACTATTTCCTCGCGGCCAGTTCAAGTCGCCCTTGCTACAGAGGCGAGGAACTGGTCCCTTTGCCCCCGCCTCTGGCGCCCGCTCCCTTTCTCTGGGGTGTTGTTCGGCGGCTGCTTGGCGTCTGACCACGAATTTCATCTCTTTTTCATCTCATCGAGTGTCTTACTGCCCCTGTATGTTACCTTTGTGCCAAGGCAGCGGTGTGCACACCGCGATGGCGGTCTGTATGTGGCAGTAGAATCGTAGTAGCCACGTGTTCGGAATAAATGTGTTTCCTTTGGCGCGGTGGCTGTTGTATCCTGCATCCAGCGCGCGCTTTGCAAGTACCTCGTGCAGCAGCGTGATTCAAAGAGTGCTGCAGAGCGTGGCACTTAACGAGCTCACTTGTTATTGGCTCACGCTGCGCCAAGCTTTAGCACGCTCTTCTTCCATTTTAACTTGGGCGTCGATATGAATCCTGTCATTTAAGCTTCAGCATCGATATAAATCCTGTCATTTATTTTAGCTTAAGCATCGTTATGAATCCCGTTATTTTAACTTAAGCAACGATGTCAATCCCATTATTTTAATTTGGGCATCGATGTCATTCCCGTCATTTTAACTTTTGCGTTGATATCAACCCCGTCATCTCAACTTTAGCGTGGATATCAATCCCGTCAAGAGCCTCTGCCTCTAAAAGTTCTCGAAGCATTTTTCTCTCATCTCTGGACTCTGGAACAAAACACTACTGGACAAGTTCACAAAACACTGTGAATATTTAATATTAGCCAAGTCAAAGCCAAATAACCGTGAAAAGATCTCAACTTCCTAGACGACTAAAAAATAACAGCATCTGAACATGTTGCATGCATAACAGAAAGAAAACGAATACATCAAAACCTCTAGCAACAAATACGACTAAAATTCAAACATCCCAACAAAAATCTACCTAAATGGCATGTAGATGAACATGAGCAAGCAAAATGTCTCTGCGTCTGTTCCAAGGAAGCATAAAAAGGATCGATGCAATTTTAACGAAAACCTACCCCATAAACACCCCTTTAGATTGCCTATACATATAGTCAAAGCATTAGGCAGAGGAAAAATGCTGCATGTACATGTAAAACGACAATAACGTGGCGCTTTTCTGTAATACTGTCTCCATAGACCGCGCTTTTCTGTTAGACTACCTTACAGGCTTCGCGCTTCTTTGTTAGACTGCATTATACATGTAGGTTTGGCAGAAGCGCTCCAGATAATGCCAGGAAGATAATGAGGATTCTCTCCAAGATGTAGCATAATTAGAAGAAGTGACCGATGATTTGCAAGATCTCCTCAACGTCGACGATTTAGCAGCCGAAGGTATCTTGGACAAGTCCAGGAGCTATTCATACTTGTATGTGGTACCAAGGATAATTTTCAAGTCATCTATATATTCCAGTCTTTCTTTAGTATTCCACAGTAGATTGATCAGAAACTTTGGCACAAGTCAACATCTCCAAGTCTGGTAGAACATTTCCAGAAAGGTCAGATTTGCAGATAAGCATGAAAACAACCATTTTCTACATATTTTTTTCTTAAAATTTTTTTTTCTGCTTGGCAAATCAAGAGTAAAAAGAATGAGCAAACCTTAGCTGTAAAAGCTACTGCCCAAGAAGTAGTTGCATATACATTCTATTAATCCAAATGAAAAGTTTCCTACAATGTACATGTATGAAGCTCCCTCACCGCATACATGTACACGTACATGAATCTTTCATAGTAGGTAGTGGTAAAGAAAAAACTTATTCTCACATTTCGTTTATAGAAGAATCAAAAGCGTTTAACAAGATACATGTACACCTTCATGCTTGATGAACCACTTAATAGACTAGTGGGAAAACTGAATGAAAAAAAACAAAAACAACTGTTGATAGAATATTCAGAGAACCTTGAAGATATAGTATCACTAGTAGTTGCGGCAAGCGAGTAAAAAAATAGTACCCTTTACTATGAAAATATTTTACATAATTAGCCTTCTTGCGCTAAAAATGAAGCTTGCAACCTAGTACTCAGTGTGCCATCTTTTTTTTTACAGTGGCACGACTCTTGGAGGTGGGTAAATGAAGTGGGTGCATACCTCTCAACTTTTGGCAATGCGACCATGCCCTCAAACTGTCGAGTAGGAGGACCCTTGCTTTTACTTTTCAGCTAGGTGACGCTAAGTTGATTTTTTTGTTCCCTCCTAACTTTTGAGAGCCAATTGGGCATCCCTAACATATACATGTACGTGAGGAATAGGGCCCTTGATATCAGGGATAGGAAGTACTACGCAGTCGGCGTAAACGATTGATATACTGGGCGTTGCACTCTCTAGTGACTTTAATATGGCCTAAGGGCGATCCGCCAGTTTTTCATTGTGTTGTATTTGTATTTCATTTTATCATTGTATACATTGCATAAATTGTATAAATATTGTATATTGTATATTCTATCGTATATTTTAAGACAGTTGTATTGCCCCGTTTCAAGACGGATGTTAGACGACATTATTTTTCTTTCCGAGTTGTCAGTATCTGAAATACCCTTCCTAACGAAGCAGTCAGCTGTAAAACTGTTACCGCTTTTTAAAATCATGTTGACAATTGTCCTGCTTTCATGCAGTTGATTTAGCCCGGACAGATTTACAGCTCTGTCATTCAACACTGCCTTTCTTTTTTTCTGTGCGAGGTATCGTGGCAGTGCCTCACTAAAACGTGAGGAGCAGCGCTCCCTTTGATGAGGGCTGTTTCTTCATTCGCTACCAAGGCACAAGTTGCGACACTGGTGCTGACCACCTTAGTGTCGACTCAACTCATCCCCTTTCATTGTACGGCGTGCAAGTGTGGAGTTGGGTCGACACTGGGGATCTCCACAGACAAACAGGAACGGACGATTGATCTTTGACTCTTCGCGAAGAAAAAAAACTAAATAGACCAATATGTAACATTCAAATAATTCATTTCTTATCTAAAAGTATTTAAGAGCGACCTTATAGTTAGACATCTTTCTGTTTACCCATTTCCAAGTTTTATTAATATAGCACACATCGTTGCTGCTGTGATGGCAAAAAACTGAACGAAAGCTAGGGGTTTTTTCCCCTCTGTCATCGGTGTGAAATGGCAAGGTTATACTTTTATAGAATAATGGAGAAAATTAAAGCATTGTACGACACGACGTCAATTTACATAACACTTACATGTATATGTGAAGTAGTAAGAGCGACCTTGCATCTTGGTTCACAGATGACACTGATTTTTCCCAATAGCATACGCCGTGGTCCGCAACAGCCGTGCTCTAAAAATGAATAGCATTGCCTCATGTGTGTTTTTCTTCCTATATTGTTCCTCTATTAGTACTGATATAGTCTTGTATTCTCTTATTGCTGAGAAATGAGCTTCCTGTCTCTTGTAAGTAGTTGCATGCGATCCATTGTAAACTCTTCTTTCTTACATTTGTCGACATCCAAGTCAAGCTAGTTTGTATATTTTTTGCGCAAGCGTAAAGCTTTAGGTGGCTGAAGCCGTGCTGCATGTGTGTGTGATTATAACATCCATAATAATCCTTTTGCATTGTACCTTTGCTTCTCTTTCACTATACTTTCTGTTTGGGAGGGATTGAGGAGGCTGCTAGTGTATGTTGTTGCTCTTTTCGTTCATGTATTCTTTTTTCCCCTCCATTTTTCTTCCTCTATTACAGCTGCTATGTCTTGCATTCTGTTAGTACTACAAACCTTCAATGCTAGATTCAGGTTTGTGCTTGCTCCTTGGGCGATTCTAATATGATGACCAAGCTGCCTTATGATAGCTGGTGGGTCCCGATTCATGCTTGATTACGGGCTGTGTTTGGTTTAGGTATGCAGGCTGCGGTGATGTGGCTAGTGATTGTTCGGGTACCTTGCACCTCGTTCTCGCGGTTACTTTGCGTTTTCTGGGGCATGGCTTTGCGTGCTTTGCACTTTTGCTCGGTGGCGGTATCTGGTCATGATGGCTTTGTTTTGTGTGGGATGGTATCATGT
>CBDETG010000029.1:0-6689 GCA_965242745.1 Leptonemataceae bacterium
AGGGAGGGCAAGGCTTTGGGGCTGGGAGGTAGAAATTGCATACCAAAACGAGGCCCTCAAGCTCAGATTAGCGCATTCCTATGTAAATGGCAAAGACGAGGATACGAAAGAATTCCTTGAAAACATCAGCCCCAGCGCCTATCATGGGGATATTGCCTTCCATATACCGTCCATCTACTCAACTCTAGGCTGGCGCACGCATATATCTGCAAAACATGACCGCGTCAATCAAGAGAACGCGCAGAGGGATGCCTACACAGTACACGACTTCTATTATGAACTGCGCCCCGCCTTTCTGGAAGGCCTTATCTTTCAGTTTGGCATAAGCAATGTAGAAGACAAGGAATACACGCGCATTTATGCCGGCTCTCTCGAGCCAGGGAGAAGCTATAAGACCAGCCTCAGCTACCAATGGTGATGCGCTGCAAAGTCTCTCCAGCCCCGCCTGAGCCTGCAGACGAAGACAGGCACAACTAACGCAGGCGAAGACAGGCGCCGTAGCTGCGCTTGGCAAAGCCTCTCCAGCCCCGCCTGAGCCTGCAGACGAAGACAGGCACAACTAACGCAGGCGAAGACAGGCGCCGTCAGCTGCGCTTGGCAAAGCCTCTCCAGCTCCGCCTGAGCCTGCAGACGAAGACAGGCACAACTAACGCAGGCAAAGACAGGCGCCTCAACTGCGCTTGGCAAAGCCTCTCCAGCTCCGCCTGAGCCTGCAGACGAAGACAGGCACAACTAACGCAGGCGAAGCAACTTCGACTTTGTTAAAGGGCTTAGCCTAGCTTGCATGCTTTCCCCTTCCTGTACAAGGTCTCCTGCAAAAGCGTCTATAAGGTATTGTTGGAAATCCCTCTTGCCTTTTTGGTGCGCATGCGCAAGACCTTTATGATCCCACCCGCGCCCTGCCAAGGCCTCTCGCCTTGGGCCATGGTAAGATGGACCACTGATACTTCTTACAATCATCTGACTTCCTCCTCGAGACTTTCTTTAGTAACGCCTAGTATTGCTATACCAAGAGCCTTTATAGCCCCGCCTCGTGATGCAAGGCATAGCGAAGGCTTTTTGGTATAAAACAAGCCATATTAGTTTCTATACATTGAAGTCTCTATACATGTCAAGTACTATCTACTTAAAATATAACTATCTATTTGTAAAGCAAAAATACGAATAGTATATTTCGCAGCTATTTTTTTCGTATGTATCTTCATGCGCTAAACATAGCTCATAGCAGCTTTAGATGGGACTTGCAACTCATGTTCATAAAAGCATTGTAACACAGGGCTGTGACATTCTTTATTGCTTGCGTTAAGAATAGCGCTTGCAAAAATGAATCAATATGCCTTTTTGTTTTTCTTCCCGCTTTTCTTTGCTTGTATATGTCTTGCCGCTCTTGCACATGCTAAACTCGTGCTTGAGCGCGCCTCACTACAATAAAGCCAGTCTTACGCTGGCATGGAATGAGAAAGCTAAGCGCATGCTGATCTTGGGCAAAGACTTGGAGCTGCATACCCGCCTCCAAGGACGGGGAGCCCTGCCCTATTCTGACAATGACCATACTGCCGTCTGGGTTGGGGTGGATTTCCCTTTCCAAAAAGCCGTCAAGCTCATTGGCTGGTCTCGCAACTACTATCGTGAGCTGCGTTATTTTGCTCTTTCGGATCTTGTATCGCCTTTTACCAAGCGCTACGATAAGGACCTCTTTATAGGTGGAGCTACGAGCAAGGCCTTAGAGCTGGGGCTTAGGGCATGGACCCAGCGGGATTTTGCCAAACTAGGGCGCGTGAAAACAAAAGCGCAGTTTCATAGACTTATTCGTTCCAGATACCCAAAGCAGGCAAAGCCATGAACCTCTTATCTAAGCGCCATGCTTTTTGAGAAAGCGCAACTCTTATGCAGCTTCAGCACATTCGTATTCATGCTAAGGCTCTCAAGAAAAATCTGCAGTTTTTACGCGCCTTGGCGCCGCAGAGCCGTTTTATGGCTGTTGTGAAAGCCAACGCTTATGGCCATGGTCTGGATGCAATCGTTGCTCTGCTCAAAGGGGAAGTAGACTTCTTTGGCGTAAACAGCGTGGCAGAAGCCATAGCCCTGCGCCGCATTGACAGCATGACTCCTTTGCTCGTAATGGGAGGCAATGGTCTGGAGCTAGACGAGCTCCCTCAAGCGCAGGAGGCTTTGGGTGATGCAGACAAACTGCATTTTGTTTTGTCCGACAAAGAAAGTCTTAGAGCCTTCCTCAAAGAGAGTCCTCGTCCCTATCGCTTTCATCTAAAGCTAGATACTGGTCTTGGAAGACTGGGCTTCCTGCCGCATGAATTGGGAGACTGTATGGATTGGCTTAGCAGCAAACCAGAAGGCGCTTTAAGATGGGCCGGCCTCATGAGTCATTTTGCTAACGTAGAAGACGTATTGGAACAGAATTATGCCCAAAAGCAGCTCAAATGTTTTCTTAAGCTCAGCAAAACGATAGCTCATTCCACTTATCGCAGGCTTTTGTTTCATAGCGCTGCAAGTTCTGCAAGTATGCTCTTGCCAGCGTCACGCCTGAGTATGATCCGCATAGGTATTTCCTTATATGGATTGTGGCCATCAGAAAAGGTGCGCCTTGCTTTCCTCAAAGGCAACACGAATATAGAGGCAGAGCCGCTCCACCCTGTACTCTCATGGCACAGCGCCATCGCCCATACTAAGGAATTAGCCTTAGGCTCCTATGTTGGATATGGCTGCAGCTTTCAGGCCCCTAAGGCTATGCGTATAGCTGTTGTGCCTGTAGGCTATTATGAAGGCTACGATCGCTTATTTTCTCATCAGAGTTATGTCTTGGTCCATGGCCAAAGAGCGCCCGTGCTTGGAAGAGTCAGCATGAACATGATCTGTATTGATATCAGCTCTATACCCCAAGCGCGCCGAGGAGATGAGCTTAGCTTATTAGGTGAAGAGAAAGGAGCAGATACAATAGAAAGCGTCAGCGCAGATGATCTTGCAAAGCTTGCGTCTACCATCAATTATGAGTTTGTATGCCGTATTCACCCCGCTATCCCGCGCATAGTAGTACAAGACTAGCAGCGCAAGACTGATCCCATCTCCCTTTCCATAATACGTGTTAGGCTGCACTCCCGCGCTGCAAGCCCAAGGCGCTTCTGGATGGACTTAGCAATATCAGACAGGCATTATGCGCTGGGGCAGGCTGGCAATATGGCATATAAATTCCAAGTTCACAAAGAAAGCATCAAACGTAGATTCTCAGTCTATATTGTTATCGCAAAAAATAAAGAACAAACCAAGCTTTATGCCGGCAAAACTGGTGATAATAGAGCTGGATGCAATCCTGTAATCTTGCGCTGCGGCAATCATTTCTCGTATAATAAAATACATAGCCAGGTTAGAAATCATCTCAGTAATCATGAGCAATGGGAACATACATATATTTTTGTCACTTTGATGAATACATGGAAGACAGCAAAATAAGACAAAAAATTTGATAGAATCAATGAAATAGAAAGATGGCTCAATCAAGAGGCGCAAAAAAACGTTACTAATTGCACATTGATTAACCCATATTCTAAGTAGAGGTCTTTCTGCGCAGAAAGGCAAAAAAAGAGCAAAGCTAAGAACTTGCAAAGATAAAAGGAAAATAAAAGCGATTATGAAAGAGTTGCAAGATGAGCTCAGAAGAGCTAAGTTATAGATACTGTTGAAGCAGTCCTTAAAATTCACAAGCCCATGCGTGCATTCTGGCGCTGAAGGCTGGGGACGCTGTCAATATGCTATGAGTATATTCAATAGTGAACAGAAAAAGAGCAATGCTAAATTGTCGTACGACATGATAAAGATCATCATCGCTGTTTTGATATTGTCACCTATTGCCAGACAAGAATATGATCTATTATTTATCTTGACAGGAGTAATTGCATGCGTTCTGCTGTGGTTTATGGCATATCGTTTTGAAAGGGGGCTGAAATGAGTAGCATTCCATTTTTTTTTCTGATGGCTTTTGCGGTTATTATGATGTTCCTGCTATGGCTGGATAGCCAAAGTAGTAAAAAGCAAGCAAAGAAAAGCAGATAGACTATAGACGCGCCTGGCAAGCACAAACACAGCCACAAGTAACAGCGCAGAACGCATCGAGCGCTCTGCCTGAGGACACCTTTATCCCAATGCTGCTCTCTACCCAGCGACAGCAGCATTGGGATAAGCAAGCTAAAATTACAAAATCCCCCGCATACCCGGCAGCAAGCTTCCTTTATTGCTGGAGACGGGCCATCACATCAGCGCTTCTATTTTTTGCTTTACGTTTTGTACAGGCCGGGGCAAGGTGGCGCTAAGGGGACGCAAAGTACTTAAGAACAAGGAGTTTATTTCAAATGGTGAAGGCGGATTTAAGCGTATCAAAAAAGACAGTATCAGAATTGCTGAAGCAAACGAGCAATGGTAGGAAGTTTATTATTCCTGATTACCAAAGGCCCTATGCCTGGAATGAGGAAAAATGCAGTATTCTTTGGGACGATTTGGTGAATTTTTATGAGAATATGAACAGTGATGAAGAAGATAGGAGTAATGATAAAAAAGAATATTTTTTAGGTACGATAGTCACCTGCAAACCTGAAGAGGAAGGAGGCAATATCGAAATCATTGATGGGCAGCAAAGGATCACTTCGCTCTTCTTGCTGCTACGGGTCTTTTACAAACACCTTGAAGGAATGACTGAAAATGATTCTGTTCGCTCGGGCTAAAATCGACAAATTGCCCCATGCCTATGGGATGTTGACAAAGTAACAAAACAAGTTCAAGATAAAAGCAAGCTGCATATTCATTCCGAAGTGATAAGTGAGCAAGCTCACAAGACTTGAGAGACTCTCTTAGCAAAGGGTGAGCTTGATGATAAAAAAACAACGAAATCTCAATACTATGAAAAGGGTGCGCTTGATGATAAAAAAACAAAGAAATCTCAATACTATCAGAATTATGAGTTTTTTCTAGAGCAATGCCAAGAATATGCTAAAGAAAAAACAATGCAATGGGAGAATTTTGTTGTTACAATCTTAGAGAACTGTGTTATATTTCCCATCGATTGTGATAGTTTAGATACGGGATTAGATATTTTTTCTACTTTAAACGATAGGGGGCTGCCCTTATCCGATTCAGATATTTTTAAGGCGCAAATCTATAAGCAGTAAATCTACTGAAAGTGAAAGAAGAAGACTTTATTAAAGATTGGAAAGAGCTTGCAGAAAAAAGTAAAGAGGCTGGTATTAAGATAAATGACTTATTTAAATATTATACTCATGTTTTAAGAGCAAAAGGCAGCTATGTACGTAAAGAAATTGGTCTACGGAGTTTTTATAGTCAGGAAAACTACGCAAAATTGACAAAAGACAGCCCTAAGCTTATGGCGGATTTATTCGCTTTAGGTGAATTCTGGTCTGCTTTCTATCACGGGGAAAAAGAAATTGCAGTCGAAGGCAAGCCTGTGATCAATGAGGAAGCTCAGCAATACCTGGACTGCTTAGCGCATTATCCAAATGACTATTGGAAATATGTAACGAGCGTTTTTTTCATGCAGCGCCACAGCAAGGAAGACTTTGCAAGCGCATTTCCTAAGTTTCTTAAAAAGCTCACCGCCTTTCTCTTTATCAAATTTATACAAAATCCCACCGTAAACGCAATAAAAGACGATATATCTAAGGCCTGCGTCCAAGTATATCATGATGCGCAGGGAAGCGAGAATCTTATTTTCGCAATCTGCTATATTGTCGCAAGCTGAGATAAGTGACTTTTCTGGTATAAGCAATTTTAAGAAAGAGAAGATACACGATACCCCACCACGATTAACCAAGGCTCTGCTATTGCTCCATGCCTATCTACATGAAGACCAGAAAGGTACATTGGGAGTGCCGGCGGACAAGATCCAGATTGAGCATATTCTTCCTAAAAAGTGGGACCCTGCGTACGACTGGGATAAAAAAGACGCCGAAGCTTATCGGGAGAGATTAGGTAACAAAGTAGTCATCGAAAAACCAGTCAATATTCGTGCGCTCAATCATAATTTCACTACGAAAAAAGAAATATATAAAGATGAGGAAGAAGGATCAAAAATAGCGGCCGTTCTGGAATTAAGTAATTACAAAAAAAATAAATGGGAAAAAGAAGACATAGAAGAGCGAGAAAAGCAGTTAGTTTTAGACATTTATACTTTTTTTCACGAGCAACTCCCAAATAAACTGGGAAGCCCATAGCCCCGCATCCCCCTGCCAGCGGCGGCAAGCTTCTTTATTGCTGGAGACGGGCCATCAGCGCTTCTATGCGTTTTTGCATAGCTTATTTTTTCGTTTGTAAAAGCAGTTGGTCTAATTTCTTATTGATTTCTTGTTCTCTTTCTATGTTTCTTTTTTCTACACGGTCGATACGGTTATTGATTTCTGCTTTTATTTCTTTTCGTGCTGCGTCTATTTTATTTGATAAGTACCATATGCCGCCAAATAAAGCGCCTGTTAAAATGCTGATAGCGATCCATTGTAAATTCACTGCTTTATCTTTTCGCTTCTCGAAATAGTCTAAAAGCTCAGTTGCTGTTTGCTTGGGGATTTTTGCTTTTACAAGCCGGTCTACTAAATGCACTGTCTGTATTGCGCTCATATTCCTAAGTTACTCCTATAACAACGTATTTTTATTATTAAAGCCTTTTATTGTCA
>CBDETG010000030.1:0-19010 GCA_965242745.1 Leptonemataceae bacterium
AGATGGTACGTTCTATATTAGAAATGACGATGTGGTTAGAAAAGTTTTTGGTAAATATGATTCTTCGTTAGGTAATAGAAGATGCTTCTATGAGGAGCTTGAACAGTATAAAACTGCAAGTCAAGTTAAAAAGATTAGAGAAAAAATAGAAAATAAGGAGTATATTTTGGAAGACTTTGGTAATGGTATGCATGTAATTGTGCAATATACCCCTATTGAAGAATCATATTCAAAGCTGTATTCAATAGTGAAAGCATTATCAGAAGAAGGTAGTAATGAAGTAAATAATTTAAATCTAAATTTTACTAATCCTAAATCTGAACAAATTATAAAATTTTTAATCGAATCAGTTACCCAAGCAAATGACGTAGTCCTTGACTACCATCTTGGATCAGGTACCACTGCTGCCGTAGCCCACAAAATGGGCAGGCAATACATCGGCATAGAGCAAATGGACTATGCTGAAACTGTAGCTGTAGAAAGACTTAAGAAAGTAATTGCCAGCGAGCAAGGAGGCGTTTCTAAAGCAGTAAACTGGCAAGGCGGCGGCTCCTTCACCTACCTAGAGCTCAAAAAACACAATCAGACCTTCATCGAGCAAATAGAAGCGTCCAAAGACAGCAAGACTCTCTTGCAAATATGGGAGCAGATGAAAGCAAAGTCATTTCTAAACTATAATGTTGATATAAAAAAGCAGGAAGCGCATATTGCGGACTTTAAGAAACTGAAGCTCAAGGAACAAAAGCGTCATCTTTGCGAATTGTTAGACAAAAACCAGTTGTATGTCAATCTGTCATCTCTGGGCGATGGAGACTTTGCTTGCACAAAAGAAGAGAAGCAGCTCACAAAAGATTTTTACCAGATGCAAGGCAAGTAGCTATGGCATATCAAGATACAATCATGCGCCTGTACGAAAGATTAAAAAAACAGCTTGGGAAAGAGCCCAATTTCATAAGCGATGATGGCGAGCTGAAGAAATGGGTAGCGCTAAACAAGGCGCAAAACTTCGATGCCGAACTGATTGCTTTGCTGTTAGGTGACCCAGAGCTAAAAGAGAAATTTTTTATAGATGTAAAGGGCGTAATGGTGTTCAAGCAAAGCCTCTTTATAGATTTTCTCGAACAGAAAAACTATCTGAATGACAGCTACACCCAATACAAAAACAAGATCGGTCTAAACATTGGCGGAAAATATCTGAAACAACGCAATGAAGTCGCTCTGGTCTGGCCATTTAAGGATTGCATATTAGAAGGCGGGCAAAGCCGCGAAGAACAAAAACGCGAAGAGATTTTCTTTAACGAGATACTGGCGCAGGACGAGATTACGCAGCTACTAGAGCCTAAAGTATTGACCAATGCCAAAGTATTTGATAAAGATGGCGAGCATGCCTTTAGCGCTTTCCAGCGCGATGCGGAATTGAACAAAAAAAGAGGCCTGCCAGAAAATACCATTACTGACAATCTGATCATCAAGGGCAATAACCTTCTGGCCCTGCATTCGTTGAAGCGAGAGTTTGCAGGCAAGGTGAAGCTGATCTATATCGATCCGCCGTATAATACGGGCGTTGGAATACTTTCAAATACAATGATAATTTTCAATCACTCTACTTGGCTGACTTTTATGAAGAATAGATTAGAAGCAAGCAAGGGGATTCTTGAGAGATGATGGCGTGATTTTTTGCAATCACTATAGACCATTATGAATTAGTTTTATTTAGGGACTTTTGATGGATGAGCATATTTGGATAGAGAAAATTTTTTAGGAGTAGTAAGTATCGCTTAAAGCTGGAAGGCAGTTTGCAAAATTTTTCTAGTGCAATACATGACTGTCCAGTACAAATAGTCGCTATTCAAAAAATTGGCAAAAAGCAAGATTTAAAGAAAATTGTAATATCGAAACTGAAAATATTACGTATGGATCAGTGAAATAAAGATGGATATTTCAGAAGATATATTCCCACTTCATTGTATTCACGTATTGTCGAGCCCAAGTAAATGGAGCTTGCAAAGCAAGGGATAAGTATTTCTATCCCATATATGAAATTAGAGAAAGAAGCAGAATATATGGGGGTAATTGGATCTACGGAAAAGATTTGACGATTATGGAACGTTTTATCCAGTTAACAACAATAGGGCGAGAGAGGGTAGTCAGGAAAACCTTGCAAAAAGAAGGCAATTCAAGAAATAATGCTACTTGCATCTAGAAGCAAAAAGAGAGAATAAAGCATTGAAAGAAAATGGAAGTAGTCGTCCAAATTTATTGAAAAGTACAGAGAAGGAGAACCTTAGCTAAAATTAACGCAAATTTGGATATGGGAAGGAAATATGTGCCAGCAGACTGCAAGTTTTAACTACCTGGCTGATTTATGGACTGACGTTATTATCGTTTCTTGGAATAGAAGGGGCATTTAGTTTCCAAAATGGCAATAAACCGGAGTATTTAGATACAAACAATGATAACTGTGTACTTCTAGAAAGCGATATTATCTTGGATTTTTTTGCTGGCAGTGGAACAACTGGGCATGCAACACTAACCTTAAACAAATATAGATGGTTGGAAATGCTATGGTAAAATTTATCTTGTCGAGCAGCTAGGCGAACATATGTAATATCTGTATCTTGAAAGAATACAAAAAGTTCTATTACAAGAAAAACTTGCAATGCGGAGGCTCCTTCACCTACCTAGAGCTCAAAAAACATAATCAGACCTTCATCGAACAAATAGAAGCGTCCAAAGACAGCAGCGCACTCTTAAAAATATGGGAGCAGATGAAAGCAAAGTCATTTCTAAACTATAATGTTGATATAAAAAAGCAGGAAGCGCATATTGCGGACTTTAAGAAACTGACAGCTCAAGGAACAGAAAGCAGTCATCTTTGCGAATTGTTAGACAAAAACCAGTTGTATGTCAATCTGTCATCTCTGGGCGATGGAGACTTTGCTTGCACAAAAGAAGAGAAGCAGCTGACAAAAGATTTTTACCAGATGAAAGGCAAGTAGCTATGGCATATTTATACGACACTTTAGAACGGTACTTTGGCCAACAAAGGATCAAGCATACCAAAGTACCCAAGAGCATCAGCGGCAATCTGAAATTTGATACACGGCCCTATCAGAAAGAAGCCTTTCAACGTTTTATACTTTGCTACAACGAAGGCTTTGACGGCAGGCCTCCAAAGCCGCTGCATCTGCTCTACAACATGGCAACTGGCAGCGGGAAAACGATGATCATGGCAGGCTTGGCGCTTTATTTATATGAAAAAGGCTACCGTGACTTTTTGTTTTTCGTAAATAGCACAAACATCATCAAAAAAACAAAAGACAATTTTCTTAATCCACAGGCTAGCAAATATCTTTTTAATAATAAACTGCTGATAGATGACCGCGAAGTTTTTATCAAAGAGGTAGAAAACTTTGAAGAAGCCGACGGCGACAACATCAACATCAAGTTCACCACCATTCAGCAGCTGCACCTCGACCTATTTAACACTAAAGAAAACAGTATTACTTTTGAAGACTTCAGTCACAAAAAAATCGTGCTTATTGCCGATGAAGCCCATCACTTGAGCGCCTCAACGCGCAGCAATGGCGCGTTATTTGGCAGCTGGGAAGGAACGGTAATGAAAGTATTGGAAGCTAGTTTTGAGAATATCCTGCTGGAATTCACGGCAACGCTTGACTATGAAAGTCGTGAAATAGCTGAAAAGTATCAGGACAAGGTTATTTACAAATACGACCTGGCACAGTTCCGTTCGGATGGATACTCTAAAGAAATCAATCTTATCCGCTCGCTTTATGACGAAAAAGAGCGAATCATGCAGGCCTTAATTTTAAACTTGTATCGTCAGGAATTGGCAACGGCCTGCAACATTAATCTAAAGCCTGTTATACTTTTTAAGGCTAAGCGCACCATTGCCGAATCGGAACGAAACAAAACTGAATTCCATAAGATCATTGATAATTTTTCTTCTGCAATGGCGCAAAAAATACAAAAAACATCCACTGTGCCTATCGTGCAAAAAGCGTTTCAATTTTTTGAGAGCAAGGGACTAAGGCATAATGAAATAGCCAAACGCATCCAAGCTAACTTTAAAGAAGAAAATTGCATCAGCGCAAACAGCGAAACAGAGGCGGAACGTAATCAAATTCTGCTTAATACATTAGAGGATGAAAACAACCCGATCCGTGCCGTATTTGCCGTCCAAAAATTAAACGAAGGCTGGGATGTATTAAACTTATTCGATATTGTTCGCCTCTATGAAGGCAGAGATGGAAGCAAGGGGAAGCCTGGTAACACAACTAATTCCGAAGCGCAGTTAATCGGCAGGGGCGCAAGATACTTCCCATTTGCATTAGAAGCAGGGCAAGACCCTTATACGCGAAAATATGATGATGACTTTTCTAATGACCTTAAAATATTAGAGGAACTGTATTACCATACCAAAGAAGACAGCCGTTATATTTCTGAATTAAAAAAGGCATTGATAGATACTGGTATTTACGAAGACGATGATAAGCTGGAAACTAAACAGCTTGAGCTTAAATTTAGCTTCAAGAAAACGGATTTTTACAAAAAAGGCTATGTCGTATTCAATAAACGAGTGGTAAAAAACTATGATAATGTAAAATCGTTTGCTGACTTGGGCGTTAAAAGGAAAAATCTTAGTTATACTTTATCTTCTGGCAGGGGCAGCATGTCTGGCGCATTTGCATGGCAAGAAGCAGAAAAGGGGCAGGCTGATAAGAGCAAACAAAAGGATATTGCGCTAAAGAATATCCCCAAGCACGTTATACGCTTTGCGTTAAGCCAGAACCCGTTTTACCATTATGATAGATTGGCGCGCTATTTTCCAAACGCTGCGTCTCTTTCTGCCTTTATTGCAAGCGAAGATTATCTAAGCGGATTAGAGATTACGTTTAATGGAACGGCAAAACGATTAGCTGAAATGACTAATGAAGATTTTTTATTAGCGGTCAAGGCTCTGTTATCAAACATTGAAGCAGAAATTAAATCCAATCTCACTGAGTACGAAGGTTCAGATTATATAAAAGACTACATCCAAGCGATATTCAAAGACAAAGAAATTAAAGTACATAAAGACAGCGTGCGTGCTGATGGACAATTTGACGTAGTAGGCGCTGCGGATTGGTACGTATATAATGCGAACTATGGTACAAGTGAAGAGAAGGCTTTTGTAAAAATGTTCGCGAGACGTTTTGAACATTTAGAGAACAAGTACGTCAATATATATCTCATTCGTAATGAGCGCGCTCTGAAAATCTTTGACAAGTTAGGCCGTGCCTTTGAGCCAGACTTTATTTTATTCTGCAAGCAAAAAGACGGCGAAGGACTAAGCTATCAGATATTTATTGAACCTAAAGGCAAACATTTGGCAAGCTATGATAAATGGAAAGAGGATTTTCTGCAAGATATGCGTAACGAAAAAAGAACCATGCAAATACATACGGAAAAATATCTAATTACTGGTATTCCTTTTTACAACTATGAAAACGAAAATGAGTTTGTAAAGACCCTAGAGGCAACGCTGCATGAAGCCATCTAATATCCTTAATAGTTTGCCTCAGGGCAGCCCATGTTCACCTATTATTTCAAATTTAATAGGGCACATACTCGATGTACGATTGGTGCAGCTTGCAAAGCAATATGGATGCAAATACTCGAGATACGCCGATGACATTACTTTTTCTAGTAATCAAAAAGTATTTCCAAGAGAGCTTGCCTATCAAGAATCAAAAAATGAGAAAGAATGGAGCTTGCATGATAGCATTTGTAAGACCGTAGAAAAATGCGGCTTTAGGGTGCACCCTGATAAAACCGTAGTTCGATACAAGGCGAATCGCCAATTAGTTACAGGCTTAGTCGTAAATAAAAAAGTTAATGTTCGTTCTGAGCACTATAAAATAGCGCGCGCTTGTTTGCATTCCCTGCTAAAGACAGGAATGTACTATGTGCAAGGTCAAGCGCATCCGTTTGATCTATTTAGAAAAGGTATACATGATGAAATCGCAAGTCGCAAGGAATATACCAGCTTGGAGCGTCTGGAAGGTATTTTGAGTCATATATACTACGCAAGAAATTATACTGCAAACTCTATAAAAAAGTGCAAAAAAGAAGAGAAGGATAAAGTAGATGGAATAAAGAAAATTTACAGTACATTCTTATTCTATAAGCATTTTATATACGAAACACGGCCCACGGTACTATGCGAGGGTATAACTGACGTAATATACTTAAAGCTTGCGCTGAAAAATCTACACAAAAAATTCCCTGAGCTGATTGAAAAAAATGATGATCAATTCATATTCAAAATTCACATCCTGAACTATACAAAAAACGTCAAGAATGTGCTTGGAATTGGAGAGGGGGTGACTCAGCTCACAAAGTTTTGCAATTCATCTTACTACAAGCAATTAAAAGAGATACAAAAATTGAGACCTGAAGATCAAATTGCTAGAAAGCCAGTAATTGTATTATTAGATAATGATAAAGAGGGCCAAGAGGTCTGGGGCAATATTCAAAAAAAGTGCAATAGCAATGCTTTACCTGATAACATCAAGCGCTTGAGTTACAACAAGAATAAAAGCAATATCTATATCGTTAAATTGCAAGCGGAAGGCGCAATCGAACAACTTCTACCAATTCTACCAAAGGAATGGCTGGAGAAAGAAATCAATGGCAAAACATTTTCTCCCAAATCAGACTCAGATAAAAATAAACATTATGACAAAATGAAATTAGCAACTAAAATCGTTGCTCCTAAATATAAGGTAATAGACTTTAGCAAGTTTGAGGGCGTTTTTAGTGACTTTAAAAAAATCATTGAGGACTATCATTACCCCCCCTCACAACAAGCCCTCGATCTTTGCAAGCATGGCTGCAAGCCCATCCACCGCCTTCGCCACCGTCCCCATGACGCCGCTGAGCTGATGCGCCACCTTCTGCTGCAGCTCAAAAGACTGATCCAGCGTGGAGGCAATCGCATCCATAGCGTTTTGCGTGCCTATGTAATCCTGCCCCTGCACGCTGCGCTCCAGCTGTGCTAGCTCCCGCCCGCCCGTGCGCGCCAGTTGTACCTCGCCCACGCTTGTCGCCGCCCTTGCAATCCCGCCCCGCGCCCTGAGCGCATCCGTCGCTGTAGCGCCGAAAATGTTCATCTCTAAGAGCTGGCGCGTCTCGTCATCCATCGCATCCAGCCCCAGCAGCTCAGAGATGCCCCTGACATTCCCCTTCGTTGCTCCGCGCTCGGCCTGCGCCATCGCCTCCACAAGCGGCTTGCCAGCCCCCAGAGCCGAGACCGTCGCCAGATTATGCAGCAGACTGCCCTTGCTCTGCAGCTGCCCGTGCATGGAGCGTGTGAGCGCAAGCGCCCGCTCGCCCATCAGCCCGCCCTGTCCCAAGCCCGCCATGACTGATCCCACGCCGTGCAGGTCCATGCGGCCAAAGCCAGCGCCTGCGCCCTGTGCTGCCATGCCCGAAAGCGTTCTAAAATACTCAGCCTGCCGCAGCCCACCCATCCCCGCAAGCTCGGCTGCGCCAAAGATGCGCCGCAGCTTCGAGCCGCCGCCCGTCCCGTAGCGCTCCAGCTCTGCAAAGAGACTGGCGCCGCCAAGCCCGCCGATGCCCTGCGCCAAGCCAAACTTGACGCCCGTCATGCCGCCGCCAGTGTCATGCCCGCTCTCCGAGAGGCGCGCCCGTGCGCTGTAAATTCGTGCCAGCTCGGCATTACGCACATAGCGATTGGCACGGCGCCTGATTTCGTCTTGCGACATGCCCTCAGCATTGGCGCCGCCCGGCACGAGCAGCCCCGTGCCGCCGCCCCGCAGATACTGCATCGTCCCAAGCGTCCCCTGCTGCCCCTGCATGAGATTTTGATACATGCCCGCGCCAGAGGAAAGCAGCTTCAGAGCAGCGCCCGCAGCGCCCAGGCTCAGACCCAAGACAGGAATGACGGTAGAAGCGCCTGCGCCTTGCAGAGCGCCTCCCGCAGCAGCAGCGCTCCCCCCGCCCCCTGCGCTCACGGCGCCAGCCATAGCCCCCCGCGCAGCTACTCTGCCAGGGCGGGCAGGGTCCGTGCTGCCCGCCCTGCCTAAGGCTGACTGCAAAGCCCGCGTTGCTGCCTGCGAGAGCTCCAGTTTCTCGACCTTGAGCGTCCTTAGCTTTTGCAAGACTGGGCCTTGCTGCATGCCGCCATCGCTGGCAGTGGAGCGGGCCGCTGGCGATAGGGCTTTGCGCTGCATAGAGCTTTCACGATCTTTCATAGCGTCCAGGCCTGCCCTTGCGCTTTGGATGCGCCTTTCCACCAAGCCAGAAAAACGTCCTGACCTGAGCTCGTTCATCTCGCCTTCCAGATCACCCGCCGCAGCGCCGAGGGCGCCTTGCGCACTGCGCTGGCCGTCCTGCCAACTGCGTTGGCTGTTCTCGAAGCTCTTGGGCGTGGCGCCTGCTGCGTGCTGCGGGCTTGGCTGTGCCGTATGCGCCTGCGAGACTCTGCGCAGCTGCTCCTGCACCTGTGCTGGCGCCTGATTGGCAAAGCGCTGCAGCTTGTCGGAGAGCTCCTGCAGAGACTTGTCGGGTGAAAGCGTAAATTCAATCATCGAGCGCCTCCCCCAATTCTTCAAGCTTGGCCCTGATGCCCTTGAGATACTGCTCCTGCGCTGCAAGGGCGGCGCCTTCTTTTTCTGACCGCGTCAGCGCTTTGGAGTTTTGGACCTCCTCTGGCAAATACTCGCTGGGCTGGGCGCCTTTGGCGTGGGCATATTCTTGTCGCAAGGCAGATGATTCTAGCAGCTGCTCCAAGCCGCCCCTAAGGCTGAGATAGGATTCGAGCTTGAAGAGCAGCTCCTTTTGTTCGGGGTAGAGACGCCCGATCTGGCTTGGGCTGAGGCCCAGCTTGAGCAGGTAGAGGTTGAGCAGGTTCTCCTGCGAGGCGAGCTTGCGGCTGCCCCCCGCCCCTATTTTTTTTTAGGCCCCTGCGAAAGGCCTCATACTTGTCCAGATAGGTGCCGTAGACCTCCAGGACATATTCTCGGTCATCCAAAATGTGCCAGTCCAGCTTGGCGGCGATGGAAGGCGACTTGTCCTCTGCCTTGATCTTCCTTAGCAGCCTCTGGTTTGCCAGCTGGTAAGACTGATACAGCTCGACGGCCAAGCCGCTGTCCGCCTGCTCCAGCCAATCAATTTCGCTCTCCAATACGGTGTTTAGGCTGATGGCGATAAGCGCCAATGCGTATGCCTCCTGACTGAGCGCATGCAGGGGGGCTGTGCCCAAGTAATGCGCCGTTGCTATGTCGATCAGGGTGGCTTGGGCGGGCGGCAGAGGGCGGGCCTCCCAGCTTGCCCTGCGTGCCTTGAGCTTGATAGTGCGCTCTGGCGCAGGCTGGTATTTTGCAAGCGACTTAGGAATATGGCTGAGGACATGGCCCAGCGTCAGACAGGCCCTTTCGTAGTAGACGGTCTTTGCAGGCAGGCTTTCCAGCGGCAGATTCTGCAGGCGTCTTGCAAGCGCAATGCTAATGGCTGCTTCTTGCGAAGGCACAGGGAAGCGGCCGCTAAAGCTATGCGTGCCGATGCAAAAAGAAAAGCTGCGATCTGGAAACAAAATATTCATAAGAATGTAGTTTTGTAGTTATGCGATTTGCAATTCCTTGCCTTTTCCCTATTATTGCGACATTAATTGTAAGCCTCAAGCGGCAGCGCTCGTATGATCAAAAAAGACAGGCGCCTTTGGGCCAGCTGCACTGCAGAGATATGAAAGCCCTCGGTGTTTAGCTTGGCAAAGAGACGCATGATGCGCCTGCCCGTAGACTTTTCCCGAAACTCAAAGATGTTTGGCTTTGCAGTAAGGATTTCTTCCATGACGGGCAGGCTGGGGATGCTGCCGTCTTCGGGCTGGGAGAGCAGGTGCGCCGATGCAGAAAAGGAGCCAGAAAAAAACATGGAGCGCAGGCCCAAGCTAAACCACGAGCCAATGCCGCGCACCTCGCTTTGGTTATACTGAAAGTCTGGCATGACATCTGTCAAAAACATGGCCTTGCGGCCGTCCACATAGACCACCGCATCGCTGCCAGTAATGACACTGGGGTCGGGCAATTCTACTTGTTGTATCATAGTTCTCGCAGTTTCTTCTATTGTATAGCAATCATTACGCCGCTATGCGCAGGGCCTCCAGCTCCAGCAGACCAAAGACGAAGTTGATAGGCAGGCTGACATGGCCTCGTATGTCCTCAAAATAATAGCTGTCGGCGTCAATGATGATGCGATAGTCATTGCGATACCATGCGGGCTTCTCGCCTGCGCCGATGAGAAAGCCCCTGCTGACAAACTCGTCCATCTTGAGCTCAAAGACAGAGCGCAGGTCAGATGCGCCCGGCCCCTCCACGCTGGCTGCGCTGTCCACTGGCACCTCGCCGATAAAGTTCTGCTCCATCGTCTCCCGCAGCTCCTTCGTCATAATCAGCGCCTTCAAGACAGACGAGCTCTCGTTATAGATGATATTCTGACTCTGCTCGGTGGTCACAGCCCTGGCGATAACATAATTCCTGAGTCCAGCGGCCCTGTCTTCCTTCAAAGCAAGGGCGCCGTCCCGCACAATGCCCGCCAGATCATCATGGCTTTCTATGCCGATGATATCCAGCGGCTTTGCCGTTGGCGTCTGCTTTTTGCGGGCGGCAAGCAGGGCATGATGCAGGACGGCAAGCATCGTGCCGTCCATCTGCGCCTCAGCGCCAGCCGCATCATAGGCTTGGAGGCGGCTCAGGCCATAGACCACATAGCGGCTGGCAAGCGTCCTTGCCTCCGCCCGCCTGTCGCTGAGGCTGTCCCTGCGCCCAGCGCCCAGCGCCCAGCGCCCACGCCGCCCAGACATTCCTTGCCCGCATCGGGCGAGTTTAGCTTGATCATGGAGTCACGAAAGCAAATCTTGTCGGCCTGCGCTGTGCTGAGCAGATTGCAAAAGAGCCCGCCCGTCTTCTCGGCCTGTGTGATGGCCTGGCTGTAGGCCTCCGACTCTGGCGTGCCAGTCTGCCCCCCTGCAAGATATGTGAAACGGGCGCTGCGGGCTAGGGGCCTTCGATGCGCTGCAGGTATTGTATAAAACACAAGGCCAGAGCCCTCTAGATACAGCTTTTCTGCCTCGCTGTCAGCATAGAAAGTTGTCATCTGGCTAGTGAGTGTCGCCTGATGCACATAGTCCAGCTTGCCGAGCGCAAAGGAGCTGTCCGTCAGAGGCTCGGCTGCAAAGCCAGGCAGGCTTGCAAGCCAGCCCAGCAGGCCAGCAAGCGTCTCCAGCTCACTAAGCAAAGCAGAATGCGTCGTACTTTCTTCCACAATAGTGATCTGCTCCGTATCTATGGAAAGATGGACCTCGCCTGCGCTGCCCGTGTAGGCTAAGGCAAAGGCGGGCCACTCTAGCTTGGGGCTGCGCTCGCTTAGGTTTTTTGCCCGCAGCTCTATCGTCTTATCTGCGTTTTTTCTAAGCCCGATTTGGTTGCCAGCTGGGCCGGGGACCTGCGCTTGCAGGCCTGCCTTTGTAGGCTCGGCTGGCGTGTTGCTCAGGCTATAAGTGATCGCCGCATTCTCTTTGGCGACCTTGCTTTTGCTGATAAGCAGGCTCAGCTTGCGGCCGTGATAGGCATAGGCAGAAAGGGCAAAGTCACTCAGCACTGAGCTGTTGTTTTTGCTAAGGGCGCTGATGCTGCCGATGCCCTCCTTGTCAAAGGCAAAGATGATGTAGGCGTCCTGCTCTAAGTCAAAGCTCTGCGTGAGTGGAAAAACTGGATCAGAAATGCGATCGAGGCTGGCGATGAAGTTATCGTTTATGGTGGGGGCCTTGGTGGACGTGCCCGCAAGGAAGAAGGGGCTGGCGCTTTTTGTCTGCAGGCTGAGCTTGCGTGCTGCGCTTGTGTTGGGATTGACATTGAAGGCCTTGATGGTCTGCGGGCCCTGCTCAAAGCCAGCACGGGTAGAGGGGCTGAAGGCCAGCTTGATGGCGTCGAGCAGCTTGCCCCGCCCCAGTATGCGGCGGGCGGTGGCGAGGTCATGGAAGCTGTAAAAGCCTTCGTCTTCAAGCGCGGGATCATTGCAGTACTTGCCATTGTCTGCGGGGCCGATGATTTTCATTGTGCTAAGATCATCGCTCAGGCTTGGGGGACGGCTGCGGGAGCGGAAGGCAAAGCGCGCACCGGGCAGGTAGTAGTTGCGCCCAAGAAAGTTTTGTCCAGCTACGCCCATTATCTACTCCAGTCGTGGTATGCCCTGCTATAGTCCTGCTTGTAGCGCTTGGCATGGCGCACGTAATACAGGCGAAAGGCCTCCTGCATGCTGGGGCCCTTGTCTATGAGCTCCGTAGAGATGAAGCTCTCCAGCGATGTATAGGCCTTACGCTCTGGCTTTGCGTGTTCTTGTTTCATTTTAATTCATCTCTGCAGCAAGGGCCCTTAGCGGCAGGGCGATGTGCCTCGGTGGCTTGTAGTCTGGCAGCAGGCGATACACGGTCACGAGGCTTTGCAGCTCCAAAGTCAAGGCAAAGCCGTGCAGGTTATGGCCCAGCTCGGCGCTTCTGATGTTCGTCTCTGCCTGCCCCGCCTCCCTAAGCACGACACGGTATTGCTCACGCAGGCTGAGAATCAGGAAAGGCAGGGTAGACTTGAGGGCCATGTAGAGCCACTGCGCCGTCTTGCGTGCATGGGCGCCGCTTGCCCAGCCCGTGACTTCTACGAGCGATTGCCTGTGCTGCACGTGCTTTTGGGCATAGCCCTTGTATCCCAAAAGCTCCTCATAGAGCTGGAAGCTGAGCTGCTCATACTGACCGTCTGCGCCGCGGCATTGGTATTGCTTGATGTGCTCCCTTTCTGAGGGCATGCAGACCAGCTTGTAGTTATGGCCCAAGTCCTGCTCCTGCTCGTGCTCGCTTTGCCAGTCTACGCCGATGCGGGGGAAAATGCTGTCGTCTTTTTCCTTAGCTGCCTGCAATTCAAAGAGCGGATGCCCCTGCATGAGGAGATTGCTTGTGGCGATGCCGCGCTCCTCTAGCCCCGTCTCTGAGATGAGCTCCTGCAAGATTTGAAAGATGCGAAACTCCGCATCGCACTGATACAAACTGACAATCATGATTTCTTACTTGCTAGGTCTCTGGCGAGGGCTTGGGCTACAGATTGCTGAAAAGAAAGTCCTGCCATTCTGGCCCTGCCAGACAGGATGGCATCGCGCACCGCTTGGGAATAGCGAAAGCCGGGGACGGCTGGATAGCGCCAGCCTGCGCTGCGGGCCGACATTGTCTTCCAGCGAAGCAGGCTGCGATGCGGGCGCCCCAGCCTGTCGACCTGCTCAAAAGCAACAAGGCTGCCTTGCGCTTGCCTGTGGTAGCTGTATATGTTTCGCAGGACGGGGCTGCCGTCTTTGGCGGGCTCTCGACGCTCGCCTCTTTTTTTGGCGTAGATGTCGGGTGCGCCTGAGCTTTCTGGGAATGGGATGATGAGATAGGGCTGGCCCTGCTTGTTGTAGCGCACCTTGCGGCTTGTGTAGAGGGCCCGCTTGAGCTCGTAGGGGGGGCGGCCCTGCTCGATGACTCTGCCAAAATCGTATTTGCTGCCCTTGTTGTCATGGAAAACACGCACAGCCAGCCCCTCGGCAAAGCGCCAGCTGATGTTTTTTGCATTGGCGCCCAAATAATTGCGCAGCCACCAGCCCTGCTGGCCAAAGGAGCGACCCTTGCTTTGGGCCAGCTTGACCCACTGCCTTGCCGCCTCGTCTCCCCACTGCGCCATCGCCGCCAGGCTATGCGGAAACTTCTGCGGATGCTGCCTGAGGATATGGCGCAGGCTGGGCTCAAGCTTGGCTTGGATGTGAAAGCTTGTCATTTTTATGTTATTATGGTAGAAACTTGCGCTAGACCTGAGCGGGCAGGTTTTTGATCAGGTAAAACTTCTTTGGCGCAAAGATGCGCAGGCCAGCGTAGAGCTCCACCATGCCGCCCAGCTTGCGCAGGGCGATTACACCGGGGGGATACTTGGTCAGCATCGCAGGCAGGAGCTGCGCTATGCTGTAGGTCTTGCGGGACTCGCTGGCGGAGCGGGAATTAAAATCGCCGATGATGGCCTCAGCCGTGCCGGGCCGCCATGCGTTGATGTCCTGCCACGTTGTTGCGCCGCCAGCTGCGGCTTTGATGCGGGTCAGCAGGCGAAATGTGCCGTTGCCGGGCGCAGTTTCCCTAAAAATCTCATAAAAGCTGGGGGAGGGGCCGCTGCTATCTGGCCTAATCTTGAGATTGACCGCTCCCCCTGCCTCGATGGCAGCGTCGCTTTGGGTGGAGGCGGCAGCTGTGCTGCGACCGTCATGGCTGCCAGCAGAGACCCTGTATGCCACCTTCTTTGTGTTGACATCGCCTGTCTTCCACTTGCTACCCAAGACCTCAGTGACTGCAGTAGCAGCAATGCTGGGGGCGCCTGGGGGATTGGCGCCAGATGCGCCCTCCACCAGCTTGCCCGTGCTGCGATTGTATACCATCGGCACCGTCTCCTGATAGCGGTCCATGTAGAGGTCCTCCTCAAAACGTATTTGGTTGTTTGCGGCGTTTGCGTCCATGAAGCCGGGCAGGTCAAAGCCAGGGAGGGGCCCCCCCTGTCCGTTCTGCGTGAGGTAGGCGCGGTGGACGCCCTGGCTGATAAGCAGGTTGTCCCACGAGCGCTTGACGGGCAGGCCCATCCACAGCTGGTTTGGCACGCCATAGCCGGGGTAGCGTATCTGCTCGGTGATGCCCTTGAGCGTGTGCAGGTCGGGGAAGCTGCCCTCAGCATCGAGGACCTGACCTGCATCCTCCAGCTCCTTGATGAAGCCGTTGAACTCCACCTCGTTGATTTCCCGATTGCCATACCAGACGCCCCATGCCAGCGTTCTAAGGATGGCGTGCATGGCAGACTCCTGCAAAATGGCCTCAGGGTCCTGCGTCGTTCTGACTTGGGGGAGGACACGGCTCTGGGAATAGCCGTGCGAGAGGAAGGCTATGTTGTGGGCGACACGCTCGATGATGGGATCGTCAAAGTGGGGGTCGCTGCTCTCCTGCACCCATGCGCTGGGCCTGTTGCTGCTTTGGTGGGCGAGGAGGCGGTTGTATTCAAGGAAGGTGCTGAAGGCGTCCTCAAACTTGCAGGTGTTTAGAAAGCGGTAGTCATCCCGGCTTTGGACGAGGCTGATAAGCGACTGGTCTAGGGACTGGATTTGCAGAGCGCTGCCGCCCGTGAGATTGAGGACATCACTGATGCCAGCGCTGTTGGATTGGAAAGTTTTAAGGAACTCGGAGTCTACGTGGCCTGCGGCAGATTTGAGAAAGCCATCGACTGCGCTTTTGGAGTCACCGCCAGAGCGATGATAGAGCTTGAGCAGGGCATTGAAGGCCGCTATCTGATCGTCAAAATGGTGCAGGTCATGGATGCCAAGGGCCTTACGGAAAGCCTCCACATCGCTGATGCTTTTTAGTGTGTTGTGTTTCATCTCTTGCCTCGCGAAATGTTTTTCTGCTATAATGGTGCAGTTTCTTCTATCTAGTGTGTCATTTGCTTTCCCAATCTTGCAGGAAACTGCGCGCCTTTTGGCTCAGCATGCCAGAGGCTTCAAAGCCGATCATGTCGGTGGGGGAGAGGGCGCCCTGCTGGATGCCAGCCATGATGCCAGCCTTTGCCCTTGCGCTGCTTGGCTTTTGATCATCATGGCTCTTGCGAAATACAGGCGCTGTCTTTAGCGCAGGTTCTCCTAAAAACTTTGCATGCTGCGCCTTAAGGAAGTCCATCTCTTCACGAAGCTTTTGATTGATTCTCTTCTGTTCCTTGTTTTCCTTGATAAGACCGACAGTCGCTTCTTCCAGCGCGCCTTGATCTGAGACGATGGCATCGATCTGAGAGTTAAGTGATTTTTCATATTCCTTGTCTTCGTCTTCGTTTTCTTCTTCGTCTTCATCATCTTCGTTGTCTTCCTCTTCTTCGTTATCATCATCTTCGTTGTCTTCGTCATCATCTTCATCAAAGTCTTCTTCTACTCCTTCTGCATAGACCTCCTCATCCATGTCATCTTCGCTAAGGCCTATGGATTCCAGCTCTGCTTTTTTCTTAGCCTTGTAGAAATCTTCTTCTTCTCTATGACCTGCAAAGACTTGCTTCAATGTATCTGCTATCGCTCCCATTCCTGCTCCTTTTTACTTTTTTGCTCTGGCATGTTCTACCATAGCAAGGGCTGCAAGCTCGCCTGCATCTTCACCATCCATGTCGAGACAATTTTCGAAATACTCTTTCAGGCGAGCATGCGATCCTTCGAAGCCCTTGATCTCTTCTTTGACAAAGGCGCCAAAGCTTCGCTGCGTGCAAAGATAGCGCATGATAAAGCTAAGCAGCTTGGCTTTCCTCTGACTTTCTGTGAGTTCTTGTTGCTGCACATCTTGCTCGGGATAAAAAGATTTTTGCAATACGGCTTGGCTTTTTATTGCAGCTGACTTGACCAAAGAGATGGTCGTGTTATCATTGATGGCTTCCAAAAGCGGGCATATAGAAATCTGGCTAAGCCTTGCCCTTGTGATCTTGCGAACGCCGCCCTGCATCTCATGGCGCAGAGTAAGACCAGCTGCTGATACTCCAAAGCGATCCGAGTGCGAGATGAGAGCTGGCTCGTAGGCCTTGATGAATTCGTTCTTGGCATAAAGCCGAAGCTGGCAATAGGGGCCATCGTCCTGCACATAGAGTTTCTCTGGCTGACCAACGATGCTTTTGATTGCAAGCTGCTCGGCATCGTTATATTCTTTGGCTCTGCCTTTTTGCAAAGCCTCCCTTGCAAGCTTCTTATTGATGGGATACAGATGGTTCCAATCCACGAAACCCTTCTTCATAAAATGCTGCACGTCTTCCTCATTGCTCCATGCAGACTTGAGAAAGCAGTCTTGCTCTTGGTCTACATCTTGCGTAGAGAAGCGGGCCAAGACTTGTATGCCATCGCCCCCAGAGCGCTTGGCTTCTACAAGATTGCCGCCTCCTTTATAGAAAGCCTCTGCCATTAGCCCAGCCCTCCCGTACTTGTCAGATAGAAGCCGTGATAAGAATGGATGTTGTGCAGCGTGATGCTTTTACCGCATATGGGCTGTGGAAAATGGTAGGCGCATTCCATGTTCTTGCTTAGGAAGATTTTCTGCTCATCGCCGCGCAGGTTTGTAATGATGATGCTTGCGCGACCCTGCTGCTTGGCATAGACAAAGCAGATGCAATAGATGCGCCCTTCTTGCTCCAGTATATGTGTATTGCCAAAGTTGGCCTCAGCTATCTGATTGCTATATGATGCAAGAGGCAGGTCTCCGAGATAGAAGGCGCTCATATACGCATACTAGCATGCGCTCTCACCAATGCCCTCGTTTTTTGTAAATTCACATTGCACGCTAAAGAACATAGAATAAGATAGTAGAATGTCTCAGCGCATAAACCAAGCTTGATCAGAAACAAGAGTGCGCTGCTTTCTTCTGGCTTTTGTAAATTCACATTGCATGCTAAAGAGCACGGAATAAGATAGCAGCATGTCACAGCGCATAAACCTTAGGCTTGATCAGAAACAAGAGTCCGTTGCTTTCTTCTGGCTTTTGTAAATTCACATTGCATGTTAAAGAGCGCATCATAAGATAGTAGAATGTCTGGGCGCATAAGTCTTAAGCTTGATCAGAAACAAGAGTGCGTTGCTTTCTTCTGGCTTTTGTAAATTCGCATTGCATGCTAAAGAGCACGGAATAAGATAGCAGAATGTCTGGGCGCATAAGTCTTAAGCTTGATCAGAAACAAGAGTGCACTGCTTTCTTCTGGCTTTTGTAAATTCACATTGCATGCTAAAGAGTATAAAATAAGATAGCAGAATGTCTCAGCGCATAAACCTTAAGCTTGATCAATTCTTCAAGAGAGAGTGCGCTAATTTCTTCCCGCCTTTCGGCTATGAGGTCCAAAGCGAGTATGAGCTAAGCACAGTAACAAAGCGCATCGATGTTGTGGTCCTGCGCAAGAGCCATATACCTCCCCTTGCAAAGCTAGAGCTCTTCCATTACTTTTCTGATCACAATCTACTCAGCTACAAGTCCTTCCAAGATCACTTCCAGCTGCGCGATATCCACGACTGTATGATCTACTACTATTACTATCTCCAGCTTAACCCAGAGGCCTGCAGAGACAATCTCACTGTGACCTTACTGCTTTCGAAAAGGCCGCGTAAATTTCTGTCTGAGTATGGAGGCGCTGTAGAGGAGATTGAGCAGGGTGTCTATGTAATAGAAAATCCCATCATCCATATGCGCGTAATCAATATCGAGGTAGTGGATCTGAGCAGCGCCGACAGTATGTTTTTGACAGCTTTTTGTAAAGACCTTGCTCGTCTAAAAGAGACACAGAGGCAGTTTTGCAAGGCAGGCTTTTACTACAAACAAAAAAGTGCTTGCTAATTTGAGACAGGCCTTGCAAGCTAGGTTAGCTATTTTCGAAGGAGAAGTAGATATGGGAGCCGTAGCAGATATAACCGAATATGTGATGCCAGAGATACGAAAGGCAGAAAATCGAGGTAGACAGGAAGGTATAGAGAAAGGCATAGAGAAAGGCATAGAGAAAGGTAGACAGGAAGGTAGACAGGAAGGTAGACAGGAAGGTAGACAGGAAGGTAGACAGGAAGGCAGACAGGAAGGTAGACAGGAAGGTAGACAGGAAGGTAGACAGGAAGGTAGACAGGAAGGTAGACAGGAAGGTAGACAGGAAGGTAGACAGGAAGGTCATGAAGAAGTTGCGCATGCTATGCTAAGAGCAGGCTTTCCCATTACGAATGTTGCCAAGATGACGAAGCTCTCCACAAGCAAGGTCAAGCAGCTCCTGTCCCGGCTTTAGCATGGCTAGCGTATATTGTATCACAGATGCGCCATGCCTGTATGCGTGTAGCGGACTTTGGTGTTTCTGATACCACTCCTTAATCTCGCCTTGCAGCTGTAGGATCCT
>CBDETG010000031.1:0-35348 GCA_965242745.1 Leptonemataceae bacterium
CAATACTCACCTGCTTTGCTTGTCAGATGAAAAAAGAAATTAGCCTCTCCTTGCCCTGCAAATAAATCCATACAAGCCACTATGCTCATAGCACAAATACTATGCTATGGGTGTGACAATTTTCAGCGTATCAAAACGGATAGTACCCATGTTTTTTGACGTGGAACGTAAAAAAGACTTGTCATCCACGTAGCGCCTGAAACATAATCTGCAAAGATATGAGTAAAAAACGAGCTTTCATTAGTTTTGACTTTGATTATGATGAGGACCTTCGGAATCTTTTTGTGGGTCAGGCAAAGAATCCTAATACGCCGTTTGATATTGCAGACTGGTCGTTGCAGGAAGCATTCACAGGTAATTGGATAGGCAAAGTACGAGATCGCATACGTAGGACTGATTTAACTATCGTTATTTGCGGGAGACATACGCATAGAGCAAAAGGAGTAGCGATTGAGCTGGAAATCACTCGCGAGATAGGAAACCCTTACTTCCTATTAGCTGGTCGCGCCGATACTCATTGCACCAAACCTACCGCGGCATTACCTACAGATAAGATTTATAGGTGGAGTTGGGAAAACGTGAGCAAACTGGTGGACGGTGCAAGATAGGAACATGCCTAGTCGTTTGGGGGGGGCCTTATTTTTGTCGCATAAAAAAAACTATGGCCGTTCTTTCAAAGCCGATTTGCTAGAGCAGTACAAGCTATACGTACAGTCTGCTGATAACGTCAGTGCAAGACGCGTTTCCTCCAATCGCTACCTCCTAACTGTAAATGTTGCAATTTGTGCTTTATATGGATACCAAGGACTGACACTTTCGCTAATCCCTATTACGATTGTGGGAATGCTTCTTTCTTACCTTACGTGGCGAATCATAAAATCGCATCTGGACTTGAACTCTATAAAGTTCAAGATAATCCATGAGCTTGAACAACACTTCCCTGTAGCGCTCTATGATTACGAGTGGAAGTTGGCAGAAGAGGGGCGAGGTAAGACATATCGGTTGATATCCAATATCGAATTAACGATTTCTATAGTTTTCCTTTTGTTGCACTTCATAATTCTTATTATTATACTGTGCATAAATTTAGGGAATTATATATTTACTGCCCCATAAATGTCACACCTTCATAGTAGGATTCTACTATGAAAAATTATTGGGAATATGATTTTTGCTTTTTTAGGCATAAAATAATTTGTTTATTTCTACTGGAGAATGGTTTATTATGAAAAATAGTAGTAAAATAGAAGCAGTAATATATTACATTTGTAAAAAGTGTAAAGATAATGGCTATTCTCTTTTTACAACCAAGCTAGCCAAGTTGCTTTGGTTTTCAGACACCCATTATTTTGAACAGTATGGCAAATCAATAACAAGTATTACTGAATATCAAAAATATAATTTTGGGCCTTTTCTTCCTGATTTCTATAATTCTTTAACTAAGCTTGAAAACGATGGATATATAAAGTCATACCCAGAATATAAAGGTAAAAAATATACCGTTGTGGATAATAAGAAATTTACAGGTATAAAACTAACTCCCCCAGAAAAAAAAACCATAGATGAAAATATAGAAGCATATGGGGCTTATACCTCGAAACAAATTAGCGAAACCTCTCATGAAGATTGGTGGGATTTTTTATAAGGGAAAGGAAGCTATTCCTATCTCAGTCAGATTGAAGAATGAAAATAATCATGTAAGTGATGAATATATTAAAAAAATATTATCAAGTATATAGTTAGGAATGGAATTTTACCAGCTTGATTATTCAAAGGTGGAAACTTATTATAGAGATTTAATAAGTAAACATGTGAATTATAGGATTTTGTTTTCATCTATAAATAGAAAACTTGAACATAAACCTAAACGAATCTTATCTTTTGTAAAATTCAAAGATAAAGAATATTGGACTTGTACATATCCTTTAATAGTTGAGGGTATTAAAAATAAGATTACTGTAGTATACTCTATAAGAAAGAAAAAAATAATATGTCATTGTATTAAAGTATTAAAATAAAGATTTAGAGCAGGTATATATTTATAGAAATGGGAAGATTGAAATTGAGAAATAAAATAATCTGGGGCAACAAGTATATAATTCCCTAAATTTATGTACAGTTCTTATACTCTAAGCTCTACATCTGAACAGAGCGCATCGCACCTGTGTGCCTACAGCTTCTCCTTTACCGTCTTTTTTGATGCCTCATTTGCAAGCTTCTTTATTTTTCGCGCTCATACTCTTTTAGCTCTTAATGAAATATACTACGCTCGAACTTATCCCGCCGCTGTGAGTTCTTTTAGCCGCGTAAATAAATATGCCATGTCCCTATTGCCTTTTATCTGATTGCAAGAGCCGCAAAGCAGCTGCAAGTTCTCCAGCGCATCTGAGCCGCCTTTGGATATTGGGAAAATATGGTCTATTTGAAGCTGCCGAAACTCAAGAAGCATATGACAGCCCTTGCACCTGCCCTCTTGTCTGCCAAAAAGGAAGTGCTTATGCTCTTTGTAATTGATATTCTGCTTTATATCAGTGCGTTGTAGCACATCCTCTCTGTAAATAATTTTTAGGTCTTTAGCCTTATGTTTGCCAAAAAGCGCCGTGTCTTTTTGCTTTTCTAACTCTTTAGCCAAGCGCATTTTGACTAAATCATGAGCCTTTTTGCTTATATCAATCCCGACCCATGTACGACCTAACTTTTCTGCGGCCACGCAAGTAGTAGCGCATCCGCAAAAAGGGTCCAGGACAAGGCCGCCCTCCTTGCTGCTTGCCTGGATGATACGCTCAAGTAAAGCGAGCGGCTTTTGCGTTGGATAGCCTGTGCGTTCTGTTATTTATTTGACGTTGCAATCATTCCTATCTCCCACCAATCTTTCATATTTACCAATGTATGCGGCCCTAGACGTTCTATATGTTCATCCTCATGTAAAATCACGTTTATGTTGCCAGTGCTATAATTCACTCCCATATAGCTCTTTTCTTTTGTCTGCATATAATACTGGTATTTTGTTTTGGCATAAAACAAAATAATATCATGTTTTCTGGCAAAGCATCTCTTGCTTGCTCCGCCTGATTTGTAGCACCATACTATTTCGTTCCTAAAATGCTTTTCACCAAAAACGCAATCCAAAAGTATTTTCAAGTAGTGGCTCATTGTGGGGTCGCAGTGCAGGTACAAACTGCCGGTCTCTTTTAGTATCCGATGGCATTCTATAAGCCGTATGGCCATGTATGCCAAATAAGCAAAATTGCTAATGTGGCCGAAGCCTTTGATGCCGCGCAGGTACTCATACAGAGCGGGGCTTTGCTCTGCTATCATACCGACCCATTCGTCTTTTAGGTCTTCCTGCCTAAAGATGTCTTGGAAACCTGCGCCCTGCGCGCTTGTGCCTATGGGCGCCGTAAAGATTTTCTTTTTATTAAAGGGCGGGTCTAAGTATATCAGGTCGATTGTTTGGCTGTCAATACCGCGCAGGATGTCTATGTTGTCCCTGCAAAATATCGTGCGGTTCTTTAGCGTGCGCTGCATACATGAGCGCGCACCCCGCCCGATATGGACGCTGACAAAAGAGCAAGGGGGAATAAAAAAAGATACTTGAAAACTAGGAACGTTTTACGTCTTTTACAATTAGCCATCACTCTTTGACCCAAAGGGTTTTGGTTAGCATCCTGTTAGCGCTCGTGACGCTGGCAGGGTGCGCTTGTGACACTATAAAGGCGCGGGCCTTTATGGCAAGCCTTATTTATCTTGTAAAATGTAAAACCTTGATCCTTCAATCTGACTAGGACACTTTTAGCAAGGCTGCCTGCACGCTTCTCTGTTGCTCCTTCCATCCTGCGCATAGCATTTCAGTTAGCTTTCGCCTTGCACACATCCTTTTTGAAATATGTTTATAGAGCGTTTTGCCTGGGTAAAGTATACCTAAAGTAAGCGAATAGAATTTTCTACTAATCCTTTCTGCCATGGCAATCCGGGATCGCATGCAAATACGCGGGTGTTTAGCATCCGCCGTATATCTCTTTCATGATGAATTTTCTGATCCCCTGTCTATAATAATAGTCTATCTTTTTTACTCGTGAGAAGTGGGTAGGAGTTGGTGTGCGCTGCTATCGATGCGTGTGAGTTGCCGGGCGTCATGCACGTTTTGCTATGATTCTAAAAACCTGCCGCTTCTCCACTACCTCTGGGGTCGGATGCGCCAAAGAGCCTTTTAGACGAGTCTTGCGGGTCTTCTAAATCCTGCGTCAGAAATACCTTAGCTCTTAGGCGGGGCACTTCCTGCGTGTGATAGCCTCTTTGTTCTAATTGGCTTTTGAGCTTTGCTTCCATAGTATTGGCTTCTATAAAAACCTTGTCCGGCTTGTATTGGTAGTGGATACGCCTACGCGCTACGGCAGCAAAGGGGTGCATTCCAAGGTCCACGCTGTGTATAATCGTTTGTAAAATTGCGCTGATAATATGTGAGCCCCCAGGCGCGCCTAAGGCAAGACGCACTCTCATTCCTTGATCAAAAAGAAGCATGGGCGACATACTGCTAAGCGGCGTCTTGGCGGGGGCAATAGCATTTGCTTTACTTCCGCTAAGACCGTAGACATTCGCTTGGCCTGTAGGTGAGCTGAAGTCATCCATAGTATCGTTTAAGATGATTCCCCAAGACTTGATCATCCTATGAGAACCAAAGCGATAGTTAATAGACTGCGTAGAGCTAAGAGCGTTGCCTTCGTTGTCCATTAAGGAAAAATGGGTTGTTTCGTAGCGGGGTATCTTTTTTAGGAAGCGAGGGTCGCCGCCATAACGTTCCCGCTCCTGATAAGCCCAGCCTAAGACCTTGATAAGTTCCTCATAATAACGCAGTCTTTCGTGATGATAAAGCTTTGCTAAAGCTTGGGAATTCAGTTTGCGCAGCATGCCTGTTATGAAGAGGCCGGAAGACGGCAGGGGCATTGTGGCTATCTTGTAAGAGCGGTACTGCGACCATAGCGGCTTTCTTGCGTAGACTTTGTATTGGCGCATGTCTGCTTTTGTAATATAGCCCTTCTCTTTTGCCATCATGTCTACTAAAGCCTGCGCAATAGCTCCTTGATAGAAGGCTTGGCGGCCTTTTTTTGCAATCAAGCTAAGGGCTCGGGCCAAGTCCTTTTGTATGAGCAAGTTCCCTTCTTTTAAGACTTTATTGTTCGGCGCAAAAACAGCGCGCATGGCCTCATCCATATCTTTGTAAGAATTTGCAATAGCACGCGCTAAATCAGGATAGACATGAAAGCCCTTTGCTGCCAGCTCTATGGCGGGAGCCATGATTTGCTTTAAGGGGAGTTTGCCGTATTTTTTATGAATGTGAAGCATACCAGCCACCATGCCAGGCACAGCGACAGAGCCCAAGCCAAAGAGAGATGCGCGTCGATCCATTTTCCCCTGCGCATCAAGATACATGTCTGCTTTGGCGGCCAAAGGGGCCCTCTCTCGAAAATCAAAGGCAAGAGTCTTATCTTTGAAGCGCATAATGAGAAAGCCTCCCCCTCCAAGACCAGTAGATTGGGGACGCGCCACAGAAATGACAAAGCCAAGCGCAGCCGCCGCATCAACAATATTCCCGCCCTTCTTGAAGATTTGCAATGCGGCTTCTGAGGCCTCTTTGGAATCGCTGGCTATAACGGCTTTCTTTGCGCTCAGCCAAAAGCGATGAGCTTTTTTGTCTCCAGTAAAAAAATAAGTCTTGGGATATTCCTGAGCGCCCAGCTTTAGGACAGCTTTCTTGCAATGGAAGCTAACAGCGGCGCAAAGGAACAAAAGAGGCAAAAGAGATAGAAGAGAGCGGGTCTGAGGAGGTGGAAAGTTTTTTTCTCTTTGCATGCAAGCTTCCAGCCCGGCCCTTAGCCGCCAAAGTCATCAAAAGCGATCATGTTTTTTTCTACGCCCAGGTTATAGAGCATATCCTGGACGGCGGCCAGCATCATAGGAGGACCGCAAAGATAGTACTCAATTTCTGTAGGGTCTGGGTGCTTTTGCAGGTATTCATTTAGCACAACCTGATGGATAAAACCGGTAGAGCCTTCCCATTTGTCTTCTGGGCTGGGCTCTGAAAGAGCCACGTGGAAGGAAAAGTTAGGGCAGTTCTTTTGAATTTCTGCAAACTCCTTTTCATAAAACATTTCCCTTAAGGAACGAGCTCCATACCAGTAGGAAACCTTGCGCTTTGTCTTTTTGGTATGAAAAAGATCAAAAATATGACTGCGCAAGGGCGCCATGCCAGCTCCCCCGCCTATATAAAGCATTTCTCTGTCTGTATCTTTTTGAAAGAAATCTCCGTAGGGCCCGCTAAGCGTCACCTTGTCCCCTGCTTTTAGGCGAAAAACATAGGAGGAGCAAATTCCGGGAGGAATATCATCACGGCCTGGCGGCGGTGTAGCAATGCGGATGTTTAGCATCACCATGTTCCCTTCAGCAGGATGGTTCGCCATAGAATAGGCGCGAAATATCTCTTCGTCGTTAGACGCACGGTAACGCCACATGCGGGTCTGATCCCAAAGATCCCTATATTCGTCCTCTACCTGAAATTCTTCAAAACTGCATTCATAAGGAGGAACATAGATTTGCACATAACCTCCCGCCTGAAAGTCCAGCTTTTTGCCATCGTCTATATCCAGCGCCAATTCCTTAATAAAGCTTGCAACATTGTGGTTAGAGCGCACAGTGCAGGTGAATTTTTGTATGTTGAAGATTTCATCAGGAACAGCGATTTTGAGATCATTCTTGACTTTGACCTGGCAGGAAAGGCGCCATTGCTCTTGTATCTCCTTGCGGCTGAAATGACTTACTTCCGTAGGCAATATATCGCCCGCTCCCTCAAAGATCTGACATTTGCACATTGCGCAGGTGCCTCCCCCCCCGCAAGCCGAAGGCAAATAGATGCCCGCATAACTCAAGGCAGAAAGCAAAGTGCCCCCCGGCTTGCTCTCTATCGCCTCGTCCTGCCTGCCATTGATAATAAGCTTGACATTATCCTGACTGACTAAGGAAGTTTCTAGAGTCGTGATGAGGAAAACGAGCCCCATGATCACAAAGCTAAAAATACAAAAACTTAAAAGTACAAGCAGCATATTTTGAGACCGGTTCTAAGCAGAGCAAAATTAGATATTGATTCCCACAAAGCACATAAATCCTATAGCCATCAGCCCTGTAATGATGAAACTCATCCCGAGCCCCCGGAGGCCGGCAGGGATATTAGAATAACGCAGTTTTGTACGGATAGCTGCAAGGGCAACGATGGCAAGCATCCATCCTACCCCGGCGAAGATTCCAAAGACAGTAGACTGGCTTAGATCATAATTCTTGCTGCCCATAAAAAGCGAGGTCCCTAATATAGAGCAATTTACGGCGATCAGAGGCAAAAAGATTCCTAAAGAGGCATACAAACGCGGGGAAAATGTATCTATCAGCATCTCCACAACCTGCACCATCGCTGCAATGACAGCTATGTAGGTAATAAAACGCAGGAAGCTCATATCTATGGCAGCCAAACCAAGCCATGCGAGCGCGCCGCTTTCAAGAAGATAGTGATTGATGAGCCAGTTGACAGGAGCAGTGATGCCGTTTACAAAAATCACCGCAAAGCCCAGACCTATGGCGGTTTCTATTTTTTTTGATACTGCTAAGAAAGAGCACATGCCCAGAAAGTAGGCAAGTAGTATATTCTCTATGAAAACAGCTTTGAGCGCTATGCTAAAAAGCTCGGTCATTATTTGTTTTCCTCATATTGCTTGGAAAGGCTTCTTTGGAGCCAGATAAGCAAGCCCAGAATAATAAAGGCGCCGGGGGGCAGTATCATGAGCCCCACATTTTGGTAACCAAGATCATAAAGGGCGCTTGGCACAACAGCAATACCCAAGAAAGTGCCGCTGCCAAAAATTTCGCGTATGGCTGCTACGATCAAGAGAATCACGCTGTATCCCAAGCCGTTCCCTAGTCCATCCAAAAAGGCGCGGCCAGGGGGATTGCTCATGGCATAACCTTCTGCGCGGCCTAAAATAATGCAATTCGTGATGATCAAACCTACGAAAACAGAGAGCTGTTTGCTCATTTCAAAGAAGTAAGCCTGCAAAACCTGATCTACGATGATGACCAAAGAGGAAATTACTGAAAGCATGATAATGATACGAGTATTCGCCGGAATAAAGCTGCGCAGACAGGAGATCACAACATTGGACAGACTTAAAACTACGATAACAGCTATGCACATCACCAAGGCAACCTTCACCTGAGTGGTAACGGCAAGGGCAGAGCAAATGCCCAAGACCTGAAGCGTAATAGGATTGTTATCCCAAAGAGGGTCTTTGACTATAGCCCGCTCCCGCCTGCTAAGCAAAGAGAGGCCCCTCTTGCTGCCTTTACTTTGGGAGAGGCCTGCGCCTGAGCCCGCTTCTTTTTGTTCTAACATTGTACTTTGACTCATTGGACGTGCATAGCTCAAAGGGCTTGCTTCTGTCTTAGAACATGCAGCTCTTTATTTGTCACTTATTTTTTCTCTGTGTGCGCGTAATATAGAAAAATAAGCATGATAACGTCCCAAATCCTCTTTGAGAAATTTTGTAATACCCTTAGCCGTAATTGTCCCCCCGCTGATGCCATCCACATAATGATCCAGTTCGCTGCCGCTGTAGAGGTCTTTTGCTTTTCCCTGCACTACGGCAACAGAAACAAAAGCATTGTCCGCATTCAGTATTTTCTTATTCTTGAACTGATTTGTAAACCAAGGCTCTGAACATTCGCCTCCTAAACCCGGCGTTTCCTGATGCTTGTAAAAACGCACATCCTGAATCGTAAGCAAGTCCGGCTTTAAGGCCACATAGCCATAGATCATACCCCAAAGCCCGTAACCTTCTACCGGCACGATATAGGATGGATCAGAGCCATCTTCAGGCTGATACAAGAAAAGCAAATATAAGCCGGGATCATATTCCTCCAAGCTCTTCCCAGAACGCTTGGCAAGCAGAGCAACTTTGGAAGAAAAAAGCTCCACGACTTCGAAGGCCTCATAGTCTTCGAGCTCCTCAGGCATATAGCCCAGCCCCGCTAATTCCTGCTTAAGCCACGCCAGCTCCACCTCCTTTTGCTTTTTGTCTACCAAACGCGCTCGGACGACTTTACGAAAGATTCTGATCAGCTCCACAGGGTCCTTAGCAAGCAGCTGCTCGAGTTTCTCAGATGGATAGCCTGCTACAGACAGGATATTTTGTATCACATCCAGGCGGGCGCTGAGCGCCTGATCCTTACGCAGGAGGGAAGCCGCTAAGGCTAAACCAACGCTTACAAAAAAGCAAATAAGCAAAGCAAAGCAAAAGACATAGGTTTTAGATTTCTGCACGTTTGCGCCTCCTTTGGATGTGGGCCTGCACCACAAAGTGATCGATGAGAGGCGCAAAAATGTTCATGAATAATATAGCAAGCATCATGCCCTCAGGGTAGGCGGGGTTCCAAATGCGAATCAGAATGCACAAGGCTCCCACTAAAGCGCCGTAGATCCATTTGCCTTTAGCCGTTGCGGCGGCGCTTACAGGGTCCGTAGCCATAAATACGGCGCCAAATAAAAAGCCCCCCATGACAAGATGATAATGCACAGGAAGAGCTAAGAAAGAAGGCAGGTCTGGAGCAGCCGTAAGGCGCAGCAAAGCAGCAGTGCCGATCGCCCCCAAAATACAGCTGCATATGATCTGCCAACTGCCTACGCCGGTGAGAATCAGTATAGCTGCGCCCGCAAGACACATAAGAGCTGAGGTCTCCCCCATGCTGCCAGGCACTAATCCTATAAACAGCTGAGACCAGCTATATAGACCGCCTTCGGCCCCTGCTCCCTGCAGCGCCTGCAGGGGATTGCTTCCCAGCGGGGCATCCGCAATACGCAGGAGAGCAGTGGCGCCTGAGAAGCCATCTATCACCTCCCTGGACCAGTCATGGTACAAAAAGGAAGCAAAGAGACTAGTATCATCAAAAAGCTTGGTCCAGACCTCAGCGCCTGAAATATCGGCAGGGAAGGAAAAGAACAAAAACACGCGCGCCGTAAGAGCGGGGTTTAAGATATTCATCCCTGTGCCTCCAAAGACTTCTTTACCAATGACCACTCCAAAGCTGATCCCTACCGCAACCTGCCAGAGCGGTATTGTGGGGGGGAGAGTAAGAGGGAAAAGCAGGCCTGTAACAAGGAAGCCTTCACTGATCTTATGGCGCCGCACTATTGCAAAAAGCGCTTCCCACAGCCCCCCCACAGCGTAGCTGACCAAAATGATAGGGAGATTGATCATCAAACCGTTTAGAAAAAGCTGCCACCATAGGAGCTCCTCTTGCTCCCCATAGGCCAGCGCGCTTTGGTAGCCGGTGTTGTAAAAAGAAAAAAGCAGGCAAGGCATAAGAGCAAAAACCACAAGGATCATCAAGCGCTTGAGATCCATAGAATCACGCACATGGGGCGCATGCTCGGCGCTCTCATTGGTAGAAAAAAGAAAGGTATTCTGCGCATCCCACAGAGGATGCAAACGCTCCAGAGGCCCTCCTTTTGCAAAGAGATGGTCTTTTTTCTCTAAGAGTTGTAGTAAAAACTTCACTTTTGTCTTTAGGTCCTGCAGCTTAGGGGACAGCCTTGTTTACTTTCGGGTATCTCCTATGTTTAGCTCACGCATAACCGCTTTCTGCAAGCATAAGGTCCAGCCCCTTGCGTATAATCTTGGGGAACTCCACTTTTGAAGGACAGGCATAGGCGCACAGGGCAAGGTCTTCAGGCGCAGTTTCATAGATTCCCAGCGCTTCCATAAGCTCTATGTCCTCCGTCAAAATGGCCTTGCTAAGAAAGGCAGGCAAAATGTCAATTCCTACAAGTTTTTCATAATCTCCCGTTTTCACAAAGGCACGCTCTTCCCCATTCTTGTTAGCAGTCATCGCATAAAGGCGTTTAGGAGCAAGAAAACTGGCAGCAAAGGCTCGTGACCAGCTGTAGCTCTTCCAACCGGGCCGCATCCATCCTAAAAAAGAACGCTCTGAGGTGCACGGCAAGACTGAGACAAGGTTATCATAAAAACCGAGGCTGTCCTGCAAAGTGATTTCCCTGCCCGTAAGGACATTACCTGACAAAATACGCTGCTTACAGGAAGGGTCCAGCTTGTGTGATAAAAGCTTCTCCAGACTTGCTCCCGCACGAATTACAAGGCAGCCCCTTTCCTGCAGGCCCGGCCCTGCCAAACTAATGACCCGCTCTGTTGGATACTGTCCAAGGCGAAGGAAGCTGCCAAGCAAAACCACGTCACGCGCATTGAGATACCAGACCAGCCTTTTACTAGATAAAGGACAAATACGATGTATATGCGTCCCCACAAGACCAGCAGGATGAGGGCCGCGAAAGCTATGTAGAGAAATGCCGGAAAGGGGCTTAAGAGCCTGCGAAAAGATGGACGCCTCCTCTTTTGCGCCTACAACAAGATGCAAGTTCTTGCTAAAGAGCCCTAAGGCCTCCATGCCCAGCCTGAAATCCGATTCCCTGCCTTGGAGCATAAATTCAGGATCGCCCGCCAGAGGCGCCGTATCCATAGCATTGACAAAAACAGCATCTGCCTGCCTTTCTGGGTCTGCTATAATATCAAAAGGACGCTGGCGCACCAAGGGCCACATGCCTCCCTTTAAGAACAGCTCCTTGATTTCCTGAGCGGTGCAGGAAGCGATTTCCCCAGGCTTGAAACTGGGCCATTGCTCGCTTGCCTCTCCAGAGGCGGCTATGACGATACGCTCTACGCTACGGCGAGGGCCATATTGTATAGCGTGCACGCTCCCGGCTGCAGGCGATACAAAGCGCAGCTCTGGTTTCTTCTTATCAAAAAATAAAGGGCTCCCTATTTTTACGCTAGAGCCTTCTTCTACTTGCAGCTTTGCTTTGACAAAATGGAATTCAGAAGGATAGACATAATATAGAGAAGGGCTTGCAGCCTGACTGAGCTGCATCTTTACCTGTCCTTGTAAAGGGATATTGTAACCGTAGCGTAGTTTGTATTTTTGCATGTTTGGAGCGCTGCCTTCTAAAGATCAAAAGAGGCTTTGTGCCCTTTATGTTTCTAAGCCTTTCTCTGTCAAGAATAAGGGGCAAAATCAATTTCAAATTAGGACAGCTATGAAATAGATAGACATAATAATGGCAAAGGTCACATATGCGCTTTTCGCATCTATAAAAAAACATAGGGGACAAGGAAAAACTTATAGGGAGCAGCGACTCTTACTGGGCTCTCAAAGAGTGCGGTTGCTTATGAAATAAAAACTACCTTGTAAATAAAACTACTAGAATAGAGAGTAAACCACCCATTACTACATATAATAATCTATCTATTTTACTAGAAACTTCTTTTATAGATTGTTTCGTATCCGTTATTTGCTTCTCTAAATCTTGTTTCGTATCCGTTATTTTATTATCTAAGCCATTGATTTGCTTCTCTAAATCGTGTTTGGTATCTGCTATTTGGTTTTGTAAATCTTGTTTCGTATCCGTTATTTTATTATCTAAATCTTGTTTCGTATCCGTTATTTGCCTTTGTAAATCTTGTTTCGTATCCGTTATTTTATTATCTAAGCCATTGATTTGCTTCTCTAAATCGTGTTTCGTATCTGCTATTTGGTTTTGTAAATCTTGTTTCGTATCCGTTATTTTATTATCTAAGCCATTGATTTGCTTCTCTAAATCGTGTTTGGTATCTGCTATTTGGTTTTGTAAATCTTGTTTCGTATCCGTTATTTTATTATCTAAACCATTGATTTGCTTCTCTAAATCTTGTCTAAGATTTTGTATAGCTGTTAGTATAAATGTGATAAAACTCGCATCACTTGCTTTGTCTGATAAATATTGAAATATACTTTTTTCTTCTCTATCTGTTAGTCTTCTTTCTTCTTTTACTTTGTCTTTGATTGTATCCATATGAGAACATTAACGAAATACATAGAAAGCGTCAATTACTTTTACCTAGACAAAGTTAGCGTGCCCTGCTCTCGTAAATGATCCATAATAGAAGAAGATACTTCTACAGATAGAGTAGCTAGAGGATCACTCAAAACAAAAAATGGACTAGGCACAACGGTAATACTACCTAAAAAAGTATCTATATTGGATAAAGTACCGCTAAAACTGAGACTAGACATATTATTCCCACCCGCATCTATAGTAATCCCAGGCGTTAAACTAGAATACCTAAATACATAAGGATCCATAGCAGAAATAGACACGCTAAGAGCATCACTCCCTACATATCCAATATCTATATAATTAGACAATACATCACTCTCACTACCATCGTTCTCATACCATACTACGTCATCTGCATCAAACCCAACAGCTACTATGTCCATATTACCATCATCATCTACGTCCGCTACAAATACGCTAAGAGCTCCATCTAAATTACCATCTATAGTGTGTTTAGTAAAACTCTCACTACCATCGTTCTCATACCATACTACGTCATCTGCATCATACCCAACAGCTACTATGTCCATATCACTATCCTCATCTACATCCGCTACAAATACGCTAAGAGCTCCATTTAAATTACCATCATCGATTGTATGTTTAGTAAAACTCTCACTTCCATCGTTCTCATACCATACTACATCATCTGCATTTCGTCCAACAGCTACTATGTCCATATCACCATCATCATCTACATCTGCTACAAATACGCTAATAGCTCCATCTAAATTACCATCTACAGTATCTTTAGTAAAACTCTCACTACCATCGTTCTCATACCATACTACATCATCTGCATCAAACCCAACAGCTACTATGTCCATATTACCATCATCATCTACGTCCGCTACAAATACGCTAAGAGCTCCATCTAAATTACCATCTATAGTGTGTTTAGTAAAACTCTCACTACCATCGTTCTCATACCATACTACGTCATCTGCAATTTGTCCAACAGCTACTATGTCCATATCCAAGTCCTCATCTACATCTGCTACAAATACGCTAAGAGCTCCATCTAAATTACCATCTATAGTGTGTTTAGTAAAACCCTCACTGCCATCGTTCTCATACCATACTACATCATCTGCATTTCGTCCAACAGCTACTATGTCCATATCATCATCCTCGTCTACATCTGCTGCTGCTACACTAATAGCTCCATCTAAATTACCATCTATAGTGTGTTTAGTAAAACCCTCACTGCCATCGTTCTCATACCATACTACATCATCTGCATTTCGTCCAACAGCTACTATGTCCATATCACCATCATCGTCTACATCTGCTACAAATACGCTAATAGCTCCATCTAAATCTCCATCTATAGTCCTTTTGCTATCGTCTATACCTGCTATATTTTGCAAAGATAAAGATAAGGTTAATGTACAAAGCATAGTATTTCCGTCTGCTTCTAAGCCATAGCCAGTATTACACTCACTACAATTTTCTACATTTGCCTCCGTCGTTGTACCACTCTCTGCTACTCCATTGGGACACACATAAGGCGCTCGACAAAGCATAGTATTTCCGTCGGCCTCTAAGCCATAACCAGTATTGCACTCACTACAATTTTCTACATTAGCCTCCGTCGTTGTACCACTCTCTACTACTCCCTTGGGACACACATAAGGCGCTCGACAAAGCATAGTATTTCCGTCGGCCTCTAAGCCATAACCAGTATTACAGCTGCTGCAATTCTCTACATTTGCCTGGCTTGTCGTACCATCCTCTACTACTCCCTTGGGACACACATAAAGATTTCTACATACCATAGTATTTCCGTCTGCCTCTAAGCCATAACCAGTATTACAGCTGCTGCAATTCTCTACATTTGCCTGGCTTGTCGTACCATCCTCTACTACTCCCTTGGGACACACATAAAGATTTCTACATACCATAGTATTTCCGTCTGCCTCTAAGCCATAACCAGTATTACAGCTGCTGCAATTCTCTACATTAGCCTGGCTTGTCGTACCACTCTCTACTACTCCATTGGGACACACATAATTGTGGGCAGCGCTTCCATCTCCCCCGCCACTGTTGCAATATAGCGCTAAAAATAAAATTGTTGATATGGTTGTTAATTTTTTCATATAACACCTCAATTACATACATACGAAATACGTCAAGTCAAAACAAACTGTATATTGTTGGACGTCAAAATCAATTAAGATATCTCCCAAAAATACGAAGTCAAAACAGAGATTGTTGAACAACATGCGCAGAGTTTCATCGCATGGTCGGATGGCTCGTAGTCTATGCTTGTCCTACTTGGAAATTGAAATAACAGAGGCGTATTTTTTTCTTGCCTAATTTTGCAGCTTTTGATATGAATGTTTCTAAGGAGCTGGAAGAAGTATGATATATTGTAAAGACATAGATAGAGGTCAGGGTGAGATCATCAGGGTGGAAATTTCCGAGTTCAAGAAGGAGAAGCGTCTCAATATACGTACTTGGTACACTGATAAGCAAAGCGGAGAATATAAACCCACGTAGCGCGGGGTAGCGCTGCGCCCGGAACTCTTTGAAGAATTGAAATCCGCCATTTTAGAAGCAGAACCGCACATTAAGCTCATTCTCAATGAAAACCAGCGCAGCAATGCGTAATTATTGTTTGCTTTTTGCAGCGTCATTTTATTCCGTTAATATATTATTATGAATGATTTTAATATAGACTTAGATGATATCTTGGGACTGGGACGGACAGGCCTTTACTTTCAATTTTCAGAGGATGAAACAGTTGCCTTGCCGCAGCTGCATTTTCTATTGTATAGAGATAATGACCCAGACGGAGAAGACATAGTAACTGGTATTTGTTTGGAATTTGGCTTGGTGTACTCGCGGCCAAAGGAAGAGGAGGCTTTTCTCGGCTTAAAACAATTGTGCGTGGATTACATAAATAGGTACATTCCTAAGAACACAGCAAAAGAAGAAATAATTGCGGAATTTTTAAATCTAGTGAAAGACCGCAAAATAGAAGACTTATGGGAGCTCTATCGAATGTCAAATTTCAGGACGGCGCTGCGCGGGAAGCCTACCGTAGATTTACTAAAATTGGGCGCCATTGCGCAGTTAGAAGCAGAAAATGCGCAGCTCAAAGCAGAAAATGCGCAGCTCAAAGCCAACATGGCAGAAACAGCGTCAGCCGCCTTTGAGCCGGCAAATATAACCGAAACTCCGGCTCTGACTAGAGATATATCGCTGTTCAAGTCAGCATAGCAATGAAAACTAAGAAGCATAAGACAGCATATTATCATTTTGAATGTATAGAAAAACTTTTATACAGAAAAATGGGAGAAGAGCCCTGGGAAGGCGCGCCTGCAGAATCAGAAAGTTTTCACGGAACGGAAAAAATCTATGCCTTGAAAAACACCAGAAAGGCTACGATTGTCGCAACAGACCGTTCTACTCGCTTTTACACGGCAATATTTGGAGCGTGATCTTCCCCGTCGTGCTGACTTGCTGTTTTTATCAGTAGCTATGGATCATTCGAGCATCAGCGTTTTTCGCAGGCGTCATAGTCATGCCATAGAGGAGCTTTTTAGTCAAACAGTATTTTTAGGGAGTGAAGCGGGCTTGATAGTTCCCGATTGAGTTGGCATTGCAATAGCAAAGCTATTTCAAAATAGTGAAATTTTTTGTTTGACATTGTACTAGGCCTAAGCCACCTTGGCACGCGTATTGCCCGTTTTTTGGATTATTTAAGCATTTTATGACACAAAAACATACAAGCCTTGCGCCTCTTGAATTCTCCTGCAAGCTGAACGCTAAGCCTGCGCAGATTTTTCGCGCCCTTACCTCTCAAAATGAGTTACGGAAATGGTGGGCTCCTTGTGTTGTAATATCGCGTAATAAGGTCTCACAGCAAGCCAAGCGGGATGTAGAAATGAAGCGCCTTGCGTCTAAAAGCAATGAATTCGTCCGTTATAGCTGGCGGCCAATGGATTGGAACACAAAGCGCCCTAGTTCTATTATACACTTGAATATTTCTGATCTAGGGCTTGCAAGGCAAAGTAAAACAGAGGGCTTTGTTTTGGAAGTCATACATGATGGCTGGGTATGCCCTGAAGAAAAAAAAGAACAAGATCAAATTTGGACAGCAGCTCTAAAAAGTCTCAAGCACTTATTGGAAAAGAAAAAAGCTAAGCCATGGTGGTTAGGAAAAGATGCCTTCCATACCTTAGAGATGGTAGACTTGCTTTATCTTAAAAACCTTTTTGAGGAAAAACGTAAGAAAGAAAAAAGGAAACATAAGGCCTTAGAGTACCAAAACCTCTGGCGCCTTTGCAATTCTATTGAAGCTCTTACAGGCACTGCGCACTTCTCTTTATGCAAGTGGAGCTGGGATTCTCAAGAAGGGAGGTGTGACTTCTACTTTCAAAATAAAAAGCTTATTTCTCTCTCTTTAAATTATGCTAACTTAAGTTTGTTTTGGCAGGAATGGGAAAGTATAGCAAAATTTCCAGGTTATTATCTTCAAAGCTTTAAGGATCGCCTGTCTGTGGAACAGGATATAGACTTGGATGCTGAAAACCAACGTTCTACGTCACTGCCTTTGTCAAAGCTCCAGACGGACTTATGGCTTGCCTGGTATGAAGATTTCATCCGCGAAGCAAAATTCATACAAAAAGCTCCTTCCTATAACTAAGATCATTCCTCCTGTCTTTAGCTAAATTATGGCATTAGCGCTGATGCTTAGGGACGTGTAGCCTTGCACTGGATTGTTCTGGTATGTACAGCAGCAGAAAAAACCATATCTGTTTTGTCAGCCCTGCTTTAGCGTCAGACTCTCGCCATCGTCATTAAAAACAACGCCGCATTCCCACAAGCTTATTTTACAGCTGCCAGCTTTTCTATTGAATATGATATTCCTTGAGCTTACGGTATAGGGTGCGCTCTGCAATGCCAAGAGAGACAGCCGTCTTTGCTTTATTGTTTTGAAAGAATTTGAGGTTTGTAGTGATGATAGCTTTTTCATACTCTGCAAAAGAGAAGCACGGCGCTATGTTTCTGAGGAGGGACTTATGCGCGGCCCTATGCTCTCTAGGATTTTGTAACTCTGTCGGAAGGTCTTTCCATTCTAAAACATCTTCTGCCGCCAAAAGGACCATAGCCTCTATGATATTACGTAACTCTCTTACATTGCCTGGCCATGGGTATTCCTGAAAAAAAGCGCTTAGCTTGGGAGACATAGCGCGTACAGACTTGCCATATTTTTCATTAAAGTGGACTAAAAAGTGATGAAGGAGCAGAGGGATATCCTCTTTTCTTTCCCGCAGCGGTGGAAGCCTGAGTTTGATGACGCTCAGACGATAGTAGAGGTCTTCACGAAATGATCCTTTTTCTACTTCTTCCAGAAGCTTTTTGTTGGTGGCTGCAATAACACGCACATCCACAGCTATAGCTTTGCTTGAACCAACAGGATTCACTCTGCGTTCTTCTAAAACCCGCAGCAGGCGCACTTGACTTTCTAAGTCCATTTCTCCAATTTCATCTAAAAAGATGGTGCCTCCGTGGGCTGTTTGAAAATAGCCGCTGCGATCTGCTTGAGCCCCGGTATATGCGCCTTTGACAGCGCCAAATAATTCTGATTCTAATAAATTTTTCGTCAGCGCCCCGCAATTCACCGTGACAAAGAGCGCATTGGAACGAGGCGAGCCTTCGTGAATCAGCTTGGCGATCATCTCTTTGCCGCTTCCACTTTCTCCTTCCAAAAGAACGCTTACTGCTGTCGGCGCAATTTGGCGCAGTCTGGCAAAAAAATCATCCATAAGAGGAGAGCTCCCTATTACATTACTTTGGATGAGTTGTATTTTTAGGCGTTCTTTCAAATCCTGATTTTCTTTCAGGAGGCGGCGTCTTTCCAAGAGATGATGTACTTTATTTGCAAGCAGGTTAAAATCTATAGGTTTTACTAAGTAATCATCTGCCCCTTTTCTGATAGCTAAGACAGCGCTTTCAATAGTAGGCTGCCCTGTAAGGATGAGAATATCCGTACGATAGTCCTGCGCACGCACTTCCTCTAAAATCTCTAATCCTGTACAATCAGGCAGCATCAGGTCCGTAATAAGCAGATCAATATGCCTTTCTTGTAAAATTTTGCGCGCCTCTTGCCCCCGCTCTGCGCTGTAGACTTGGGGTTTAGGAATGGCTTCTGTTTTGGCCGCTTTGGACGCAGCTTGGGAAATTGTATCAGCAAAAAAGTCCCGGAAGAATTCTTCTAAAGCGCTGAGCTGGGAGACTTCATCCTCAAGTAAGAGTATAGAGCTCATGCAAAGAGAAAGAACAACAAAACAATATACTCAAGCCATGCAGACAAGAATCATAGCTGCGTGTTTTTTTGCGCTTCCCAAAGACTATTGAGGAAGTATTCTTTTTTGTCAGAAAAAGAACGCACCACAGAGAAATTGCTTTCTTTGGCAAGCCTGCTTACATCTGCTTTGCTGTATTTCCAAGAGTATTCCGTGTGTATGGGCTCCCATGCGCTAAAAGCGACCTCCTTGTCAATATCTCTGATATAGACATTTTGCTGCACTTGGGAAAGCAGGTAGCTTTTCATAGTTTGATGTACGGGGTCATACATAACATGATGCTCAAAGAGCTTGGTATCAAAGGCGCCGCCCAATTCCACATTGATACGCTCCAAAAGATTTAAATTAAAATGCTTTGTGATGCCCTGCTCATCTTGGTAAGCCTGCAAGAGTACTTGCGGGTCTTTGACCATGTCCATGCCAAGTAAGAGCAAATCTCCATCTTGTAGATTATCATTGAGCTGACGGCAAAAGCGCTTTGCATCATCTAAATGAAAATTCCCTAAACTGGAGCCTAAAAACAACACGCAGTTCCTAATCTGACTCTTGCTGAGGTAATCCAAGCCTTCCGTATATTCTCCTACTACGCCTCTGGTTTGAATTTCGGGAAAGTCTCCCTTGATTTTGCGTATCAATTCCTGTACAGCAAAAGAGGAAATGTCTATAGGAATATATTCAAAGTCCAGACGCCGTTTATGGAAATGATCCAGAAGGACCTGCGTTTTGCGCCCATCACCTGAACCCAGCTCGATCAAGCGAAATTTCTGCTTACTAAGTATGTCTGCTATGTGTTCCTTGTAATTTTGTAGTATCTCTAGTTCACACCTTGTTAAATAATACTCAGGCATATCCATAATACTTTGGAAGAGTTGGCTTCCTTTCTTGTCATAAAAATACTGGGAAGGCAGAAATTTTGGCTTGGCGCACAAGCCCTTTTTCACTTCTGAAGCAAAGCGGGCCTGCTGTTGCTGCAAGGGCTGCTTATTAAGAATTTCGATCGAGGCAGGCACGCAAAAGTAGTTGCATCCTTTTTAGATTTTTTTTATTGTCAAGGTTTTTTCTCTAAAAGAAGATGCGCTTTGCTTCTTTTGTCTGTCGCAAGCTGTATGCTTAAGCGCAAGTAGGATGTCTATGTCAGCCAAGAACAATGCCCAGTATAAGGACTTGGACGCTTTTTATAGAGCTTTGAAGAGTTTGGATTTAGAGCAAGCTCATGTTATGCTTGTTTCAGGCGAAGATGCGGCGCTGGGCGATCATATCAGCAAAGGACTTCAAAAACACCTTAAGACTCGTATAGGCGCTTATGAACACATAGTATTCAGTAACGAAACAGAAGAGATAGAGCGTCTGCATGTGGAAATTGCAAATCGCCCCTTATTTCCTTCCTATAGATTTTTACTAGTATGCCAATGCGAAGCGATCTTCCATAACTTCCATACTCATACAAACAAGGCCATGAATTTCACCCGCGACCTCGCTTTGCTGTCAGCCAGGACCTTCGTTCTTTTTTTATACCAAGGCAAGGCGCCTCAACATTTTGTACGCATGATTGCCCCGCACATACATTTTCTTGCATCCAAGCTCTACCCTGAACAAAAAGAAAGGACTCTGCGGGAAGCGCTGAGAAAGCGCAGTATAGACCTTAGCCAGGAAGCTTTGTATTATCTGCTTGAGAACCTAGAGCTGGGGAAAGGTTCTATAGAGCAAGTTTTGGATCGCATAGAAAGCTTATGGAAAAGCAAAGACGGAATGCAGCAAGCCGGCACAAAGAAAACAATAGGCCTCCAAGAACTTCGCTTTATTCTTTCCTCCCCTACCGGATGGGAACCTTTCCTTTTCGTAGATGCTTTATTTGCATCCAAGCTCAAAGAAATACTACGCCAGTACAAGCTTTTTGTTCCCTCTACGGATAATTTCTTCGCCTTGATGAAGCTGATCTTGCTGCGTATCAATGAGATTCGTATGGCGCATATAAGCTACGCTCAGAGCATGTCAGAACAAGAAAGAATCCAGTTCCTGACCCTGCAAGCTAAGCCGCCCTTTATTCAAAAAAAAATACTAGACCGTCTCCGTAAGGAAGTGCCCCGTTTCGACTCTGATCGCCAAATACAAGTCTATGATTTCCTTTTAGAGATGCAAAAACAATTTCGTTCTCATGTACCTATACATAAGCAGATGCTTATTTTCCAGCAAAAAAGCCTGCAGCTATTCTGCCCTCCCGCATCTGGCTTTAGAGAAACAAAGCTTCCTAAGAAGTGATCCCAAAGCCCCCTGAAAGTGCAGATTGCATCGAGTAATCTGCCTGAGGGCGCCTTTATGGCAATGGCAGTACAGCATACAGAGATTTTTTTGCGCACGGCCCTTGCCCTGCTTGAAGAATCAGGGCAGCTCCTAGAAGAGTATTTCTATGCCTATAGACTTGCTCCTGAAAAAAAAGCGAGGGAGCTGGAAACTAAAGATGATGATTCCCCCTTAACAAAGGCAGACAAACTATGCGAGGAATTCCTAACTTCCGGTATAAACAAAGCCTTTCCTACGCATGCTGTTTTAGGGGAAGAATTGGGCCTCAGTCATAAGGCTGCCTTGCAGGCTGAATTCCTCTGGGTGATCGATCCCATTGACGGCACAAAGTCCTTTATCACCGGCAATCCTCTCTTTGGCAGCCTGCTTGCCCTGCTGCACCACGGCAGCCCTATACTTGGTATTATAGACATGCCGCTTTTAGGCGCCAGCTGGTGGGGGGCAAGGGGCCAGAGGAGCTATAGGAGAGACACAAAAGGCAAGGAAATTCTGCATACAAGCGCCTGCGCAGAGCTTAGGCTTGCAACTGGCAGGTCCACCTCGCCGGATATGTTTAGGGGCCTGCGCAGGCAGGCTTTCCAAGACATACAAAAGGAGCTACAATTTATGCTTTATGGGGGAGATTGCTTTTGCTATGCGCAATTAGCGCAGGGCTCTGTAGATATAGTAATAGAAGACTCGCTTGCAGCCCATGACTTTTTGGCTCTTGTGCCTATTATCGAAGGAGCTGGGGGGCTCATAGGGGATTGGCAGGGCAGACCGCTTGCTATCCATTCTAAAGGCGATGTCTTAGCAAGCGCAAATAGCTCGCTCCATAAAAGAGCCTTGGACATTGTATCTCCGCTTGCAGCAAAGGAAGATCTTCTTCTATAGAACCTTGCCTTGCCTGCTTGCTTTTAGCTATATGAAAATTCTTGGAGCAAGTCTTGGGCTTGGACGCAGGCAGCTCCTATATGCGCTACTACACGGCCGGCTCCAGCATTGGCCAAGGCGATAGCCTCTTCTATGGAAGCCTGAGCTGCTAATGCTAAGGTGGCTATCGCGATAACCGTATCACCTGCGCCAGTCACGTCAAAAACCTCCCGCGCCCTTGTGGGGAAATGCTGCGCTTTATGATACACGGGCGCCGCAGCCACTATTTCGCGTTCAAAAAGACTCATGCCTTCTGCGCCTCGTGTTATCAGAAGCCGATGCGCCTCTAGTCTTGCTAAAATCTCTGGTCCTGCCATCTCGATGGCTCTTAAGCCTTCCAGCCTGCGTCCTAAATAGAGCCCTGCCTCGTGATGGTTAGGCGTAAGCAAATCCACTTTCTTATAGTAATCAAAATGCCGTACCTGCGGGTCCACAGCTATAAGGCAGGCAGACTGCCGGCACAGCTCTACGCTTTCTGCGATGAGCTCAGGTATAATGAGGCCTTTGTCGTAGTCAGAGAAAATAATGGCGCCAATTTCTTGATGGCAACCATGAATATAGGAGCGCACTTCTCTGAGCTCTTCCCAAGACAGCGCTTCCGGGATTTCTTCATCCAGACGACAAAGCTGCTGCCTTTCTGCTATGATACGCGTTTTGCGCGTGGTAGGGCGTCCTTTGATATGAGACAAGGCAATCTGCTCCTGCTTCATGCCAGAGTCATAGAAATATTTTTTGAGATAACGAGCCCCCTCGTCATCCCCTACAACGCCAGCCAGGCAGACCTGCGCTCCCAAAGCCTGCAAATTGCGGGCGACATTACCCGCCCCGCCGGGGAACAGCTCTCTGCTTTTTTTGACTACTACAGGGACCGGGGCTTCAGGGGATATCCTTTCTACACGGCCATAGACGTATTCATCTACCATGAAATCTCCCACTACAAGAATCTTTTGCTTGGAAAAATTTTGGATTATAGAGGCGAGCTGCTTTTTATTCATATTGAGAAGGAACAACGAAAATGACGCGGCAATTCCGTAAAGCAAAACGCCCTGAGGGGCTTTCAAGAATCTTATATGCGTCTTCCTTATCCAAAATGGGGTCACTGGGGACTTTGCCTCCCAAGCCAGCCGCAAAGGCAAGATAGGGCCTTAGGCCCGCATATGGCGCTTTGCGCGCCATTGCGATAGAAGTCGCATAAAAAACAAGACCTTTCTCTACAAAGCAGCTCCTTTTAGCGTATTCTGGGCCATATATAAGCAAACCGTCATGCGCAAAGACTCGCGGCAGAAGAGTAGGTTGAAAGTCAGGGAATTCTTCCAGCGCTATAATAATGCTGCTGATAGGCACAGCGCCTTGTGACGAAGCCCTGCCTGCCAGTGAGCCGGTCCCGCTTATGATACTGTCTGCAAGCAGAGCATAGAGCCCCTGCTCTCCCTTCAGAGGGAAGCTCATCATGCTTTCTGCGTACTTCGTCGTGCTGCGGCGCTTCTCGATCAGGAAAGGTGTCTTTATGGCGGCTAAGGCTTTACGCAGCAATGGATTTTCCTGCGCCGCATCATAGAGGCTCTGCATAGAAGAATCCAAATAGATATGGTATATAAGAGAAAACAAGCGGCCTTCGGCTCTTTCATAGGCTTTGCGCCAAGCAGCAGCGCGGGCTTCATGAAAAGTATATGGATTGTGAGAAATGGGAGGCACGATGCTTTGTAAAGCTGCTTTGGCGCCCGCATATACTTTCCCTTCTGTCCAGTCAATATAAGCATCAGCTTTTTTAGATACTATGTAATGGGACGTGGACTTTGTTTTGCTAAGGGGGCGGGCCCAAAGCAAAGGACAGGAAGAATCGCAGCATAAGCGAAGAGACGAAGATTCCAGAAGGAGCGCAGACAGGAATATGAGGCATCCTTTGCTCTGGAAAGACATACTTTCTCCATCGGTCGATAAAAAAAACAGCCGAAGATGATAAGTACTTGAAAGAACTAAAAAAAACCTGTCTGGCCCTAGGCCCAATGTGTCAGCTGATACTTTGCATATCTGTGCCTACGCTCTTGCTGCTTCTTTATACGCGGCAGTCTGTAGATACAAGCCTGCTCAAAAGACGCATCTATACATTGACTCTGCGAAAGAAAGAGCTGCATTTGCGTAACCAAGCCTTGAAAGAAGCCCTATCCAAATTCGCCATAAGAAAGAACCTCAAGGCTTGGAAGGCCTATGGCACTCCCGCACCTTATACCAAAAGCCAGATCCTGAGAATGCAGCTGCCCCCAGATTCTTTTAAGAAGCAAAGGCATTTTTAGAGCTGCCCTAAAAATGCTGAGGCAAGCCTTTATGGCCGAAGTGCTGAGCCTACCTTTATGGTAGGCAAAGTGCAGTGTGCATCGAGCACACTGCCAGAGCGCATCGAGCGCTCTGCCTGAGCCTACCTTTAGGGCGCCCGAAGTGTGGATCTATGATGCGCTTTACTATTTTGGGATTGGAAATGAGTTAGGATATTTTGCGCCGCCTTTGGTCCTATGCCTGGTATACTGTTTAATTCTTTTAGGCTGCTCTTTTCAATTTTAGAATGAATCTTGTGGCTAAAATGCCGCAGCAAGGCTTTTTTACGCACTGCTCCTATATTTTTGATTTCTTCTATACTGTGGAAGAGCGTATGTTTTTGCCTCTGCTTTCTATGATATTCTAAGGCAAAGCGATGCGCCTCATTTCGCATTTGGCGCAAGAGGCGCATACCGGGCCTGTCTTTATCAAACTGATGAGGCTTATTTTCTAAAGGGAAATAGAGCTCCTCATGCTTTTTGGCCAGGCCTATAAAAAGCAGGTCCCGCTTGTTTTGCTCAAGAGCCGCTTTGTACGCCGCGTTGACTTGCGCGGCTCCTCCATCAATAAGAAAAATCTGCGGCTGCTTCTTTTTTGAATCCTCAAGCTTGATAAGACGACGTCCTATAATTTCTTTCATAGACGCAGGGTCATCAATTTGAGATGCGCTGCGAACACGGTAATGCCTGTAGGTCGGGCGATGAGGGCGCCCATGCTTGAAGACGACAGTAGACGCAACTGTATGAGAGCCCTGTATATGGGATATATCATAGCATTCCATCAGCAGAGGCTCTTCTGCCAAGTTCAGCATCTTACGTAAATCCGCTAATGCCGCCTGCATAGAATGAGACTGCACAGTCAAAAGACGCTCTCGCAGCAGCATTTCAGCATTGCGCTGCGCTGCTCGCTTGAGGCTTCTGGCCTGCTTAGACCTTGGAGTAAAAAAACGTATCTTATGCTTCCAATGCTTTTCCAGCGCTTCTTCCAGCAGTCTTTTATTAGCTAAAACAAGGGGAAGCTGGATGCGTCTAGGGCCTTGGGCAAGGCTTACATAGTAGTCACGGATAAATGCTTCGATCAACTCGCTTTCAGCCGAATGTTCTGATAAAGAAACGAGAGGGAAAGATTTCCTTCCTATCAAACGCCCTTCGCGTATTTCCAGCACAACTACCTGAGCGTGTTCTGCATAGCGCGCCAGTCCCAAAATGTCTTCTTCGCCGCTGTCTGTCTGTACAAATTGGCTTTCTGTCAGTTTACGTATGGTGTATATCATATCTCTATAGATCGCAGCTTTTTCAAAATCCTGCGCTGCGCTGTAGCTTTGCATACGTTTCTGCAGGAGGCTTTCTAGAAGGCTTAGGTTCCCCTCCAGAAAGAGTATCACTTCATCTATGATCCTGCGGTATTCTTTTTGCTCAAGCGTCCCTTGGCATGGCGCAAGGCAGCGTTTGATAAAGAAATTCATACAAGGGCGCCGGGCCTGTTTTAGCGGAAGTTTCTGACGTACTTTTCGGATAGGAAAAATCTTGTGTATTACGTATAAACTTTGGCGCGTGGCCTTTACATCAGCATAGGGCCCGAAATACAGGTCCTTATCATTCTTCACGCGGCGCGTCAGGAATATTTGCGGATAGGTCTCCGATATCGAGATGCACAAGTAAGGATAGCGCTTGTCATCTTTAAGGCGAATATTGAAGCGCGGCTTATGCCTCTTGATCAAATTTGCCTCCAAAAGCAAAGCCTCATTTTCCCTCTCTGTAATCAGCCATTCCACGCTGGAAGCCTGCTCCAACATTTCCGCAATCCGCGGATTCTCTTGGCCTATACGCAAATAGCTCTGCAGACGCTTGCGAATGTCACGCGCCTTGCCTACATAAAGGATTTCACCGTCTGCCTTTTTCCAGAAGTAACAGCCGCAGCTCTGTGGAGAATGCTCCAGCATTCCCCGTAATTTTGTGAAGCGATTTTGCATGATCCTTGCTGCTTTGCGCCTGCCCAGCGCCTTCTTTAGCGATTTAGGCAAGCAGCTGCCAATACGGAATTTCTTTCCCCGAATATGATATGCGCCAAGCGCAATATGCTCAAGTAAAATTTTTGACGCAACAACGCCGCAAGATCATACCCCATCTTATAGGTGACTTTGCATTACTCAAGCTGCTTCCACAGCTGCTGGAGTATCCATGATCATCAAAAGAGGAGGCATCTTTGCTAAACGAACAATGAAAACGATACAACATAACTCTATACTTCACTTCCCGCTCTCTAAGGCTTTAGGAAGACTCGGCACGAAACTTGTTATGCGCCTTGGCATAACAAGCGCGAAGGCTTTTCCATATATGCTGCTTTTTCTGAGCTTATTCTGTCATAGCGCCTGCGCTGGGCAGGATATTAATAGCAGCGTTCCAGTTGAAGAAAAGGACGACTGCCTGCATAAACCCAAGGGCGCAGACAGCAGCGCTGCAGACAAGGACAAGGAAGACAGCTGCGGCGAAGACAGCGGGGAAGAAGACAGCGACGGCGATGGTGTACACGATGACATGGACGCCTTTGCGCACGACATATGCGCAAGCATAGATACGGACAATGATGGTATGCCTGACACTTTGCTGGCTGACTGTACGAGCTCTCTGCAAGAGGATCAGGACGATGACGATGACGGCGTAAATGATACTATAGATGTGGATGATGATAATGACGGCCTGATTGAAATTGCAACTGCCCTCGCATTACACAACGTGCGCCACGATTTGGCTGGCCATAGCTATGACGATGAGGCTGATGACAGCGAGGGAAAGGAAGGCGACACGCGAGGCGCTCCTACAAAGGCCACTGTCAACTGTGACACGGCGACGAGCGGCGGCGTCTACCTCTGCGGCTACGAACTAACAGCTGACATCGATTTTGGCGAAGAAAATAGTCACAAAGCTATAGACTTAAACCAAGACAAGGCCGGTAATATGGAACCCATCGGCAGTGACAGCGAAGGCAGCCGCTTTCGCGCCCGCCTGGAAGGCAACGGCCATAGCATTGCCAATCTGCGCATCAGCAGGACGCAGGAGAGCATCAGCGAGGCAAGCGATGCGGCGCTCTTTCGTGCCTGCCAGGCAGCAAGCTTTGCTAACCTGATCTTAGTGAATCCTAGAATGAAGGGGCTGCGCAAAGTAGCCGTCCTCTGCGGCGTAATGAGAAAGGGCATTGCATACAATGTACATATTCACGGCGGCATAATCCAGGGCGATGAAGACGCTATGGCCCCAATCTTGATGGGCGCTCTGGCTGGTGAAATACTAGATGAGAGCCACGTGGAACATTGCAGCTCCAGCGCAGACGTGCTCACTGGAGGGCGCGGCAGGAATCATATGGGCGGCTTGGCCGCACACGTTTACAATTCCAAGATCGCAAATAGCCGGAGCAGCGGCAAGGTTTATCATGGAGGGCAGAACTGGGATTATATGGGCGGCCTGGTCGGCGTTGCCAAAGATGCTGAGATTATAGGCAGCCAAAGCAGCAGCGATGTCTCTGATGGCGGCTCAGGCCCTAATGGCAACATGATGGCAGGCTTGGTCGCCGTCGCTTACAAGTCCAAGATCATAGGCTCTCAGAGCAGCGGGAACGTGTCTCATGGAGAGGGCCTTGCGAACACTATGGGCGGCCTGGTCGGCTCCGCTAGTCATACTGAGATTATAGGCAGTCACAGCAGCGGGAATGTCTCTTATGGCGCTGACAGCGATGATATGATGGGGGGCTTGGTCGGATACGCCAGCAATTCCAAGATCATAGACTCTCAGAGCAGCGGCCATGTCTTTTATGGTTCTTACGGCAATGATAATATGGGCGGCTTGGTCGGCCGCGCTTACCATGCCCAGATCATAAGCTCGCAGAGCAGCGGCAATGTCTCCCGCGGCGGCGTTGGCATTGATCACATGGGCGGCTTGGTCGGCGTCGCTTACAATGTCCAGATCATAGGCTCGCAGAGTAGCGGCGATGTCTCTGGTGGTGGAGATGATCAGGATTATATGGGAGGCTTAGTCGGCGACACTGATAAGAGCCATATCTTAGGAAGCCAGAATAGCGGCGATGTCTCTGATGGCGGTGACTTTGGAAATGTTATGGGCGGCTTGGTCGGAGAAGCTGCTACTACTTATATCTCAGGCAGCCGGAACAGCGGCGATATCTTTGACGGCGGGCAGGGGCCTGATAAGATGGGAGGCGTGGTTGGATACGCTATCAATAGTCAGATCATAGGCGCTCAGAATGATGGCGATATCTTTGATGGCGGAGGTCCTGAGAATGAGATGGGGGGATTGGCCGGACTCGCCGAGCATACCCCGATCATAAACAGCCATAACAGAGGCAAGGTCTCTCATGACGAAATCGATGAAAAGACCTCTGCCTATAGCGATGTTTCTATTTGCAGACGAATTGCTGCATGCAAGGCAAGAGCTCAGGGGCGCTTTGTTTTATAGAGCAGTTAGCGTGCTCCCATTGCCGCTGCGCCGCATGCCATAAACGAAGGGCGGGAAAGAGGGCAGTTTCACCTGCGCAGCTGCGGTACGGCAGGAGCGATTTTTCATCATTCTTTTATCACAAGCCCCGCCCGCCGTCAATCCTATAGCGCCCCAGTACTCAGCCGCCACCTTACTACAATAAAGCTATCCTGCCCCCCGCCGCCAGCATTATGTCGCGTTGGGCGCAGACTCTGCATATTACAACAACGCCCGTCGTCATCACTACAACGCTACTTATTTCCCCGGGTGCCGCTGTCAGCGTCAAGTTGCCCGCCGCCTACTTCCACCCCCGCCGCTGTCAGCAGAACCAAAGCTGCTTCTTCCAAACGCTATGTATTTCCCGGGCGCCGCAGTCAGCAGAAACCCACGCCACGGCAAGGCATAGGCATTGGTCTGGCGCAGCGACTTCCATGTCTTAGCGCCAGACTCTCGCACATCCTGTGCTCGTGACGCAATGCCTATGCCTTGCACTGGATTGTTGTAGTATGTAGAGCTCCAGAAAAAACCATATCTGTTTTGTCAGCCCTGCTTTAGCGCCAGACTCTCGCACATCCTGTGCTCGTGACGCAATGCCTATGCCTTGCACTGGATTGTTGTAGTATGTAGAGCTCCAGAAAAAACCATATCTGTTTTGTCAGCCCTGCTTTAGCGCCAGACTCTCGCACATCCTGTGCTCGTGACGCAATGCCTATGCCTTGCACTGGATTGTTGTAGTATGTAGAGCTCCAGAAAAAACCATATCTGTTTTGTCAGCCCTGCTTTAGCGCCAGACTCTCGCACCTCCTGTGCTCGTGAGGCAATGCCTATGCCTTGCACTGGATTGTTGTAGTATGTACAGCAGAAAAAACCATATCTGTTTTGTCAGCCCTGCTTTAGCGCCAGACTCTCGCACCTCCTGTGCTCGTGAGGCAATGCCTATGCCTTGCACTGGATTGTTGTAGTATGTACAGCAGAAAAAACCATATCTGTTTTGTCAGCCCTGCTTTAGCGCCAGACTCTCGCACATCCTGTGCTCGTGACGCAATGCCTATGCCTTGCGCTGGATTGTTCTGGTATGTAGCGCACCCGAGGCCCCGCGCTCCTGAGCATCAGCCCCAATGTGACATAATGCGGTGCCCAGACGCTGCATATCACCACAACGCCCCAGTCAGCAGAACCAAGGCCGCCTATTCCAAACTCCCCTTACTACAAAAAAGCGCGCATTAGAATCATGGCAAAGCGGGCGCCGCACGCTTTGCTTACACAAGCCCCGCCCGCCGTCAATCCTATAGCGCCCCAGTACTCAGCCGCCACCTTACTACAATAAAGCTATCCTGCCCCCCGCCGCCAGCATTATGTCGCGTTGGGCGCAGACTCTGCATATTACAACAACGCTCGCAGTCAATCCTACAGCGTCTCCGGGCTACACGGGCGCCCAAACGCCACATTATTACAACAACGCCCGTCGTCATCACTACAACGCTACTTATTTCCCCGGGTGCCGCTGTCAGCGTCAAGTTGCCCGCCGCCTACTTCCACCCCCGCCGCTGTCAGCAGAACCAAAGCCGCTTATTCCAAACGCTATGTATTTCCCGGGCGCCGCTGTCAGCAGAAACCCACGCCACGGCAAGGCATAGGCATTGGTCTGGCGCGGGCGACATCCATGTCTTAGCGCCAGACTCTCGCACATCCTGTGCTCGTGACGCAATGCCTATGCCTTGCACTGGATTGTTCTGGTATGTAGCGCACCCGAGGCCCCGCGCTCCTGAGCATCAGCCCCAATGTGACATAATGCGGCGCTCAGAGGCCGCATATCACCACAACGCCCCAGTCAGCAGAACCAAGGCCGCCTATTCCAAACTCCCCTTACTACAAAAAAGCGCGCATTAGAATCATGGCAAAGCGGGCGCCGCACGCTTTGCTTACACAAGCCCCGCCCGCCGTCAATCCTATAGCGCCCCAGTACTCAGCCGCCACCTTACTACAATAAAGCTATCCTGCCCCCGGCCTTGTTGCAATATCACCTGTAGATGCGCTTAGCGCTCCATAAAACGTGCTTGCTTTTTTAGCAATACGACATAATGTTGGCGTATGAAATCTAAATATAAACTTAGTAACTGGTCAAGTTACAATCGCAGCCTAATGGAGCGTACGAAACTCACTGTTTGGATAGACCCAAAGGCTATAAAATCGTGGAAAAAAACGAAAACGGGCAAACCGGGGCGGCCATTTGTGTATGCAGATGGGATGATATTGCTATTTTTGCAGCTCAGGCAGGTATTTCGTCTTCCTTTACGGCAGACGCAGGGCTTTTTGCTTAGCCTACGGGATATGATGCAGCTTTCTGAATTGCTAATTCCCAGCTATTCTCAAGTATGTCGCAGGTCTAAGAAACTGCCAGTCCCTTGCAATGCTAAGATCAAGCAAGGCGAACGTGTGCATTTAGTTATGGACGCAACAGGCCTGAAAGGCGGAGATGCTCAAGTTGCAGCGGATTCGGTAAAAGACCTAAGGAAGAAATATGACATAGCTAGCAATATTTGCGATGGAGCTTATGATGCGCATAACTTATATCATGTATTGGAGCAAAGTGGAGTAGAGAAAATACTGATCCCTCCCAAGAAGAAGGCGAGAACATTAGGAGAGCTGTATGCGAATGCGCCCCCAGAGGATAGAGCCCGAGATGTGAATATTAGAAATTCTCGTGCACAAGGTCTACAAAAATGGAAGGAGGAGGTCGGTTATCATCGCAGATCGCGAGTGGAAACCGCCATGTATCGCTACAAACAGATTATCGGGGAGCGATTAAGGTCTCGTTGCCATGCAAATCAAATTACAGAACATAAAATAGCGTGTCAAATATTGAATACCATGGCAAGCTTGGGAATGCCAGAAAGAATTGCAGCATGAGATTCCGGGCATTTGCCCCTACTATCGGCTATTTTACGCAATATACAATAACGCCTTTACTTTGATAAAGAGCTTGAGCAAAATCTTTTTATGGAATCTTGTATATAGTTCCCCAAAATACGCATAGCGCTGTTGCAGCTGCGTAGGTTTTACATGACTTGGTAATTTTCTCTTTTGTAGTTTTGCCTGCTCCCTTTTAGTATGAAAGCTTTTTGGAAGAAAGCTCTATCTGCGCGGCTTCAAAGGAACCGCATTGTTCTATCCATTGGCGCGCTGTCCTTTCTGCACAAAAGCTTTGGAGGCCTTGGCGCCCTCTTTCTTCTTTAAGCCATTTAAGAAAATAGTAGTCTTCTTTTTCTGCCCAACTGTATTGCAAGCTGCGCCTTCTAAGCAGCAAATGGGCTAGGCTCTCTATGCCTTGGCCTGTGTGCGCGCTGGTACATATGATGGGAGCCGCTTCTCTCTTAGCGCTCTTGTCTCTGGCTTGGATGAGAGCAAGGCTGCTGCGCAGGGCATGAAGGCATTTTTGCGTTTCGTGAGAGTTCTCGCATTTGTTGATGACAAAGATATCAGGTATTTCCATAATCCCTGCCTTCAAAAACTGAATTTGGTCTCCACTCTGAGGCTGCAGAAGCAGTATACTGTGGTCTGCCAGATGCTGGACCTCAATTTCGTTTTGGCCTATGCCCACAGTTTCGAGGAATACAAGATCAAAGAGGTAATACAAGAGGCGCGCGCTCATAAAACTGTGACTACTCATGCCTCCAAGTTCTTTTTCAGCGGCTTGGCTACGAAAAAAGAGTCTGTCTTGATGATGAGGCTTTATGCGCAGACGATGGCGGTCTCCTAAAAAAGAGCCTCCTGTAAGAGCGCTCGAGGGATCAATTGCCAAGACTGCAATGTCTAAGGAAGAATGCCGGTCCAAAAGATGCTGGAGGAGACAGTTGATAAGACTAGATTTCCCTACGCCTGGCGCGCCCGTAAATCCTATGAAGCAGGCTTGTTTTGGCGCCGCTTCTGCGCTTTTTGTCTGCAAGAGCTGCATTACCTCGCAGCGTTTTGCCAGCATACTGGGCCGTCTGTCTTCAAAGAGGCTGAGCAGACGCCCAATAGCTCTCTTGTCCCTTCGTAAAGCTGCTTGTATGCAGGCTCTAAGTTCTTTGCACATTCTTTTTACTATGATTACTATAAGCGAACGTGCGCTCTGTTCCCGCCTACGCGCTCAGATGATTCCATGCAGACTTGCTCCCTTTGCGCCAAGGGCATCCACGCTTTTTTCTACACGCGGGTCCTCTGCCAAAGGCGGAGCGTGATGGCCTTTGATCCTCGCATCAATGATAAGCGGCCCCTTGCAAGACCAGTGCTTGTCTTGGAAATAGGAATCGACTCCATAGATATCACGAGCCGGGTCCGATCGGGTAAAGCAAATCCATAAGAAGTTGTTGATATTCTTAGCTGCAAAACCGCTTTCGTCAGCAATCACAATAAGAGGCAGTCTCTGCATGAGGCCGGAGTTCAGCTTTTTTTTCAGGTGGGCAGCCAAAGACTGCATCTCCTTAGCAGCTTGGGCATAGGAAGTAAAGACAGGGCCGCTCAGCGCTAATATGCCGGGCATTGCTATCAGCGGGCTATGAAAAGAAGCGGGACAGACTAAGGAGCTCGGGGGATGGAATGCCAGGCTGCGTATTTTTCTCCCTGCTGCCGCTATCACGAGGCGTGATCCCTCATGCAGGGCAGTGCCTGTGTAGTCTAAGGTATCCATACTCGTACAAGTTTGGAAATGCAGGTCGCGCTTCCAATCTGCGCGTTCTAGCAGGTGCACGAAGAATTTTTCTATGTTACGTGCGTCCAGCTCGGGATTATCTTCTCCCGCAACGATGAAAAGATATTTGGCCAATGAGGCCTGCCCAAAGCCTAGTATGGCATTTGCAAGGCTAAGGAGTTCAGAGGGCCTTTTGCGATCATAGGGCCTATGGCTTTCCCTTCCTATAGCAAGCATGAGCGGATGGACGCCCGCCGCATCTACTGCGTGCATAGTTTTTAGGCCTGGGATGGAGGCAGGTATCATGGGAGCGCAAAGCTCTTGGATGAGAGAGCCGAATATGCTGTCTTCCTGAGGAGGCCGGCCCACTACCGTAAAAGGCCAAATTGCGCCTGGGCGATGATAGACGGCTTCTATTCTTAGTACAGGAAAATCATGGCGCATGGCATAGTATCCAAGGTGATCTCCGAAAGGCCCCTCTGGCAGGAGATGCTTCTCCACCCTGCCCATGATGCAAAAGTCTGCTTCGCTGGAAGCTAAGTAAGGCCCCAGGCGCTTGTACCTAAAATTACGATTGGCAAGTATCCCCGCAAAAAGAAGTTCAGGTATATTTTCTGGCAAAGGCATCACTGCAGCAAGCATATGGGCTGGGTTCCCCCCTACGAAAATACTCGCAAAAAGCGGGAGGCCTTTTTCTATAGCCTGCGCATGATGCACTCCTATGCCTCTTTGGATTTGGTAATGCAGTCCTACCTGCTTGTTTGTTTTGTAAAGATTACCTTGCATTTGTATACGGTACATGCCCAGATTGCTGTGAAATACGCTGGCTTTTTTTGCCGGATTTTCGGTATAGACTTGAGGCAGGGTAATAAAGGGGCCTCCATCCTTGGGCCAAGATTGGATCAAAGGCAGTTTGTTAATACTGGTAGAACAGCGCAGTACTGGAGCAGAAAGGGAGGGAAGGGGGAGAGAGTGCAGGAGCGCAAGAGGCGCTCTTCTATAAGACCAAGGTTTTTGGAAAAAAGCAGGCGGCTTTGCTTTGAGTTTCACCAAGGCCTTTGCGCCCTGCAGACTGTGGCGAAGAAGAAAGCGGGCTCTCTCCATTGTGCCAAAGAGATTAGACACTGCAGGGAAGGAGCTGCCCTTCAGTCTTTCAAAATAAATAGCTGGACCTCCAGCTTGGTGTACTCTGCGATGGACAGACGGGGCCTGCAAACAGGGGTCTATTTCTTCCCGAATGCGGCACAGATGTCCATGCTTCTCTAGGTCTACAATGGCTTCTTCTAAGCTGCGATATCCCAAGGATGCCATATTCTACTTTCTTGCCTTTGGTGTCGATAGACTTTTTTTCTAATATGGGA
>CBDETG010000032.1:0-26788 GCA_965242745.1 Leptonemataceae bacterium
TACTCGCATTGATACCAACGGTCAGCAAAAATAATGGTTTTGCCGTATTTTTTTCGGTTCTTCAAATAATGACGAACGATAAAATCATTGCGCTCTTGTTTTTTAGCTAATTCTTCAATGATCTCTTCAGGCATGTCTTTATGTTCGCGTACCAGACTTCGGTACTGTTTTTCGTCCAGTTCAAAATCGCAGCCTGTCTTCATCTCAATATATCGCGGCCTTGCTAATATCTTTTGCAGCTCCAGTTCTTTTTTAGGCGCTTCATAAATTACGCCGCCTTCAAACAATTTTTTCAACCATCCGCGCCGACTCTCATCCGTATAAGTAGGCGTGGCTGTCAATCCCAGCAACTGATGCTTTTTCAAAAGCTTTTTTAAACCTAAGAGCAGATTGCGGCAACCATAAGCTGGAGCATGGTGCGCTTCATCCAAAACTATAAAAAACTTTTGTTTTTTATGCGCTTCAATGAATTGCAGAAATTGGCTGCGTATTAGCTGGCCGCTTTGGTCCTGACTTTTCGGCCTAAAATTGCTGATTGCGGTGGCGGTAGTCATAATCAATACATCATCTTTCTCTTGAATGGAATACGCGCCTGAGTGTAACTTATCGCTGGAAACTGTACGTATGTTTAAAATGTCGCGCGCAGGAATCTTACAAGCTATTTCATCAAGTTTTGCGCAAGCTTGATCAAGTAAATGGAAAGTATGAGCCAGCCAAAGTACTTTCATATTTTCTGCTAATACTTTGCGGCAAATCCAATCTATAGCCGTATATGTCTTGCCGCCGCCGGTAGGCAAAACCAAAAGACCAGAGTTCGCTTTTGACATGTCTCCAAAAAACGAATCCATTTTACGAAAGGCTTCCTCTTGATGAGGGAAAGGCGTTGGCAAGACTGTACGGTCCTTGCGCCTCTCACTGAGCGTAATAGACGTGTAACTCATAATTTTTTGTCCCGTGAACTAAGCGCCACCTACGCCTTCCCTCCTACTTTTTACTTTTTTTAGAACTCTTGCCGCCTGCTTTTTTCTTGCTGACTTTTTTGCTCAGACGCTTCTTCTTAGGCTCTTTTTTCTCTGCGCCTGTTTTCGTGCCTGCCTTGCCTTGCGCCTTAGCAGAGCCTTTGTCAAAGTATTCTTTGATACGCCCCGCCTTGCCTGACTTGGAGCGCAAATAGTAGAGCCGAGAGCGCCGCACCTTCCCTCTCCTGAGGACTTTGACGCTCTCGATAGCGGGGGAATAGTAAGGGAAAATGCGCTCCACGCCTACCTCATGGCTTACGCGCCGCACAATAAAGCTTTTTCCTAAGCCCTCCCCCCGTATAGCGATCACAACGCCTGCGTATGTTTGGATGCGCTCTTTATTCCCTTCTCTGATAAGAAAATTCACGCTTAGGGTATCACCCACAGAAAAGGCAGGATGGCGCACAGCCAAGAAAGGCAGCTCCAGACTCGTCTTGATTTGACTCCCGCTTACATACAAAGTGCGCAACTCTTGCGCAGGCTTCTGCTCTGGAGGGGGCTCCTCTACAGCAGGCTCCTTTGCTTCTTCAGGCGCGCTGTCTTGTTTGGGATGATCTTCTTCGGGCTTGGGATCGCTACGCTCTTCTGTTGCACCAGCAGCTCCCTGCTCAGCCGCCTGTCCTTGCTCCGCCTGCGCTGTATTTTCCTGCGGAGACTCCTGGTTCTTGTCTACTTCCTTTTCTTGCAGTTCATTCATCTTCTTTCTATTTCCTCTATCACTTGCGAAGCTTTTCTGCTATCAAGCGCCGGCGGGAGCTCCCTGCCTTCGTCTTTTCTTTCGCACATACTCTTTCTTCGCAAATGCGTGATGCGGCGGCTTTCTTGCTTGCGCCATAAGGCGATAGCCTGATGGTCCCCGCTCAAGAGCACCTCAGGCACCTTCCAGCCCCTATAATCCGCAGGGCGCGTATACTGCGGGTATTCCAGACTATCCTCTTGCATACTCTCTTCATTAAGACTTGCCGGGCTGCCTGTATAACCGGGCAAAAGCCGGGTCACAGCCTCTATAAAACACAGGGCAGGAAGATCGCCTGAACCAAGTATAAAGTCTCCTAAAGAAATGCTATGATCTGCCAAATGTTCCGCAATGCGTTCATCTACGCCTTCGAAATATCCACAGATCAACGTATATCCAGTAATCTTTTGCGCAAATGCCTGCACCTCCTTTTGCTTGAGGCGCATCCCACGCGGAGTAAAGAGCACCACCGGCAAACGATGCGGCATCGCCTCCAAGGCCTTTGCGACAGGTTCTACTTGCAGAAGCATCCCGGGACCACCTCCATAAGGAGCATCATCCACACGCCCTTTACGCCTTGCATTTGCAAAGTCACGCAACTGGAATGTATTGATATGAAACAAAGCTTTTCGATAGGCTCTGGCTGGCAAGCCCATTTCTAAATACGCTCTGTAACGCTCAGGAAATTGTGTCAAAACTTGGAAAATCATCAGCTTAATCTCTAGCTTGGGAGAAATAAGAAAAATACGGCACATCTATTGCTGCGCTAAGATGCCCCCGCTCTAGTGAGGGAAGCTTGACGTGTTCCTCTACAAAGGGCAGCATGACTTCCTCTCCCTCCTGATCTCTTGCAACTATCACGCCATGCGCCCCCCGTCTCAAAATAATCTACCACCCGTCCTACCTCTTTCCCTTGGCTGAGAATGCGGGCGCCAAGAATCTGAAAAAAGAAAGCCGCAGACGAGCTCCCCTGTGTTTCCTTTGCAAGCTCTGAGATTTCACGGCAAAGCCATAAGCCCTTAGCTCCCCTAGGTTCTGCTAAGGCGGAGGCTGCCGCAGCTTTGAGGACTTCCAATTCAACGCAGGCCTTTTCTTGGCCCATCGCCCAAATGCGCAGTAGTGCGACAGCATCTCTTTCAAGTATATGTTCTTCTGTCAGGGGGCTGGCGGATATTTTGCTGATTCCAGAGGCGCAAGAAGCGGGCAGCGGGGGTCTATACAGAGCCAGACGGGACGGAAGCTTTAGGTTCTTGAGACCATCGCCCCGAAAGCTCACCTTATACCGGGACCTGCCTATACAGTCTTTGAGGCGGCCCACTGCCGCAAAATCTTGCAAACGCATAGCTCAAGCACCATAAGCAGGGTCTATTCTACAATCTCAAGAACATAATGAGCCCTTTCTTTACTGCCGCAAAGACGCAGGAGGGAGCGTAAAGAACGCACAACACTGCCGCCCTTGCCTATCACCCTGCTTATATCTTCTTCGCTTACCCGCAGCTCGACGATTGTCTCCTCGCTGCTGGGTATCACATCCACATGGACACGCTCTGGATGACGCGCCAGACTGGCTGCTATATAATGGACTATGTCTTGGGCTGCGGACATCTTAGTTCTTCAAAATCGCACAAGTCAGATCAGTTTAGAATGCCGGCTTTTTTTAGCAATGACTTAACAGTACTTGTCGGCTGTGCTCCTCGCTTGAGCCAATAGGAAATGCGCTCGCTTTTTAAGCTTGGCTTATGCGCATAGTAGACTGGGCTGTAGTTCCCTAATATTTCGAGGAAACGCCCATCCCGCGGGAAACGGGAATCTGCAGCTACGATCCTGTAAAAAGGCCTTTTCTTTGCGCCGTGACGCTGTAAACGTATCTTGACCACTTTTAGCCAAGCCTACACGCAGCAGGCAGAGAGTCAAAACAAATTTCAGCCCTCATAAAAAAAACGGTGCACTCTATACTCAACGCTCCATCGTCATCAAAAGCAGACGCCGCCTATTTCCAAGACCATCTTTCACAAAAAGCGCGCATTAGAATCATGGCAAAGTGTGCACCGCGCACTTTGCTTCCACAAAGGCCCCATACTACAACGAGGTCTTCATCTTCCTTTCTATTCCCAAAAAACTTGCACGTTTTTTAATCTGCTTGACAAAAAAATAAGCCATTGTACACAGCAAGCATGAACACAAGCAATAACTACCGGCTACACTTTGGTGACCCAAAAAATAATAAGTATAACACAATACTCGATCTCCTTTCACACGCAAAGATAAACTCCTTTCGAACCTCCACCATACCATTAGCGCAATACTGGAAAAAGACAGACGAGGGGCTTGCAACTTTAGCCAAGTTATTAAACGTCAAACTAGATCATGCTGATTTGATGTTTGAATGCCCCACTCCTTCCTATGAGAATAATAGATCGTCCATGACCGATTTGATGATCCAAAGCGGGGAATATAAAATTGCTATCGAAGCAAAATATACGGAATACCATAAAATAAAACCAGAAGTAGAGACAGTCAAGTATTGGTTAGGCAATCATCCGAGTGAAAACAAAACTTAAAGTGCTTGACGCACTGGAAAGAGCTCTTAAGTGATTTCAGCTCCATCAACGAGGAAAAAATAGATAGCGTGCCTTATCAATTTCTTCATCGCTCAGCCTCCGCCTGTTATCAAAACCAAGGGCAGGCAGTTGTCATTTATCAATTATTTTATGATAACGATACCAAAGAAAAGCTGCAAGATTATATCGATAAGTTATCTGATGCTGTGCGCGCTATAAGACCTAGCGAAAATCTTAAGTATTATGTGTGGCAGATGAAAGCAAAAGGAAACTTTGATGAGGCTGAAGCTATAACACCCGCGCTCTTAGGACCCGTGACTTTCCAGCTGATGAAAAAAAAAGTTATGTATCGTTTCCCAAATGCGCAAGGCAAGTTCAGCGCCCTGCCGCAATAATACACGCTCTTTGCTGCGCTTTAGCGCCATCATGCCAAAATGTCTGTAGGTTATACGTTTTTTTACAAAACTGCTTGACAAGAAAATAAGCGATTGTATGAAGTAAGCATGAACGCAAATAATAACTACTTAGACAAGAAGAAGTGGGACACGACAAATCTCGCTTCGAAAATTGCCCGCATTGATCGGAATGACTTATTTCGTGAGTACGAAAAGGCTCTAAAGGATGCGCCTCATCGAAAGGAAAAGAAGGATCACTTCTTCATGCCCGGTCACGATGGCTGCATTAAAGCGCCTGGTGATAAAACGAGTAATCGCTTTGAGGAGCGTCTGGCAATGGCGCTCTGGCGCTTTCGGGGCAGACGTTGGCCTAGGCCAGACGGGGCTTGGTTCCAGTTTCTAGACTACCAGTTTCCACTCAAGGCTGCGCAAGAAGATAAGGGAGTGGGCAAAATCGATCTGCTGGGCGTCACGAGCTGTAAGCGTCTGCTTGTCACGGAGCTGAAAGTTGCGCCGGAGGACGAGAGTAACCGTGGAGATAGCCCGATGGATGCGTTGATGCAGGGGCTTCGATACGCCGCAATCGTTGTTGCAAACAGCGATGATATCGCCAGCGAGGCAAAGGCCGCTCATAAAGTTTCAGTTGACCCCAAGCAAAGACCGATCGTTCAGATTCTTGCGCCAAAGAATTGGTGGCGCAGCTGGTTTCAACTTAAGGGATCGACACGGCGAGCGGCAGGACCATGGGAAGGCAATTTCGCAGCCTTGATAGACGATATCAAAAAAGGGCTGGGTATTGCGGTCGAATGTCTGGCGATGGATGATATCCAGAGGGAAGAAATCGACTTGCAGACCAAAGAACCGACTTTGGAGACAGCCCCGAATTTGTACCCGGTTTGCCCCGGCGAAGAAAAAAGCATTGGCCAAGCGCTTTAGCGCCAGCCCCGCCTGATCACCACTTCCAGCTTTGCCAAGTCTCCTGTTACCCGCGCTTTTATGCTGCGTCCTCAGCAGCCGTATGCAAGCCCAGCAGCGGCGATACGCCCGCCAGTCTTCCAGCCATGCAAAAACGGCCGCGGAATTGCCTTAGGCAGCAGGCGCATGAGCTCTGTAATAGGGCAGGCGCACGTTTGTGTAGAATCTGCAGTTTTTCTATAGATTGTATTTGACACGTCAGGCGCCTTTCATCTAGCTTCTTTAATATCCATAATAATGGAAAGTTTTTGATGGCTGGCTTTATATATGCAAGATAGGCTGCAAATGATATTCTCCTAAACACAAAGCTAAATGCAATTCAGCCAACTTACAATACACCCTGAGCTTCTTGCAGCTATTCAAGACATGCAGCTCGATGAGCTGACAGAGATCCAAGAAAAAACCTTCAGGCCTGCCATAGAGGGCTGCGATCTAGCGGGGGCTGCGCAGACAGGGACAGGGAAAACCATCGCTTTTTTGATGCCCATCCTGAGCCGTATTTTTTCTGAGGACTTCCCTACTCCTACCGCCCTGGTAATTACGCCCACCCGTGAGCTTTGCATACAGATAGCGCAGGAGGCAGAGAAACTCTGCAAGCGCCATCCCATTCATATCCTCAGCCTCTATGGAGGAGAGGCTTACAAGGCGCAGGAAGCAGCTTTGGCGAAAAAGCCTGTTTTGCTTGTGGCTACTCCGGGCAGGCTGGTAGATTACGTAAAGCAAAACAGAATTCGTATACGGACGCTTTCTTTCCTTGTCTTAGATGAGGCTGACCGCATGTTTGATATGGGCTTTATTCGTGATGTGCGTTTCATCCTGCGCATGCTCTCACCCAAAGCCCAGATCATGCTTTTCTCAGCTACCCTGTCTTACAGCGCGATGCGTTTGGCCAGAGAATACATGAAAGAAGACCTGGTTGAAATACGCACAGAAACAAAAAAAGTAACCGTAGACGCCGTTGAACAACAACTGTATCACTTAGGCCGCTCAGAAAAGGGCCCTTACTTATTCCATCAGATCACGGCAGCAAAGCAGGCCAAGGTCATAGTCTTTACGAACTTTCGCCATCAAGTCTTAGAGATTTCCCGTATGCTTAATAACTATGCCATCCCCGCCCAAGGAATTTCTTCTCTTCTGGATCAAAAAAAACGCGTCAGACTGCTGGAGGCCTTCAAGGCTGGAAAATACTCGGTACTTGTTGCCACAGACTTGGCCAGCCGCGGCCTGGATATTGACGACCTAAGCCATGTATTCAATTACGACCTGCCACAGGATGCAGAAGCCTATGTGCACCGCATAGGGCGCACTGCCAGAGCCGGCAAATCAGGCCTAAGCATCTCTTACTGCTCAGAAGCAGATTACGAATATCTGCCCCGTATCCAACGCTATCTAGGCTCGAAGATTCCCGTCTTCCCCATTAACTCCGCATACTTACAATTTCCACCCAAGACTGCTATAGCTGAGCGGGGCCTGCAGGAATCCAGTAAAAAGAGAAAGAACAAAAACAGCGAAGCTGCGCCATCTCGGCTGCAAAACGAAGCGCAGCGCAGACAAGGACAGCAAAGAAAGGGCAGAGCAAGGAAGGCTTACCAGCCCAGATCCCGGAGCCTCAATCAAGAGAAGGCTGCTCCCAAAAATCAGAGAAGCATGAGGCCTGCCAGAGACAAAGCAGGCTCTCTACAAAAAACAAAAAAGCAGAGTCTTTGGAAGAAAGTTCGGGATCTCTTAGGGCAGCAAAAACGAGCATAGCGAAGCAGGGACTTGAACCCCGGACACACGGATTATGATTCCGCTGCTCTAACCAGCTGAGCTACTTCGCCCTAGCAATCTCGTCAGAGGCGCTTTTGTATGTAGCGCGGACAGGATTTGAACCTGTGACCTTTGGGTTATGAGCCCAACGAGCTACCAACTGCTCTACCGCGCGGCGTTATAGGGAAGGCAGGGCTGCTTTTTTAAGAAAGGAACAGCCGGGACTTGCCCCCTTATATTACAAGGAGAAACAGCTTAGGCCTGTGTCAAGTGGAATTTTAAGATTCATTTCTAAGACTGCGGAATTTTTCAATAGAAGAAAGAAGCGCAGCAGCACAGCAAAGAGCCGCAGCATCCACAAAAGAGCGATGAGAGCCCAGGGACTTTCCCTTTTGTCCTTGTTTACATTTTTGCGCTTGTTCTTAGCAATGTATATAAATCATAGAGAGCCTAGATAAATGCCCAAGCTGACTGTTATAGAAGAGACAAAGGCAGCTCCTGTCCTCGAAAGTACAGAAGACATGGAGATCCCATTTTTCGTTTCCTGGTACACTCCAGAAGGCGCGCTTGAAAGAGGCCCCCTGCAAATACTATGGGACTTGATCCATTCTTACAAGGTAGATATTTTTGACGTCTCTCTAGAACGAATTACGAAAGACTTTTTGGATTATATCAAGCATAAGAAACTCTCCTTAGATGCGACAGCCGAATGCGCAAGTATGGCGGCTCGCCTGCTCTATTACAAGAGCAAGCGCCTTATCCCTCATGAAAGTCTGGAAGAAGAGCAGGAGACAAAAAGACTGCCCCCCCGAATTAGTCCAGCAGCTGCTAGAATACCGCAAATACCAGATGGCAGCAGAAAAGCTCCGCGACATAGAAGAATGGGCAGCCAAGATGTATGCACGCCCGGGCAATCCTGCCCCTCAGAAAGAAAATAAGGACAAGTACTTCGACATGGACCTGACAGATTTACTGATAGTTTACAACGCTCTTTTGAAGCGCTGCGAGAAACGCAGGCGTGATCTGCGGGAGGAAGGACAGTCTCTTGAGCTTGATCCATACAGCGTAGATGAACAGATCAGCTATCTTTGCAAGTTGCTTGCCTCAAAAACATCCTTCTCTTTTTATGAAATCTTTGGCCCCTTAACTGACCCACACGCAGCAGGAGGAAGGACAGTGGCTCTTGGAAAGATCATCACGACTTTTTTAGCTGTTTTGGAATTAACAAAACAAGGCATGATCCGAGTAGCGCAAAAGGGCAATTTTGAAGAGATACGTATATTCAAGGAAAGCATTACCCTAAAGTGAAAGAAAATCTTGCGCATATCTCTTCGAAATTATTGTTGTTCTGGAGAGAGAAGCTAAAGCGGCTTCTCACTGCCCTGCCCCTGCCTATGCCCGCTTCCATTATGCAAGACAAACCCAAAGAAGAAGACTCTTCTAAGACACAGGACATGACTGCAAGCCGCAGCGCAGCGCAAGACCAAGAAGAACACGGCAGCGCAGAGCAAGACCAAGAAGAACACGGCAGCGCAGAGCAAGACCAAGAAGAGCATAGTAACTCAGCGCAAGACCAAGAAGAACACAGCAGCACAGCGCAAGACCAAGAAGAGCATAGTAACTCAGAGCAAGAACGAGGAGAGCATAGTAACTCAGTGCAAGACCAAGAAGAACACGGCAGCGCAGCGCAAGACCAAGAAGAGCATAGTAACTCAGCGCAAGACCAAGAAGAACACGGCAGCACAGCGCAAGACCAAGAAGAGCATAGTAACTCAGAGCAAGAACGAGGAGAGCATAGTAACTCAGTGCAAGACCAAGAAGAACACGGCAGCACAGCGCAAGACCAAGAAGAGCATAGTAACTCAGCGCAAGACCAAGAAGAACACGGCAGCACAGCGCAAGACCAAGAAGAGCATAGTAACTCAGCGCAAGACCAAGAAGAACACGGCAGCGCAGCGCAAGACCAAGAAGAGCATAGCAACTCAGAGCAAGACCAAGAAGAACACGGTAGCGCAGCGCAAGACCAAGAAGAGCATAGTAACTCAGCGCAAGACCAAGAAGAACACGGCAGCGCAGCGCAAGACCAAGAAGAGCATAGCAACTCAGCGCAAGACCAAGAAGAGCATAGTAACTCAGCGCAAGACCAAGAAGAGCATAGCAACTCAGAGCAAGACCAAGAAGAGCATAGTAACTCAGCGCAAGACCAAGAAGAACACGGCAGCGCAGCGCAAGAACAAGAAGAGCATAGTAACTCAGCGCAAGACCAAGAAGAACACGGCAGCGCAGCGCAAGAACAAGAAGAGCATAGTAACTCAGTGCAAGACCAAGAAGAACACGGCAGTGCAGCGCAAGACCAAGAAGAGCATAGCAACTCAGAGCAGAAGGCGGCTCCAGGCAATAACGAGACAGAAAAAAACGATTCCATCCCTATATTGATACAAAAAGACGCAAAGGACTTAGCCTTGCCGCCTCATCGCAAACTTAGCGCAGAAGAAGAAAAGCACCTGCGCGGCATGCTTGAGGCCGTGATTTTCCTTGCCCCCGAAGCTCTTTCTTTGACTTCGCTGGCGCTCCATTGCCAATTAGACCGCGCAAACACGCGTGCTCTGCTTGATTCTCTTATGGACGAATATGAAAACCGCGAGGGGGGTATAGTGCTAAAAGAAATAGCGGGTACTTATCAGTTCCTTACATCGCAAGCCCATGGCCCTGCTATGAAAAGCATTTTTGGCAAGGAAGAAAAACGTGAGAAGCTCTCCCGCGCTGCTCTGGAAAGCTTAGCAATTATCTCTTACTGCCAGCCTATTACTGTCCCAGAAATTGACGATATACGCGGCTCCGCCAGCCGCCCTATGGTTGCCCTGCTTCTGGAACGTAAGCTGATCAAAACACAAGGCACCCGCCTTGTGCCCGGCAGGCCGGCCCTGTATGTGACCACCCCATTTTTTCTGAAAACTTTTTCCCTAGCCTCTATACATGAACTGCCATCTTTGAGAGAGGTCAAAGAATTAGAGTTTGATCATTTGAGCTAAAGACTCTTCCCATGCTGCGCAGGCGGCTTTCAGCTCTGTTTTAGCAGACACTCCTTGCGGAATATTTCCAATGGGATACCAGTTCCCTCCAAATGAAAACGACACTGCAAGAATGAAACAGCTCTGCTGTCGCCATAGTATCCTAAAGGGATGACCTTGGATTTCTGTGGATTTCGATAAATAGCTTTGTATATTTCTTTTCTATGCCATGAATTTTTGTCTTTTCTTTTGTTATCTTTGCATCGGGATAACGGAATTGTATTTGCTCTTGAACCAGTATAGCGTCAAGCCATATAAGATAATCTGTTTCCAAAATTGCTGTCTCTTGTTTCCAACTCTTCCATTTTCTGGCGCATAGAAGCCATATCTACCTTGACGCTCATAATAGCTTCAGCTATTTCGCGAATTTCTGCCTGCACTTCAACTTTGAGCTTTTTATTTTCCCTTTCAAGATTTTTCTGATAATCCGCTTCTGGGTCACCATACAACATAGTTAGTCTACGATAGATGCCCCAGTAGGATTCCATCGTATTTTGGCCGAGCAGCTCAAGAAGTTCCTTACGCCCATATGGGCTGCTACCTAGCTTTTCTAAATAATCCTTTGTTTGCTGGCACATCATAATAAAACAATGTTTTTCATGCTTGTCCCAAGCAGTCTGTCCGTATTCTAAGCATATCGCCATACTCCCCTTTTCTTTTGCCGGCCCCGCGCTTTTGATGACCAGATAGTGTACTTTTTGCCAGCCAATAGGAGATGGGATTACAACTTTTCCAAAACTGGTACAGTCTCCGATCGCTAAACTCATCTCATACCTCCTGAAAAATTTTTCATATTATTATACAGAAAATTTTCCCGTAGTCTGTTGTCTAGTAGATACATAACTGTCTATATGATAGGGGTAAGTTGTCAATGAAAATAAGCTATTTCCCTACCCCCCACACGCCGGCGATCTTTTCGCTGATCTTCTTTTGCAGGCGCTCGGCCAGCTTGCGGTTGCCGTTGACTAAAGCGCTGCTCTTTTTCGATCTCCGCGACAATCTGCTTTTGCGCTTTCAGCGGCGGGGACTATGCGCTTTGAATAGATCTCTAGCTTCTATCTTTTTCAATTTCCTTATTCTCGTCATAGGTCGCAATGCCTTTAATATTCACTTTGTCTTCTAACAAAAAGTGATCAACTTGCTTTTTAGGATTTTCCATAACAAGAGCAAAATTATAACTTTTCCCATTGCCTATAAATTTGCCTTTATTTGATCTTTTTATCCAGGCTCCTCATTTCACCAGTCATTTCAATGGATTTATGAATCTTATCAGCAATATCTCTATCAATAAAATATTCTTTATCCTTTATGTTGATTGTCTGCTTTTTATTTTTTTCAACAAATGATACTTCCTCTATACCTTCGTGATAAAGGAGAAGCGATATCGTGAAATCCTCTTTTTGATTTTACGCAATCTTTGCTTATCTTGCAATATCTTTGGTATAATCTGTTTCAATTCTGGCTCGAGTATATTTATATTCATCTTCTTAGCCTTGATCACGGTAATATTTTTTGCGCCCTTACTGCGTATAATATGCTGAATAAACCAGCCAATAATTGCCAGCATAATGGCTGGCTCTGTTGTGTCGAATAAAACGGGAATTTTTTCTATAAATTCAAGAACTGACTCAAAAGAGCCTTTTTCAAAGGAAGTTACATTGATGCGTATATTCTCATCGATTGCTGAAACTATAAGAGAAAGACCTTTCAGCCCATCGATAAGGTCTTCGACGTCTATCGTTCCATCCGCTACCGCTTTACCTTTGTACGACATCGGCCATTCAGGAGCAATCTGTATCTGCGGCTTATAGCTGTCCACCACCTGCCGCGCGCCGTCGATGACTCTCTGATAGCTCGCGTCGATCTCCGCGACGATCTGCTCCTGCACTTTCAGCGGCGGGAGCGGGATTTGGATAAGTCTGATTTTGCAATACTCTTTGTAAGTACTACCTTCGCTTAACATTTCTAATTGAGGTTGAGCATATATGCCAAAAAATAGATTAACTTTATCGAAATTTTTAATAACTACTGAAGCCCTGATTGGTTGCGCAGGTCATTTGTAACGGCAATTTTCCGATAGTCTGCGCGGGATGAAATCAAAATCTCCTTTGCAGGCAATACACTTAACTGAAACTTGTTTAAAGCTCTGTAATGATTCCGCTTGCTATGAGTTAGTTTTTATTTTGCATAGGCAAATCGACTAATGTCAACCCAGTTAAATCGCCATCCAGAAGTAAAAATCGTTTCGTACTAGGTGTTCCGCCAGATTCGATTTGAAATAACTCGCCCTCCCCCAAAGCTACCATTTCAGGACAATCTGTATCTGCTGCTTATACTGTCCACCACCTGCCGCAGCCATCGATGACTCTCTGATAAGCGTCGATATCCGCGACGACCTGCTCCTGCACTTTAGCGGCGGTAAGTTTGGATGGCAGCTAGGACGGTCGTTTTTAGAGATGGGTGCTGTTTTTCTGCAGCATTGACGGTTTGTAAAAGATAGAATTAATACTCATGATATTATAGGCCTTTTATTTGTGACCATAGGCATTTATACTCAAAATGCCGCGATGCATTCAAAAGAGTTGAAGCACCGCTTTTCGGGAAAAGTATTGTGCCTCTTTCAAATAATCTAAGCTTTTGTATCCAGCATTGAGTAAATCATCTTCCAACCGACCCGAACCTTCCCTACATTCGTTTCGTACAAAGGGATAAATTATTTTCATATAGGCCCCGGAATTTCCACCACCTCACACACCTCCCCCAGCGCCACCATCGGCCACTTGGCATTGCGGTAATCGACGCTTTCCCGATAGCGTTCGGCTGTCAGATTGTATTCGCCGCCGGCGGCTATCTTTTCTTTGGCCACGATCAGGCAAGCCGCGCTCTTTAATTTACGCGCGTCCTTGCCGCTGCGCAGACAGTCAAAATACCGGCGTATTTCTTTTTGGACTTGCGGCAGGTCGTTCTTTTCAATTTTGCGCCGCTGCGCGCCCAAGTCATAGCCGTCATTTGCTATCTTGAAAAAAGCCAGATAGCGGCTGCGTTTGGCCAGGCTCCTGTCCAAAATGAGAATGGAAGTTTTGACGCCGGAATAGGGCTGGAATACGCCCGCTGGCAGCGAGATAACTGCCGCCAAACTTTCAGCTAACAGCATCCTGCGTAAATCTTTATAGGCCTTGGCGCTTTGAAAAATAATGCCTTCGGGCACAATGATAGCAGCGCGTCCCAATGGCGTCAAATGCTCGGCCATGTAATCCACAAACAAAACCTCACTGCGATTCGACTTGATCGAAAAGCGCTTATGCGGACGGATGCCGCCCTTCGGCGTCATAAAGGGCGGATTGGCCAGAATTACCGCCGCCTGTTTATTCCAGCGCTCTTCGCTCGTCAGCGTATCGTATTCAAAAATATGCGGCTCTGCGAAACCATGCAGATACAAATTCACCAGCGACAGCCGCACCATGTCCGGCGAAATGTCATAGCCGCTGATGTTTGCCGCAAGCTGCTTTTTTTCGTCTGGACTAAGCGCGCTGCCCGGAGCGCCGTGTTTTTTATCCCTATTGGCGCGCAGTATGTGCTTGTACGCAGATATCAAAAAGCCCGCCGTGCCGCAGGCAGGGTCAAGTATGCTTTCGTTTTTTTTAGGATCAGTCACCGCCACCATAAAATCAATGATATGACGCGGCGTGCGAAACTGACCCGCGGCGCCCTGCGAACCTAATACCGACAACAGATATTCAAAGGCATCGCCCAAACGCTCCGAGTGATCGTATTGAAACTCATCAATAATTTTCAGAAAAGCGCGCAGAGTTTCAGGGTCACGGTAGGGCAGATAGGCGTTCTTAAAAATATCACGGAATAGCGGCGGCAGGTTTTGGTTTTCGGGCATCTTGCTGATTGCTTCCGCATAAAGCCCCAGCATCTCATGCCCGCCCAAGCCCGAACGCATCAGCTTCGCCCAGCTGTACTTAGCAAACTTTTTCGTAAAGAAGCGGCGCAGGCCTCCTAACTCTTCGCTTTCTGCGTCCATGTCATCCATGAACTTATAGATGAGCGCAATCGTAATCTGCTCGACTTGGCTTTTGGGATCGGGTACTTTACCGACTAAAATGTCGCGGGCGTGGTCGATGCGTCGTTTTGTTTCTACGTCGAGCATACGAATTTCTAAGCCGCAAATTGATTGAGCGATACATAGTCTTTGACATATTCAGGCACCAGCTCGCGGTAACATTTTGGCACCGCCTTGAAATTATCTAATGGAAATGAGGCATTCGTTGCAAGCTGCGCATAGTCACGCTTTTCAATAATGTGGCGAATGTCATCATATAAAATATAGGCTTTAAAGTAGACTTTGACTGCGGGCAGGTTTTTCGATTCTTTAGGCGGATGTCCCGCAATGAACTTAGCAAACTCTTCTTCTAAAAGCTTATCTTTAGACTTGAAATCCGGAATCAGGCCAAAAATTCTTTCGAGTATTTCACGCAGACTCAGGCGGCGGTCAACTCCCAGCGCTTTACGCAGTTTCTTTAGATTAAAATAGTCCTCTGGCTTGTCAAAAATTTCACGATGCACGTAGTCGATCATATAATCCCATTGCCCCTTTTCTTTTGCTATAGCGATCTTTTTGTCTGTGCGTATTATATCCGCAAAGTTATCAAAAAACATTCGGTCTACTTTCATGCCTTCATAGCCGATGCTTTCTTCTTTGATCGTGTCTATAAAGTCCTTGCCTAAAAATTCATAACTGTCTAATAGGCCTTCTTGTTCGTCTGTTTTCTTACTTGTGCTGGGCAGCTTGATCATTTCGTCATAATTAAAATCCTTTTCAAAATATTGACAGTTGCCAAAAAAATCGAAGAGCTTAAATTGAGTTTTCTTTGACCGCTCTATATTTTCAGCCAGGCTGCGATCCGTGAGTTGTTCCCGAAAATCATGTGTGCGCGTGCCGCGGCCTTTGATTTGAATAAAGTCAGTCGGTGAAAAGAGCGGCCGGAACAAAGCCAAGTTGAGTATATCAGGGCAATCGTAGCCGGTCGTCATCATGCCAACGGTTACGCAGACGCGCGCTTTACTCGTTTTATAGTTAGGCAAAACACCGCTTGTACCAAGCAGATTGTTGTTCGCAAAATGGACCGTAAAGTCCTGAGCGTCTTGCACTTGTGAAGTGACCTGCACCGCAAAATCCGATTGATATTTGCCGGGGAACATGCGCTCAGCCATTGCGTTTAGTATCTGCGTGAGCTTCGCGGCATGTTCCTGACTTACAGCGAAAATGATCGACTTGCCGATCTCTCGGCTAATAGGATCGCGCAGCGCGCCTTCCAGAAAGGTTTTACAAAACAGTTTATTTGTACTTTCGGAAAAAAAGCGTTTTTCAAATTGCCGCTGCTTAAAACTCTCTTCCTGCTCATCACCCCTATCATCGGTATAGCTTGCAATAAAGCCGTCTTTGGACAATAGTTCAGTTGTGATTTCTGTACGGGCATCGACTACCGTAGGACTGATCAGCACTCCATCTTTTACCCCGTCAAGCAAGGAATAACGGAATGTGGGCTGTCCGTCTTCACAGCCAAAGGTGCGATAGGTATCCAGCAGCATGCGCCGCTCTATTGCGCGCGGGTCCTTTAGCTTGCGGGAGCCCTTCAAGTATTCACGCGGCGTAGCGGTTAAGCCCAGTTTGTAACCCACAAAATATTCAAAAACAGCGCGCGCATTGCCGCCAATAGAGCGGTGCGCCTCATCCGAGATGATAAGGTCAAAATCAGTCGGAGAAAACAAACTGTTATATTTATTATCAGCTAACAAGGATTGCACCGTACTAATTACTATCTCAGCGCGCCTCCACTCATTACGTTTTTCTTTATAGATGACTGTTTGAAAATCTACGCTTAGCAAATCTCTGAAGGTCTTGCGCGCCTGCTCTTCTAACTCTAGTCTGTCTACTAAAAATAAAACGCGGTGAGCATTGCCAGTATGCAAAAATAATTTGATGACTGCGGCTGTTGTAAGCGTTTTGCCCGTACCAGTTGCCATCTCAAATAAAAAGCGATCTTTGCCTTTCTTTACCGCGTCTTGAATAGAATGGACAGCCCGCTGTTGATAGTCACGTAAAAATCGTAATTTGTTATTTTTTACAAAGTCTTCTTTCTCATCTTCATTTTTCCACGCGGCTTCAGCTGCATAATTCGGTCGTTGCGTTAGGACGATGTAATCATTCTTTACTTCTTGCGTGAGCAGACGCTCTGGCTTCGGTTCGATTTTCTTATAGCTGCTTATAGATTCAGGCGCAGGGAATGACGTAATAATATATGGGTCGCCGCGCTGCAAATCCCAAAAGTAGTGCAGGTTGCCATTAGAAAGCATAACAAAACGGCAATTTTGGGAGCGCGCATATCTACGCGCTTGCTCTTTAGCCGCTAATGGATTGGCCGCTTCTGCTTTTGCTTCCAGTACGATGAGTGGATGTCCCTTTGCATCAAGTAAAAGAAAGTCAATGTAGCCTTTCTTTGTTTTTTCAAAATCCTTACCCCAACTATCAATATCAGCTTGCTTGAGCGTAGCGCTTTGCTCCAGAACAATATTGGCAGGCTTAGCATCTTTTGCAAAAAAACGCCAGCCTGCTTTTTCAAGCAGAGCATTGATCTTAATTCGTGCAGTTGCTTCGTTTTTTGCCATCGTTCCTCTACTGTTGAGGCGTGACACGCCTCATTGGCCTTGTGCTGCGCCAGGCATATGACTTTTACAGACAAAGGCTAACAGCTTTTACAGCGCATTCCAAGTAATCTGCCTTGCCCTTAGCTCATGCGTCAAGTATTACAGCACAAGCAGTCGCCCAGTCAGGCGGGTAGCAGCAAGAGTGTAGACTATTGACTGAGTTACAGAGGAGCGCAGGGACCTTGTAGAATTTACGGCTGGCATTGCAGTAATATACAGAGTCTGGGCGCCGGGCCTTGGCTTTGATGACGGCGCCCAACACGACATAATGCTGACGCCGGGGGTTTAGAATGGCCTTGTTGTAGTAAGGGGGCGTTGGGACGGGGTTGGTAATAAGCGGCGTTGCTTTTGCTGACTGGGACGGGGTTGTAATAAGCAGAGTCTGGCGTTGTTGCAATAATTACAAAATAGCCGATAGTAGGGCCAAATGCCCGGAATCTCATGCTGCAATTCTTTCTGGCATTCCCAAGCTTGCCATGGTATTCAATATCTGGCATGCTATTTTATGTTCTGTACAGCGAGACCTTAATCGCTCCTCGATCATTTGTTTGTAGCGATACATGGCGGTTTCCACTCGTGATCTGCGATGATAACCGACCTCCTCCTTCCATTTTTGTAGACCTTGTGCACGAGAATTTTTAATATTCACATCTCGAGCGCTATCCTCCGGAGGAGCATTCGCATAGAGCTCTCCTAATGTTCTCGCCTTCTTCTTGGGAGGGATCAGTATCTTTCCTACTCCACTTTGCTCCAATACATGATATAAGTTATACGCATCATAAGCTCCATCGCAAATATTGCTAGCTATGTCATATTTCTTCCTTAGGTCTTTTACCGAATCCGCTGCAACTTGGGCATCTCCGCCTTTCAGGTCAGAATGAACAATCTGAAAGGATGGACCATCCATACAAATATGTAATTTTTCCCACACCCGTCTTTTCTTACTGCCATATTTGCTGGCGCTCCATTCACCATCACCATAGACTTTCAGGCCTGTTGCATCCACAACTAAATGCACACGTTCGCCTTGCTTGATCTTAGCATTGCAAGGGACTGGCAGTTTCTTAGACCTGCGACATACTTGAGAATAGCTGGGAATTAGCAATTCAGAAAGCTGCATCATATCCCGTAGGCTAAGCAAAAAGCCCTGCGTCTGCCGTAAAGGAAGACGAAATACCTGCCTGAGCTGCAAAAATAGCAATATCATCCCATCTGCATACACAAATGGCCGCCCCGGTTTGCCCGTTTTTGTTTTTCCACGATTTTATAGCCTTTGGGTCTATCCAAACAGTGAGTTTCGTGCGCTCCATTAGACTACGATTGTAACTTGACCAGTTACTAAGTTTATATTTTGCTTTCATACGCCAACATTATGTCGTATTGCTAAAAAAGCAAGCGTTTTATGGAGCGCTAAGCGCATCTACAGGTGAGTTACGCAACAACGCCCGGGCGAGGTAGTAATAAATGGCGTCTGGGCCGCCGCATTATGTCGCGTTGGGCGCAGTTAGCAACAACAACGCTGCTTGTTACAACAACGCCAGACGCCGCCTACTACAACCCCGCCCGCAGTCAGCAAAACCAACGCTATATTATTACAACAAGGTCCCAGTTAGCACTATAACGCCCCTGAGTACAAACGCCGCTTACTCCAACCCCCCGCCCCCAGTCAGCAGAGCGCCCCCCTACTCCTCCCTGGGCCACGCCTCCAGCACATCACCGCAATCCGGCTTATCCGATTCGCCTTCGTCTTCCAGCGGGTCGTTGTCTGTGATCGTCTCGCATACGTCGATGGTGGTCTCAGAGCTGGGATTCTCTGTTGTGGGATTATCGGGATCAAAGTTAAAATACAGCAGACGCGGATAGGCGCCGGCAGCAAAGAGCCAGCGCGTGCCAAGCCAAGTGCTATCGTAGGCCGTGGCAGACTGCGTTGCAGCAGTATCTGCGCCGACGATGCCGGTCAGATTGCTTGCCATAACGCCGTCAGGGACACGGCCCGCCTTGGCCGTGACGCCGCTGGCCTCTGTATCAAAGCGGTTGTTTGTAACGTTCGCGATCACTTCAGCTTCCACTACAGAATCGTAGTTGGCCACCCCCAAAAAGCCGATATGATCGCCGCTATGGCCTCGCGCAAGACCCGTCCCTAGTAAGTTATAGACGAATTCCGAACCATCGATGGCTTCGAGATGTCCAATCAGAATGCCTATGTTGTCATTGCCATCGCCGGCAGCGCAGCTTTCTTCGGTGAGCACGCCATCGCAGAGGCTCCCAAGGCTAAGGGAGTCACGCACAATGGCAGTTTCCATCCAGCCCAACAGGCCGCCCAAGCGATCATCTCCAGCCCCGCCATCGAAGACATTGCCGCTCGCCCCGCTCCCTACAATCTGGCTAGTATTATTTGCCCATCCCACCAAGCCGCCCATGCGATCATCTCCCGCTCCGCCATCGGAGACATTGCCGTTCGCTCTGCTGCCGGTGATACGGCCAACGTTTGCATGCCCCACCAGGCCGCCCATATAATCTCCCCCTTCCCCGCCGCCTGAGACATTGGCGCTTGCACGGCTGCCAGTGATCTGGCCTCTAGTTGCCCACCCCACAAGGCCTCCCAAGTAAGCTCTGAAAGTACTGCTGCTATCGCCCTGGATGGCGCCGCCTGCTATATGCGCATTGCTTATACGTGTGCCGTTTGTGTTGCCGCAAAGGGCGCCTACGTAACGGCGTCCCTTGATCGTGGGCTGTGCCAAAGTGAGATTCCTTATGCCTGCGCTGCCGCAGGAGGCAAAGAGGCCTGCATCGTTCGTGTGGTCGTTGGCGGCTGCGGCGCTGGCTATGCGGTCAATGTCTAGATTGCTGATGCTGTGGCCATTGCCCTCCAGCTGCGCTGTAAAGCGGGAGTTGTTTTGGTCGCTGCCGATGGGATCAAAGTTGCCCGCCGTGTCGCCGTTTTGGTCGCTCTCGCTGAGGTCAATGTCCGCCACAAGCTCGTAGCCGCAGAGGAAGACGTTGTCGCTCGTTGCCGTATCGCAGTTGGCGGTAGCTGCGTCAGGGGCGCCCAGCGTAGAGCCCGCATCGCCCGTGGTGTCGTCTGCCTCCTCGTCGTCGTAGCTTGTGCCAGCCAGGTTGTAGCGCATGTTGTGGAGCTCTTGAGCTGTGGCGATTTCTATCAGGCCGTCGTTATCGTCATCTACGTCCATCGTATCAGGCGTGCCGTCATTATCGTCGTCTGCGTCCTCGCTGTTCTTGCAGCCATCGCCATCAGGGTCAGCCGTGGCAGCGTCAGCGGAGCCAGTGGCGGCGCCAGTCGCTCCTGAGGGGCAGGTGTCAAGGCTATTAGCCAGGCCGTCATTGTCACTGTCGTTCTCGCACATGCCAGTGGCCGCATTCGGCGCTGTCTGGCCCGAGCATTCCATGCAGACTCCATCATGCTGCGCTACATGGTTTTCCATGTCCATGCAGGCGGCGTCTGTAATGCAGTCCGTGCCTAAGATGCTGTTGGGATTCGTGCTCAGGTTCTGATGACAGATTGCCGCAGTAATGCAGGCCCTTTTGTCCACATTGCGCACGTTATTTGTGCCCGCGCATTCTTGGCAGACGCCATCATCCTGCGCAACATGGCCCGCCAGGTCCATGCAGGCGGCGTCTGTAATGCAGTCCGTGCCCAGCAGGCTGTTGGGGCCGCTGCTGTTGCCTGCATGGCAGGCCATCGCCGTGATGCATTCGGTCTTGTCCACATTACGCACGTTATTTGTGCCCGTGCATTCTTGGCAGACGCCATCATCCTGCGCAACATGGCCCGCCATGTCTTGACAGACCTTGTCCGTGATACATGCGTTGCCCAGTATGCTGGTGGGGCTGTGGCTTGTGCCCTGACAGTCAGCCTTGCTGATGCAGGCAAGCGGGTTTACGGTCGTATTGGCGACCTCGCCTTCGCTGCATTCCAGATCAATGCAGGTGTTATCCGCCGGGTTGTAGGTCTCATTGCCCGTGCATGTGACTTGCTCCTCGCAGGTAGGCTTGTTTGCCGGCTTGAGCTCTCCATCATCGCAGGTAGTCACACAGGCCGTCCTGTCCGCATTGGGATATTGCAGCGCCGTGCAGGCCTCGCAGCTGCCATCTTGCAAGATTTGGTCGCCAGTACAAGTCGGCGTGCCTCCACTATCTCCTCCAGAGCTCCCGCCTCCGGTATCGCATCCCGCCAGAGTCAGGCTGAGGCCAAGTATGCCCAGGCTGATTAGGCGGCCAAACTTAGCTGATCGCAAGTCAGCAGAGCTAAAGTTGGCTGCCTTGCTAAAGTTCTTCCATAATAAGCCGCCAAGGCCAAGGCCTTCTCGGCTACGTTTTTTCAAGTCAACAGAGCCAAACTTAGCTACGCTGCTTTTCCATGCAACTGCGTTGCTTTTCCATGATCTTAAGCTGGCGCTAAGCCCGCTTAAATAATTTCTACGCGCGCTTGTGGCTGCGCGTCCCATAAGTTTCTGAAACGTGTTTCTCATATTTTCCTCCATAAACACAGCCAAGCTTAGAGCCCAGCCTAATCCAAAAAAGCCAGCAGAGCCAAGGCCCGGCCGCTTATACAAAATGTTATGCGCATGATAGGGCGCGCATTCCCTAAGTTTTTTTACCAATAGACATCTTCATGTCCTCCTTTATATAAAAAATGACTGCCCCGCATGCAGGACAGTTCTAGGACAAAACTTAGCTCAGGGCTCAGAAAATAGCAAGTCTTTATTGTAAAAAAATAAATTTTTTGAGCAACAAAAAAGCAGGCTGCGACCTGGTTGTGGTGGGGAGAGTCTGAGGACGCAAAGTGTGCATACACACTTTGCTACGATTCTAAGGCGCGCTTTTTTGTGGTATGGGACGTCTGTGGTAGCAAAGTATGCGTTGCATACTTTGCCATGATTCTAAGGCGCGCTTTTTTGTAGTATGGGATGGCGCAGAGGCTCAAGCGCCTTGCATATGAGAACAAGCCAGGCAAGGTTTAGGGCTGACAAAACAGATATGGTTTTGCTGGAGCTGTACATACCAGAACAATCCAGTGCAAGGCATAGGCATTGCGTCACGAGCACAGGAGGTGCGAGAGTCTGGCGCTAAGGCAGGGAGGCCGTTTGCGCCAGACCAATGCCTATGATTTGCCGTTATAGGCTTTTTTTGTGGAACAAAAAGGAGGATGAAAACCTTGATGAAGTTTATGGGAGCTTTGGTTGTGATAAGTGGAGTCTGTAGACGCAAAGTGCAGATGCACTTTGCTGTGATTCTAAGGCGCATCTGCTGCTGTACATACCAGAACAATCCAGTGCAAGGCATAGGCATTGCGTCCCGAGCACATGGAGGTGCGAGAGTCTGGCGCTAAGGCAAGGAGGCCGCCGCGCCAGACCAATGCCTATGATTTGCCGTTTTTGCTTGACTTCTGCTAATCTGCTTTTAACTAGTCTTATATGAAAAGTTCTTATATGAAAAGAATAGTAGTATTTACGATCGCTTTGCTGGTCTTGCCTGCTGCCTTAGAGTCCAATCCTAGCGTAGACACAAAGGAAGCAAAAGAAGACCTGCCTGCGCAGGCAGGAAGCCCTACGCCATTACAAGAGCTAAAGGCAAACATACGGGAGATGCAAATTAGCATAGACTGGCTAAAGTGGGGTCTAGGAATAGGTCTTGGCGCTATGCTTGCTGCCCTTGCTGGTCTCATAACATATTTACACAGCGACACAAAACAAGACATACAAAAGCTAAAGACAGAGACACGGCAAGACACACAAAAGCTAGAGTCTGGTATACAGGAGCTAAAGACAGAGACACGGCAAGACATACAAAAGCTAGAGACAAGCACACAGCAAAACATAGCAGAGCTAAAGACCAGCACACAGCAAAGCATAGCAGAGCTAAAGACAAGCACACAGCAAAACATAGCAGAGCTAAAGACCAGCACACAGCAAAGCATAGCAGAGCTAAAGACAAGCGCAAGGCAGGACAAGGAAGAATTAAAGCAAAACATGCAAAAGCTAGAGACAAGCACACAGCAAAACATACAAGAACTAAAGACCAGCGCAAGGCAGGACAAGGAAGAATTAAAGCAAAACATACAAAAGCTAGAGACAAGCACACAGCAAAACATGCAAAAGCTGGAGTCTGGTATACAAGAAATACGAAGCTTCCTTTTCCAGCTTGTACAAAACAAAAGCCACCTGCCTGCGCAGGCAGGCAAAGGCCAAAGCTAAGAGACTAGCAAGCCCGGCAATGCAGAAAAAAGCATGCCTGAGACCTAGATGTAATATGGGGCGTTTATAGCAGCAAGGCGCAGGCAGGCTAGCTTTCTATAGCGGCGCTTGCCTAGCGCTAATTTGTCCTAATTTGAAATTGAAATAGCAGGGCAGAAAGAAAAGCCTTGCATACAAAATGAGGGCTGCAAAGTTGGTTATCAGACTTGGGAAAGTATGCGCCCATAGCTCAGCTGGATAGAGCGTTTGACTACGGATCAAAAGGTCGGGGGTTCGAATCCTCCTGGGCGTACAGGAGCTTCTCGCATAAGCTCTCCAAGCCATCTTCCAGGCCGTATAAAGCTGCCAGGCGCCGGATCACCTCGTCTACCAGAGCATCAGGGCAGCTGGCCCCCGCCGTGATAAGTATGTCTATAGGGCTGCCATCGCCGTTGCTCCTGCGCCTTAGCCAGTCTTTTGTAGTTTCCATGTTCTTGCTGCGCAGATTGAGGTGATGGATTTCTGTTTGGCTTTTGATCTCTTGGGCGTCTTGTATATAATACACAGGCATAGCAGACTCCAGTAATTCTACAAGGTGCGACGTATTGGAAGAATTATAGGAACCCACAACTAAGGCAAGATCGCCGCCCTCCTGCAGGAGCCTTTGCGTGGCCTCCTGATTCTCTGCAGTCGCATAGCAAAGCGTATCTTTCGTATCAGCAAAGCGCTTCTGCAGCTGCTCCCCATCCTCTCGGTAGACGCTGGACATGACTGATCTGAGGAGCTCGCCTATAGCCCGCGTCTGGTGGGCCAGCATAGTGGTTTGATTGACAAGGCCCAGCTTTCTGAGGTCCCTCCTCGGAGAAAAACCCTGCGAATAACGCTCAGCAAAGATTTGGAAAAAATCGGCCTCCCACTCTGCCTTATACTCGATCTCTGGAAGACTGCCCTTAGCAAAAAAGCCAGCTAATGTATGCGCCTCGCCTATATCTCTTAGCATCAAGGTAGGCCCGACTGCGGCAGCATGGGAAAAGGTGGCGCGCGTTTCTTCGTGTTTTTCCTGACCATGAATGAGCACCGTATAGCCTTCCCTGCCCAAGCTCTCTGCGCGCTTCCATACCCTTTCTACAAAGGGGCAAGTCGTATTATATTTCTGGGTCTGCACCCCCTGTTTTTGCAGGCGCTCCAATATATCTAAAGTCGTTCCAAAAGCGGGAATGATCACAATGTCTTTCTTGCACAGTGACTCTATCGGAATGAGACTCTCGCCGTTTGGCTTTTGCAGAAAGGAAATGCCCTTTGCTTTGAGATCGGCGTTGACGCGCGCATTGTGGATCATTTCACTTAATAGATAAATAGAAGCGTGGGGATTCTCTGCGACAGCTTTGTATGCGATTTCAATAGCGTTCTCCACCCCATAGCAAAAGCCGAAGTGACGTGCGATTTTCAAGCGTATCGGTCCTAAAGCTAATACAGCAGAGCTCCAGTCTTTTTTATAGTGATCTTGGCGGCGCCGCAGCTCCTTAAGCCGGGAAATGATAGAAGATCGGTAAAAAGCGGGGATTTGGAATTGCCGAGCCATGCCAGATTTTTTCCAGACTCGTCTACATGCGGCTCAGCATAGCCTGCGCAAATTCAGAGCACTTTAAAAGCTTCGCCCCCGGCAGCAGGCGATGCAAGTCATATGTAACTTCCCCGCTGCTGATAGTTTTCTCCATAGCCGCAATAATCAAGTCTGCCGCTTTTGTCCAAGACATATGGCGCAGCATCATCTCCCCAGACAAGATAAGAGAGCCGGGGTTTACCTTATCTTGATTCGCATACTTAGGCGCTGTGCCGTGAGTCGCCTCAAAAATCGCCAGGCCTTTCTGATAATTGATATTAGCGCCGGGGGCAATGCCAATCCCGCCGACCTGGGCCGCCAAGGCGTCGCTTATGTAATCTCCGTTTAAGTTCAACGTAGCAATGACATCGTATTCTGCAGGGCGCAGGAGAATCTGCTGCAAAAAAGCATCCGCAATCACGTCCTTGATAACAAGCTCCCCCTGCTCTGTCTGGATTTTCGTCCAAGGCCCGTCGCCAATAAGCTCGCTCTGATACTTCTCACGCGCAGTCTCATAGCCCCAGTCGCAAAAAGCGCCCTCCGTAAACTTCATAATATTCCCCTTGTGGACCAGCGTAACAGAGCTGCGCTTGTGCGCAATAGCATACTCTATCGCCGCATGAACCAAGCGCGCCGTCCCCTCCCTGCTGACCGGCTTAATCCCAAAACCCGCCGTAGACGGGAAGCGAAGCTTTTTTGCGGCAGCCGGGAATTCTTGCTCTAAGATGCTGCGAAAGCGTTTTGCCTCTGGGCTCCCCTCTTGAAACTCCATGCCAGCGTAAATATCCTCCGTATTCTCGCGAAAGATGAGCATGTCTACCAGACTGGGGTCTTTGACAGGGCTGGGCACGCCCCTAAACCAACGGACAGGGCGTAAGCATACATAAAGGTCTAAAATCTGGCGCAGGGCTACGTTTAAGGAACGAATCCCGCCGCCTACAGGAGTGCTTAGAGGACCCTTAATGCCAACACGATAATCCTGAAATGCTTGGAGCGTATCAGGAGGAAGCCAAGCTTTTTCTGGCTCCTCCTTGTATGCAGCTTGGAACTTCTGAAAGGACTTCTCTCCCGCATAGACTTCAAACCACTGTATCTCCCTCTCCCTATTGTAGGCCTTTGCTACCGCACCGTCCAAGACCATCTGCGCTGCCCGCCAAATATCCTTCCCCGTTCCATCTCCTTCTATAAACGGGATGATGGGCCTATCAGGCACCACAAGAGCGCCGGACTCTGAAAGGGCTATCTTTGCGCCGCCGGATGAAGGGGACTCCAAGTTTTGGTATGGCATAACAAAATACAAGAGATATATCCAAGCGCTGCTTGTCTATCCTTTTTCCTTAAACAGACTTGCTTGGCGCCAACTCAATCTGACTAGGACAAAATCATGCAGCTCCTATTTGCGTAGTTTATGCTTGTCCTAATTTGAAATTGGAATAGCGCTCCCATTATATTTGCTTTGGCAGTAAAATAGTGCTTGCTAGTCTTGCGCTTTTTTGATAGTCTGTATATAGTATAAGGTCAGTAAAGTATTAGGCTTTGTGTTTCGTTTTTATCTTCATAAGCGCAAGGTCGGGGCTGGTGTATGCTTGCTTGGCAAGATATGTCGGGCTTTTATTTATTTATCATGGCAGCACAGACACAAGTAAAAACAAGACCACCTGCCAACGCAGGCAGGCAGCGCAAGGCAGGCTTTACAGCTTTGCAGGCGGGCAAGGAAGCTTTGGGCTATCTCTTAGAGTATATACATAGAGACCTGATTTCTAGGCTGGAC
>CBDETG010000033.1:0-49429 GCA_965242745.1 Leptonemataceae bacterium
ATCACCATTGCCTTTACGATAAGTACTTTTGAAATCAAGAGCAATTTTCTTTTTACCAGGCGTGATAAACGTAATATCAGGATAATGATTTTGCTCAGCAGAGAGGAGCATTTCATATTTATTTTCATCAGAGAATGCTTGCATCACAGGAAATATCATCAATTCAATGATCTTTGAGACAACTTTTGTATCAAGCGAAATGGTATAGATATTTTTTGCAATGTCAATAAATCCTTTTACTGACCAATCCCCACTTGGTGTTTCAAGGATATTTTTAAGGGCCTTTAAGCGCTTTAGTAATTGTTTTTGAAAGTGATCTTGTTTCATCAGTATTTGAAATATGCTAATGTAGTGGCAGAATAAGAACAAAGCATGAAAGTTACTTAAATCAAAATAGATTATTTGTCATTTCTCGAAGTCTTGCAAAAAACCGGGTTTCCAGTTTATCTAAGTCGATCTATCCGTAATTTTCTTTTAGAAAAGCTGCTTGCTATTTCAATCTCAAATAAAGAAAGTATAGACCTTAGCATAGCAGCTGAAAAGATGCGCAAAATACCTGTAGCTTCGATATGAAAATAGCTTTCTTCAGTAGCAAAGCCTATGAGCGTGACTTTTTTGTAAATCAAAATAAGCAGTACGCGCATCAAATGAGCTTTTTGGAAGTGCCGCTCAATTATCATGCTATTGCTTCCATTCGAGATTGTGATGCGGTTTGTGTTTTCGTAAATGATATTATAGACAAGGATATTTTAGATGAGCTTGCCTTGGCAAAAATTAAGATCATTGCCTTGCGCTGCGCTGGTTTTAATAACGTCGATATTATTTACGCAGATACATTGCGCATCCCTGTTGTCAGAGTTCCTAAGTATTCGCCGCATGCGGTAGCAGAACATGCCTTGGCTTTATTGCTGACTTTGAATCGTAAAACGCATCGCGCGTACAATCGAGTTCGCGAGGGTAATTTTTCCTTACATGGCTTAATGGGATTTGATCTGCATCAAAAGACAGTCGGCGTTATTGGTACGGGAGCGGTAGGCTCTGTTTTTGCCAAAATCATGCGTGGTCTTGGCGCCAAAGTAATCGCCTATGATAAGGCTGCGTATCCCAATCAAAGCTTAATGCAAGCAGGGGTAGAATATCTTTCGTTTATAGATTTGATCCGCGTTTGTGATGTTATCAGTCTGCATGTACCTTTGCAGCCGGATACTTACCATATATTGAATGATGATGTTATCGCGCAGATGAAAGCGGGGGTTATCATTCTTAATACGAGTAGAGGCGGTCTTCTTGACGCTAAGGCAGTCATTTCTGGCCTCAAAAGCGGGAAAATTGCCGCCTTAGGCATTGATGTTTATGAACAGGAAGCGGATTTATTTTTTCAAGACCTATCTGATAAGATCATCCAAGACGACATTTTCATGCGGCTTACTACTTTCCCTAACGTGCTGATTACGGCGCATCAGGCTTTTTTTACGCAGGAAGCGATGCAGCAAATTGCAGAAACAACATTGCGGAATTTATACGAATTTGAAACAAATGGATCACTAACAAACCAAGTCAGCCTAGACATGGTGCAAACAAATACAAGTCATTAGTACCATTGCTAAAATGCCGCAGCTGCTTAGATGAAGCAAATGATGAAAAGCTTGCAGTATGGTATTACAATTTGCGCTGGAGTCCGGCCAACAATAAGGAAAAATACATGAGAGCTATTTGCAAGCCGGCTCTGAGATAAAAATGATTTGCTAGAGAAAGTTTTATAGCAAAACATAAGCAAAGACGCTTTGCAATATATATGATCTTAGATAACAAAAACAATCACAAGAAAGTCCATGAGTGGCTGAGAGAATTTACGGATACCGGGAAAATGGATATTGTTACCGGCTATTTTACGATTGGCGCGATTGCGCAGCTGGCGCGCCAGAGCAATGAGAAAGTTAGCGCGTTTAGAATGGTGCTTGGCGAAATCGTGAGCATAGATAAGGTACAAGACAAGAGTATTGATCTGCTTAATGAAAATATAACGATGGAAGCCGCATTAGGCTTGACTTCAGTAGCGCAAGAGGCAGTCGCATTTTTGAAGCAAGACAAGGTTTTAGCAAAAACGCTTGAACCAAATTTTTGTCATGCAAAACTTTATTTATTTCATCATACAAAGGATGATAGATACAAATATTTCATTTCCGGCAGTTCCAATTTAACGGAAGCTGGTCTTGGTCTAAAAACTACGAATAACGTAGAGCTCAATATTGCCGAGACCGGCGACAACAACCAATATCGCGAATTAACAGCATGGTTTGATCAGCTATGGCAAAGCAGGGAAGCGCACCAAGAAAAAACAATAGTACACGAAGACGGCGCAAAAACAACAAAGCCTTTTAAGGAATATCTTATTGAAGCTATCCAAAAAATATTTGCGCAGTACACGCCTCAAGAGCTCTATTACAAAGTCCTTTTTGAATTATTTGGAAATCAGGAATATCATGATCCCGTATTGGCCCGCCAGATAGGCCGTCTTGAAAATACCCTCATTTACAATGCCCTTTATGATTTTCAGCGCAAAGGCGTGCTTAGTCTGATCAAGATGCTACAAAAATATGACGGAGCGATACTGGCTGATGCTGTCGGCCTTGGCAAGACATGGAGCGCGTTGGCTGTCATGAAATTCTTTCAGTCACAAGGGCGGGAAATTATTTTGATCTGCCCCAAAAAGCTGGAGTATAACTGGCGCAGATACCTTCGACACCAGAACTCACGCTTTGAGAGGGATCAGTTAGAGTATTTTATACGCTTCCATACCGATATGCACGAAGCGAGAATGGAGAGCTATAAGGATAGGGCAGATACATTTTTCATAAGCGAGAAGCCAAAGTTGTTTGTTATTGATGAAAGCCATAATCTGCGAAATGACAAAAGCCAGCGTTATCGCTTTCTTGTCAGTGAGATACTGCAAAAAAACGCCGATGCCAAAGTACTCATGCTCTCAGCTACGCCGATCAACAATACCCTGCTTGATATAAGAAACCAATGCAAGCTGATAAAGCAGGGCCGCAGCGATGGCTTTTCTGAAAGTCACTCCATAAAAAATGTGGATTACCTCTTCAAGCTTGCCCAAACTTCTTTTTTTAAGTGGAGGGAGATGGAAAGTCCAAAAATCCATGATTTTATTAAGCTCTTGCCGCCAGACTTCTTTCGACTAACGGACTCGCTGACGGTAGCCCGGACCCGCTCTATGATTGAAAACAAGAAGGAAAAGGGAGATCTGTCTTTCCCAAAGAAAAATAAACCTAAAAACATTTTTGTGACCCCACGAAAAATCGGCAATTATGATAGTTTTGAAGAGCTCTTTGATCGCTTTCCGCCGCTCTTGTCTGCATATCAACCAGCATTTTATATAGAGCAGGCCAAAGACGTAAAAAAAATTGAAGATGAACAACAACGCGATAGATTTCTCGTAAAAATGATGTACATACTGCTTGTAAAGCGCTTGGAATCGTCCTGGCCCGCCTTTCATTCTACCCTTGAAAAAATATTAGCGCATCATCAGAATGCCTTGAATAAAGTACATGAATATGCAGAAGGCAAAAAGAAAACGCAGCTTGATCATGGGACGCAGGCGGAGTTATTTGATGATGAAGAGGACTTATTTAGTCTGGGGGAAAAAAGGCCCATCCGCCTGAGTGAGATTGAAAAAGCCGGTCATCTGCATAATTTCAAAAAAGATTTGAACAAAGATATTGAGTCTCTGGATGCCTTGAAAGCGAATTTAGACAGGTTTCGTAAAGAGATAGAAGCCGAGACCAGGCAGCCAGGCAATAGCAAGAGCAAAGACGAAAAATTGCAATCCCTCATCGAAGAGATAAGGAAGAAGCGTAGCAGCGCTAAAAATAAAAATAACCAGAAGCTTTTGGTCTTTACGGTCTATAAGGACAGCGCTTTTTATTTGTTTGATCAGCTGGTCAAAAGAGGCTTTAGAGATATAGCTGTCGTGAGCGGCGAGGGATCAAAGACTGACAGGCAGGAACATAAAACAAAGTCCTATGAGCCCATACTGGAACGTTTTGCGCCTTTTACAAAGTTATTTAATGAAAAGGAATGGGACTTCAGACTAGAGGATCACTTAACGAAAGAACAGCAATATGAGGAATGGAAGCAATGGCTAAAAGACCATGATCCAACAACGTATCAGAAGCTGCAAAGCCCCATTGATATTTTGATTGCAACTGACGTTTTGAGCGAAGGGCAAAACCTGCAGGACTGCGATATGGTCATCAATTATGATATTCACTGGAACCCCGTGCGCGTGATACAGAGGATGGGGCGTATTGACAGGCTTGCTTCTCCGAATGACGAAATTTTTGGCATAAACTACTGGCCTTCAGATAACATCAATAGCTACTTAGATTTGAAAGGCCGTATTGAAAAAAGAATGACCTTGATGAAGCTGGCGGGCTCAGAAGTGCAGCTTGAGTTTTCACGTGAGTTTCAAGAGATGGCGCAAAATGCGGCCTTTGAAGATAAAATGAACGAAAAAATGCTAAGACAAATGCAGACAAGCTGGGAAGATATTGAAGAAAGCGAAGGCGGGCTAGGTTTTGACAAGCTCTCACTTGAGGATTTCAGGCGGGAGCTGCAGGAGGAGCTGCAGCAAAGGGGAAATTTTTATACGAGTATGCCTAAGGGCATTTATACTGGCTTTCAAGCTGACAGCGCTTCATCTGGCATGATCGCCCTGCTGGGCTTTCCCGCCAAAAAACCTAAGGTCTTGGATCATGCCTATGACTTTCATCATTTGATCTACATAGACCGGCAAGGCAGGCAGATTGTATCCAATGAAAAGGAGATACTGGATATGCTTGCCTTGCATAAAGACAAGCCGCGCTTTGTTCCCGATGCCCTCGATCGCAGCGACAAAAAAGCTGTTTTGGAATGGTCCAGCGCTCTAAGACAATGGCTTGCTGGCTGCGCAAAAGAAGAAGTAAAGGAAGATGGAGCAGCAAAGACCTATGCGGGAACAAAAACAAAAGACCTTCTCAATAAGATCAAGATAGGCGACAGCCATGCTCTCAAGCAGGTGAAAAAAGGGCTTAGCCCAAGTGAGGCGTACAAGCCGGAGAATTGTGATCTCTTGGCGTGGTTTTTTGTCAGTTAGTTTTGTTAGTTAGTTTTGTTAGTTAGTTTTGTTAGTTAGTTATGGACCTAAGTTTCATTTCAGGGAGATTTGTATGAGGCGCTGCAATCACTCTTTGCCCAGCTTCATGTGCCGGTCAATCCTCTCGATAAAAATCCCATCAGGCCAAGCGAGATACTGAAAAACACCTTCAAAGAAAATCATGAAGCCTTTGCGCTGATAGAAGACGCAATCGCATTTGGCATGATTGATGATGGCGCCTTTGCCAATGCCCAAAGCGCAGCGCTGACTGATATTAAAAAAACGAAGCGGGACTATGATGGCATACTGATCTTTGGCGTGAGACTAAAAGAGCGCAGTAAAAAAAGAGCGCATCCCAGCCGCTCGCGCTTGGCCGAGATCACCAGAGCCTTCAATCGTGAATTTCATTATACGCCGGTCCTAGTTGTGCTGCGCTATGGCGCCTGTATCTCCATAGCGCATGCCGAGCGCATAGCTTACACGCAGGCATGGCGGGAGGGCGAGAAGGTCGCAAAAGTCAGGCTGCTAAAAGACATAGACATACGCAAGCCGCATACAGGCCATCTGAAAATACTCGAAGAGCTGCGCATACAGGCCGGCAGTGATATCACCAGCTTTGCTGACTTGTATGATCATTGGCAGAAGGCGCTGGATACCTCTATTCTGAATCGTAATTTTTATCGCGAGCTCTACGCTTGGTTTGAAATGGCACATCAGAAAGCAAAATTGCCGGCTAAGAATCTCAAGCCAGAAGAGCATGTCATCCGCCTGATTACGCGGCTCATGTTTTGCTGGTTCATAAAAGAAAAAAAGCTCATCGCAGACTCCCTCTTCCAAGAAGAGCAGGCAGGGGCATTGCTAAAAAACTATGACAGGAAGAAAGGCCATTCCTATTACCGCGCCATATTGCAGAATTTATTTTTTGCTACGTTAAATACGCCGATTGACAAGCGGCGTTTTAGCAAAAAGACGCAGGCTGACCATCGCAACTTTTCGCTCTACCGCTATGAGGACGAAATACAAGACGCCGATTCCCTGCTTGCGCTATTTGCAAAAACGCCCTTTATCAATGGCGGTCTTTTTGACTGCCTCGACAGCTTTGAAAGCAAAACAGGAGGCGGCGCTCGCATTGATTATTTTACTGATAACCTAAAGGATCCCAAAAAAGAAGAATATCACAAGCTGCTTTTTAGCAATGATCTTTTCTTTAGTGAAGACGAAAAAAAGCCCGGCCTGATCCATCTCTTTAACAAATATAAATTTACCGTAGAAGAAAACACGCCTATGGAGCAGGAGGTGGCGCTTGATCCCGAATTGCTTGGCAAGGTTTTTGAAAACTTACTGGCGGCGCATAACCCAGAGACGCGCGATACGGCGCGCAAGCAGACCGGCTCCTATTATACGCCGCGGGAAGTTGTAGATTACATGGTTTGTGAAAGTTTGACGGCGTATTTCAAAAGCTATTGCAAGACGAAAGATGCGGGACAGGGGATCAGTGAAGATACATTGCGCCAGCTGCTTTCTTATGCAAGTACGCAAGCGCCCAATTTGCATGAGGCGCAAAAAGACTTAATCGTAGAGGCGACAGCCAGGCTTAAGATACTGGATCCGGCAGTGGGCTCGGGCGCCTTTCCCATGGGCATTTTGCATGCGCTGACTTTGCTTTTGCGGCGCCTTGATCCTGATAACAAGCGCTGGCGCAGGATGCAAAAGGACATTGCGATGAGCCGGCTTGCAAACGCTATGGAAGAAGAAAAGGATCAGGAGCTGCGCCAAGCAAAGATGAAAGAGATAGACGATTTCTTTGAGCAATACAGCAATTCTGATTTTGGCCGCAAGCTCTACCTTATTGAAAACGCAATTTACGGAGTCGATATGCAGCCCATCGCCTGTCATCTAGCCAAGCTGCGCTTTTTTATTTCACTTGCCATTGAACAAGAAGCTGGAACTGATCCTAAAAACAACTATGCCATCCGCCCATTGCCCAACTTGGAGACGCGCTTCATTGCGGCAAACAGCCTCGTGGCCCTGGAGAAGGCAGCTGCGCCTGAGCTGATCTATAGAAGCGTGCGCAGGCTCGTGCAGGACTTGGGCAAAAATCGTGAGCGCTATTTTCACGCTAAAAGCCGCAATGAAAAAATGCAGCTCCGCGCGCAGGACAGGAAGCTGCGCAGACAACTCGCCGATGCGCTAAAGGGACATGCCTTTAAAGCAGACACCGCCGAGAAGATAGCCAACTGGGACCCCTACGATCAGAATGCGCCCGCAGCAGACTGGTTTGATCCCGAGTATATGTATGGCATCAGAGATGGCTTTGACATAGTGATTGGCAATCCGCCGTACGTGCAGCTGCAAAAAGAGGGCGGCAGCTTGGCCAAGTTATACCAAGGGCAGGGCTTCCAAAGCTTCGTCCGCACAGGCGACATCTATTGCCTCTTTTATGAAAGGGGGCTGGGGCTTGCAAAGCCGGGCGCCCTGCTCTGTTATATCACCAGCAACAAATGGATGCGCTCAGGCTATGGCGAGAAGCTGCGCGCCTATTTGGCAGCCAAAAATCCGCAAAGGCTGCTGGACTTCAGCGGTCTCAAAGTTTTTGAATCGGCAACGGTGGATACGAACATCCTGCTTATCAGCAACGAAAAAAACCAAGACCAGCTCTCAGGCCTCCAGATCAAAGACGATTACCAAAACGCAAAAAACCTTGCCGCCTACGTTGCCGAAGCTCAAGCGCCCCTGCCCCGTCCATCTCAGGACAGCTGGATGATCGCAAGCCCCGCAGAAATTGCGCTCAAGCAAAAAATAGAACGGGGCGGCAGGCCGCTGAAAGACTGGGATATTAGCATTAACCGCGGCATTGTAACCGGCTATAACGAGGCCTTTATCATTGATCAGGCGACGCGCGATAAACTCGTGAAGGCCGATCCCAAGTGCGAGAAAATCATTCGCCCCATACTGCGCGGGCGCGACATCAAACGCTACCGCGCCGAGTGGGCGGGCTTGTGGTTGATATTTATTCCATGGCATTTCCCATTACATAATGATTCTACTATTAAAGGGGCTTCTTCGAAAGCAGAAAAAGCATTCAAGAAGCAGTACCCGCATACAATCATCTATTGCAATACAAAAATAAACTTTCAAAAAGAAATAAATCAGAAACAGGCATACGCTACGAATGGTATGCGTTACAACGCTGTGCTAACACTTATTATGAGGACTTTGCGAAGCCGAAAATTATTTATCCGAACATGACGAAGTACCTGCCCTTTCTATTAGACAAGTACGGCTATCATTCTTACGGGAGATCGCCTGCTACCTATGCGCTTTTTTTAATTCCAAAGTGGGCGCCTATTGGATACGCGAATAATTGCCCCGCTTTGGGCGATGAAGGGCGCGAATTAAGGAAAATTTTCTTCGAGAAACTTCCCGTCCCGCCCATCAGCGCCAAAACTAAAGCCACACATAGAAGCGCTGGCATAGCTGCCCCGCCGCGCGATACGGCAGAGCAAGAGGCCGAAATAGACAGACTTGTTTATACGCCTGAGGCCGGAGGAGGTAGCAACGATACTGCTTGCTCTAAAAATTGTCGAGAAAAGATATAGAAATTAGAATCTTATACCAACCCTCCATTAAAGCGCATCTGGATCAATTTCGTTATTCGATTAGGCTGGCCATGACGAAAAGCGCCATGATCAAGCGGCAAACATTCTACGAAACGATAAAACTTACGCGATTGATGCAGCTACTACCCTGACTTTGCAAAAGAGAAAATTATTTATCCGAACATGCCACGAAGTACCTGGCCCTATTCTATCCCCGTGCTTTTTGTGCTCTGGCTTTTTCGACACGGAATAAGACGCCGCTATCTGACAAACGATAAAAGTTTTATTCTTACGGGAAAGATCGCCTGCCCTACCTATGCGCTTTTTTTAATTCCAAAGTGGGCGCCTATTGGATACGGAATAATTGCCCGCGCTTTGGGCGATGAAGGGCGCGACATTAAGGAAAATTTTCTTGCAGGGAGAAACTTCCCGTCCCCCCCATCAGCGCCAAAACTAAAGCCACAGCCGCGCGCATAGAGGCGCTGGTCACAGAGATCAGCAGCGCCAAAAAAGCTGCCCCGCCGCGCGATACGGCAGAGCAAGAGGCCGAAATAGACAGACTTGTTTATGCGCTCTATGATCTGAGGCCGGAGGAGATGCGGATAGTGGAGGGGGCAGGGTGAGCGGGACGGCGTATGACGAAGCAGTGGCGCAGCTGGTCGGGATGCGCTTACGGAAGGCAGGGAGCGTGAGAGGCAGGGCTTAGCTGCGCTTTCTACCCGGCGCATACCGCCGTGCTTTATGCTTCAACTTATGGTTAAAAATACGGGCAATATCGTCGATTTTAATTAAGAGCGGCATAAAAATGCTTGACGTATTCTAGCGCGCTGTATACGTCCTCTATATGGAGGCTTCTTCTATGATAACTGACTTTACTAAATTAGGTGAAATACGATATAAAGATCAAAACCGTTACCAGATATACTGCAAAAAAGCTGTGAGAGACAGGCTTGCATCACTGAGAAAGAAGCATCCTGATTATATATTTGACATAGATGAAAGTGGGCAATTTATAGAGGCGCACGAAAAGCTGGGCGAAGAAGGCTTGGCTATGGCAGGAAGTGTCTAGAAAAAAGATCAGAAAGCGGAAGCAACCATATCGCGAATATATGAGTATCTCACAAGCTCAGAAAGAGTCAGGTATCTCGCATCAAGTTCCCATTCAGCCACAATTACATGGGCAACAAGTTCATGGGCCGGCCGAGATGGTTGCTGTTATGTCCGGCCATGTGCCTCCCGAAAATGTTGGACAAGCTCTGGATATAGCCAAAGCTCGCGAAGAAAATAATGAAAAAGAAAGGCAAAGGCAATACGGAGCATATCGTTTGAGTAAAATATTGCGCTATGCTGTTATTTTTTTACTTATAGTCATCGTGACAGTCGTGCTGTTTTATCTTTACGAGAATGGTCACAATGAAATGGGCAATGCTTTGCTGACGCATATTATAGCGCTAACTGCGGGAGCTGCCAGTGGTTACGGTTTTGCCAAAAGGCAATAAATGAACCTGCAAGCGTAGATGGGCGGGCAGCTTGCCCGCGCCGCTAACGACGGGCTGATTGGCGCCGGCGCGCATGAGCCCCTGCGCCAATGTGACATAATGCTGGCGGCGGGGCTTCAAATGGCGTCGTAGTAATAAGGGGGCGTTTGTGGTGATAAGTAGCGTTGCTTTTGCTGACGGGGCGGGGGCTGGAGTATGTGGGGATTGGCGGCGGGCGCAGGATGCCTGCCCTTGCCTAATGCAAAGTCGGCATAGCAAAAGCTATTGGCAAGCAATTCTGTTATCAGGACGGGATTGCAGGGCAAGAAAGCCTTGCCTGAGAAAGCTCATATCTTTTCTATGGGCTGATGCGTGTTTTGTCAGGCATACAACCAAGCGGGCGCATGCATCTCGGCAATTATTTTGCCATGATGCAAAATATGCTTCGTTATCAAGAGGAACACGAGCTCTACTGTTTTATTGCCAGCTACCATTCCTTGACCAGCGTGCATGAGCCTAAGCTGCTTCGGGAGCATGTCTTGGGGATGGCGGCGGAATGCCTTGCTGCAGGCATCAATCCTGAAAAAAGCATATTCTGGCTCCAGAGTGATGTGCCGCAGGTTACAGAATTGGCTTGGCTCTTGGCACAGCATATAAGTGTGCCGCAGTTGCAGCTGGCGCATTCTTACAAAGATAAGATCAGCCAAAAGATAGCTCCTAGCAGCGCTCTTTTCTTTTATCCTGTACTCATGGCTGCTGATATTCTGGCCTTTGGTTCAGAATGCGTGCCTGTAGGGCAGGATCAAAAGCAGCATTTGGAAATGTGCTGCCAAATGGCACGCCGTTTTCATGCGCAATATGGAGAAACCTTTTGTATTCCTAGAGCTGATATTCAAAAAAGCCTAAGTTTGGTGCCCGGCATAGATGGCCGTAAAATGAGCAAAAGTTACCAGAATGCAATTTACCCCTTTGCTCCAGAAAAAGAGATCAGAAAAGCCGTTATGTCTATCGTTACAGATTCCAAAAGCATAGCTGAGCCAAAAGACCCTGACAACTCCGTTTTATACAATATTTTCCAGTTCTTCTTAGATGAAAATGGGAAGCGGGAGTTAGGCCTCCGTTTCAGTCAGCCTGGGGAATCTTATGGCAAAATCAAGGAAGAGCTCTATACAAAGCTGCTCTCGTACTTCGCCAAGGAGCGCAGTAAGTACGAGGAGATCATACAAAGGCCGGACGATATACGAGATATCCTCAGCGCAGGAGCAAAAAAGGCAAGGCAAAGCGCTGAGGTATATCTGGAAAAGGCAAGGCGCAATGTCGGCCTCAGTACGTGCTAAGCAAGGTAAAGGAAGCCGCTGCGCGCCCCGCCATAGGCAAGAGCGGCTGTGCAAGTCGTGCGTATAGCTCCCCCGGCCCTTAGGCGTACAAGGAGATGGTCCTGCTGAGATATTTACGAAAGCCTTCCTGCATGTAGGGAGGACAAAGGCTTAGAGGAGCTTCTGGATAGCGCAGGAGCCACGCAAAAAGGGCCTCTATATTAGAGCTTTGAAAAGAAAAACAATTCGCCTCCTCATCCTCGCTATAGTCTCCTAAGAGCTCTAAGGCGCCGCTAAGAAAATCACGGAAGTTTTCTACATACTCATCTTTGATCTTTATCTCCAAATAACGAGCCTCATGTACCTGTAAAGTAAGCGGGTGAAGAGAATAATTGCGTATATGAAAATTAGGATCATGCTTGTAAAGAGCCCGGCCCAACTCTGCCATTTGTATTTGGTCTATATAGTAGCGGCGTTCTTCCTTCGCCTTATGACACCACGCAAGCAAACACCAGCGCCCTTCATAGGCAAGCAGAGCTCTCCCGGAGAGCAGGTATTCCTTAGACTTGCCTTCCCTATTTACATAGCGTATTTGCAGACTTTTTCGCTTCTGAATACTTTCATAGACTAGGCTTAGGAATCCCTCTCTTCGGGGGTCTATATTTTGCATGAAATCCGGCCTTTGCTTTGCCTGCGCGGCCGGAACCTGCTCTAAATAGCTTGGCTCTTTGTAAAAGATTTTTCTTGCGGCGCTGTATAAAACTTCCCTTTCTCTCCCTTCGTGTGAGCTCCTGCCTAGAGCCTCTAAGAGCGCAAAAGCAAGGGAGCAGTAATCTTGTTTGCTGAGGCGCACCTCAGGTATTTTTTGCAATACGTTTGCATTTTGGTAGACATGTTCTTCTACCATAGCGCCGCCCCCCCATCGCTCATCATGGCTTTTGTATTGCAGCTCCAATCCCAGAGCCTTGAGCTCTTCCTTATCCCTTTCAAACTTACGCCTTGCAGTTTCTGCTTCTCCTTGATAGGCCAAGGGCATCATTTTCTTGATGCTTGCAAAAGAGAGGCCCTCAGGCGCATTCAGAAAACTCAAATACAGGCAGCCGATACGTTCTAGTTTATCCATAGACTACAGCCTCTGCTCCTGGGACGCGTTTGCTGACTCTGCCGATTCTTTCGGGGCGTCCAGTTTCTTCTGGGTAGGCCTTTGCAAAATTACGACGAAGCGCTTCTAAGAGATATGCGCTTTCTTTTTCTGAGACAAAAAGCGCCATGCCTACTCCCATGTTAAAAATGCCCATCATCTCGCGCAAGGGAAGTTTTGCTCTCTTTGCTATCTGCCTAAAAAGAGCAGGCCTTTCCCAAGAATCCTTATATATCTGCACAGCTAAATTCTTCTCCAAAATGCGGGGAATGTTCTCAAAAAAAGCGCCGCCCGTAATATGGACTATACCTTTCACAGGAAAGCCCTCATCCAAAAGCTCACGTAATACTGGTTCATAAATAAGGGTAGCTTTTTGCAGGATTTGCGTAAAAAGAAAATCGCGGTCCTCTTGTGAATCCGGCAAATGCAGAGAATCTTTGAGATACAATGTGCGTATTAAAGAAATGCCATTAGAATGGACGCCAGAAGATGGAAGAGAAAGCAGGCAGTCTCCGGGCGCTATATCCCTGCCGTCTATGAGTTTCTCTGCCTCTATGATGCCTACAGCAAAGCCTGCCAGATCATATTGCTGAGGAGCCATAATGTGCGGATGCTCTGCCGTCTCTCCTCCAGCTAAAGTGCAGCCGCCCTGCAGGCAGCCTTGCATAATAGACTTCATGATCTCATGCAGGCTATGCTCTTCTATCTGGCCGCAGGCTATATAATCAAGAAACTGCAGACTTTTTGCCCCAGAACATAATATATCGTTTATGCACATCGCAACCAAATCTATGCCTATACCTTTATAGTAAGAAAAAAGCTGTGCCAAATGCAATTTGCTCCCCACTCCGTCTGCAGCTGTGACCAAGAGAGCTTGTTTGTACTTGCTAAGAAAAGAGAGATCCATCAAGGCGGCAAAATTCATTCTACTAGGGAAAAGGGGTACATAGCTATTTGGCTTAGCGCTGGCAGCTTGCTTTTGCAGGCTCTCGATAAACGAAACAAAGGAATCGGCTTTTTTTGTATCTACGCCGGCATCTCGATAACTAGTCTGTTTGTTCTGTGACATACAAAAGCTCTGGCGCCTTCACTATCACTGCGCTATTGCTTGAAGCATAGTAAAGAGGATTGGGGAATATACGTAAAAATGCAGCTGGGCGTCAAATGTATTTCCCCGTTTTTGCTAGTAAGGTCCGGCAAATCATAGGCATTGGTCTGGCGCAAACGACACGGCAAATGCATAGGCATTGGTCTGGCGCGGGCGAAAAAACTATCCATTGTGCCTTAGCGCCAGACTCTCGCACCTCCTGTGCTCGTGACGCAATGCCTATGCCTTGCACTGGATCGTTCTGGTATGTACAGCTCCAGCAAAAACCATATCTGTTTTGTCAGCCCTGCTTTAGCGCCAGACTCTCACGGCAAATCATAGGCATTGGTCTGGCGCAGCGACATCCTTGTCTTAGCGCCAGACTCTCGCACCTCCATGTGCTCGTGACGCAATGCCTATGATTTGCACTGGATTGTTCTGATATGTACAGCAACAGGTGGGCATTAGGCTTGTGCTGTAGTCCTACGTTGCCGGGCTTGTTCTGGTATGTAACGGATGCTGAGGCCCTGCGCCCCGCGTTTAAGTGCATACATATAAGCTCGGGACGCAATGCCTATGATTTGCACTGGATTGTTCTGGTATGTACAGCAGCAGAGGATCTGTGCTAATGCGACATAACGCGGCGCCCAGACGCCGCTTATCCCTATCCCCGCCGCAGTTAGCAGAAACCCACGCCGCATATTACAACAAAGGCCCGCGTCAGCACTACAAGGCCCCCGCTGCCAATCCTACAGCGTCCCCGGGATCCATCGGGCGCCCAAACGCCACATTATTACTACAGCGCACATGAGCCCCTGCGCCCAATGTGACATAATACGGCGCCCAGACTCCGCATATTACAACAAGGCCCAGAGCCATCACTACAACTTCCCTGAGTACAAACGCCGGAATACTTCCATCCCCGCAATTCGTCAGCAGAGCATAACCGACAAGCGCCATGCCATTTATTACAACCGCCGCCGCATGTCAATCCTACGGCTGTAATTTGATTTGCACAAGGCCCCAGCGCGACATAACGCGGCCCCAGACGCCATGTTATTAGCGATACATGGCCGTTTCCCTCGTGCCAATCTGCAGATGTCTAACCGACATCCATCCGCCCAGACGCACATTTTTATACAGCGCACATCCGGGCCGCCGTCATGTGAAATACGGCGCCCAGACTCCGCATATTACAACAAGGCCCTAGCCATCACTACAATGTTCCCTGAGCACAAACGCCGCCTACTTCCACCCCCGCCCGAGTCATCACCATGCAAGCGCTGCTTATTACTCCACGCCGCAGTCCAATCCTACGGCGTCCCCAGCTTCACGGGCGCACAAAGCCCCTTACTTCCATCCCCGCCGTCCAAGCGCGTCATAATCCTGCGCCGAGACGCAATTTATTACAATCTCCGCCGCAGTCAGCAAAAGCAATCTGAAAGGCTATATTATTACAACAACGCCCAGACGCCGCTTATTCCTATATTAGCAACCCCGCCGCATTACAACAATCCCCAGCACTCAAGGCCCCCGCTGCCAATCCTACAGCGTTCATCGGGCGCCCAAACGCCACATTATTACTACAGCGCACATGAGCCCCTGCGCCCTCGTGACATAATACGGCGCAGAGCTACAACAAGGCCCTAGACATAACTACGGCGGCCAGACGCCGCTTATTCCTATCCCCGCCGCAGTTAGCAGAAACCCACGCCGCATATTACAACAAAGGCCCGCGTCAGCACTACAAGGCCCCCGCTGCCAATCCTACAGCGTCCCCGGGATCCATCGGGCGCCCAAACGCCACATTATTACTACAGCGCACATGAGCCCCTGCGCCCAATGTGACATAATACGGCGCCCAGACTCCGCATATTACAACAAGGCCCTAGCCATCACTACAACTTCCCTGAGCACAAACGCCGCCTACTTCCACCCCCGCCCGCAGTCATCACCACAAACGCCGCTTATTAGCGCAACCCCGCCGCAGTCTCCAGAAGCACTTCACGGGCTGAGCACAAACGCCCCCATTTACTTCCATCCCCGCCCTCGTCAGCAGAGCTAACGCGACATAATCCTGCGCCGAGACGCCATTTATTACAACCCCCGCCCCAGTCAGCAAAAGCAAGGCCCCTGATCACAAGCTCAGACGCCGCTTACTTCCTATCCCCGCCGTAGTTAGCAGAAACCCACGCCGCATATTACAACAAAGGCCCGCGTCAGCACTACAAGGCCCCCGACCACAAGCCCCCCGTGAATCACTCACACACAGGCGCGCCTGCGGGCATGTTCTTGAGGCACGGATACTTGCCGGCGGCGGTAAAATCGCCCCAGACGCTGCCATCCCAGCCCAAGCCGGCGGGATTAGCGTCGTTGGCAGTGCTTTCATCCAGCGTGGCCTGAAGCCAGGCGCGGCGCTCGTCATCTGTATCATCTGCCGAGACGGCACGTATGCAAACATTGCTGTTGGGGCAGCCCCCGTTCGTGCCAGCTGCGGCCACATAATAATTCTTGCCCACGATATTACCATTCTCCCCCACACTCCCCACCAGCCCGCCGACACGATTGCCCGAGACGCTGCCCGCCGCATAGCTGTTTGCAATAGTAATCGGGCCATCCGTTCCGCCCACGAGCCCGCCGACAAAACTATCACCCGAGACACTGCCCACAGCATAGCTCTTACTTATACTACCACTGCTGCTCACACTCCCCACCAGCCCGCCACATACTTGTACACATGATATGTTGCCCGTCGCATAGCTGTAGCTGATAGCGCTATTGTCCGCCTGCCCTACAAGCCCGCCGAGCCAAGTATCACCTGAGACGCTGCCCGTCGCATAGCTGTAGCTGATAGCGCTATTGCCCGTAGCACGCCCCACAAGACCGCCGATATAATCATCACCTGAGACGCTGCCCGTCGCATAGCTGTAGCTGATAGCGCTATTGTCCACACGCCCCACAAGCCCGCCGGCGTAGTCATTTGTGCCTGTGTCTATGTAGACAGCGTTTATGCCTACGTTCGTTATGGTCGCCCTGCTGCAATAGCCAAAGAGGCCTCCATAGTCCGCATTTGCCTTGTAATAGAGATTGCTGATCCTATGGCCATTGCCGTTAAAAATGCCCGTGAATTTGGCGCTACTTGTTCCCACTGGAACCCAGGCGCTTTGGCCATCGCCGCAGTCGTTTGGATTGCTGCTATCGTTATCGTCTGGCGTCAAGTCATCGCCATTGCTGCCGTCGTAGTTGGGGCAGCTGGCGTTTGCGTCAATGTCTGCCGTCAGCTCGTAGCCGCAGAGGTAGACGCTCACGAGCGTTGAGCCAGCAGGCACGGAGCCGCTGGTCGGGGAGCCCTCTGCGCCTATGGTGTCGTCTTCCTCGCGTAGTCACAACATGATAGGCTACGGCGGTGGTGCAGTCGTCGGTGGCGTCTTTCGGGAGCCCCAGCAATCATCGGCGCCGTCGAGCTGCCCGTTTTGTAGCTGCGCCCAGCAAGATCGTACTTCATGTTTTGGAGCTCTTCATAGCTTGCGATCTCTATCAGCCCGTCGTTATCGTCGTCTACGTCTGTGGTGTCTGCTTCGCCGTCATTATCATCGTCGGCGTCTTCTGTCAAAGCGGTCGTGCAATCTGGCAAGAGGCGGTCTGGATCATCATCGTCGTCGGTGTCTACGCTGGCGCATTTGTCGAGAGGGAAGGCGTCATTGCTATCGGCGACGCTGTCGCCGTCATCATCCGTATCACAGGCATCGCCTTGGCTGTCGCCGTCCGTGTCGGTCTGATCGGCGTTGGCGTGGGCCGGGCAGTTGTCGTCTGCGTTGAATATCGCCGTCGCTGTCGCCATCCACGCCACAGGCGATTCTGGCAGCGTTGCGATCTGGCGTGTCGCCCGTGCATTGCTGGCAGACGCCGTCATGCTGGGCCACATGGCTGGGCATGTCTATACAAGCCATGTCCGTAATGCAGTCATCGCCTAAGATGCTGTTGGGATTCGTACTGACGCCGCCGTGGCAGACTGTCGCCGTGGTGCAGGCGGTCTTATCCACATCGCGCACGGGCTTATCGCCCCCGCATTCCATGCAGACTCCGTCTGTGGCGGCAACATGGCCGGCCAGCTCCATGCAGGCCGCATCTGTAATGCACTCTGCGCCGTCCAGCAGGCTAAAGGCATTGTCGCTGAGGCTCTGGCAGTCTGCTCGCGCTCATGCAGGCAGTTTTTTCCATATTACGGATGGAATTTTCTCCTGTGCACTCTTGGCATTCGCCGTCGCTTGTGGCAACATGGCCGGCCATATTCTGGCAGGTTTCGTCCGTGACGCAGTCCGTGCCCAGCAGGCTGTAGGCGCCGGCGCTGTCAGTCTGGCACTCGTCTATACGGATGCAGGCAGTTTTTTCCACATTGCGCACGGGCACGTCTCCTGTGCAGGCCTCGCAGTCGCCTCTTTCGTTTATGAGCTGATTGCTGACATGGCAAGGCAGCCGCTTTCAGTGATGCAGGAGCGGCCGTCTGCGCTGAGTGAGCTTGCCTGTCGTTCGCGCGGCAGGCAGTCTCTTCTATACAAGCCGCAGGCGTGACGGTCGTATCTGGAATTTCGCCTTCGTCACAGCTCAGCTCAAAGCAGCTGTTGTTCGATGGGATTGAAAATCTGCCTGCCTGTGCATGTGACTTGAATCTCGCAGGCGGGATTGTTTGCCAGCCTTATCTGGCCGTCTGGGCAGTTCGTCACGCAGGCTGTCCTGTCGGCATTGGGATATTGCGGATCAGAGCAGGCTTCACAGCTGCCGTCTTTTAGAATCTGATTGCCCGTACAAGTCGGAGCGCCTCCTCCGCCATCGCCTGAGGAGTCTCCACCACCACCTCCGCCTCCCGTATCGCAGCCCGCCAGAGTCAGGCTCAGGCTGATGGCTGCCAGGCAAGCCAAGCGAGAGGCAGCTGCGCTGCTTTTCCCTAATCTTAAGCCGGCGCTAAGCCTGCCTAAATACATTCTACGCGCGCTTGTGGCTGCGCGTTCCTTAAGTTTCTGAAATATGTTTCTCATATTTTCCTCCATAAACACAGCCGAGCTTGGAGCCCAGCCTGATAAAAAACGCAAGTCAGCAGAGCCAAAACCCGGCTGATTATATACAATTTTACGCGCGCTATGCGCCGCGTATTCCCTAAGTGATTTTACAGTAGACATAGTAATGTCCTCCTTTCTATAAAAAAAATGACTGCCCCGCTTTGCAAGACAGCTCTAGTACAAAACTTAGGCAGGGCCTAAAATATAGCAAGCCCTTTTGAAAAATAAATTTCTGCGCAACAAAAAAGAAAATGAAGACCTTGACTCCCACCCACCCATTCATTGAGGGGGGTGGGCGGAGGCTCTGATTCTCTATTACGTTTTAGTACTCCAGGGCTGGCGCGCAGTATTCGTTGCCATATAACAACAATCCAGTGCAAGGCATAGGCATAAAAGCGTCCTAGTCAGTTGACGATTCCAACTACTTCTTTCTTCTTTTCGAAAAAGGCTTGCTAGAGTCTGCAAAATATTTTCCTATGCCCCAGCCTTCTTTTATTAGGCAAAGTCACATATGTTTTTCATTCCTCTCCTTGCCGCCTTTTGCTCTGCAAGGCGCTATTGAGTTGGTCTGCTTTCTATGCTTGAGATCACGCGGGAAAAGTTAATGGAGGGGGCTCTGGAGCTGCTGAGTCTGAAGGGCTTTTTAGACCATCAGAGCTCTGGCGATTTCCAGAAGCTCTTATATGACTTGATGGAGGCTGGGACTCGTTTTTTCATCTTAGACTTGAAGCAGCTGCAAAGTATCTCCGAGAACGGCATCGCTTCCTTTTTGCAGCTGCAAGAGCAGGTCTCTCAATGCGGCGGCTGCTTTGCTCTTGTGCACTTGAAGCCAGAGATAGACATGCTTTTTTCCTTTCTTGGTATCAGGGCGGGGCTGCATGTTTTCTCTGATAGGAAGGAGGCCTTAGAATTTTTAGAGGGCGTGCTGAAGCGATCTCTACAACCCAAGGGCGGCGCCATACCTGAGGTGGAGGCCGAGGATGTTCCGGTTTCTATGGAGATTGCATGTCAGCATTGTGGTCTGCAAATGCTGGTTCGGGGAGTGGGGCCCTATATGTGCCCATCCTGCGGATACCAGTTTCAGGTGAGGGCAGGCTGATTTCTTTGTGAGCAGCGCTGCTCGTAAATCTCTGGGGCTTTCTTCCTTTATCATATTCTCCCGCATTCTGGGCCTGCTTCGGGATCACTTCCAAGCCTTCTTTTTTGGTATAGGGCCCATTGCCTATGCGTGGGAAATAGCTATGCTGCTGCCCAGCGTTTTGCGCAACCTTCTGGTGGAAGGGGGCATGGCGCAGGCTTTCATCCCCGTCTACACGCAGTCTTTAGTCGCATCAAAGAAAGAGGCCGGGCGTACTGCCTGCATCATTATTATCCTTATATCCTGTATTATGTTTTTTGTGACCCTTCTTACTATGGGCTTATTGCCTTACCTGCTTGCCGGCATCAGCCAGCAAAGCCAAGAGGAGCTTGGCTTTGCCGTAGAGTTAGGATGGATCTTTCTTCTTTTTATGCTTCCTGCGGCAATTACTGCGCTCATGAGCGGCATTTGCAATGCCTACCAGCATTTTGCAATACCAGCTATGTCTTCCATCGTGATCAATACAGCCTTCCTGTTTTGCTTTCTCAATCTGAGCATAGAAACAGAAGCAAAAAGCAACGCCCGCATCTTGGCTTGGTGTTTTATCATTACTACCTGTCTCTATATGTTTTTTCTATACTGTTATGTCTACAAGCATGGCTTTGCTCTGTATTGGTGCCTAGACTTTCGGCATCCCGCTATCAAAAAAGTATTTGTTATGGTATTGCCCGCAGTTCTAAGCGCGGCGATTTTTCAAATCAATCAAGTAGTAGACATGGTGATCGCCAGTTATTATATCCCTTTGGAAGTAGGCGCTGTGCCGGCCCTGCGTTTTGCGCAGCGTTTGATTCAACTGCCTACGGGCATTGTCGGAGCCGCCTTGTCTACGGCGATTTTGCCTATACTCTCGTACTATCTGACGCAAAACTCAGAGAAGCAATATACAGAGGCTATACAGACTATACGTTTTGCCGTTTTTTTGACAGTACCTGCGGCCATAGGATTGTTTTTTATGGGTGAAGATATCTTAGACCTGCTTTTTTATGGAGGTAAATGGACGAAAGAATCTACGCAAGTCACTTGGGAAGCGCTGCGATTCTATCTCTTCAGCATCCCTCTTTACAGCCTAAATAAGATTTTGGTAGCTGTCTTCTTTGCCTTCAAAGACGCCAAAAGCTCTCTGCAGTCTATGGCTGTTGCCACCTGCGTGAATGCTGTCATGAATATATTGCTTGTTCATAGTATGCGTCATGGCGGCATAGCGCTTAGTACAGCACTGACAGCCTTGCTGCACTTTTCCCAGCTGCTTTTCTATCTGCAGAAAAAACATATCAAACTGCCTTGGCGGAATTTCTTTGATTTTTGCAAGAAGGCCTCTTTTCTATGGCTCTGCCTCGCTTTATTTCTCTTTGGCCTGGATTTGTATTGCACGGAAATTCTGCGTGATGCGGGCCTGCATTTGGCCGAGCTCTTGGGCTGGGACCCTAAACACATGCCCCGCTACGCAGCTATGCCAAAAGTTCTTGTCGGAGCAGGCGGGGGCTTTTTCCTTTACATGTACACAGCCAAGCTGCTTTCCCTGCCGGAAATAAGCCTCATCCGAGATATGTTTCAAAGAAAAAAGCAAAAATGACAAGAAGCAATTTTATACGCGTGCAGGGAGCGCGCGAGCATAACCTCAGCAATATCAGTCTTGCGATACCTCGTGACAGCTTGGTTGTGATTACAGGCGTTTCAGGCTCCGGGAAGTCCTCTTTGGCCTTTGATACGATTTACGCTGAGGGCCAGCGCCGCTATGTCGAGTCTCTTTCTTCTTATGCGCGCCAGTTTCTGGGGATCATGGAAAAACCGGATGTCGATTCCATAGAGGGCCTGTCGCCGGCTATCTCCATAGAGCAAAAAACCACGCATCGCAATCCCCGCTCTACCGTTGGAACAGTTACGGAAATTTATGATTACCTGCGGCTTCTCTTTGCCCGGGCGGGGGAGCCTCATTGCCATCAGTGCAAGAGGCCTGTGAAGGCAGTCAGCACAGACCAGATAGTAGCGAGGGCTTTGGCCTTCCCTTTGGGAAGCCGCCTGCATATCATAGCTCCTTTGGCGCAGAACAAAAAGGGAAGCCATAAAGAGATCTTGGAAAGGATGCAAAAAGAAGGCTTTTCCAGAATGAGAATTAACGGAGAGTATTATGATCTTCACCAAGACGCCCATAAGATCAAATTGCCAAAAAACAAGAAGCACAATCTGGACCTGGTTGTAGACCGCCTGATACTGAAAGAAGGGATACGCTCGCGCATGGCAGATTCCATAGAGATCGCTTTGCGTTATGCAAAGGGCATGGTTTGTATCTTTGACGGCAAGGAGGATCATTTCTTTACGCAGCAGTTCTATTGCAGCTATTGCGATATTTCTCTAAACGAATTAAGCCCGCGTTCCTTCTCCTTCAACTCTCCTATAGGCGCTTGTCCTGAATGCGATGGGCTGGGCCTGCGCATGGAATTTGATCCTGATGCTATAGTCCCAGACAAGCATAAAAGCATAAGTGAGGGCTGCATAGAGCTTTGGTCTTCTTCCCTTTCCTATGGCCATCTGGAGGTTTTGGCGGAATATGGTATAGCTTTGGATATACCCTGGGAGCATCTGCCGCTTAGGCATAGAAAGCTTCTGTTGTATGGTTCTGCCTCATTGGGGGAGAAGACGGTTTTGTATTTTGAAGGGATCATCCCCAATGCGAAACGCCGCTACAGAGAAACAAAATCCGAGGCTGTTCGTCCCTACCTGCAGCGCTATATGCTGGAGCAGGATTGCGCAGCTTGTGGAGGAGGCCGCCTGCGGCCTGAGGCGCTTGGGGTGCTCTACCATGGCAAAACGATTACAGAGCTGACGCATCATAGCGTAGAATTCTTATCTGCTTGGTTTTGCGATCTCAGCGTCTCAGAACAGGAAAAACATGTTGTAGGGCAAGTCTTACAGGAAATCTGCCAGCGCCTGCGCTTTCTGGACAGCGTGGGAGTAGGCTACCTCAATCTTGCCCGGCTTGCGGGGAGTCTTTCCGGCGGGGAAGCGCAGCGTATACGCCTTGCTACGCAGATAGGCAGCCCGCTTATGGGAGTCTTGTATGTCTTAGACGAGCCCTCCATAGGCCTGCATCAACGCGACAATGATCGCCTTATACAAACGCTCAAGAATATGCGCGATTTGGGAAATACTGTCTTGGTTGTAGAGCATGATGAGGACACTATGCGTGCAGCAGATTGCATCGTAGACATAGGGCCTGGGGCAGGCATGCACGGGGGGAAGGTAGTTGCCATAGGCCGCGCTGAGGAAATTCAAAAAGACGATACAAGCATCACCGGACAATATCTCAGCGGAAAGCGTTATATTGCGGTACCTTCCGAAAGACGGCCCGGGAAGGGCAAGTATCTCAGCGTCTTGAAGGCTAAGGCCAATAACCTGCGTTCTGTGGATGCGCATATCCCGCTGGGTACTTTTACGTGTGTTACAGGCCTTTCGGGCTCTGGGAAATCTACTTTAGTAAGTGAAATCCTTTACAAGGGCTTGACGGAGCAGGACCCCCGCCATTTGCGCAGCCGAGCTGTAATTCGCGGAGCTAAGGAGTTGGATCGAGTTTTGCTGATCAATCAGGAGCCCATAGGGCGCACGCCGCGCTCCAATCCAGCTACATATACGGGGCTTTTTGGCCCGGTTCGTGAGCTTTTTAGTAAGCTTCCGGAGGCGCGCCTCCGGGGCTATGCTCCAGGGCGCTTTAGTTTCAATGTGGCAGGCGGGCGCTGCGAAAATTGCGAGGGCGCCGGGGTGATTAAAATAGAAATGCACTTTTTACCGGATGTCTATGTGGACTGCGAAGTCTGCGGGGCGATGCGTTTTAATCAAGAAACCTTGGAAGTGCGTTACAAAGGAGCGAGCATTTATGACGTTCTGGATATGACAGTGGACAAGGCTCTGCGCTTTTTTGGCAATATCAACAACATTCACACCAAGCTGCAAACCCTCGTTGAGGTAGGTTTGGGTTATATCCAACTAGGTCAGCCTGCTACTACGCTTTCTGGAGGTGAGGCGCAGCGTGTGAAGCTGTCTGCAGAATTATCACGGCGCAGTACGGGCCAAAGTCTCTACATCTTGGATGAGCCCACCAGCGGCCTTCATTTCGAGGATATAGCTCGCCTGCTGCGGGTATTGCATAGCCTTGTAAACCGGGGCAATACGGTCCTTGTTATAGAACATAATCTGGATGTGATCAAAACTGCTGATTATATCATTGACTTAGGGCCTGAAGGAGGAGATAAGGGCGGGAGTATTCTTGCCAGTGGTACTCCAGAAGAGATTACTCAGTGCAAAGCAAGCCATACAGGGTCTTTCCTCAAAAATATCCTAGCAAAGAGCCATTACGAAAAGCCCTCCTGGCATATAGAAAAGGAAGTCTTGTAAAACATGAGCCAAAGCCGTGCCTGAAGCGACTGCAAAGATAAAAAGAACTGGCTGTATTGCTCTGGCCTGCCTGCTTTTGCCTCTTTGCCTGCTTTCTTGCCAATCCTCACACCGCCCGCCTTGGGCTGCGCGCCCTGCCTCCCTGCTCTACGGCTTTTATGTGTATGCAGACCCGGCTATCAAGGAGGACTGGAAGCTGGAAGTGGCCTCTAAGGCCCTGCTGCGAGAGCGCCTTATTGAGCTGTATTTTCCTGCCTACCAAGCAGGGCCCTTGCATATCATCCTATACCAAAAAGGCTCCCTATACAAGCATTCTGCCTATGTCCGTAAGCATCCGCAGGTACGCGCCTATTTCGTTCGCTCCTCCCGTAGTATCCATATGCCTATGTACAGCTCCAACAGGCTTTGGGTTCACGAACTCAGCCATGCCTTGCTTCATTCTGTGCGCAATGACGCTCCAGACTGGCTGCATGAGGGCTTGGCTGAATTCCTCGCAGAGCGCTCTCATTTCTATACTATGGATTGCGCCCAAAGCTATCCAATCTCCATACCTCAAAAAAAACGCTTAAGGAGCGCCCGCTACAGCTATCAGGAAGTATCCGCTTTTTTTGATCAGCCAAATAAGCTGACTTACAAATCCTACACGCTCTACAGCCTTTTTATCTATTACTTGTGGCACCAGCGTTGCTTAGGCAGCTTCCTCTTCCATTACCAGAACGATAGGCAGAGTGATGCTATAGGGCTGCTGCGTCAATTTTTAGGCAGGGACAAACAGGGTATCTTAAAAGACTTCCATCAGTGGCTCCAAACAAGGGCGCCTGCAGCAAGGGACTTAGCAGGCTGTTAGCATTGCCTTTGCTCTCCTAATCTGAAAGGGAACTATATACTTGCGTGCGCTAATCGTATTGCCAGTAAAGAGCCCATGGCAGGGCAGACCTGCTTGGCGCTGGTCAATAAGCCCTTTAAGAATAATAAGAATAAAAAGTTTTAAAGCAAAAAGCAGATAGAAAAAAGGGGCAAAAGCATGATACAGGCCAAGGCAGCGAAAGCAAAGACAAGTAGTTTTGCTGCTCAATCAAAATGATCCGGCGCTAAAAAATATAGCGCTTGGGATAGCGGCGGATAGCTGAAAATGCGTAGATACTGTCTACAAAGATATAGAAAGCCTAATATGCGCTTAGAGGGATTGCAGTTTATAGAGACCAGCGTGAGTGTATCAAAAGGGATAGTTGCCAAATTTTTCTTTTTTGATCCGCAGGCAAAATCATGCAAACATGATGCGGGACAACCAAGGCTTCTGCCCATACATGTCACACCTTACTAGTAGTATTGTATTATGAAGAAAGGAGATGCTAACTTTGCTTGACTTTGCTGATCTGCTTGCTTAGCTAGACTTATATATGAAAAGAATAGTAGTATTTACGATCGCTTTGCTGCTCCTGCCTGCTGCCTTAGAGTCCAATCCCACCGTAGGCACAAAGGATGCAAAAGAAGACCTGTCTGCACAGGCAGGAATCCCTACACAATTACAAGAGCTCCGGCAGAACACACGGGAGCTGCAAATTAGCATAGAATGGCTAAAATGGATTGTGGGTTTAAGCTTGCTTGCCCTTGCTGGTCTCATAACATATTTACACAGCGACACAAAACAAAACATACAAAAGCTGGAGACCAGCACACAGCGAGATATACAAGAGCTAAAGACAGACACACAGCAAAACATACAAAAGCTGGAGTCTGGTATGCAAGAGCTAAAGACAGACACACAGCAAAACATACAAAAGCTGGAGTCTGGTATGCAAGAGCTAAAGACCAGCACACAGCAAAACATACAAGAACTAAAGACCAGCACACAGCGAGACATACAAAAGCTGGAGTCTGGTATGCAAGAGCTAAAGACCAGCACACGGCAAGACATGCAAAAGCTGGAGTCTGGTATGCAAGAAATACGAAGCTTCCTTTTCCAGCTTGTACAAAACAAAAGCCCCCTGCCCCTGCCCGCAAGGCAGGAGGGTGCGCAGTCAGAACAAGCAAGCGATAAGCTGCCTGCCTGAGGCAGGCGTATATTTTCTATCCACAGCGGGAGCATCCCACAATTTTTTTTGCAACCACATGCAGAGTTCATACCTATCTTCTGTATGGAAAAGATCAACAAGCAGAGCAGAGACTGCCCTGCGCCCCCAAAAAAACTGAGCTGCCTTTTGCTGTGCAGCCTGTCCTTGTCTTTCTTTGGGCCGCATGCCTTCTACTTGCATGCCCAGACCCTTAGCGTAGATAGCGGCGCTCCAAGCTCCAAACAAGCCTCAGTAAGCCCTGCGCCTAATGGCGTGCCTGTAGTAGACATTGCCAGGCCCAATTCTGAAGGCGTCTCGCACAATCTTTTTAAGGAATTCCATGTAGGGAAAAAGGGCCTGGTAATGAACAACAGCGACAGCATCAAGCGTTCTCAGCTTGCGGGAATACTCATGGCTAATCCCAATATCGAGCGTGATCAAGAGGCTGTGCTCATCTTGAATGAAGTCACGGGCCCTCATCCTTCCCAGCTGAGAGGTTATACGGAGATTCATGGCAAGGCGGCGGAATATATTCTAGCTAATCCCTATGGCATTAGCTGCAAGGGCTGTGGTTTTATCAATACGCCCAGGGCAAGCCTTAGTACAGGCGCTGTTCTATGGGACGAGCCTAAAAAGAAAGTGCTGGGTTTTGCCGTAGAGCGGGGGGATGTGAGCTTTGAGGCTGAGGCTTTGAATGCCACGTCTGTGGATACCTTTGATGTTATCAGCGCCCGGGTTTTTGTACAGGGCAAAGTGCATGCGCAGGATCTGTCCTTCTTTGTGGGCCGGGGTGACTTTGATTATGTGGGGCGCCGTATTCGGACACAGGGAGCTCAGGAAGCCGCTGCGCAGGGAACTGCCTGGGCCATAGATGCGGGGGCTTTAGGCAGCATCCATGCAAGGCGTATTTATTTAGAAAGTACAGCGCAGGGAGCGGGCGTGCGCTTAGCCGGTAATATGATGACACACACGGATAGCATAATTGTTAAAACGCGCTCTAAGCTTGTGCTTGCCTCCAAGCTTTCTGCTAAGGGCAGGCTGCATCTCGAAGCTGAGCGTATTATGCAGCTCGAGGGCAGCCTTGCCAGCCAAAGCAATCTGCATATGCAGAGTACAGGCCTGCTGCAGACAAAGGGGGTAGTCTATGCGCAAGGTGATATGGACCTGAGCGCAGGCAATGTAGAGATCAAGACAGGCAGCCAAGTATTTGCGGGGACTAAGATAGAGCTCCAGGCACGCAAACTGGACTTAGAAGGCATGCTGTATAGCGGGCTTAGAGAGGATGGCACACGGCAGCAGGGCGGGCAAAGCCGGCTGCTTGTGCAAGAGGATATAAGAATCGCAGCGGATGCTCAGCTGTCTGCTACTGCAGCGCTGCAAGTCAAAGCGCGCGCATTAGAGATAGAGGGAAAGATCATGGCAGGCATGGATGGGGCGGGGAGCCTTGACTTGGACCTCAGCGCTAAGCTGCATTTAAAGAGAGCTTCTCATATCTATTCTGGCGGGGATATGCGCATCAAGTCTTCCATGCTGCAGGTAGATAGTGATGCGGTTTTGGCAGCTGGCATGAATGAGCAGGCGCAGATAGGAGACAGCGGGAGCTTGGAGGCGCAGGTGCAGGGCTCCATCCTCAATCAGGGCGTGATAGGGGCAGCGGAAGCTCTGCATTTAGAGAGCTTAACTAAGATCAGCAACGAGGCCATGTTGTTTTCCCGCTCTAAGATGGATTTGTATTTTCGGGAGCTGCACAACATGGAGGGAGCTCGGATTCTCGCCCGCACGGATATAAGCATGCAAAAAAACAGCGCAGGTCATAAAGCAGACAAGCTCCTGAATCAATCCGCTAGTATAGAATCCTGGGAGGGCAGCATTACTTTGCGGGCCGGCACAATAGAAAACGAGAAGAAGGATTTTGAAATGAGCACAACTGCCGTCCCTTTTAGCCTGCATCATCCTACTTTTGAATGCAGAGAGGCCAACTGCTACGGGAATCCTACGCGGGGCAATGTGGAAGCCCTGAGCCTGCGCTCTCGTATCAGCCAGGGACTTGCGACGGCGGAGCCCGGGCTGATTGCAGCTAAACAGGATATTAGCATCTTTGCTTCGCTCATAGAAAATACATACAGCATCATAAGAGCAGGCCGGAACATAACTATACAAAGCGATGCTCTGCTCAATAAGGCGGGAGCCGAGTACGATATCTATACCGTACGCAGCTGGGAGGTCTATTTTGACAGCAGGGGCTTTATCAGGAGGGAACACACTGGCTGCACAGTAAATGTGTTTGGAGTGAAAATTTGCTCAGGAAGCGATGCCTTTTATGGGCCATACTGGAGCGCAGCTGAGCCTTGGGACGAAAAGAGAGCCGCAGCCGGAGGCCAGAGCTTTCCTGCCCTGATTCAGGCCGGGGGCTCCATGAACATAGTTGTCACGGAGCATGCAAAGAATCTGGATGAGGGAGGGGCAAGGCGCTTTACAAGCCCAGCGCAGCCTAGCTTTAGCCAGCCTTCCCTAAGCCTTGACTCTATCACTTTGCCAGAGGGGCGAAGCGGGCTTTTTATTCGTAATACGGGGGCGGGACATTCTTATCTTATTGAAACGAATCCCCTTTTTGTGGATATGCAAAACTATCTGGGCTCAGAGTATTTCTTTCAAAAGATAGGTATCAGCAAGGGCGAGTCGGAATATGAGCAGCAGCCCGATGAGCCATATGAGGCGCCTGAAAAGACTCCTGAAAAGACCTTAGCAAAAGCAACAGATCCAAAGTTGGAGCATGTCCAGCTCCTCGGTGACCCCTATTATGAAACGCGCCTGGTCCAAAAACAAATCTTTGAGCAGACTGGCAGCTATTTTTTAGAAGAGGGCGTCACAAGCCACTACGAACAAATGCAAAGCCTCTTTGATAATGCGGTGCAGGCCTACAAAGACTTGGAACTTAGCCCTGGTGTTGCGTTAAGCGCAGAGCAGGCGCAGCAGCTAAAGCAGGATATCATCTGGATGGAAGAAAGGATTGTGCAGGGCCACAAGGTGCTTGTTCCTCGCCTTTATTTGGCGAAGGCTGGAACAAAGAGGGCGCAGAGTACTGTTGCGCGCATAGACGCCAAAGATGTCTATCTCAAGGCAGGGACTCTTGCAAATACAGGCGCAGGCGCAGGTATTATGAGCTATGGGAAGCTGCATATAGATACGGACATAAATCTAGAGAATCTAGGCGGAGTTTTATCAGGTGATGAGGTCTTGCTAAAAAGCAAGGGGGATATTGTCAATCAAAGCGGCTGGATTCACGGAACTAAGGTCGAAGTATCTGCAAGGAGAGATCTGATACATGAAAGTCTGGTGGGAGAAGTGCGCATAGATGCGAAGAATTATTCTCAGTACCTTGTAGGCAGCGCCGGCATTCATGCAAGTTCGCTCCATATTCAGACAGGCCGCAATCTCCAGATGAAGGGAGCCCTTCTGGAGTCACAAGGCAAGGCTGTATTAGCTGTGGGGGGTGATCTCACAATAAGCGCAGCGCAGCTGGACGGCGGCTATGACATACGCTTTGGCAACGGAGATTATGAAAAATCGCAAAGTAGGAGGTATACGGCCTCTCTCTTGAAAACAGGCTCTGCGCTGCATATAGAAGGCAAAGGCGCATTCTTGCTTGAGGGAAGCCGCATAGAGTCGCAAAAAGAGGGATTTCTAAACTTTCAAGGCCCTGTTTCTATAGCAGGGCTGTATGGGCAGGATGTCTATGAAAGCAAAAGCAGCACAAAAGAGCGTGAGCGAAACTTTATGGACGGCAAGGAAGTAAAAACCACGGTTACCCGGGGCTATGACATGCAAAAAGTCTTTTCTTCTAGTCTCAACTTTGGCAAAGACCTTAAGCTCCTAAGCGCAGATGCAATGCGTATAGCAGGCTCTCAGATCGAAGGAGACGGAAATATCACAATAGCAGCCAAGCATCTCGTGATCAGCTCTGCTGAGAATCAGGAAGAAAGCTGGTCAAGTACAATAAAACAGGAGAAGAAGTATAAAACAAGCATCAAGGGCTCCCATACGCATTTGGCTGAAGAAGAGCAGGAAGAGCGGGTCCATAAGAAAGAGGCGCAGGCTTCTCTCATTCGGGCTGGTGGAGATATCCTAATCAAAAGCCATGGCGACATAGATATTTATGGCTCACAATTATTGGGCCAGCTGGATACAAGACTAGACGCCGGGACTTCTATTAGAGTGCAGGCTGCTGTGACTTCTCAGCAAGAAAAGAGGGATATGGGACGCACAGAGCTGGGCCTTGGTATGGACAGCCAGACAAATGTTGAGATCAGCTATAGTGTCCAAGGAGAAGAGGAAAGCGCTCATAGCCAAAGCGTCCTTGGGTCTTTTTTAGGCGCAAAGCAAGGGACCCTTAGCCTTTCTGCAAAGGAGGAAATACGGGTGGAGGCTTCTGAGCTCCATAGCCTCGAGGGAGATATATACGTAGATGCGGATGCAGGCATCCAGCTGCTGGCTGTGCAGGCAGAGCAGACAAGCAAGTCCAGCTCGTCTTTTGTAAGGGCTGCTATTGGGACGAATGTGGCGCAGTGGGTGGGAGGGGTGGTAAACCTGTATGGCAGTATAGAAGAGTCACGCTCAGAGCATACAATGCGCAGCAATACGCACCTGCAGAGCACGCTTTCGGCTAAGGAAGGTACGATACATATAAGCAGCGGGGAGGATTTGCTGCAAAAAGGCAGCAGTGTTTTAGCAAAAGATATAGACATAAAGGTAGCTGGCGATCTGCGGCTGGAGACGCTGCAAAACGAATCTACTACTTCCGGCAATCAGAGCCGCCGCAGCCTTTCAGTCTCTTACGGCAGTGAGGGAGGCCTCAATGCTGCGGCTTCTTTTAGCAGCTCGCAATTTAGCTCCCAAAGAAAGTGGGCAGACGACCTAAGCTCTATTCTGGGAACTTCTTCTGTCTTGCTCAACGTGGGAGGAGATGCCTATGTGCAAGGCGCGCTCATTGCCAATCAAAGGCAGGATGGCAGCGATGGCGGCGAATTGCAAGTGTTGGTGCAGGGCTCCCTCATTGCAGAAGACCTGAGAGATCAAGACATTAGCCGCAGCAAGCAGCATGGCCTTGGTCTTGGCACGCAGCTCAAAGACCTTTCTTTTTCTTTGGGGAAGGCAAGTGGAACAAAAATAGGCATTACCCGCGCTACTATCGGTATGGGAGAATTAAGGGTAGGGAAAGGCACGGCGCCCGCTATCAATCGTGACATACACAAAGTACAGGAAATTCTCAAAGATGAAAGCAAGTCCTCTTCGCTGGCGCTAGATTTGGCTCCAGTTATGCAGGCTTATACAAGCTATACGAATCTCGGTGAGGGCATAAAGGCCTTGAGAGACAAGCTGGAGGATGGGGAGTTTGAAAATATCAGGCAGCTGGGTAGAGATGCGGCAGGTATTTTGAAAAACAGCGCCTCCATTGCGCTGAGCTTGGGAGACCTGGCAGCTAAGACAGGGCTTGGCAGCGTGGCTGCTTTGAGCAGAAGCATAGCCAAGGACCTCTCCAAAGGCTACGGCGCATTAGACGCTCTAGACTGGAAGAAAAATCTGCGAGCGAAAGCTGAAGAGAAGCTGGGTTTCCTGGCGCATACAGAAGCTGCGCAAAGCGCCCTGGATGGCGCAGAGCAATATGCAGAAGTTCTGGAGAAGAAGGCTCTAGAAGAAACGGTAATTCTGGCAGAAAAAAGCTGGAATCTCGCAAGATATCATCACTTTGAGTTGGATGAAAAACTGGTGAAGCAGCTGCATGCAAAGAGAGACGGCGGCGCAGACCTTGATGAATATGAGACAGAGTTTCTGAAGAAAGAATGGCGTAATGTGATGTATGAAACAAGAATAGAAGATTACCAACAGAACAGAAAGAACAAGAAGATGATCCAAGATATAGAAGCAGTCTACAACGATATTGATTCTTTAAGCTTTGATAAAGGGCTTGTACGCAAGCGCTCTGCGCTTATTAAGCAATTGTCCCTTGCGCAGGGCCGTCGAGAGAAAAGAAGGATAGGCAGAGAAATAGAGCAGATCAACGCAAAGGAGAGGGTCTTCAATAGGGTAAAAAAGTATATAAGCAGGCGCCGCAATAAGGCCCGGTTGGCTGCCAGCGCCGCTTCTGAGTTGTGCAACGTGATCACCTATAACCGCATTGGCGTAATCCTTGGAAAAGATAAACGTTCTCTGAAGCAATTTTTTCAAGAAGAGCTGCAAAAAGGGAATATAGGCTGGAATCCTCAGTCAAAGAAGGTCAGCCTAGCATATGGATTAGGCAGCGCAGAGTGGCGCAAGAACTTGCAAATGGCAAGGTACAGAAAAGAGCAGTACAAAAAGTATCGTGAAAAGGATGACTTAAAGGTGCTCCCGCCCAAAGGCGTTGGTTTTACTTCAAGAGATGTCCTAAACGAAAACAATGCGCATGTCGCCATTAGTTTTCAAGATACGAATAAAAGCGGCAGCCCAAATCACTTTATGCTCATCGCAAGGGGTGAAGACGGTGTGTGGTACAATATGGATCATACCACTCACGGTGATAATAGGTGGCTTTATCCTGTCGCGTGGGCGAATGTACATGGAGTAGATTACAAGAAAAATAACTAAGCTTGCGGGCTTTTTGTATGATTCTTGCTTGCGGCTGGGGCTGCTTTGCAGTATTGGTCTTATCTGGCGCTCCTGCGCTGGATCTTGGGCCTTTGTTTTTCAAATCAAAAACACGCGATAATGGAGGAAATGCAAATGAAAAAGTGGATGAAAGAGCAGGGCTTGCAAAAGGGCTTTGTGAAAAAACATATGATTTGGGCGGTACTTATGGCCGGCCTTCTTTGCCTCTCCTGCAAAAAGGATAAGCAGGCTATGAGTACGCAGGAGCTCTTGGCGCAAAGGGAGGCGGCTCTTAAGAATGAGCAGGACGATAGCTACGATGCGGGCGCTGAAATATCAGGGATATGGATATTGCAGGACTGGCGCGCATTGCATCCCTTTCTAGGGAAGGACTTAAGTGATGGCTATTCCTATTGCATGTATGTTGATGAAGGCAGCAAAAGGGTAGAAATCCATTTGCTTAAGAGTCTTTTCAAAGCAAAGAATGCCTATTTGTGTCAGATAGATTCCTTGGAATCTCTGGCAAAAGTAAAGCAGGATAACCCTTGGGAGAGGAGGATCAAGACTTGGCGACTCATCCTGAGCTGCCAAGGAGACAAACGGACAGCTGTTATCTCGCAGGAGAAACACAAAAGCTATTACCGGTACATCAATTTTGAGGATTCTACGGCCTTTGATACAAGCACAACAGGCGCCAGGGATGGAGTCTTTTCCCTGAGCTATAAAACTATCCAAGAATGCCTGGAAGGACTGGAAGACACGTACATATCAGACAAAGCAATGGAAAATATACATTACGACTGATTACTAAGCTGATATAAGAGACTTTTTATGTTTTTATAGACGTAGTAAATTAGAGCAGGGGGCCTGTAGTATTTGTGCAAAGGCAGGCTCTTAAAGCGGGGGCGCATCTGAAAAGGGATGCGGCCCCGCTGCTCATTTTTTATTAAATTTCTTGCTTTTGTAAGCGTCCTATATCTTAGTAATATCTATGGTTTGGATTTTTCAGATTATCACAGCTGTGATTTTGGGGCAGACTCTCTTTTTCAAATTCACGGGGGCTTTGGAATCCCAGTATATTTTTACGACTTTGGGCGTAGAACCGTGGGGTAGAATTGCGGCAGGCGTGATAGAGCTGCTTGCTCTTATCCTCATCTTGGTGCCTGCTTTGAGCATCTATGGGGCTGCTTTAGCAGCTATGAGCATGCTGGGCGCGATTATGAGTCACCTTTTGATTCTAGGAATCGTGGTGGAGGGAGAGTTCGTAGGGCAGCAAATAGCAAGCGATGGCGGCCTCTTGTTCCTTCTTGCAAATATCGTGCTTTTGTCCAGCTTGCTTGTAATTGTGATGCGCCGCAAGCAGCTGCCCTTTGGCTTCGGGGCTAAGCGCTCCTAGAGCCGCAAGCAGCTTAAAGCGTCACCTTCGGCCCCTGCCTGTGGCTTGCCTGCCAAGCAGCAGGCGGGGGAGGATAAAGCTCAGATTGAGGAGTATGAGTAAGACGGCTGCTATGCTTTCTATGGGAGTATGGAAGAGGGCATTGGAATGCTCTACGCTTGCACGTGAGCTTAGAAAGCCCAGCGCCGAGAAGTCCATGTAGCTTCGATATGATAGGGGCAGCCCTGCTTCTTGCTCTTTCGTATAGCGAAGCTTGTAAGCTCCGCCGATTTGAGGGATTTGGACAAGCTCGTATTTGGCAAAGGAAATACTTGGCGCAGTGTCTTGAGGGCGCCAAAGCAGGATGCGCTCTTTGTTTTCAGGCCATTGCTTGTCTAGCTGCCAGAGCTGGTCGCGGAATTTGTAAGACTCCAGCACATAGCGGAAGCTCAACTCTGCCCTGCCAGGATGCAGCGCGCGGGAGAAGAAATAATAATCCCCTTCTTTGGCCTGCTGCTTAGAGGGGCGCTTTTGTATTTGCAGAGGGATGGCTACGTTTTTTTTCGCATAGCGCAGGCCTGCGCTGAGCTTCTGAGCTTTTGCGGGAATAAACACAGAAAGAGCTGCTATGGCAAAGGTCCTGGGAGGCCTGGACCTGTTGTGCAGCGCAAAGACTTTCTCTACAAAGAGCTGTCCTTTGTGCTTGCGCACTGACAGGGCTGACTGTATATCTATATCCTCCTTTTTTGCTCCCTTTTCGTAGACTCTGAGAATATGCTCCTTTTGCCAGAATTTTTGCATGGGAGGGATGAGCAGGTTAAAGCTTCCCTTTTGGTATTGCGCTCGAATGAGATAGGGCGCTGTGGGTCTTGGGATAGGGCGAAAAAGAAAGTAGGAGCGCATGCTGTTTTTTTTCTGCACGACTTGCATAGAATTTTGTAAAGAAATCAGCTCCAGAGGAAGGCTCTGCTCTTGGAGCCAGGCGCCAGTGGTACCATTTTGTATTCTCCCGCGAATGGAAATGCTCGGAGGCGCCTTTGAACTCAGAGAGCCGGAAGCCCTATCGTCTTTTTTGATTTGAGCTTCCAAAGAAGATAAAGCAGCGCATAGGAAAACGAGCAAAAAGAAGATAAAGGAAAAAGTATAGTGAAGCATTGCTTTAAGGCCGTGAGTTTTTTCTATACCAAAGAAAAAAGAGCAGGCCCCCTCCTATAGCGGCCAAGAACAGCAGGAAGAGAGGCAAAAAGAGAGAGCTGCGGGCAAGGATTTGAGGTCCATAACCATCTTTTAGGTCTTTTAGCAGCTCGTGTCTGCCTTCCCTGCGCATTTTCTGAGCGTAAGGGCTGGCGTCTAAAGCGGACCCGAAGCCTTTTTGGAAGAGGTGAATGATTTCTTCTGCGCTCATGCCAGCTTGGATATGTTCTTCAATGAGACGGCGCACGGGGATGCCCCAGGGACAGTCTGCGTGCGCGCAGCTGCTCAAAACGAAATTGCAACCGCATTGGCAGACAAGGCTATCAGAGACCTCCGTAAAATGTAAGACATGCTTGTCTTGTTTTAATTCTGTATAGACATATTGCGCAAAAAGATCATGGACGAAGAAGGGAGAAACAAAGGCGCAAAGAAGTAGCGCAGTTTTGCTTTTTTTGCTGAGGCGCAGAAAAAGCAATGTGGCAGAAAACATTCTAGCTTGCATAGGTCTTTTAGTTCCGGGCTTCTTTTTTCCTCTTCGTCCTAGAATTTGTCTCAAAAATACATCCATGTATTTTTCACCCTTTAGGCAAAAGCCCCTAAAAGAGCTTTTGCTCATTCGGGCACGCAGGAGACAAACGCAATTTAGGGAAACCCTAAAATTGCTGAACAAGCCTTTATGGTAGGCGAAGTGCAGAATGCCTCGAGCATTCTGCCAGTCTGCATTGAGCCTTCTGCCGACCATTCTGGTCGTCGTCAGCCAAATGGCGACACATCCTGTGTTGCAAGAGCCTACTTTTGAGACCGGCTCCTAGTCCGCTTCTGGCTGCTCTCTCTTTGATTTTCAAGCAATTTCGTTTGCTGCTTGTCAGGATACTGAGGGCGGAAATGAAAGGAAGAGAGCAGCACCTCTCGAAAAGAGTCCTTGATCACCTGCAGGTCTCTGATGCTAAGATCGCATTCGTCAAATTGGTTCTCAGCCATCTTGCTGTTTATGATCTTTTGTATCAGATTTTCTATGCTTTCCTTGTTTACTATGTTTATGGAACGACTGGCCGCTTCTACAGAATCTGCGACCATCGCAATGGCGGTCTCCTTAGATTGAGGCTTGGGGCCCTTGTACTGGAAATCTTCTTTGTTTACTTTGCGCCTGTTTTTTTCCAGCGCCTTATGATAAAAAAAAGACATAATAGAGGTGCCGTGATGTTCAGGGATAAAAGCAATGACTTCGGGCGGGAGGCGCGCCGCCTTGGCCATTTTGATTCCATCCAATACGTGCGCGATAATGACCTTTGCCGCCAGGGCGGGATTGTTTTTGTCAATGTTTTCTGGTTTAGGGATCAGGTGTTGGTTTTCTATGAAAAAGCCTGCGTTTACCATCTTGCCTATATCATGAAAATAAATACCCGTGCGCGCCAAGACGCTGTTTAGCTTGAGTCTTTCGCAGGCTTTTTCCGTAAGCGCCGCTACCATCATAGTGTGAGTCCAGGTAGATGGAGCTCGTTGGAATAGTTCTCTAAGCAGCGGATGACCAGGATCGGCAAGCTCTATGAGCTTAAAGCGCGTGGCGATATTAAAAATCCTTTCGTAAAGAGGCAGTATCCCCAATACCAGAATAGAGCTGAGTCCCGACAAGGCGGCATAGCTCAGCGCCGTGAGATAATTGTCAGTAAAGATTCCCAGGTTGGCGAAGTCACCGAATATATCGCGTTTGCTGTAAAGGTAGCCGAGGGTAAGGCATAGGCAGTTGATAAGAGTGATGATGAGGGCTGTGCTGATAAAATGGATGCGCTCTTTGAGTCTTATCCCCAGCACAACGCCGCTCAATGCTACGCTTGTACTGATAAACAAAGAAACTATATCATAGCCGCTGGCAAGAAAAGTCAGGAAGGCCATGTATAAAGCAAATGGCGCCGCAAAGACTTCCCCAAATATGAGTGAGAAAAGCATTGCAAAGGCGCCTATGGGAACCCATGTGCCAAAGATATGGACTAGTTCATTTGTCTTTGCCTCAGCAAACCATGCCTGCTGCAGGGAAAGGACGATCAAAGAGAAAAAAATAAGGCTTAGAAAAATAATGAGGTTGGAGCTTATGTCCTCGAGCTGCTTTTCTTTGAATTTAAGCGCAAAATAGAAGACCATGAGCAGAAAAATCACCTGCAGCAGGAAATTGGAGATGCCCTGACGTATGATCTCGCTGTGGTGTTCAGACTTTTGTATCAAAAGGGCCTGATAGATATTTTCTGTTATGACATCCCCGCGCCTTACGATGCTTTCTCCGCGTTTGATTTGAAAAAGATGATCAGTAAGCGGCACGCGCTTGCGTTCTATCTCCTGTATTTCCAGCGTCTTTTTTTCATCAAAGCGGCAGGCATCCAGGCGATACAAATAGCTCTTGCTCAATTTGAGGAAAGCCCGCCGCTGATTGGCGCTGCTGCCCGGTATTACGGACTTTGCTAGAGTATTTAGTTTGACTGCGACTTGCGAGTCCCTATAAAGCTGCGTTCTTAGGATGACGTTTTCCCATGGCATATCTACAACGCCGGAAGCGCCCTGCTTGATGTCATGTATGCGCACGATGCTGCCATTGAATTTTTTGAACATAGGATGCTCCTCCTTTTTTTTGAGTATGGCGTATTGAGCAAAGATCGTGTTTACTAACTCGCCTAATTTTTTCATTATGCTGGTAGAAGAAAAAAGGAGGAGCGCCTGCCATTCCTCGGCTTGCAGCCGCCTCCAACGCATGATTTTGGAAGAGCCGCATTGGATTGTATCTTTGATCTGCTTTGCGGCGGCTCTGCAAATACGCAGCTTCCTTATATCTTGGCGCAGCATCTTTTGGAAAGAAGGCTGCTTATTTTCAGAATCCTCTTCCCTGCTTTCCAGAGTGCCAAAATCTCTGGTGAAATGCAAAGGGCTTCTTTGGGTGGCGTCTGCCAGAGCGGCCTTGTATTGTTTTTCCATCAAGAACTTGATATCGCTCAAAGCAATAATGTCTTCTGGCGCGTTACGATTGGGCGCCCATTTTTCGTCTTTATGCAGATCGATTTCAAAACGGCTTAGGCTTGGAAGGACAAGATTCAGGCTGATCATTCCCGTGCTCAGAAGCAGCAAAGTGATCTGCAAGGAGCGTACATAGCCTTTGGAACGTTTCTTTCCTAAATAATGGTCTATCTGAGTTACAAGAAAACCCAGCCATGTTGTATGATTTTGCATTACTTTTCAGCTTCCATTCTGACTGGACTCTTCTTCACTCTCGAAGGCATGGAGTATTTTGACGAGTAAGGGGCTGCGTATAATATCTGCCTGCTGGAAGCCTATGATGCCTATGCCTTCTATGCCTGCGAGAATTTTTGCTGCGCGCGCAAGGCCAGACTTGCCCGGGGCAAGGTCGATCTGCGTTATATCTCCGCTCAAACACATAGTAGAGTAAGAGCCCAGCCTCGTCAAAAACATTTTCAGCTGCTTAAGGGTACAGTTTTGCGCCTCGTCTAGTATGATGACGGCATCGCTTAGAGTCCTGCCCCGCATATAGGCTAAGGGCGCGATTTCAATCTGCCGGCTTGCGATCATATCGTGGACTTGCTCACGCTTCAAGCAGTCATATAAGGCGTCGTAGAGGGGGCGCAGATAAGGGTCTATCTTCTGTTCCAAGTCACCCGGCAAATAACCTAAGGACTCTCCCGCTTCCACGGCAGGCCTGGTAATAATCAGGCGTCTGCGCCTCCCGCTTAGCAAAAGGCTGGCAGCCGCAGCAATGCTCAAAAACGTTTTCCCCGTACCTGCTGGCCCTATGCCAATTGTGAGGGCATTGCTCAGCATGGAATCTACATATGCTTTCTGGCGGGGATTTTTTGTTTGTATGGGATGACCATTTGCTTTTACAAAGAGTATCTCATCCTTTGCCTCTGCAAAAGCTTCGCCGGCAGCGCCCTGCTCATGAACTTGCCTGCGGCCTTTCATACTTTTGATAGAACTTTTGGTGCCGCGGTACAGATCTTCCCAAGCAGAGCTGTCCTTTTCTGCCTCCACATGCCGGCTGTAATACTGTTCTATACTCGCAAAAAAAGACAGCGCCAGGGAGAGGTCTTTCTCGTTACGAGCTTCTACGACAAGAGCAAGATCGCGTGGTATGAGAAAGACCTTGAGCAGCGCCTCTATAAAGGGAAGGCGATGGTCCCTTGCTCCGCAGACCCTGCGGGAGAGCTCAGCATTCGCAAAACGATACTTAGATTGGTATATCAAAACGACTATCTAAGAAGAAGGATCAAGAGAGCTGCTTTTGCGCTGGTTTTCATTGAGAATGAGCTTAATGTGCGGTTCTGCTTCTAAAATAGCGGATTTCAATTCCTCAAAGAGTTCCGGGCGCAGCGCTACCCCGCGCTGCGTAGGTTTATATTCTCCGCTTTGCTTATCAGTGTACCAAGTACGTATATTGAGACGCTTCTCCTTCTTGAACTCGGAAATCTCCACCCGGATGATCTCACCCTGACCTCTATCTATGTCTTTACAATATATCATACTTCTCTAGCTCCCTGCAAACATTAATACAAAAGCTGCAAATTAGGCAAGCAAAAAATATGCCTCTTCAAATTGTGGGAACTATATACAAGATTCCGCTAAAAAGATTTTGCATGATTTACGATCTTTGCCTTTTCAAAGTAAATAAGACTTATCAAAATCCCGCATAGCTTTTTTGATGGTCTCTAAGTCCGCCTTTACCCATTCATGTCTGCTTTGCAATTCCGTATGTATATATTTTTCCAGCTCTCTGTATCTGGGAGTCAACTTCTTATGCTCCAGCTTATAGCCCCTGTTTGGATCGCTGCTCTGGTAGCTGTTCAAGCGTTTTTGTATGTCCTTAGCTATGCCTACTTTGTATTCGTCTTTGTAAGCTTTGTTAGAAATAACATAGACGTATTTTTGCTCTATGTCTGTCTGCCTAAGGTCTGTTCTCTTCGGCGGATCTGTAGAAAAGTTCAGGGCCTTCTTGTAATCAAAAAGCTCTTCTGGATTGGCAACTTCTTTCTCTAGTCTCGTTTGCACAAGCTCATGGGCCTTTATAGAAATGTCTATGCCTACCCACTTGCGCCCCAGCTTTTCAGCTGCTATGCACGTGGTAGCGCAGCCGCAAAAAGGGTCCAGCACAAGATCACCTTTCTTGCTGCTTGCTTGGATGATGCGCTCCAGCAAGGCGAGCGGCTTTTGTGTAGGATAGCCCACCTTTTCACTAGAAAAGCTTTTTATCATAATAGAATCTAATACATCACCGCTATGACAATTCCAAGTATCCTCTAATGGTACGCCTTGCCCAGTAGGAATGCTTCCGTCTCGTCTCAAATAATCATCTGCATAGGGAATATACTCCTTATGAAAAAAATATCTTTTGCTTTTCACATAATAAAAAATAATATCATGGTTTCTAATAAAGCCTAGCTTCTTTGTTTTGAAACCAGAAACCCATCCTATACGCCATACGATTTCACTTCTCAGATTCTTTTCACCAAAGACGCAGTCCAAAAGTATTTTGAGATAATGCGACATTGTGGGATCGCAGTGCAGATACAAACTGCCAGTGTCTTTGAGTATCCGGTGGCATTCTAGTAGCCGTATAGCCATGTAGACAAGATAACAGAAGTTATACTTGTTGCCGTAATCTCTGATGCCCATAAGGAAGCTGTATAGCTCGTCTCTATCTTCTTTGATGGTCTTTAGCCATTCTTCTTTTAGGTCTGCTTCTCTGAAATAGTCTTTGAAGCTGGCGCCCTCTGCATGGCTGCCTATAGGCGCCGTAAAGACTTTCTTTTTGTTAAAGGGCGGGTCTAAGTAGATCAAGTCTACGCATTTGGAGTTTATGCCTTGCAATACGTCTATGTTGTCACGGCAATAGATGGACCTATTTTGCAGATTGCTTTTCATTTGTTTTAGGAAAAAGCAAGGGCCAGCTGAGCGCGCAAAGCCCCGCATGCCTTATTATTTATAGCTCTAAGCGCCTGCAAGCTTTTCTATTCGTTTTTATGGCATTGTATATAGTTTGCAAAATTCTCATGCGCCCTTGCTCCTCACAAAGCTGCGCAGCTAACATGTAGCTAATGCGCATCCAAAACTAAGCGAAAGCCTGCGCTATAGTCTGCCTGCAACCCAGGGATGCCCCCATAATCTCTGTAGTCTGCGCGCGCAAAGCTGCGCTTTTGAGCAAAAGAAGCGCCTCGTATTACTTTGTAAAGGTAGGCCTTTGGGGCCTGTGAGGGCCAAAGCTGCCCTCTATATGGCGCAAGCCAACTGGAAGTCCATTCCCTTGCGTTGCCGCACATGCCAATCATGCCATAGGGGCTGGGACCCTGCAGGCTGTACACCGAAAGAGTCCCTTGATGGCCTGACTCAAGGATATTACAAAGCTTAGGATCGAAAATATCACCTGTAGGATAAATGGGCGGGCTTCTCTTAGGATAGAGCTTTAAGGACCCGCGCGCCGCTAATTCCCATTCCCATTCCGTTGGCAGGCGTTTCCCTGCCCAACGCGCATAGGCCTGCGCCTCTTTGTAGCTGGCTCTGTGAAAGGGATGATTGCCTTTGTCTCCATAGGGTGGATAGTCTTTGCTTTTTTGCCATGCAATAGGCATGGGATAAGCGCTCTTTTGGCAAAAGTACAAATACTCCGCATTGCTTACTTCATACTTGTCCATATAAAATGCCTTGATGCGTGCCAGATGCTTTGTTCTCGTATCGCGAAAATAGGGATTAAAGCTGCTTTGCGAGGGCTCTGTGTCCTGACCAAATCTGAGATAGCTGCTGGGAATATAAAGCATGAGTTTGTAATCTTTATGATGGCGTATCCACTTCGGGACTTGAGGCCGGGATGGCCGCTCTCGTTTTCGGGATGCGGCAGCTCTTTTCTTATATACGCCTGCCCTATAAGAGGGCAGCAGCTCTGCGTGTGGATGCAAATCAAAAGCGCCATAAAGCAGGAAAGCTCTTTGTCCTGCCTGCTCTACTCTGCTGCTTCGGAATAGACCCGCCTCCTTTTGCTCTGGACTTTGCAGCCATAAAAGACCACCACTGCGCGCAAGATATTTGCGCAGTTTTTCCTGCCTAATAGGCTCTCCAAGCAAGTCTATAAGAGCTCCTCGAAACAGCAGGACGCTGCCCTGCCTATGCCTTATAGATTGCACCTTCCCTAGAGGAAAGAAATAGGAGGAATTTTTATATGGCTTCCCAATCTCTGTTTGTCCATACAGCAAAGCGTCATAGCACATGAGCCTCAGCCCTAACAATAAAAAGAAAGATAGAAACATTGCCTTTACAAATTTCGGTATATGCTGCGCCGCCCTTATATGAAAACTTCTATAATACAAGCAATACTAGATAAGCTTCTTTAAGCCTTTCTTCTATCATAAAAGTAATCTTGGACTATAGCATGCTAAGCATTTTCTTCTATCATAAAAGTAATCTTGGACTATAGCATGCTAAGCATTTTCTTCTATCATAAAAGTAATACTTGGACTATAGCATGCTAAGCTAAGCATTTTCTTCTATCATAAAAGTAATACTTGGACTATAGCATGCTAAGCATTTTCTTCTATCATAAAAGCATAAAAGTAATCTTGGATTATAGCATGCTAAGCCTTTCTTCTATCATAGAAGTAATCTTGGATTATAGCATGCTAAGTTTTTTCTTCTATCATAAAAGCTGCAATAGCTCGCCATCTCCCGCCTTGCCTCTGCATGACATAGCATCGAACTTTCACGTTCTATAACAAGGTCACTAAGATCAGAGCTGTTGCGCGCATTTTAGGGCTTGTTAAAAAAACATAAAAAATTATTAATTTTCTTGACATTGTATTCTAGCTGAATTTATAGTGGTCAAAATTTAAGAGCAAATGTAAGGCTATGCTGATTTGGCAAAACCAATTGTCACATTAGCAATGCTGCATTTTAGCAAGGAGTGTATACGATTATGAATAACAAAAGGAGTATGATTATGAATAAGAGTAGGAGTATGAAAAAGCAAATTATGTATGGGGATGACGACAATCATCTCTTGAAGCAAGACAGAGGCGGGCCTTCCAGAGACAAAGGCAAGCCTTCCTTTCACAGGCTCATCAGCCTAAGTTTTTTTGCATGTAGTATCGCATTCACCAGCGCCTGTGGAGGCGGCGGAGGTGGAGGAGGTGGTGGAGATGCCGGTAGTGGAAATGGCGGAGGAGGAGAGACTCCCACCTGCGCTGGCAGCCAGGCATTGAACGCAGCCAAGAGCGCCTGCATAGATTGTCCTCAGGGTCAGTATCCGAACTCTGATCGCACGGCCTGCGTTAGTAGCTGTCCCTCTGGCCAAATCAAGCCGACAGACAAGCCCACTTGCGAGACGCTGGCAAGCTGCACAGGCGCACAGGCGCCCAGCCCGGCGACCAATGTCTGCGTGAATTGCGCCGGAGACCAGTATCCTAACTCTGGCAATACGGCCTGCGTTAGCAGCTGTGAGCCTGGCGAGCTGAAGCCCGACACCAAGCCCACCTGCGAGACGGAAGAAAGCTGCACGAGCCCGCAAATACTAAACCGGGCGACCAACACCTGCGTGGATTCAGGGCAGTGCGCAGAAGGCGAGATACTTGATACCGTTGATAGTGGCTGCATTGCTGCCAGCGCCTGCCGCACAGCCCCCGGCAAGTTTGTAGACCCTGCAGGTACTTCCTGCATCAGCCCGACTGTCTGCACTTCTAAGACAGGCCATGTTGCTAAGGCCGATGGTAATTGTGAGGCCTGCGCCGACACCACTCCCGTAACGAATGTAGCCAAAACCGCATGTATCAGCGAGGAGACCTGCACAGGTACGGCAGGCCAAGTTGTTGCTAACGGCGACGAGTGCCAAGACTGCGCCGACACTACTCCCGTGACGAATGTAGCCAAAACCGCATGTATCAGCGAGGAGACCTGCACAGGTACGGCAGGCCAAGTTGTTGCTAACGGCGACGAGTGCCAAGACTGCACAGACACAGATACTTTTGCCAATGTAGACAAAGATCAGTGCATCGCCGCATCGGTCTGCACAGGCACGTCAGGCCAGGTTGCCACATCCAGCAATGACTGTGAGGAATGCGAGGCTGGGGAGGTGCGTAATATAGATCAAAGCGCATGTATCGTTGCGGCGACCTGCACCGATATGGCAGGCCATGTCGCAACAGTCATGGGCGATTGCCAGGCCTGCGCAGATTCAAGTCAAATAAGCAATGTGGACAAAAACCAGTGCATCAGCAAGGTAGCCTGCACCAATGTGAAAGGCCAGGTCGCAACAGCCACAGATGAATGCCAGGCCTGCGCAGATACAACTCCCGTAAGTAACTTGAACAAAAACCAGTGCATCAGCATAATCGATTGCCAGGGTCTCAGCTCAGGCGCAAATAGCGTGCTGAATGGCAACGAATGTATTAGTGATGCGGTCTGCAAGGCTATGGCTGGCCATGTAGCTACTGTGGACAACGTCTGCCAGGCCTGCTCTGGAGGAACTCCTGTAAGCAATATAGGCAAAACCGCATGCGTCAGCAGAACAGCCTGCGCTGTAGGCGGCCAGATCATCGTCGGCGGGAACGAGTGCCAGGCCTGCTCTGGAGGAACTCCTGTAAGCAATATAGGCAAGACCGCCTGCCAGTCTGAAGATGACTGCCTGACGGGAAGCCCCCCCTCTCCCAATAGCGTCCTGAATGGCAACGAATGCGTGACAGATGCCGCCTGCCAGATGATGGACGGCCACGTGGCTACTGTGGACAACGTCTGCCAAAACTGCGCAGGTCTCACTCCTGTAACCAATGTAGACCGCACTGCCTGCCAGTCTGAAGATGACTGCCTGACGGGAAGCCCATCCCCCAATAGCGTGCTGGACGGCGCCTGTATTAGTGATGCTGATTGCATGGCTATAGCCGGGCATGTGGCCACTGTGGACAACGTCTGCCAAAACTGCGCAGATACGGATACTTTTGCCAGTTTAGACAAAACCGAGTGCATCATGGAAAGCGCCTGTACTGGCGTGGACGGCCATGCCGCCAATGACGCGAATAATTGCCAAAACTGCACAGCCACAAATACTTTTGCCAATGTAGAAAAAGACCAGTGCGTCAGCAGAGCAGCCTGCATCGCTGAGCTGGGCTATGTGGCCAACAGCGCCGGTAACTGCATGGACTGCAAGGACTCAAGTTCTATAAGCAGCCTAAACAAAGACCAGTGCATCGCACCCGCAGCCTGCCAGGCTCTCAGCTCAGGCGAAAATAGCGTGCTCGATGATGCCGCCTGCATTAGTGATACGGTCTGTCAGGCTATGACCGGCCATTCGGCCACAGCCGCCAACGTCTGCCAAGACTGCGCAGACACGGATACTTTTGCCAGCTTAGACAAAACCGAGTGCATCGAAGACAGCGTCTGCGCCGCTGTGCCAGGCCAGGTTGCCACAAGCGAGAGCGAATGCCAAGCCTGTGCTAGCGGTACTGTGGCCAATGTGGCCAACACCCAGTGCATCAGCGAGGCGGCCTGCCGGACTGGAAGCTCTGGCGCAAATAGCGTGCTGGGCAACGAATGTATTACGGATGCCGCCTGCCGGGAAATGGATAACCATGCAGCCACCGCAGACGGTGACTGTGATGACTGCTCTGTGGGCCTGCGTGCTCAGTAATCTAGGAAAAACCGCGTGCATCAGCGTAGGCGACTGCATTGATGTGCCAGGCCAAGCCATCGATGCCCACCAAAGTGGGGGAATGTATAAGCTGCTCGAGCCAAGACCTCCTAACCGGTCTAGACAGCTTCGGCTGTGTGACCGAAGCTACATGCTTAACTGGAAGCCCCTCTCCCAATAGCGTGCTGGACGATATCGCCTGTATTAGTGATGATGATTGCATGACTATGCCCGCCCATGTGGCCACCGCCGCCAACGTCTGCACAGACTGCACGGACTCAGGTATGATAAGCAGCGTGGGACAGAACCCAGTGCATCAACGAGACGGCCTGCCGGAATGGAAGCTCTGGCGCAAATAGCGTGCTGGACAGCGCATGTATTACGGATGCGGCCTGCAAGGAAATAGAGAACCATGTAGCCACCAGCGCTGGCCTCTGCCAAAACTGCGCGCCCGAAGGCGAGCCCAACGCAACCGGAGACGCTTGCGAGAACCTTCCCGATAGCGATAGTGATGGCGTAGCTGACCTCTATGACGTAGACGACGATGACGACGGCCTGATAGAAATCAGAACTGCCGAGGAGCTCTACAACATCCGCTTCAATCTAGCTGGGACCACTTATGACACAGACGCGGATGATAGTTCCGGCAGCGAAGGCAATGTGCTTGGCGCTCCTGAATCACCCACCACAGACTGCCTTGGAGGAAACAGCCCCCAGCTCCGGCATCTATCTTTGCGGCTACGAGCTTGTGGCGGACATTAATTTCGGCGGCCCTGATGGCGACATCGACACAACGGGCGATAACCCCGACCCGATTTCCTCTACCGCAGGTAACCTTGACCCGATGGACGCCAGCGGTGATCAAAGAACCGGACTTGCGGCTCCGGATCATCGCTTTAGAGGGATCCTGGAGGGCAACGGCCATACAATCAGCCATATCCGTATAGACATAACAAGTCGTGCAAGCGCTGACGATTACACCAACGACGCTGGCTTATTTTCCGCCTGCGCCGGGCGCAGAAATCAGAAATCTCATACTGGAGGACCCCGAGGTTTTGGGAATCCGTTATGTTGGCTCTATTTGCGGTGGGACGACCTCAGCGGATAATACGGGAGTAAAGCTCGTCAATGTGCATATCACGGGAGGATCCATCCAGGGCCACACCGCCGCCAGCGCTTCTAGTAGCATAGGCGGACTGGTGGGCTATCTGGGCGCTTCTGGTGACCACATTATAGGCAGTCGCAGCAGCGCGGATGTCTCCGATGGCGGGATGGCCGCAGATTACATGGGCGGTCTGGTAGGTTATAGCGCTGGCTCTATTACAGGAAGCAGCAGCAGTGGGGCTGTCGGCAATGGTGGAGCAGGCGATGATCATATGGGCGGCTTGGTGGGCTATCTTCATCATAGCAGCGTACGCGACTCATACAGCAGCGCCTCTGTCTGTGATGGCAGCGGCACAAACTGCGCAACCGCTGGTACGGGGGATGACAATGTCGGCGCCCTGATCGGAACTATCTTTGGCGAAGAGACTGCGAATACAGACACTGCCATGCGCTCGCAGGTCCATAACTCTCTGGCAACGGTGCGCAGAAGTCATGGGGCATGGCAGCGATAACGTTGGCTTTATCGGGCTGATTGAAAATGGCGACCAGACTAAGCTGGATGCAAATATCACAAACAATCACTTTGATACAACAACGACTACAGCCAACAAGGCGGGAGATGCTCCTGCAGGTGTTACTATTAGCACGCTTGCGGGAATAACAGGATCTGCTACTGCTGCATTGCAAACAGCAACGGCTTATGATAATTGGCTCACCTCACGCTGGTATTTTTCGGTGAACTTCTATCCGCAGCTGCTGTATTTTAACTTTGATCCCTCCAGCCCAACAACAGAAAACCCCAGCGCCGCTACCACCATCGAGCTCTGCGAAGTGATCAGCTCCAACGATATAGATATGGACGAGGGTGAATCCAGCATCCCCGATTGCGGCGATGTGCATTCAGCCTGGCCGTGATAATGTCACGGGGGCGCTTGAGTACTGGGGCCTTGCAGGATTGACGGCGGGCCTTTGTGGTAATACATAGCGTCTAGCCTTGTTGTAATAATGAGGCGTGTGTTTTGCTGACTGCGGGCGGGGCTGGGCCTTGTAGTAGCAAAGGGGGCGCTTGAGTACTGGGACCTTGCATATGAGAACAAGTCAGGCAAGCTCATAGGCAGTTATGCTTCACCCTGAAAAAACGCAAAAAATTATTATTTTTCTTGACATTATATTCTAGCAATTGATACTGCGCAAAGCTGTTAGCAAATGTAAGGCTAAGCTGATTTGCGCAAAATCAATTGTCACATTAGCAATGCTGCATTTTAGCAAGGAGTGTATACGATTATGAATAGACAAAAGGAGTATGATTATGATTATGAATAGGAGTAGAAGTATGAAAAAAGCAAATTATGTATGGGGATGACGACAATCATCTCTTGGGAAAAGACAGAGGCGGGGCCTTCCAGAGACAAAGGCAAGCCTTCCTTTCACAGGCTCATCAGCCTAAGTTTTTTTGCATGTAGTATCGCATTCACCAGCGCCTGTGGAGGCGGCGGAGGTGGTGGAGGAGGTGGTGGAGATGCCGGCAGTGGAAATGGCGGAGGAGGAGAGACTCCCACCTGCGCTGGCAGCCAGGCATTGAACGCCGCCAAGAGCGCCTGCATAGATTGTCCTCAGGGTCAGTATCCGAACTCTGATCGCACGGCCTGTGTTAGCAGCTGTCCCTCTGGCCAAATCAAGCCGACAGACAAGCCCACTTGCGAGACGCTGGCAAGCTGCACAGGCGCACAGGCGCCCAGCCCGGCGACCAATGTCTGCGTGAATTGCTCCGGAGGCCAGTATCCTAACTCTGGCAATACGGCCTGCGTTAGCAGCTGTGAGCCTGGCGAGCTGAAGCCCGACAACAAGCCCACCTGCGAGACGGAAGACAAGCTGCACGAGCCCGCAAATACTAAACCGGGGCGACCAACACCTGCGTGGATTCAGGGCAGTGCGCAGAAGGCGAGATACTTGATACTACCGTTGATAGTGGCTGCATTGCTGCCAGCGCCTGCCGCACAGCCCCCGGCAAGTTTGTAGACCCTGCAGGTACTTCCTGCATCAGCCCCGACTGTCTGCACTTCT
>CBDETG010000034.1:0-99847 GCA_965242745.1 Leptonemataceae bacterium
CTAAATGCTTGTATCAAAATGAAAATCAGCAGCAAGGGCAGATATGGGCTGAAAGCTATGTTGGAGCTCGTTTGAGAGTAGCAGGAAAGGACCTTTGTTAAAAATACGCCAAATTGCAGAGAGCCAGCATATACCGTACAAATATCTAGAGCAGATCATCGCCATACTCAAAAAAAACAACTTGCTGCAGAGCCTAAGAGGGGCTTCAGGGGCTTACAAGCTGAAGCGCTCACCTGAAAGAATCACGATTTATGAAGTCCTACAGAGCTTGGAAGGCAGTCTTTCTGTCATAGATTATGGAGCGCAAAACTTAGACGCCGCTGAGTGGTCCTTAGAGCAGGGCCTCTTCTGGCAGAAATTGGAAGAATCATATCAAAGCTTTTTAAATATTTCCCTTGCTGACTTTGCCAAAACAGATCAGACAAGGCAGGCGATTATGTATTATATTTAAGACGCAGCTTATGATATTGCGGACAATGCCGGACATGGAGAGCAAATTGAAGGGCATTGCAGTGATCGGCCTCGGCAACTTTGGCACGGCCTTGGCCCGCAACTGGCTCATCCACGGCAAAGCGGTGCGGGGCTGGACCATGGAGGAGGAAGTCTTCGCCAGCATCGAGAGCGCCGGGGTATGCGAGAAATACCTGCCCGGCATCGAGCTTGCGGGCCTCAAAGCGAGCTTGGACTTGGGGGAGGTCACATTGGGCGCCGCCATCCTGGCCTTGGCTGTGCCCTCCCATGCTGTGCTTGGCGTCGTCGATCAGCTGCTCCCAGCGCTGCAGGACGGCCAAATCCTGCTTGACTTGACCAAGGGCCTAGCTCCCAAGTATGAGCTGGTGTCTGAGGCCATCACCGCCAAGCTGGCTGCTGCTGGCCTCGGAAATCCGCTGGCGGTGATGACCGGCCCGACCATTGCCCCGGAACTGGCCTCCGGGGTGCTGAGTGCTGCCCTGGTTGCATCGGCTGATGAGGCGCTTGCCCAGCGCTTGGCCGAGGAGCTGTCAACGCCCACATTCAAGGTGGCCCCTGCAGCCGACCCCTTGGGCCTTGAACTCTGGGGCGCCTTCAAGAACGTAATCGCCTTGGCTTGCGGCGTCTCTGATGGCCTCAAGCTGACTGGCGGCCTTGGCGGCGACAACCTGAAGGCGGCCCTTTTTACCACCGGCTTCAACGAGGGACGCCGGATTCTGAGGGCCCTCGGCGCTCAGCCGCAGACTGCCTTCAGCGCTGCCGGCATCGGCGATCTCTTCGTCACAGCTATCTCGCCCCACGGGCGCAATCGGCGCACCGGCGAGCTGCTCGGCTGCGGGCAGGCCCTCGACGAGGCTCTTGGCAGCACGGTCATGGTCTCCGAAGGCGTGCGGGCCACCCGAATGTTTGCTGCCCGCACGGCTGCAGCGGGGCATTGCTGCGCCCTTCGTCATGCGCTTAGCCGAGTTGCTTGACGGCAAGACAAATGCCGAGGACTGTGTCCGGCGGATGCTTTTGGCTTCGTCTTAGCTTCCTATTGCGATCATTTCTACTGCTTTTATATGTCTTTTCCTGCTTGCCAAAGAAAGAGCGCTTCCTGCGGGACTTGTTGTGGTCTTTACAATCTCAGTCTGCCCTCCTGCAAGGACTACCACCTTTTGCTGCAAAATAGGACGGAGCTCTTAGAAAAAGTAGACCATGGCAGCCGTAGTGAGCTTTTGGATTACCGCTATGCTCAGGAGAAAGAAGAGGCGCAGCTCTTGCGTCACGATCCTGAGGTCTATGTCTGTCCTTTTTTAGCCTATGCGCCGGCAAGGCAGCAAGAGAAGAAGCGCAACAAGCGGGCGCTTTGCCGTATCCATCCTTCTCTTACTGGTGAGAAGCGTTCCCAAGACGCCTCATTTTATGGCTCTGCAATCTGCCAAGCTTATGACTGCCCCAACAAGTCAGAGCCTGATGCGCCTGCCTATTCTTTCCTCTTGGAAAGGCACTTTGCTTCCCAAGAGCATGCCTACGGGCGCTTGATGGCAGACAGCGCTTTTTATCACTTCATCAAGCAATTAGGGCCGGAGATCTTAGAAGCATTGCGCAGGAAAACACGGCGCAGGGATAGAGCCTCCAGCCCTCTTGCAGACTTCCTGGCTTTAGCCGGCAAACGCCTTGACTTTCTGAGACGACACGGTATAACTTCCTTTGGCATAGCCCTGCCAGCCAATACGGCGCTCCATCAAAAACTAGAAATCCTTTTTGGTGAAACGAAGCCCTGCGCCCTAAGCAGGCTGCAAGAGCACGCAAGGTCATTACAGGACTTTCACTCCGCAGCAAAAGATCAAAATGCCTAAGCTCTTTGCCTGCTATGATCCCCGTGCCCGCAATCCCTATGTAGGACTTGCTTTAGATGAGGCCCTTTGTTTTTATCTGGCTAAGAAAGGTAAAAAAAGAGATATAGAAGCAGGATTACGTCTATGGCGCAATTCGGCCTCTATCATTTTAGGGCGCACCTGCAAAATGAGTGAAAACCTTATTTCTGTACCCCCGACATACAAGAGCGCTGTACATAAACGGGGCTTTCTTTTTTCTAAAAAACACCTGATCTACAGCCAAGCTTTCCCTTTATGCCGCAGGATTTCAGGGGGGGGAACGGTCTTGCACGGCGAGGGCAGTCTGAATTACACGTTTTTTTTGAATATGGCAAGCTATCCGTGGCTTTTCCCTATCAAAGATTCCTATCGCATGCTGCTTAGCATCATCACGCAGGCCTTGGCGGCCCAGGGCATCAGCAGCAGCCTGCAGGGAGATTCTGATATTGCCCTTAGGAACAAAAAGGGCCAATCCTATAAATGCTCCGGCAATGCGCAGTTTCGCCGCTGGGGTGTACTTGTTTTGCATGGGACTTTGATAACAAAGATGGAATTACTGGCTGACATACAAAACTCTCTGCTTCAGCCCCCTAAAGAACCTGATTATCGCTCAGGAAGAAAGCATGAGGAATTCCTAAGCCCTTTGCCTGAGAGCTTTTGCCAAAAGCGTTTTTATTCCGATGTGCTGGGGCTGCTGCAAAAATTGAGCCGAACTTCCTCTGCGCAAATGCTCCCTTGTGAAGACAGGCGCTTTGTGTACAGTACAGCGTCCTGCCTTGCACAATGGCGCTACAGCATGCCTTTGTGGATATGCGAGGGGCAAAGCTCATATGTCTTAAAAGCTCAAGTATGAGGCATGTGCAGCTCAGTTTGCCTTTGTTCCCTCTTTGTATGAAAAAAATGTTCTTGCAATGACTTTGGCCTTGTGGTAATAAGCAGAGGCTGGTGTAGGTAGCCTTGGTTTCTGATGACTGGGGCGGTGTTGAAGTAGGCGGCGGCTGGAAGCTGTTGTCATAAGTAGCGCTGGCTTTAATGACGGCGGCGATGTAGTAATAAATGACGTCTCAGCGCCGCATTATGTCGCTTTAGCACTGATGCTCAGGAGCTGTACATACTACAATAATCCAGTGCAAGGCATAGGTATTGCGTCCCGAGCACAGGATGTGCGAGAGTCTGACGCTGAGGCAGGAGGCCGTTTGCGCCAGACCAATGCCTATGCCTTGCCGTGGCGTTGCTTTTGCTGAATGCGCCCAATGTGACATAATACTGGCGCGGGGGTAAAATGGCGTTATTGTAGTAAGGGGGCGCTTGAGTACTGGGACCTTGCAGGATTGACTGCGGGCCTTTGTGGTAAAATGCGGCGTCTGGGCGCCGCGTTATGTCGCGTTGGGGCGGGAGGCACGGCGGCGCAGGGGCTCGTGTGCTGTACATGCTACAACAATCCAGTGCAAATCATAGGCATTGCGTCACGAGCACAGGATGTGTGAGAGTCTGGCGCTCATGTGCGCTGTATACTAGAACAAGTCAGGCAAGGTTTAGGGCTGCAAGAGAATGAATACAATTTTGTCAGTTAGACTTTTTTTTCTTATGCCCATTGCCCTGCTGTTTTTCTTGAGTTTTGCTCTGCTTTCATGCCAAGCCTCTTTGCCCTTTTATCCCCTGGACATAGCGAATTTGCAGTTTCAAGATCATCATGGACAAGACTTTCATATGCGGCAGGCGGCTAAGCGCATTACATTACTGCATTTTGGCTTTACCAGATGTCCAAGCATTTGCCCTGACAATTTTAGGCGTTTGCAGAAGCTCTATAGCCTGCTGGACTTTGCTCAAAGCAAGTTAGGCGTTCTCTTTATCACTGTAGACCCGGAATATGACAGCCCTGCTGTTTTGCGAAAATATCTAAGCGCATATGCAAATATCAAAGCCCTTGGCCTGTGGGTAAATAAGAAAGAGCTGCGCTCTGTATCGCAGAGCTTTCACGTAAACTTTGGCGAGTCTGCTAGAACAGAACACGTGATAGATCATTCCAGTCATATTTTCCTCATAGACAGGGAGCTGCGTGTGCGTTATTTCTTTCGACAAGATGACAGCCCCTACAAAATGGCGCGTATAGTCCGTAGACTGCTCTAAAGCTGCAGACAAACTTTCAAAAATCCTTATAAAACCTCACAGAGACTTAGGAATAGCGCAGTCAAGCAGCGTGTACATGGCGCAGAAAATCAGACAGGCTTGGATGCAAGATATGAAGTTTGCAGGGAATTTAGAACTAGCCTTTTCTATAGTCGAAAAATCAAAGAAAACTTTAGCCTTAGACAGCCTTCGCAGTATCGGCAAACTCGATTACAAAAGATATATTGAATCCCCTTTACGCTACGCAGGAGGCAAGAGTTTGGCTGTCGGATATGTGATTGAGCGAATACCTGAACATGTCAATAAGCTGGTTTCTCCTTTTATGGGCGGTGGGGCGGTAGAAATAGCTTGTGCCAAACTCTTAGGGATAGAAGTTATTGCATATGATGTTTTTGATATTTTGTGTAACTACTGGAATATCCAATTAAACTACCCCGAAGCCTTATACAAAAGGCTTGCTAAGTTCCCCCCAAACAGGGATACATTCGGCAAAGTAAAAGAGAGGCTTCGCAGGCACTGGAGAGAAGGTGACAAATTGAACCGCTTTGATTTGGCTGCTTATTATTATTTCAATTCAAACACTTCTTATGGTCCCCATTTCTTAGGCTGGCCTTCGGATGTGTACTTGAACGAAAATCGTTATGAGGCCATGCTTGACAAGTCCATGAATTTTTGCGCAAAAGGATTGTCGGTACAATGTAGAAGTTTTGAAGAATCTATGCCTGATCATGCGGGAGATTTTCTTTATTGCGATCCTCCTTATTATCTTGAGGATGGGAAAACTTTTGTCGGTATGTATCCACACAGAAATTTTCCTATTCACCACCAAGGCTTTAGACACGATTTGCTGAGGGATATACTGCTTGCGCATAAAAGCGGATTTGTTTTGTCTTATAACGATTGTGACACAATTAGAGATTGGTATTCAGATTGTGAAATGATTTCTCCGCAATGGCAGTACACTTTCGGACAAGGAGATACCCGTATCGGAGAGAATCGCATTAAGCGAAATGGCGGATCTCACATTAAAAAATCTCACGAACTTCTCATTTGGAAAAACCCTTAAATGACGCAAAAACACTCAAGGGCTTCTTCTTCAGAACAGGCTAGAGAATACAGGCAGAAGGGTCATGATGATGCGCTTATTTTTGCGATCTTATTAGGGCTGAATGAAGATTATCAAAACGATAAAAGCGCAAAGAAGGACGTGATAGACCCGTCTGGCGATGCTCACTCTATTAAATCGGGCAAGAAAAAATGGCAGATTTTTCTCTATCGGCGTTCTAGATTTGAAACTGATGATGGATTCCAAGCTCTAAACGGGATTGGCTCTCTCTTAATCCACTGTATAGACACCTTCCCACCAAACTATGATGATTACGTAAAAGATAAAAACCCATCTAAAGAACGGCTAAGAACGCCGATGAGAGAACTGAAAGATAGATTGCAAAGAAAAGCGCTGCTTTAATGAAGTCCATATTTAACGGCGGCGAGGTGGATTATTTGACAGTTTTTCATGAGGGAAAATTTCATATATTTTTGAACAAAAACGTAGTTAGCGTTATGGGAAAGGCCTTTGCAGTGGAAAACTCGGTGGCAGGTTTTGAGGGAGGGCCGCCAGAACAGAAAGTATTGTTTAAGTATAAAAGAAAAAATATAGCGGAATTGGAAATGAGAAATGACAGCAAAAGGCATTACCAAGAAGTAAGATTTCATATGCTAAAAGCGCCTGTTATGGATTTGTTGTTTTCTAACTTAGAACTCACTAATCGCTACTCCAAGGAAATTCATGCTTATGGAGAAGCCGGCAAGAAATTTGGAAACTGGAGTGAGCAATGACCAAGGAGAAAACCTAAAGCAAAGGCCCCAAGGGAGAACCGGAAACAAGGGGGATTCTCGTATAGACATAAGACACGAGGAAGTAGTGGGGGCGATGTCCCCTAATGCCGAAAGAGAACGTAGGCTTGCACGAAAAATCAAATATCGCTATAATTCCCATTGTACTCCTATACCAGTAGATGGTAAAAAACAATCAGGTACCGCATTGCTTGCTCACTTACAAAGCTTTCTCTCTCTTCTTTCTTGTCTCGTGCTGTGCCTTTTTTCGGCCCCTCTCTTTGCTCAAAAAGATTCTATACTCTATGCCTTCCGGAGCTTTCGCACGCCGCAGGCTGAGAAAATGCTGCTTATAGGAGAAATACAAAGCAAGAGCAAAGAAAGTTACCATAAAAAGCAGGGCGCTCTCAGGATGACGGAGTATGATCTGCGTCCAGATAGAGTCATTGTCAAACTTGCCAAGCATGTTGACAGCGCCAGCTTAAAGCCCGGCCAAAAATTATATGTCGTTGATAAAGATTCTCACCATCGCAATGCGCATATTGTAGGTGAGATAGAGCTTGTATCTGTTTTTCATAGCCCGCTCTATGGCTGGCTTGCATCAGGGCGGGGCAGACTTTTGCGCATACGCAGTGGGTATTTTATTGCGCAAAAACTATCAGAGGCAAAGCGCAAGGAAGCCTTTGCAATGAAACGCAAAGGTGATTACTATCAGAAGCGCAGGCAAAGCGCCAAAGCTATCGCTGCTTACCGCAAAGCGCTGGAGCTGGACGCAAGCCTGCCGGAGGCGCATGTAGCTTTGGGCAGGCTAAGGTATGCCTCCCTGCCGCCTGCGGCTGGCAGCTCATTAGAAAGGCAGGCGCTCGCATTAGAGGCGATTATGTTCTTTGCAAGGGCTTGGCGCTACAGAAAGCGCTTTGCCTATGTACAGGAAGAAGCGCAGTATTATGAGCATTATATGAAGCTGCTCTATGATACCTATCAGATCAAGTATTTGGAGGATTCGAAGCAGCCCAAGCTTGTCAGCTATCTTAATGGAATACTAAAAGTCGGCAAAGAGGCGCAGCAATTTTTCAGCTTTACTGCTCCGATCTATCAATTCAAAGTAGAAAGCGCTTTAGCCCGGGCGCATTATTATCGCATGCTTTATTATCAAGATCAGAGTACTCCCCAAGCCCGTTCTTATTATGATGAATCGCAAAGGCAATGTGATTTCTGGCTCAAACAAAGACTCAAGCAAGAAGCAAAAGACAGTGAACTTTTGCGCATTGCTTTGCTCTTTTATTACCACCGCTACCAATACCTTGACAAGGGAAGTCCTAGTGAGCAGCATCTAGCAAAGCAGCTGCGCTCTCTCATACTGACAAAACTGGCTCCTTATTACAAAATGTACATGGGCAAAAAAGAGCAGTATGATCCCAAGATAGAAGGCCTGCTTAGGAGCCTCTAAGCTCTAAAAAAGCAGCTGCTGCATGCAGTTTTTGTACTACTGTTTTTATGAAATGAATTTCACCACTGCAGTCTTTCTATCAATTCGTACATCCATTTTATCATCGACCTAATAAGAGGCAGCGTCAAAAAATGCTACTTAGTTTTTTGATAGAATTGACTATTCCCTGCTAGAATTAAGGACTCCACCCAAGCCATGTCCCTCTCCACATATCATTCCTCAGAGCCTTTGCAGATCGCTCCCTTCCATTCTTTTTACGGAACAGTAGATTTGCCGGGCTCTAAGTCCATAGCAAACCGCGCTCTGCTCTGTGCTGCGCTTGCAAAGGGAACTACACAGCTCTGCCAACTGCCGCTTGCAGATGATATCGATGTTCTTTTGGCTGCTCTCCCTAAGCTTGGGGTCAGTCTGGAACTTATGCCCCGCCTATCGAAGACTAAGGTCCATGGACTGGGAGCGCCTTTTTCTGTATCTAAGAAAGTAGAATTGTATCTAGCGAATGCAGGCACAGCGCTGCGGCCTCTGACTGCCATTTTATCTGCTGGGTACGGCAGCTTTGTCCTGCAAGGCAATGCGCGGATGCGCCAGCGTCCCATAGGAGACTTGGTGCAGGCCTTGCAGGAGCTGGGCGTAGAAATCCATTGCGCTTGGAATGCCTGCCCCCCCGTCTACATACATGCCAAGGGCCTGCATTTTGCTAAGGAAGGAGGACATATCTTTGTGCGAGCCCAAGCTTCCAGCCAATATGTTTCTGCCTTGCTGATGGCGGCGCCCTTAAGTCATGGCAACCTCACGATAGAGCTCTCTGGGAAAGTAGTCAGTCGTCCTTATATAGACTTGACTATTGCCGTGATGCGGGAATTTGGCATACGAGTGCGGGAAGAAGGAGCCAATTGTTTTTTTATCCCCTCTCCACAGACTTACAAGGCCGTGGCAAGCTATACAATCGAGAAGGACGCTAGCGCCGCAAGTTATTTCTTAGCGGCAGGCGCCTTGCCGGGCTGCGGCCCTGTGCGCATTGAAGGACTGGGCTCTTCCTCTCGGCAGGGAGATATCGCTTTTGCCAAACTGCTTGCGCAGATGGGGGCAAGTCTGCAGCTCAAAGAACATTCCATAGAGATATGCGGGCCTTCTAAGAAAGAAATGCCGCGCCTGCGCGCCTTGGATGTCAATATGAATGACATGCCGGATGCTGCCATGACTTTGGCTGTTTTGGCTTTGTTTTGTGATGGAAGGATGCGCATACGCGACATTGCAAATCTTCGCTTAAAGGAATCAGAGCGCATCGAGGGACTCAAAAAAGAGCTGGAGAAATTAGGGGCATCCGTGCAGGCTGCGCAGGATAGCTTGTATATTACTCCCCCCTCTCGCTGCCGTCCTGCAAGCATTGCATGTTATGGTGATCACCGTATGGCGATGTCTTTTGCTTTGGCAGCCTATGAGACAGGAATTATTATAGAAGACCCAGACTGCTGCGCTAAAACCTATAAGAATTTCTTTACTGATTTTCTTGCCTGCGCCTATGCGCATTAAAGCTATGTCTCATCAAACTATGTCTATAGAAGAAAAAAAAGTCTTATTATCCCTGGAGCTGCGGCGCCTTTGCCTGCCTTTGCTTGTATTGCTATGCTTGTGTTATGGACCGATTCCCTTGCAGGCGCAGGCAAGGCAAACGCAGCGCTGGTATACAAATATACAAAAAGCCCGCCTAAGCGCACGCAAGCAAAGCCGGCCGCTCTTACTGGATTTTTATGTGCCCTGGTGCGCTTATTGCGCCAAGCTCCAAAAAGAAGTCTATCCCTCTGATATAGTAAGGCAGGCCACAAGCAAATTCATAAAGCTGCGGATCAACGGGGAAAACAATCCTCAGGCCTTAGGGCCCTATCAGATCAGCGCCTTCCCTGCTATCATTTTTCTGGATTCCAATGGAGTCTATTTGGATCGGCTTGATGGTTTTGTGAATGCTGAGCGCTTAGCGCGTAAAGTACGCGATGTATATCGCAGGGCACACAAGCATGCAGGCATACTGCAGGAACTCAAGCGCCATAGCGGGAAAGCGGAGGCGCACTATAAGGCGGGCATATATTATTTTAAGGCAGGCTCCTATGCTTTGGCTCATAAACATTTTCTGAGAGCATGGCAGCTTGGGGAAAAGAAAGGCAAAGAGCAGCCTAAGCCAGCGCTTCGGGCAAGGCAGAAGAAAAGCCTTTACAACGCCTCTGTCTCATCTATGTATCAAAAAGACTACAAGCAGGCCCATCAATACTGGGAAATCTATCTCAGCCGCTATAAAGAGCAGGATCAGGATTATGTCCACGCCCGTTACTATCGAGGCATCAGCCTCTATCATTTAGGACAGAAAACAAGGGCAAAGGAAGACTTGTATTACAGCATCAAGCGCCTGCATAATAGACAAGAGCGCATCATGGCGCAGGCTCTTATACAAAGTATGGATTCCTAAAGCGGGACTAAGCATGTGGAGTGGGAAGGAAGAAGTTTTCTAAGCAGGGATGTGCTGGAAATGGCAGCCTACGTTCCCGGCTATCAGCCGCCTCCTTCTTTAAGTAAAGACCAGTCTTCTGCATTTCTTAAGTTAAATACCAACGAGAGCCCCTTTCCCCCATCGCCAAGCGTCATAGCCGCCATCCAAGAAGCCCTTGATGAGAAGGCTTTGCAGCTCTATCCTGATCCCTTGTCACAAGAGTTACGGCAGGCAATAGGGGAAAGCTATGCCCTTTCAGCAGAGCATGTGCTTATAGGTAATGGTTCAGATGAGCTGCTTTCACTCCTTTTTCGCGCTGTCTTGGAAAGAGATGATTCTTTGTTAGTCAATGATCCCAGCTATAGTCTCTATCCTGTTTTAGCAAAAGCCCAAGGAGCAAAGGCAAAAGCGGTGGCTCTCAAAAAAGAAGATTGGCATATGGATTTTTGCTCTCTCAAACAAGAAGCGCTTGAGGCTGCGCAAAAAAAACGTCCCTATAAGCTGCTTGCGCTTGCAAATCCGAATGCGCCTACAGGTATCAGCGAAAAGAGAGAGGAGCTCCTGAGCTTTGTAAAAAGCAACCCAGGTCTTAGCTTAGTAGATGAGGCCTATGCGCCTTTTATGTCTTCTAGCCTTGCTGCAGAAGCGGGCGCTAAGCATTATCCTAGACTGATCGTGTGCGGCACTTTCAGCAAGGCATATAGTTTGGCCGGCGCGCGGGTAGGCTGGCTTATTGCGCATCCCTGCTTAATAGAGCAGCTGGACAAATTGCGGGACTCCTACAATGTCAACTCTCTATCACAAAAGGCGGCTTTAGCTGCATGGTTAGATCGCAAAGAAATAGACAGACGCATCCAGATCATTTGCGCAAACCGTACATTTTTAGCAGAGGGCTTAGGCGAACTTGGTTTTTTCACTCTCCCAAGCAGCGCCAATTTCCTTTTTACTTTTCCACCTCCGGTCTCTGTTTGCAGCGCTGCAGCTTACAATGATTTTTTAGAGCAAAAAAAAGTGCTTGTACGCTATTTCCCATCACATCCAAGGCTTGCAAAAGGGGTGCGTATTACGATCAGTCATAGGGAAGATATGGCAAGGCTTCTTGCATGCAGCAGAGAGTGGCTGGAGCGCAGATAGCGAAGGCCTTGCAGACACGACGCTGTGATTCCTCAATTAGCAGCCTGTGGTGAGACAAGTAAGAAAGTTTTGATAGGAATGCTGAAGTCCTGCCCGTCTTGATCCTGCATAAGGTAGCTTCCTTCCATAGAGCCGAACTCAGTAGGCAGAGGGCAAAAGCTTGTATATGTAAAACTCTCCTGGGGCTTAATCAAGGGCTGCTGGCCTACAACTCCGGGCCCTTCTACCTCTTCTATACGCCCAAAGGCATCTCGGATACGCCAATAACGTCTCATGAGCTGTACTCTTAGCCGGCTTTCATTGACGATTGTGATACGATAAGCAAAGAAATACAGGGAACGGAGTGGATGTGATCTTTCAGGCATGTACTGCGACTGTGTTTGCACGTAGATTTCAGATATAAGCTTACCAGACATACGCCCATTTTTCATGCCATAGGCCTCATTTCAAGTGATTTTCTATATTGACATATACATAAGAAACTTTTCCATGCTTATGAAAAAGCTTTTTGAGCTGTGAAAGAAGGCTCCCCCTCCTCTTAGGAGCAAGGTCTTTTGTAAAGCCCAGATGGTGGAATTGGTAGACACGCAAGCTTGAGGGGCTTGTGCCTGTATGGGTGTGGGGGTTCAAGTCCCCCTCTGGGCAGCTTTCTGGCAGCACGTGTTGCGCAGTCTGGCTTGTTCTAAATTAACGTTGTATTTGGTACATATTTTTCTTAGCTTTCTGGTAGCACGTGTTGCGCAGTCTGGCTTGTTCTAAATTAACGTTGTATTTGGTACATATTTTTCTTAGCTTTCTGGTAGTACATGATGCGCAGTCTGGCTTGTTCTAAATTAACGTTGTATTTGGCATATTTTTCTTAGCTTTCTGGCAGCACGTGTTGCGCAGTCTGGCTTGTTCTAAATTAACGTTGTATTTGGCATATTTTTCTTAGCTTTCTGGCAGCACGTGTTGCGCAGTCTGGCTTGTTCTAAATTAACGTTGTATTTGGTACATATTTTTCTTAGCTTTCTGGCAGTACGTGTTGCGCAGTCTGGCTTGTTCTAAATTAACGTTGTATTTGGTACATATTTTTCTTAGCTTTCTGGCAGCACGTTGCGCAGTCTGGCTTGTTCTAAATTAACGTTGTATTTGGTACATATTTTTCTTAGCTTTCTGGTAGCACGTGTTGCGCAGTCTGGCTTGTTCTAAATTAACGTTGTATTTGGTACATATTTTTCTTAGCTTTCTGGCAGTACATGATGCGCAGTCTGGCTGATCGCGAAGCTTTATTTGCGCGTATCTCTTCCTCCTTCGGGACGATAGCTTTAGGTGATACAATTACGTAATTTGCTTTTTCTGATCCTTTTCTATGCGCAGGCATAGCTACAGAGCGGAAGCTTTGCTTCACAAGCCTGTCTTCCAGAGAATGAAAAGCAATCACCAAAAAGAGCCCGCCTTGCTCTAGGCAGGGAGGCAAGTTTGCCAAGCTCTCGCGCAATATGGAAAGCTCCTGATTTACAGCAATGCGTAAGGCTTGGAATACGCGCGTTGCGGCATGTATCTTAGTGTGCGAAGCAGGATTGCCTTTATGCCTTTTGCTTTTTGTTGTTTTTCTGTTCCTATGCTGCTTTTTAGCAATTACGCTGCGTACGAGCTCTGCAAGTTCTCTTGCGGATTCCAAAGGCCTTTGTTGTCTTGCCTTGACTATAGCTCTGGATATGAGAGAGGCATATTTCTCCTCGCCAAAAGCCAAGAACATATCCCGCAATTCCTGCCAGGAAGCACGCAGGAGGATATGCCTTGCCTCAAACTGCATACGGGAATGATCCAGCCGCATATCCAGCTGCTCGTCTTGGTAAGAAAAGCCTCTTTTTGCTTCCTTGAAATGATACATAGCAAGTCCTAGGTCCAAAAGGATAAGGTCTGCTCCCTGCTCCATAGCATGGAGATAATGCGCGATCTTATGAAAGCTTTCATGAAAAACAAGGATACGCGCCTGCGTTAAGAGAGTCTTGAGAGAGCCGGAAAACTCACAGGCAGCAAGGTAAGGAAGCCCCTGAGCATGGAAGCGCTGCATGCTTCTTTGCAGCATCTCCCGGTCGCAGTCAAAGGCCAGCAGCTTAGCCTGCGGCAGGGCATCCAGGAGACTAAGAGTATGCCCCCCATCACCTAAGGTGCCGTCTACTATGAGGACTTCCCTCTTATTTGCCAGATATTTTTGCGCAAAGGCATGGATTTCATTACATAATACAGGCAGATGGTACATAGGGAAGCTGGAGCTATTGCGGGCTAAGTCTAAAGTGGCGCAGAAAGCCTGTGAAGCATGCAGCAGTGCGGGCTATTGTTAGCAATCAGACGAAGAAGGTTTGCAAGGAGCGGTAAAGGTTTACCATACTTACTGCGCTCATAGCGGCTTCTTCTCCTTTGTTGCCTGCCTTTGTACCAGAGCGTTCTATAGCCTGCTCAATAGTATCTGTGCTAAGAATGCCAAAAAGCACAGGAAGGCCGCTGTCATAAGATGCCTGCGCTATCAGGCGGGCTGTCTGAGACGCAACATGCTCAAAATGAGCGGTAGCGCCTCGAATAATACAACCCAAGCAGATCACAGCATCATATTTTCCGCTCTGCGCTGTTTTGAGGGCCAAAGCGCCCAGCTCAAAGCAGCCAGGAACATGTATAGAGTCTATCTTATCTTCCCTAACTCCTAAGGAAATGAGGGCATTATATGCGCCGTCTTCTAAGGCTTTGCTCAAAAAGGCATTCCACTGGCTCACAAGCAAGGCATGCCTTTGGCCCTTGCCATCCAGCTTTCCTTTCCATACATTGTTCATAAAGGCCTGCCAAGACTCATTTTATATTCTACCCAGTTTTTTAGCAAAGCATCGCCTGTCTAAGCGCAAAGGGCAAGGCATAAGCTTCACGATGATTCTTTACTCAGCCTGTTTTGCTAAAAAAAATTCTATGGCCTTTTTACCTTCTTGCTTTAGGACCAGAGCATCTATTACGCGCACAAGCCATTTGCTTTGAGGCACGCCTGCAGGCAAAAGACGGCCATTGACTACAAAGGTAGGTGTGGCAGAAATCTCAAAGGCTTGGGCTGCCTTCACATCAGACATGATTGCCTCCTGAGTGCTGCGCCTTTGCATACACTCTTTGAATTGCGGCCAGTTGCCTCCCAGTTCCTCGTTTAGCTTTGCAAGGGAAGCTTCTCCTATTGCTGTATGGCTGCTCTGGAAGGCAAAAAGGCGATGAAAAAAGTCTGAGAAATAGCTCTCCTGCGCACTGCAAATGGCAGCGCGGGCTCCCTCACAAGAAGCCTGATCGGCTTGCTTATGACGAATGGCAGGGTTGCAATGGGCGTCCAAGGGGAAGTAGCGGTAATACACTTTAATTCTTCCTGGCCAGCGCTTTTTTAAGGCCTGTGTTAATTTCGTGCCATGCAGGCAATGAGGACAACGGAAGTCCAGCCACTCATGTATACTAATATAAGCATCCGGCCCTCCTTCATAAGAGGGCGATTGGGGAGCATGCTTTGTGAGGTCTACAAGCTTCATACTTTCCAATTCACGCAGGACAGAAGCTACTTTGCTCATTTCCAAAAGAGGAAAATTTTGCCTGAACGCAAGGCCCGATCCCGCATGACTATGACTATGATTATGATTATGCCCTTGATGAGCAGTATGCTCTTTTGCAGGAGAAGGCATCAGGAAGACAATGCACAAGGATAACAGAAGCGCTCCGCCCAAGGGAAGGCCTAGCGCCTGGGAGAGACGCAAAAGCAAAGCCAGAGGCTCTCTCGTGCCTTGCTTTTGCTTTTGCCTGTAATGCGGGTCTAAATACAGCCACAGCGCAGATAGTAGAATACAAAACTGGCATATATAAGTATACACACAAAGCAGGCAGGGGTGGACTAGGACAAACATATTACGATAGGCTAAAAATATATCTACTACAAAGCCAAAGACAGCGAAAAAAGCTAAGGCGCTTGTGAGAAGGGAAGTAGAGGAAGGCTTAGAGCTTCTGCTTTGCCACAGCAGGCTAAGCGCTAAAGCTGTTATGAAAGCGTAATAAAAGAGTCCGAGCGAGGCGATGGAGAGCTCTATGCTTGTAAAGGGGATTTGGAAACGAGAATGCCGGCTTTTGCCTAACTCGGCGCAGCCGTCTACCTGATCTATGGCGCAGCCGAAAGAAGAAGTACATGCGCCGCTGTGTTTGCATACCAAAAACAAAGAAAGGACGAAGGCCAGCAATGCAAAGACAAGCAAAGCAAGCAATACATACGAAATGCGCGCTCTGTTTTTATGAGAATTAGCTAAGGACACCAGGCGCCATACTATAGGAAGCTCTGATATTAGGTCAAGAATTTTTCTTATATTTAGTATATTAGTAAAATTATGCAAAAGCAATTTCAAATTAGGACAATCATAGACATTTTGCATGCCTATGATTTGCACTGGATTGTTCTGATATGTACAGCTCCAGAAAAAACCATATCCCTATTGCCAGCCCTGGAGTACTAGAACGTAATAGAGACTCAGAGCCACCACCCACCCCCCTCAATGGATGGGTGGGTGGGAGTCAAGGTTTTCATCTGCTTTTTTGTTCCCCACTTTTTTCGTTTTTTCTAAAAAAATGCTTGCCCTTGTTTCCCGCCCTGGCTAAATTAGTAATAGAACTGTCTTGCAAAGCGGGGCAGTCATTTTTTATATAAAGGAGGACATGAAGATGTCTATGATAAAAAAACTTATGGAATACGCGGCGCATAGCGCGCGTAAAATTGTATATAATCAGCCGGGCCTTGGCTTTGCTGACTTGAGATCAGCCAACTTTGGCTTTGCTAATTTCGGCGCTCGTTTTATGATGCTGGCTGCCATCAGCTTGAGCCTGACTCTGGCGGGTTGCGATACCGGAGGCGGAGGAGGCCCGCCGACTTGTACGGGCAGCGAGATTCTCAAAAACGATCAGTGCGAAGCCTGCCCTGATCCGCAATATCCCAACGCGGACAGAACGGCCTGCGTGACGCAATGCCCAGATGGCGAGATCAAGCTGGAAGGCAAACCCACCTGCGAGACTCAAGTCACATGCACGGGCGATGAGACCTACAACCCGGCGGATAACACCTGCATTGATCTGGAATGCGGCGAAGGCGAGGTCGTCAATACGACCGTAAACCCGCTTGCCTGCATCAGCGAGGCAGCATGCCAGGGCACAAGCCACAGCCCCACCAGCATACTGGGCAACGCATGTATCATGGACGAGGCCTGTCAAGACATGGCGGGCCATGTTGCGCAGCATGATGGCCTCTGCCAAGAATGCGCGGGCACAAATAACGTGCGTAATGTGGACAAGACCGAATGCATCAGCGAGGCGGCATGCCAGGGCACAAGCGTAGGCCCCAACAGCCTGCTGGGTACTGACTGCATTACGGACGAAACCTGCCAGGACATGGCGGGGCATGTTGCCACAGCAGACGGAGTCTGTATGGAATGCACAGGAGACGACTCCATACGTAATATGGAAAAAAGCGCCTGCATAAGCGCGGCAGCCTGCCAGAGCCTCAGCGCAGGTGCCTTTAGCCTGCTGGACGGCGCCGAATGTATTACGGATGCGGCCTGCATCGCCATGGAGGGCCATGTTGCCGCCACAGACGGCGTCTGCCAGCAATGCACGGGCCAGACGCCAGATCGCAACCCTGCCCGGACTGCCTGCGGCGTAGATGACGACAGCGACGGCATATTCAACGCAGACGACAACTGCCCCACCGTAGCCAACGCCGATCAGACGAACACGGATGACGACGGCCTTGGCAACGCCTGCGACGCAGATGACGATAACGACGGCACGGCTGATGCAAGCGACAACTGCCCCATCGTAGCAAATGCTGACCAGGCCAACGCTGATGACGACGAGCTTGGTAACGCCTGCGACGCCGACGACGATAACGACGGCACGGCTGACGCCACAGACGTGGACGACGATAACGACGGCCTGATAGAGATTGCCACCGCCGCCGAGCTGGATAACATACGCCACGACCTTGCCGGCGCAAGCTACGACGACGAGGCCGATGATGGCACCGGCAACAAGGGCGATATCACGGGCGCGCCCACAGCAATGACCGAAAACTGCAAGACAGCCACCAGCCGCAGCGTCTACCTCTGCGGCTACGAGCTCGTCGACGACATTGACTTCAGTGACGACGGCACTGGCAGCCCCATCGACCAAAACGGCGGCACTGCGGGCAACTTCGATCCCATCGGCAGCGACCAGAGCGGCGAACGCTTCACGGCGCGCCTGCACGGCAACGGACACAGCATCAGCAACCTAAACATTGACATCACAGGCCGGGCAGCCGCCGACGACCACACCAACGACGCCGGCCTCTTTGCCGCCTGCGACAACGCAGACATCAGCAATCTCACGCTAACGAATCCCACCATCAGGGGGCGTCGTCGTGTGGGCGCGCTTTGCGGCGGCACGAGCGGCACAAGGCTGAGCAATGCGCACGTGGCCGGCGGCTCCATCCAGGGCGACAGCGCTAGTACTGTCGATCTTTCCATAGGCGGTCTGGTGGGGTGGGCAGATAGCAGCGAGCTCACAGGGAGCAGCAGTGGCAATGTCTCCGATGGCGGGGGTGGTATTGTTGATTCTATGGGCGGCCTAGTGGGGCAGGCAGACAACAGCGAGATCACAGGGAGCAGCGCAAGCGGCAATGTCTCCGATGGCGGGGGTGGTATTGTTAATTCTATGGGCGGTCTGGTGGGGTGGGCAAATAGCAGCGAGATCACAGGGAGCAGCGCGAGCGGCAATGTCTCCGATGGCGGGGATAAAACGGATCGAATGGGCGGCCTGGTGGGGCAGGCAACTAACAGCTCTCAGATCACAGGGAGCCGTGCAAGCGGCAATGTCTCCGATGGCGGGGGTGGGGGGGATCAAATGGGTGGCCTGGTGGGGCGGGCAAATAGCAGCGAGATCACAGGGAGCAGCGCAAGCGGCAATGTCTCCGATGGCGGGGGTGGGACGGATCAAATGGGCGGCCTGGTGGGGCAGGCAGCTAACAGCTCTCAGATCACAGGGAGCCGTGCAAGCGGCAGCGTTTCCAATGGCGGCGTGGGAGAGGATCGTATGGGCGGCCTGATAGGGTTTCTGGGATATGGCATTGTACGCGACTCCCTGAGCCTTGGGAGCGTCTGCGATGGCGTGCTTACGACAAGTTGCGCTGCCGGCGCTGGCAATGACGAGATTGGCGTTCTGATTGGACGTTTCTATGGTCAGGATGCAACCAGCAAAAGCGAGGTCTATAACTGCCTCGCTGCAGGCGCAACGAGCGGCCATACCGGCGATAATGTCGGCTTTTTTGGGCGTATCCAGAACGGCAGTCAAACGCAGCTGGATGCGGCCATCGCCAACAACCGCTTCGATACGGAGGCCAGCGGCGTCACAGCTAAGGCCGGCAGCGCAACCGGCGGCGTTATGATTGCTGATCTCAGCGGCATCACCGGCGCAGGTACTGAGGCCACGCAGCCCGCCACAGCCTGGCTTGATACCGACACCGATACTGATGACGTGCCTGACGCCAGCTCCTGGCTTGCCACGCGCTGGCTCTTTGCCTCCGGCGTCTATCCGCGGCTGTTGTATTTTGACTTTGATCCGGCCAGTCCCACGACAGAGAATCCCACCGCCACCACAACCATCGACGTCTGCGAGACGATTACAAACAACGACCCGCTGGAAGACGAAGGCGACGAGAATGTGCCCGACTGCGGCGATGTTTTAGAGGCCTGGCCGCGGCCGACCACTCCGGCAGATGCGGTATTTCATCCCGTGCCGGATGACCTGATGCTCACGGAAAATGTCGATGGCAGTTCGGCTGCGGTCGCCATCGGCTCGCCCGTCACAGCCGCCGATGCGAACTTTGAGGCCGTCACCTACAGCCTCAAGGCCGGCGCCCCGGCGGGCTACGCAATCAACAGCGCAACGGGCCAGCTCAGCTACACGGGCAGCGGCGAAGACTATGAAATGCACATGTCGCGCAGCCTGACGGTGATTGCAACTTCCATAGGCGCCGACGGCACGGAAACGGGAGTGGAGCAGGTGGTGACGATTACGATTGTGGACGTGGACGGGTCTTGATGGCGGCGTTGCAGTGATGACGTGCGGTGTCCGGTGAGATAAGTAGCGATTGGAATAAGCAGCTTTGGTTTTGATGACTGGGGCGGGGCTTGTAGTAGGGGGAGTCTGGGCGTGGTTGTAATAATATAGCGTTGGCTTTTGCTGACTGCGGGCGTTGTTGCAATATGCGGAGTCTGGGCGCCTGTGGAGCCCGGGGGCGCTTGTGGGATTGACGGCGGGCGGGGTTGCAATTAAGAGAGCAAAACATGAGCAGAACACACAAAGGACCTTATTCCATATGCGCTTTCCTTGCTATGCTTTTTCTATCGTACCTGCTTGCTGCGCAATGCCGTCCCCTGCCCGGGTCTTACTTTGGTCTTGCGACATGGGAGGCCTATACGGAGCAAAAAGAGCTTGTACGTTTCAGGGAACTAAAAAATCATAGTTTGATCTTAAATCTTTACAGCCCAACTTGCCCGCCGTGCATAGCGGAATTGCCCGCCTTAGAGCTCTTTTACAAGGAATGTCAGAAAAGGAATACGGCTCTTTTTCTGGGCGTAGAAGGCGATCTGGAAAGGAATGGCTTAAAAGAAGCAGGGGAAGAAGGGAAAACTTTTTCGCCAAAGCAGGAGTGGGAGCTGATCTGGCAGCGTTTGAAAAAGGACCAAAAAACATACCATATTTCTATTCCCATGCTTGTCTTCCCCAAGGGATTTCGTGTAGGTCCAGAGCAAGTCGTACAGGCAAAGCCTGAAACGCTCTTCTTTATGACAAAGCCTCTGCGCCTCAAATATAACTTTGTGGGGCCCTTGAGCTATGAAAGGGAGCCTGAAAAGATCAGGCAAGATCATCGCTTCCAGTTTGCTCTTAGGAAGCTTAGGGAGCTTTGAGCGCTTGTGTATCGTCTTTCTGTTTGGCAGCCAAAATGTTTGCCAAATGTTTCTCGAAAACAGGGCCTTGCAGAAAGCCTTCCAATTCCAACAGAACCCTTTCTTCCTGAAAGGAATCGAGAGCCTGCCTTGTCGCCTCTCGCAGTTGAGCTTTGATATGACATAGGCTTTCATAGGGATGCCGTAAAAGGAGCTGCATATGCCGCAGGGCTGCCTTTTGCGCCTGCTCAGGGGGATAGACAGCATCTACCAAGCCAATTTCCAAGGCCTCCTTAGGACGAAAAAAGTAAGCCTGCATTGCGACTTTTCGTAGAGCCTGCTCTGCCACTACGCTTCTTAAAAGAGGCAGCAATGCCTTGGGTATAGACAAGGCGATAGCTACTTCAGAAAAAGCATAGCGCGCCTGCTTGTCCTGCATAAAGCGAAAATCAGAAATCAGGGCTAAGAAAGCCCCCCCTGCTATCGCATGACCTTCAATAAGAGATAGATGCGGCTTAGGGAAGCTATAGAGCTCCTTCAAAGCGCGTAAGAATAGCAGGAACAGTTCTTTTCTTTCTTGAAGGTTATGAGATGCAATATAGGCAATATCCATGCCATTGCAAAAACATTTGGGTAGATGCGAGGCTAAAATTACGGCCTTGACTTGCTCGTCTTGGCCTAAATCTCTATGCGCTTGGACAAGCTCTTGCAAAAACTCCACATTAAGCTCATTGCCAGGTGCGCGTTTCATAAAAAGCCATGCGATCTCTTTTTCTATTGTAAGCTCAAGGTGCTGGTATGTCATCCTACTGCCTTCCTTTTTCATCTAAAGAAGAGTATAAGTTACTAAGTAAAACATGCAAGCCCCCAGGTCAAGCCAATTTTGCAAAGTATGCGGCTGGGAATTGATGCGCAAAGTTTAGGCGCTTAGGTCTATATGCAGGCCTTTGTAGGAAGTCTTATAGTCGTAAAGCTTTCTTTCGTAAGTATTAGCTTTCAGGAAGTGTTCTTGCAAGAAAGAGGCTTGAGCAGAAGCTCGTATTCCCTTTTCTTGAAACAAATCTCTAATCCCCTGCGCTTTCCATGCAAAGCCAAATTGCTGCCCCTTGACCGGGCTCAGGGCCGCTATAGCTTGATTGCTGTATTGGTGCAGAGGATAAGCATAATGGCCGGGTCTTAAGGCTGCATTCGGGGAACCATTGACCACGTTCATAGATACTTCCATAATCGACAAATTTCTGCTCTTTATTGAGACGCTTCAAGAAAATCTCTTCTATCAGCCGTCATCTGGCCATTGGTCTTTTGCAAGCGGCATCCCTGTAGGCTTTCCATTCTTAGCTCCCGGCAACTCATAGGCATTGTGTGGAATCGCTGGTTCTCGCTTTTGCTTATTGCAACAACGCCGCAGAGTCTCGGCGCTGCATTATGTCGTGTTAGCGCGAGGGCTCTGCTGCTGTACATACTACAACAATGCAGTGCAACTCATAGGCATTGCGGTCATATATTTGGATAGAGAAGCTATATGGGCTCTGAGGGCTGCTTTTACTGTTTTTCTCCCTTTCCTTTTTTGTCTTGTTTGTGTTTTTTGGACGCCTTTTGTAAGCCAGCTTGGGTCTTGTCTTTTGCTTTAGAGAGAGAGCGTGTTTTCTTTCCTATGCGTGAGACCTCTGTACTTCCTATGGTTTTCCCAAAGAGCCAACCTTCCATCCCGTTTTGCAAACGGACACGATACCAATAGTCTGTATGATCACCTATACGGTATTTTTTTTCTGTGCGCTGCAAAATCAGCAGAACGGTATTACGTTTCAGAATGCTTACGAGTGAAGAGCGCACCAAAGGATTGGTTCGGACATTTGCCCTGGCGACCTGTACCCAAGCTTTTTCATTAGGCCTTCTCTTGTCCTTATCACAAGAAGGGAAAGCTCCGCTAAGTAAAAGACAAAAGAGAAAGCTAAGGATCGTATAAAACTTTTTTTGCTCTTTTTTGCTTGGGCTAAGCACGGCTACTGTGTTTTCGTAAAAAAGCAAAAATGAGTCAGCTATGTTTTAAGGGAAGCAGGGAATCAGGGCCAAGCTATGATATTTGCGCTGGGCCTTAAGCAAGCGCTGTTTTGATACGCTCGTTTACTTCCTCTACGCTTCCTAAACCGTTGATTCGGGCCAAAATTGCTTCTTTTTCATAATATTCCAGAAGGGGATAGGTCTCTTTTTGATAAACCTCAAGGCGCCTGGTGATCACTTCTCTTGTATCGTCACTACGGCCTTCTTTGCGGGCCCGCTTAAGCAGCCGTTCTATCAAAATATCATCCGCAACAACAAGATGCAAAGCCCTATCCAGCTTCTCCCCGATCATAGCGAGCATATTCTTGAGAGACTCTGCCTGCGCTATAGTGCGAGGGAAGCCATCTAATACATAAGCGCCTCTTAGCTGCTCTTCCTGTAGTTTTTCCTTTACGATTCCTACTACAACTTCATCCGGTACTAGTTTCCCTGCCTCCACATAAGCTTTAGCTTTTTGGCCCAAAGGCTTGCGGTTATCCATCGCTGCCCGTAAAATATCTCCCGTAGAGACTTTATGCAATTTATATGTTTCACAGAGCAGACGGGCTTGCGTGCCCTTTCCTGCGCCTGGAGCTCCCATAAGAAGTAGTTTCATTTTCTAACTCAAGGGATATTGCTAAACAACAAACAAGCAAAGCCTTCCTTAAGCAGCAAGAAGCCATAGGCAGAGCCTTGACTCCATAGGGCTTCCTTCTATATCTTAAGAGCGGCCGCGAATTCTCCCCTTTTTCATAAAACCTTCATACTTTCGCATAATAAGCTGCGACTCCAGCTGCTTGAGGGTGTCTAAAGCAACTCCCACAATAATTAAAAGAGAGGTGCCTCCAAAAGTGTAAGCCAGACCATGTATGTTTTGGTTACTTTCTAAATTCAAAAAATTGATAATAAAATAAGGAGCTAAAGCCAGAGCAGCTAAAAATATGGCGCCGGGTAAAGTGATGCGATTGAGCACGGCTTCCAAGTATTGTTTGGTATGAGAGCCGGGACGTATGCCGGGAACAAAGCCTCCATAGCGTTTTAGGTTTTCAGACAGTTCTTGGGGATTGATCTGTATGGCTGTATAGAAGTACGCAAAAAAGATAATGAGCAGCGTGTAGACCAGATAATAGGGAATTTGCTTATACCAGCTTGGAGCAAAAGGATTCAGCCATTCTTGTATCATCCGCCAGCCGACCCAAGACCCTGCCGTATCTCCAAGAAAGCCGACCAGTGTTTGAGGGAAAAGCAAAAGAGAAGAAGCAAAGATAATAGGCATCACATTAGCAGAGTTGAGTTTGAAGGGAAGACTCTGGCTTTGAGCCTGCACCATGCGCCGCCCTTGCATTTTTTTCCCGTACTGCAGGGGCACTTTCCGCACGCCTGTGGAAAGAAGAACAGTCAGCGCAATGAGAATAAAAAAGAGCACAACCAAGATAATGATAGGAAACATATCCACACTCTCGTCTTCCATCATTTGCCAGAGCATGAGGGGCAGCTGCGCAATAATACCCGCAAAGATCAAAAGAGACACGCCATTGCCTATGCCTCTTTCAGTAATCTGATCCCCTATCCACATAAGCACCATGGTGCCAGTAGTAATACTCATAAGACCCATGACTGTAAACCAGAAAGGACTCACATCCGGCGAAACCAGAGGCTCATTAAAACGATTGGTGCTTTGCAGGGCATTTGCTAGGATAAAATAGGCCTGCGTTGCGCATAAAAAAATAGTCCCATAGCGCGTATACTGACTGATCTTTTTACGCCCTTCTTCACCTTCTCTTTGGAGTCGGGCCAGAGCCGGGAAAACCACTGTGAGGAGATTCATGATAATGGAAGCGGATATATAAGGCATGATGCCCAAAGAAAAAATCGAAAGCTTGAAAAGCGCGCCTCCAGAAAAGACATTTACAACGTCCAGAAAGGATTGGCCCGGTGGGCGAGAGTAGGCAACAGCAATGGGGTTTACGCCGGGTATGGTTACAAAGATACCAAAGCGGTACAGCAAAAGGGCAGAAATCGTAAACAGAAACCTTGTGCGCAGCTCTGGTATGCGCAGTATGTTCAAAAAAGCTTTCACTTAAACCCTATCCTTATGCAAAGAGCAGAATACAAAAAGGCTTTTGCTTTGCAATCAATTTTTTACTTTCTTCCCCGTTTTTAGCATAAATAACAAAGCTGGTTATTGAAATAATTTCTTCTTAGCTTTCAAGTATATACCGTATGCGATGTTGAATTTCAAGCATATTTCGGCTAAAGCAAGGCAGTCTAGGGCTTCATCGTGTTTCTCTGTTATTGTATCAAAGTCTACGGACCACCTGCTTTTGCTTGCTTTGGAATGGAGTAAGTTTAAAAATTTTTCGGGCAGGTCCTGCTCTGTATCCCAGTTTTCTAACATAGGGTGACTCCTAAAAGCCGCCTGCCAGAGAGGTTTGAACGCAACCCACCTGTAAATACACGGGGCAAATTATACTTGAAATATCAGCTCGTTTTAGCTTTTTATTCCATAGCCTTACCTGTGTTTGTTCCACGGATAGGGTTAGCGTTCTGTCAGGGAAGACCCTCTCTGGCAGAACGTGCCTCAATTATACAGATAGCTTAGTTTTGGCAATTATTTTTTAGGCCTTTTTTTGAAGACTGGCGCTATTGCCCTGCTGGACTGCATAGGCTAGGTTACATCTTTGTCTGTATCGAATGAAGCCTTTGGCTTTGGTCTGGGCGGCGCTGGGGGAGGTTTGGGGGGAGGGTGTACTGTCCGTATAGGCCCTGATGATCTTTCTCGAAGCGGTCTAGGGCTAGGCGGTGGTTTTTGTGGCTTTGGTTGTGGTTTCTCTCCCATAGTACCCATTCATTACTTCATTATTGATATCACAAGCAATTTTTCTTCGTTTATCTTTGTAAAAAAAGTCTGTACTATCTATTTCACTATGCACTGACGCAAAGTCATTTCGTATTGCCGTAAGCGCCTTTGCATAAAAGCTCACATCAAAATCATAGTCAGAACGAATGTCACAATGTAATGCGTCCATTTTCATACGTATCTTTGATAAATCTTTACTTATTGATTTCCATAGATTTGCCTTCTCATTAAACCGCAAAAATTGTATTAACGTAAGTAATATACTAACGACAGAGATGGTACTTCCAACCCAATTTGGGAAAGGAAACATATTAGATGCAAATACGCCAGTTAACGAAAAAACTATGAAAGAGGTTGTAAAAAATGTTACACGAGCCCACTTTTGCGTTATTTTTTCCGCCAAAATTTGAAAAAATGATACATCATAATGTAGATTTGCCGCTTCTTGCCATAGCTGCTCACGTCTAAACTCGTCTCTTTCCCCGCTCATAATTTTTTCACGAACTTAAAATCTGCCCCCAGTCCTCCTTATACAAATACATATTGATGCGGAAGCTAAGATCAGATAATAATAACGTTTCAAATATACGGGAAGTTGTCAAGCGATTCCCAACAGTATTTTATTGACAAATAAAACTTTCTTTGCTTACTTGGTAAAATGCGCTTAGGTAATATGAAGATTGCGTGCGTTTTAGGGGCGAATGGCTCTATGGGCGCAGGCTGTGCCGCTATTTTGGCTGCTTTTGGCTCTATGAAAGTCTATATGCTGGCGCGGGACAAAGATAAAGCAAAGCGGGGCATGAAAGCTGCTGTGCGATCCGTGCGTTCTGAGACTTTAGAGCAGCGTATGGAAGCCGGCTCTTACGATGAGGACCTTGAAAAAGCAGTAGCCCAAAGTGATTGGGTCTTTGAGTGTGTAGCAGAGTCCTACGACATCAAGGAGAATATCAATAGGCGCATTAACCAGGCAAGGCGGCCGGGCACTTTACTATCCACAGTCACTTCGGGCTTGTCTATCAAGCGCCTTGCGTCTTGTTTTGATGAAGACGGCAGAAAGCATTACTACGGCACTCATTTTTTTAATCCCCCCTATAAGCTGACACTTTGCGAGCTTGTAAGCCATCCTGAAAATGATCCCGAATATACGCAGGCTCTCAGTCAATATTTAAGAACAAGGCTTATGCGTCACGTCATCATAACGAATGACACGCCTGCCTTTGCTGGGAATCGTATAGGCTTTCAGATGATGAATGAAGCAGCGCAGCTAGCAGAGCAATATCAGGATCAAGGCGGGATTTATCTCTTGGACAGCCTGCTTGGCCCCTATACGGGGCGCGCCATGAGCCCTCTTGCCACTATTGACCTGGTAGGACTTGATGTGCATAAAGCCATTGTAGATAATATCTATGAGAATACAAAAGACGCTGCCCATAATACCTTCCGTCTCCCTGCCTATATGCAAAAACTTATTGCAAAGGGCTTTCTTGGAAACAAAAGCGGCAAGGGCTTGTACTGCTCACGGCAAAAAGAGGATGGGGAAAAAGAGCGCCAAGTCTATCACATTACGAAAGACTCTTATGAAGCTTATCCAAGTATTGAGATTCCCTTCAAGAAAGAAATGATACAGGCCATACGTAATGCGGACTATCAAGGAGGGATAGAGATTTTCAAATCAGCAAAGGGCCTCGAAGCCGATCTGCTGCGCCGCCTTATCGCCAGGTATATATCTTATAGCTTTTCCTTAATACCAGAGGTCACAGATCAACAGGGCATAGATACGGCAATGGGCTTTGGTTTTAGCTGTCTTGCGCCCTCTGCATGGGTAGACCTGCTTGGCGGGCCAGAGGAAAGCTGCCGCTTCCTTGAAAAGCACAATATGCCCATCCCGCCTTTTTTTGAAGATTGTCCCGAAGGGAAATTCTACAAGCTCCAAGACAGCCTTGATTACCGCTCGCTTTTTCGCGCTGCCTGAAAGGCGCGTTCTTAGACTTTCGTTCTTGTCCTAGAGAAGGGGGGCTTAGCTCAGTTGGTTAGAGTGTTGCTTTGACATGGCAAAGGTCACTGGTTCGATCCCAGTAGCTCCCAAGCATAAGATAAGGGCGGGCATGGAAGGCCTGATACAAGCTGCGCATCTTTTCTGGCCCGCAATCCTTTCTCAATCTACCAAAAGCTGAGGCATAAGAACCAGATCATTACGGTGCACAAGCTCCCGTCTTAACCAAGCATGCTCCTTTTTTCTTTGTTCCAAAGTTTTCTTTTTGGCCTGCAAGGCCAGCCATGCCATAAGCTCACGGTAGTGGTAATTGACTATGCCTCTTCCAATAGCTCTGCCCTGCTCATCTTCTATCTGTACAACCTCCCCAGCCCAAAAACGGCCTTTGGCAGAGCGCAAACCCACAGCCAACAAAGAGGCCCCCTGCTCCTCTAAAGCTCTGGCCGCGCCCGTATCTATCACAAGCGTGCCGCGCGTGCGGGAAAAAAGCAGCCATTTCTTGCGCGCGCTCAGAGCAGTGGGCTTCCCCGCCGGGAACAGCGTCCCTATGTCCTCTCCTTGAAAAAAAGACTGCAGCACGCCCTTATTTTTGCCGGGAAGTATAGCGCAGTGTATACCGCTCATGGCGCATAGCTGGGCTGCATGCAGTTTTGCGCTCATACCGCCGCTGCCGCGCAGCTCAGGGCCTTTGGCTGCTGCCCAATGTTCAGGAAGAATTTTCTCTATAAAAGCAATACGCCTCTTGTGCAGCAGAAATCCCTCTACGGAGCTGAGAAGCAGGAGATAGTCCGCATGGAAAAGGGCAGCGCAGGCAGCGCTCAGGAAGTCATTTTCACCAAACTGTAGTTCATCTGTGGCAGTTATATCATTCTCATTGATAATAGGTAAAACTTGAAGCCCTAAAAGCTCACTGATGGCGCCTTTCATGTTCAGGTATGCCCTGCGATCACTAAAATCCCGCGCTGTCAAAAGCAGCTGAGCTACAGCTATGCCATAGTGGTGAAATATTTTTTGATAAGTCCTCACAAGAGAAGCCTGTCCCAAAGCAGAAAGGGCCTGACGCCTATGCAGGTTATTTTGCTTCTTTTCTGTTTTAGCTGAAGTATAGCCTGCCAGTTCTTTGGAACCAAGATGGACAGCGCCGCTGGAGACAAGCAGAACCGATATGCCCTGAGAGCGAAGGAGATGCACCCCATAGCAAAGCTCCCAAAGCGCATCATGATCCACAAAATGGACTTCTTGCGCCGCAGCTTTGCTTTCTTCCTTTGCTATAATATTCGTGCCTACTTTAATTACAACACGTTGGACTTTCCCTGCGCATGGGAGCTGCCTTATAGGATTATGTACCATACTATAAGCTGCAGCTTAGGGCGCAGGCAAGGCAGGCCGCTGCAGCAGCTTGAAACATTCGCAAAAAGCCTTGTTGCGAGACTGCCTAAATAAGGGCCTAGTTTTGAGACCGGCTCTAAGAATTTTGCAAGTCTTGCTCAGCTTGGCTTGCCTCAGGGAAAAAAGCAAAAAGCTGCTCCACTAAACTGTCGAGGCCCTGCCTTTCTTTAGCTGAGATAAAAAGGACGCGGGGGGGCGGGGAATTAGGCCAAAGCTCCCTTGCCTGAAGTCTGCTTTGTATCTCCTCCTGGAGAGCTTTATCGTAATCTATGAGATCACATTTGTTAATGGCAAGCAGGCTCTTCTTTTGCAGCAACTCTTTTTTGTAGCTGCGTAATTCTTCCTGCAAAAGCTGCAGCTCTTCTTCAAAGGAAAAACGTTCTCCATCAAGGAGATAGACGATAGCATGCACGCGTTCCATGTGTTTTAGAAAAGACAGCCCCAAGCCCTGCCCGCAGCTTGCTCCTTTGATAATGCCGGGGATATCCGCCAGATATAAGCGGCGATGATCTTCATTACGCACAAGACCTATATTAGGCAGAAGCGTGGTAAAGGGATAAGATGCGATTTTGCCCTTTTTCTCTGATAAGGCGGCAACTAAGCTTGTTTTCCCTGCGTTTGGCATGCCTGCTAAGCCCACGTCCGCCAGAAGTTTTAGGCGCAAAGTAAGTATCGCTTCCTCTCCCGGCTCTCCCGGCTGCGCATATTCCGGCTTTTGTCGCGTGGCTGTAGCAAAGTTATGATTCCCCAAACCGCCCTGGCCTCCTTTAGCAGCAAGGCACAAGGCGCCAGACTCGTCCAAATCCGCTATATGTTCTTCTATTATGGCATCCGGCTGGTCGTGGGATGCTTTTCTTTTGATGACTTCCGTGCCTAGGGGAACGTAGAGCTGCAGTGACTTCCCGTTTTGCCCGCTTTGCTTTCTGGAGCGGCCGTCCTGGCCCTTAGAGGCTTTGTAGCGCTTTTGTCTTAAGAGTTTTGCCAGAGTGTTTAAAGAAGGGTGGGAACATAAATATACATCCCCCCCCCTGCCCCCGTTGCCTCCATCTGGTCCACCCAAAGGCCTGTATTTTTCTCTGGCAAAACTTAGGCAACCCTTCCCCCCCTGCCACCATGAATATGGATTTGCACCTCGTCAACAAACTTCATTGGACACCTGAAGAAAAGAGCCGGCAATAGACGGGATTAGAACGCAAAGCACAAGGGCTCTCATCTACTCCTTTTGGAGCACGCTCAGCAGTTTTTCAGGGCTCTCGGGATCACTTTTAGCCTCTGTTGCTATGTTTTTCAGGGCTGTGATGTCGATGAGCTTTGCATCGAAAGCTGCCAGCGCCATCTCCCAGCCCTGCCCGCATAAAAGAGGCCGGCATACAAGATCGCTTTTTTCATATAATTCTCTCAAAGATGGCGGGAGGGCAAAGCAAATCAACTCATCCATGTATTTTTGGTCAAAAGGCCTGGCGCTGGCTGCGTTCTGGCCGGCTGCTTTTTTATCTTTGTCGGCTCCCTTAGCTGCATGGTTGATCCACACAGCAGATACAGGGTTTACAGAGCCATGCAGCCTGCTATTTTCCTGACTTAGCCGGAATACCTTTGCTGCAGTCTCAGGAGTAATCACTTCTCTGCCAAGAAAGCGCATATCCCGCAGGTAGGCTCTCAGCTCCTTTGCAGACAATATCTTCTGCACAAAGAACTGGTATAAAGTAAATACAAAAAAGTCACTATCCGTATTATCGCCCACAAGTATCTCCCTTGCTCCAGTCGGCTGCATCAATCGATTTTGTAAAAGCATTTCCAGCTTATAGCCTACGTTATCAATAAAGGAATAGACATGCGTGCTGACATATTTAGCCATCGCTTCCAAAAAAGAACGCAGATCACCCTTGAGATACTTAGGGAAGCCGGAGCTCAATTCCCAGAGCTTTCCTCCTATCTTGCTAAAAAAACCTATAAGATCGATATATTTCAGATAGACAGCGTCAAAGCGCATATTGCTTTGCGCAAAAAAACTAAACATAGTGCGATAAAAGCAATGAGGAGATGCAGAAAGCAGGAAAAAGGCTTTGGCCCCTGTTTCACAACGACTCAGCTCTCTATAAAGAGCCGGCATCCCATTGATAAATTGCTTGTCTTTAGGCCGATCCAGGAGCGTAGCTGCAAGGGATAAATATTCACCTATGGGAGTGCGCACCAAGCTTTGATCCAAATCTGAAATTAACACGTGCCCTTGAAAATCCGCTTCCAGGACGTGGAGTTTCCCATAACCCACGCAAATATTACTCTGCAAGGTTTGCTTATTTCTTTTACGAAGGTACTGCAAGTCCTTTAGGCTTTGGCGTAAAGAGGCAATTTTTACTAAAGTAATGCGCAATACATAGAAAGAACTTTGGAGATCCGCATCCAAAGGACAGGAAAAAAACCCATTTGCATCCGTGCGGAATTCAGGTGAACAAAAAAGCGCCTTATAGCTTTGCGCCTTGCTTTCATCAAAATCCTTCGGCTGAATATCTAAAACCTCTAACTTCAAGATCGCTCCCTGAACAGAAGCAATCATGAGGTCTTCCAAAGGACGTATCCTTTCCTGAGCAGACAGTGGCAGAGATAAGAAGGGATCCCACTTCTCTTCCAGGTCTAGGTCTTGCGGAGGAATAGGAAAATCCAGCAGCTGGCCGCAGCATTGCAGGCGTCTGGCTTGGCCGCAGGCGCCTTCCATAAGAACAGCCCGGCGGTACTGCGTGGAGCTGTCCTTGAGAACAGACAACATCCTTAATATAGAAGCGGGCAAGGGAGCAAAGTGTCAAGTACTTTAAGGTAAAAGAGTATACAAGCAAAGATCATTTTCTTTTCTAATCTAAGATTTTTCTCATGTATGGGCATAAAAACTTATACAGTTTTTGATGACACGTAATAAGCGCATGGCTTGGAATAGCTTCTAGTATTCTAAAGAAGAAGGCGGGCCTATCTAAAGGCCCGGCAAAAAATTTTAAGTTATCGGAGCGAAGGCCTATAAGTAAAACACTTAGAGGCCTTCTATAACACATGTTCTTATATTTTTTCAGACGTGCTGGGAATTGCAAGTGTTTTTTTCTTCGGCAATACATGGCACAGCAAGGCTATCAACATTGGCAAAGCAGCAAGCAATCCCAGAGTAATCACGATACTCCAAGCAGAAAACAGCAGAGCTTTGCGTTCATAACGCGCTAAGTCCGTATCAAATCCTATAATTTCTCCCTCCTCGTCACGGCGTATTAGGAGCCTCCAGTGGTCCATTTTTACAGCGCCGCGGGCTATATAAAGGTCTCTTCGGACAGGATAAAGGCGAACAAAATTTTCCTTTTCCAACAAACTGGATAATTCTATAACATTCCCCACAGGGCGTATTTGGAGCTCATTGAGAAAATCAAAGCTTTCGTATAATTTTGGCATAACATTGACGGGGCGATAATAGCCCTGCAATTCCTGAGCTGCCTCTGCCTTTGGGGCGATCTCCCGAAGCTCATTCTCAGAGTTTGCGATTCCATACAAGGCATACAAGTGCGACCTAATTTCATAGAGGGCAAAGAGATCGTTCTTGTTGGATAAAAGCACAGCGCCCTGCCCTCCTTTGCTGATAAAGGCAAGGCCAGCATAGCCGGGCATGGAATTTTCTATATAAAAGACATCACTTGTGCGCAAATGCGCAGCGCCGCCATCGACGCTATACAAGACAGGCTTATGAAAAAAAAGGCCGTAGGACGTGCCTCCCAAGTCTTTGTCATATTGAAAATGCTTTTGCAAAAAAAGAGCCTCTACAGAAGCCGTGTCGCTCTTGGCTTTCTTCCATAACCGTAGAAGAAAACGCGCATATTCCCTGCTTTGGCTGTAGAGTGAAGATGCAGCAGGGAAAGGAAAGTGCAGCTGAGGCATGGGAAAGTAGCGGCTCTTTGCCTTAGTCTTGGCCTTCCTACTCTGCTTCATTTGCAGGCCCGTCAATGGCTCAGCAAGCCTGTAAGGCTTTGTACAATATTTGAGCAAAAGACAGCTGCGCATCAGACCTATCTTTTGCAATCGCCTTTGAAAAAGAACAGGGAAGGCCTCGCCCCTAAGCGCCTCACTTATTTGCGCAAGATAGGCGTAGTTATAGGACGAAATGCCTATCTCACTTCCCGGCTTGCTTTGCGCATAAAGCGCTTGCCTTATAGAAGGAGAAGCCGTGTCGGCGCTGCGTATATAAGGGGGAGCCGGCGGCCAGCCAGAAGTCATGTTTAGCAAGTGCCCTAAAGCCAAGCCCTCCCCCTTTTTCACAGCCTTGTTTTGCACATAAGATAAGACAGCAGCTGCGCCTTTATGAGTCTGAGCAGGGTCCAGCACGGGCACGGGGCTGGCTAAAAATCGCTCCAAGCTTTCACTGCCTTGCCTTTTTTCCCATAAACTGAGGAGACTTACGTATGCTGTCAAGGGCCAAACCAAATTCCCAGCTTGGAAGAGGCTCTGCGGCCCCACTTTTTCTTTTTTATTTTGGGAGGCGTAGCCATAGGAGCGCTCCCGCCAAAAACCCGGGCCAAAGAACGTAAGCTGCAGGCCTGGCACGGCTCTTTTTTCTAGTATGGCGGGAATCTTCTCATCTAAGAAGTCATCCCAATGCTCTGGGTTTATGGCTTTGGAATGCTTTTTTAGGCCTTGCTTGTAAGGCTGAGCAGAGAGCGCAGCAAGCGTGCAAGCAAAGACGCAGAGGCAGGAGTATAGGCGCATAGAGTCTACCTGAAATCCTTTGCCTGCAGCAAACTTGCTAAGCTGATGCCTTCTTTAGCGAGGGCTTCCTTTGCCCCTTCCTGTCTGTCTATAATACTAATGCAATAGCGCACCCGAAAACCTGCAGAGCGAAAAGCTGCCGCTGCCGCCAAAGAAGAGGAGCCTGTAGTAAGCGTGTCATCCACAAGCAGGACTTCTTCTACCTCCTGTGGGAGAAATTCAGCTTCTACCTGCTTTGCTATGCCGTGCCCTTTGCTCTGCTTGCGGACAATGGCAGGATACACAAGCTCGCCCGCATCCAAGTAGGCAAAGCTCAATGCGTATGCAATAGGGTCAGCTCCCAAAGTCATGCCGCCCACAGCACGGGGAAGGGGCAGGCCATGTTCTGGAATAAGCTCATCACGCATGGCTTCCGCTACAAGTTTGAGGCGCGTAGGATAAAGGCTGAGTTTTTTACAATTATAGTAATGCTGGGACCTTTTTCCTGAAGCCAGAAGAAAGCCTTCTTTACGAAACTGGTAGACATGCTCCTTTGCCAAAGCTAAAAGCTGCCGGCGCAAGGGGCCCATGCCAGAGGATGCTTTCATTCGAGTCTCCCTTTGCTCTGCTTTGCTTTTTTCTTTGATGAGCCTCTGCGCTTTTGCAAGGCCTTTGTCTCTGGCTTTTCTAAAACAGGCCAGGGCTCAGATTCGTGCTTAGGATCAAGGCGGCCCATGTCTTGCATCTTAAGCTTCACAGCAAAGAGATCATGAAAGAAGCGGCTGTCCCTAAAGTTTTGGCTAAACACGCGGACTCTGGATAAGGGCTGCGCTCTGGAAGGCGGGTGAAAGATGATCTTGCAGAGGCTACCAGCTGGCAAGAGCCTCAGGATCATACCTTGCTGACCTTCCTTGCGCTCGTCAAAAACCTTCTCTACGCGAAAGCCCTGCTTCCTGCGTCCCATTTCGTCTAAAAACTCTTGCAGTATCTGCGCAATGGACTTCTTCGACTCATAGCTGCGCCATTCTGCAAGGAGAGGGCTCCAGCAGACAAAAGACAAAAAGGCAAAGCAACAGAAATGTTTTTGCATCATCCAAGCAAAGAAGCGCTGGGAAAGCCGCCGTACTAAAAAAGACGCTCTGCCGGATTAGGGCCTAGCATGCAAGCCTATGCGGTTCCCTTCGCTATCTAAGAAGATCGCCACAAAACCATACTCGCCTATGCTAAATTTTTCTCTGAGAATTTTCGCTTCTTTCTCACGCGCCCGATCCAGGACAAGATCCACGTCTAAGACGCTAAAATAGATCATAACCCCCTTTTTAGAAGAGGGCTCATAATCCGGCCCTTGCATCAGAGTCCCTGTTGCGCCTGGCGCCTGCTCCAGCATGGGGAACCAAGCCATGTTGTCTTCGCCCATCTTGTGCTCCTCAAGTTCGACTTGAAAAACATATTCGTAAAAGGCCTTCGCCCTTCCCATATCGCTGACAGGTATTTCAAACCAGCCTACATTGTGATAGTGTGTACTCATGTTGCGCAGTCTCTTAGGATCACCGAATTTTGTCAAGCAAGTTTTGCTCTCCTGTTATTGCAACCGGGATCAAATTGATCCTTCAGTCTGACTTTAGGACACTTTTAGCAAATTCTGGCTGTAGACTTCACGGGCAAATCAAAAAAAGCTTGCTTACTGCATCTCTTGAAACGACACTGGCCTTAGCGCATGATTGTCTGGCACAGCAGAGTCTCTTATTTACGTTACTCTATAGGCCGGGCAAATTTAGGAGCGCTTCCTTCACCTGCATATAGCCCTTAAGGAACAAATGCTTATGATAGACAAAAGATTTGCAGGCTTTTCTTCTTAGCTTTGACTTGTGGTCTTGCCTTATTATGCTTAAGCGCTTGTGAGGGCCTTCGTACACAAACTCTTAAAAAACTTTCTGTAGAGCTTGCTCATTATCGCATAAAAGTAGAGCTTGCCGCCACTGCTAAGAGCAGACAAAGAGGTCTTATGTATCGCTCTAAACTAGACGCCAATGAGGGCATGCTGTTTGTTTTCCCATATCCTCATAAGCCTGCCTTTTGGATGAAAAACACGTTTATCCCCCTGGACTTAGGCTACTTTAGCCCTGAGGCAAGGCTTATAGAATACTTTACTATGCAGCCTGGACAATGGGAAAAAGACCTACCCTGCCTCACAGCTCACGCTCTATGCCTTAGAACTTAACGCGGGGTGGCTTCAAAACACAACATACGAAAGGGCGCTCAGCTCAAGCTTCCCTATAAAATCCACGGGCGCTAGGACAGCGCTGCTGCGTAAAAAGCTTAGCTTAGCTCCATAAAAGCTGAGGCAGCACAGCCCAAAAGAGCCGCATTGTTACCAAGGGGGCTTGTAGTGATATCGCAGCCTTGGTGCGCCAGAGGAAGACATTGACGTAAAGCATAAAGGCGCAGAGGGGCAAGTAAAACATCTCCTGCAGCAGCAATGCCTCCCCCAAGCGCTACGCATTCCAAATCCAGCAAGTTGATGACAGAAGCAATGACGGTACCTAAGGCCTTCGCCGCATCTCTGACTATGCTTTGACAGAGCAAATCGCCCTGCTTTGCCAGATCGCAAACAAGGCGCGGGGTGTATTCTTCTACTGGATGATCCAATAATGCGCTGGGGAGCTTTCTTTTCCTTATGCTTTTTGCGCTTCTTATTATGGCAGTAGCTGAAGCATAGGCTTCCAGGCAGCCTCTTTTCCCGCAGGTGCAAGGGGCGCCGTCTGGGATATAGCTCATGTGACCAATCTCGCCAGCATAGTTGTTTTTACCTCGGAAGAACTTTTTATTTAAGACCAAGCCGCCCCCTATCCCTGTGCCCAAAGTCAGGGCCATAAAATTGCTCTTACCTTGTCCCGGTCCAAAGAGATACTCACCCTTTGCAGCGTTATTGGCATCGTTATCAATAAAAACAGGGCATGAGACTATCTTTTTCAAGAAATCCTTTATAGAGACTCCTTCCAAAGCCTTGATATTATCTATTGCCCTTAATGCGCCGCTTAGAGGATCAGCCCAGCCCGGAGCTCCTAGCCCTACGCCAACTATGTTTTCGTTATAGACTTTTTGGCAGGCTGCCTGCAGCTTGCTTAAAATGACATCTGCGCTTTCTGAAGCATGCGTAGGGCTTTGCTCAGACTTGAGAATATGTCCGCTTTCTGAAACCAAGGCGCTCTTGATAAAGGTGCCGCCTAAGTCTATTGCTACTACTGTTTTTTCTGCCATAATGCCAGCCGTCCTTTACTAAGCGCCAGCCCCTCCATTGTGCCTACAGAGCGCTCTAAAAACACATCTATCATCGGAGCTTCGCATCCTTCGTGCGCAGGCATCTTATATCTTAGGATAAGCCCTACAGCTGTCAAGGATAAAGTAAATACCACTTCTAAATCATAATATGCCTGCGTATTTTTGCGCAGCAAAAGCGCAAAAAAACAAGACACAGTAATGCTCCCGCCTGCTTTTGCGCATTTGAAAGCTTTACAAAGGCAATATGACGACGAGCTGCTTTGCCAAGCGCATATAAAAGCGGAAGTTTGCTAAAAGAGACGCTAGGCGGGAGAGCTTTTAGCTAGACAGAACAAAGCGCTTCTATAGTGTGAGCTTTGATCCTGCAAGTTAGGCTTCCTTTGCTTAGAGTCATAACAATTACTTTTGTCTGCCAATGCCCCCTGTAATAAAAGAAAAACAAAGAGCAGCGCTCAGGCCTAGGAAAGGCCATGCAGTAGATGCTATGCAGCAGAATGGCCATGCATCGCAGAACTTCATTAGGGACAAACATGCGGGCTTAGATAAAAACTCGCAGCAGAATGGCCATGCAGCGCAGAACTTCATTAGAGACAAACATGCGGGCTTAGATAAAAACTCGCAGCAGAATGGCTCTGCAGCGCAGAACTTCATTAGAGACAAACATGCGGGCTTAGATAAAAACTCGCAGCAGAATGGTCTTGCAGCGCAGAACTTCATTAGAGACAAACATGCGGGCTTAGATAAAAACTCGCAGCAGAATGGCTCTGCAGCGCAGAACTTCATTAGGGACAAACATGCGGGCTTAGATAAAAACTCGCAGCAGAATGGCTCTGCAGCGCAGAACTTCATTAGGGACAAACATGCGGGCTTAGATAAAAGCTCGCAGCAGAATGGCTCTGCAGCGCAGAACTTCATTAGAGACAAACATGCGGACTTAGATAAAAACTCGCAGCAGAATGGCTCTGCAGCGCAGAACTTCATTAGGGACAAACATGCGGGCTTAGATAAAAACTCGCAGCAGAATGGCTCTGCAGCGCAGAACTTCATTAGGGACAAACATGCGGGCTTAGATAAAAACTCGCAGCAGAATGGCTCTGCAGCGCAGAACTTCATTAGGGACAAACATGCGGGCTTAGATAAAAACTCGCAGCAGAATGGCTCTGCAGCGCAGAACTTCATTAGGGACAAACATGCGGGCTTAGATAAAAACTCGCAGCAGAATGGCTCTGCAGCGCAGAACTTCATTAGGGACAAACATGCGGGCTTAGATAAAAACTCGCAGCAGAATGGTCTTGCAGCGCAGAACTTCATTAGGGACAAACATGCGGGCTTAGATAAAAACTCGCAGCAGAATGGCTCTGCAGCGCAGAACTTCATTAGAGACAAACATGCGGGCTTAGATAAAAACTCGCAGCAGAATGGCTCTGCAGCGCAGAACTTCATTAGGGACAAACATGCGGGCTTAGATAAAAACTCGCAGCAGAATGGTCTTGCAGCGCAGAACTTCATTAGGGACAAAGAAAAACAAAGAACAGCGCTAAGACCTGAAGAATGCCACGAGGAATATAATTATTTGAAGCTTTTGAAGCAGATTTTAAGTACGGGAGAGGAGCGCAAAGATCGTACAGGCATAGGGACTCTTAGTATTTTTGGGGCCTGCCTGCATTTTTCTTTAGACTCGTATTTCCCCCTTCTGACTACCAAGGAGCTGCATTTCAAGTCGATCGCATATGAGCTTTTATGGTTCTTGAAAGGAGAAAGCAATGTCCGCTACCTGCAGGACAAGGGGGTGCGTATATGGGATGAGTGGGCTGATGAAGACGGCGAGCTGGGGCCTGTTTATGGGGCGCAGTGGCGCAAATGGAGTACAAATGATGGCGCAAGTATAGATCAGATTTCTGAGCTTATTGCATCGCTTCGCAATACTCCATTTAGTAGAAGGCATATATTAAGCGCTTGGAATGTCGGCGAGTTGGCGAAAATGAAACTTCCTCCCTGCCATATCCTTGCGCAATTTTATGTGAGCAATGACAAAGGACTCTCCTGCCAATTCTATCAAAGAAGCGTCGACAGCTTTTTGGGCTTGCCCTTCAATATCGCATCTTATGCTCTTTTGACTTATATACTAGCGAATGTATGTGGTCTTTGGCCTAAGAGGCTGAGCTTCGTGGGGGGTGATGTGCATTTGTACAAAAATCATCTCAGGCAGGCCGAAATACAGCTGCAGCGCAGGCCTTATCCATTTCCAAGACTGCGCTTGAAAAAAAACTATAGCAGCAAAAAAGCAGACTGCATAAGCAGGATCGCTTACGAAGATTTTGCGCTGGAAGACTACCGCCATCATGATAAAATACGCGCGCCCATAGCCGTTTAGCTAATACATGTGAGTAATCGCGCGCTTGCTTTGCTGCAGATTGCTTGAAGTAATTTTTCGTTTCGTAGGTTTTCAGGTTAAACAATTACCTGTTAGCGTGGTATATAGTAAAGAGAGGCGTGTAAATTATGAGTAATACTTTAGAAGAGTTAGCAAAGGGCAAGCCTATTACGGCCCCTGCAGAGGTGCAGGAGTTGGTAGAAAGGTTTCATTCCAATGAAGATGGAGCAAGAAAGTATAACGAAACGCAGCTGCGGCTTGAGTATGTCAATCCGCTTTTTGCATGCTTGGGCTGGGATGTGGCCAATAAGGCGGGGCGCTCCCCCTTGTATAGGGATGTCCAGCACGAATATTCTATGAGAACGCCTGAGGGGATTAGGGCTCCTGACTATTGCTTTCAGATAGGCGGGGTGCACAAGTTTTTTCTGGAAACAAAAAAGCCGTCCATCAATATAAAAAGCGATATAGGGCCCGCCTTTCAAGTGAGGCGCTATGGCTGGACAGAGCAATTACCTTTGTGCATACTTACTGACTTTGAAGAGTTTGCCATATACGATTGTCGTTTTGAGCCTAAGGCGAAAGATCGCGCTGATTTTGCCAGGGCTCAGTATTACACTTATGAACATTATTTGACCAAATGGCATGAGATAGCGGGTCTTTTTTCTAAGACAGCCGTACAGGAAGGCTCTTTTGATAGTTTTATTGATAAGAAGAAAAAAGGTACTTTAGAGGTCAATCGCGCCTTGATTAGAGACATGGAGGGCTGGCGTGATTTGCTGGCTAAGAACATTGCGCGGAATAATAAAAATCTCAGCGTATCACAGCTGAATTATCTGGTGCAGCTTACGATCGACCGCATTATCTTTTTGCGTATTTGCGAGGATCGCGATATAGAAGAATACGGCCAAATGCAGAAGCTGCTAAAAAAAGAGCAGGTCTATAAGGGCTTGTGCGGCATCTTTAGGCAAGCCGATGAAAAATACAATTCGGGCTTGTTTCACTTTCAAGACGAAAAGGGGCGGGGGGCGCATGATAGTGTGAGTCTTGGATTGGCTATTGGCGACAAGCCGCTTAAGGAAATTATCCGCCATCTATATTATCCTAAAAGCTCCTATGTTTTTTCTAAAATCCCCGCTGATATACTGGGGCAGGTCTACGAGCAATTTTTAGGCAAGGTGATACGCCTGACTCCTGCGCATCAGGCTAAGGTCGAGTACAAGCCAGAAGTGCGCAAGGCGGGCGGCGTTTATTATACGCCTACTTATATAGTAGAATATATTGTGAAACATACGGTAGGCGCGCTGCTAAAAAACAAGACGCCTGCGCAGGCAAAAAAGCTGCGCGTGCTGGACCCTGCCTGCGGCTCTGGCACCTTTTTGCTGGGCGCATATCAGTATTTACTGCAATGGTATCGCGACTGCTACGCCAAAGACGCTGCCAAACATAAAAAGCTGCTTTACAAGGACGGGGCAGACGAGTGGCAGCTCAGCACGCAGGAAAAAAAGGAGATCCTGCTTAGCAACATTTACGGCGTGGACATTGACAGGCAGGCCGTAGAAGTCACGAAGCTCTCGCTGCTCTTGAAAGTCTTGGAGGGCGAGCACAGTGATAGGCTGGATCATCAAAGGAGGATCTTTCACGAGCGCGCCCTGCCTGATCTCAGTAATAATATCAAGTGCGGGAATTCGCTGATAGGAACTGACTTTTTTTACGGCAAGAACTTAGACATGTTCGCGCGCGATGAGATGGAAAAGATTAACGCCTTTGACTGGGACGATGAGGCGCGCGGCTTTGGGAAAATTATGCGTGAGGGCGGCTTTGATGCGGTGATCGGGAATCCGCCATATGCGCGCCTTCAATCATTACAAGAAAGTCAACCTTACGCTATAGAGACCTATAGAAAAAATTATACAGCTGCTTCAGAAGGCAATTTTGATATTTATGTGCTATTTACTGAAAAAGGATATAAGCTGCTAAACAAAACAGGAGCTTTAGGCTTTATCCAGCCGCATAAGTTTATGCAGTCGGATTTTGGCATTGGCTTACGAAATTATTTGAGCGAAAAGAAAGCATTACAAAAAATTGTGCATTTTGGCTCCGAGCAAGTTTTTAATGCAGCGACAACATATACTTGTTTGATATTTTTAAGTAAAGCAAGGCAGGCGAATTTTGATTTTACGCCTGTGGAAAATCTTATTCCAGATAAGCTGCAGGAAGTAAAAACATATAAGCTAAAGCAGCCTTTGATTGGCAATAAATGGCATTTTACGAGCCCGCAGAAAGAAAAGGTGATGCAAAAATTACATGCTCAACCTCTAAGGCTTGGTGATATAGTTAGGAAAATATTTGTTGGCTTGCAAACCAGTGCAGACTCAATTTATGTGCTTAAGGCGCTAAAATGGGACAAAAACCTACTTACTTGTTATTCTAAATCTTTAGAGAAAGAAATTAGAATTGAAGCAGGCTTGGTGAAACCTTTTTTGATGGGAAAAGACGTAAAACGTTATACAGAAGCTCGCCCTTTAAACGTCGTAATTTTCCCCTATGAAGTTCGAAAGGGAGGCGCTAATTTGATGTCAGCGCAATATATCAAAAAAAATTTCCCTAGAGGCTGGGAATACCTTTTAGAGAATAAAAAGGGGTTGGAGGGAAGAGAAAACAGACGTTTTGAAAAAACATGGTGGCAATTTAGCCGTCCTCAAAACTTAAATGAATTTGCAACGGCTAAAATAATGGCACCAGAAATTGCTTCTTCACCTCAAATGACTTTTGATACAAATGGAAGTATGTATCATACAACCAAAGTATATAGTTTCTCTTTTCAAGAAAAGCACAACAGTAAATACTACTTAGGTTTATTAAATTCTAATATCTTATGGTTTTTCTTAACTGCTACTGGATATGTTTTGCGAGGCGGTTTTTATACTTTCAAAACGGAATATCTAAAGCCCTTCCCCATCCCAAAACTCGACCTCACCAACCCCGCCCAAAAAGCCCAGCACGATCGCATGGTGCAGCTCGTCGATCAGATGCTCGCCGCACAGAAGCAGCTGCATACATCAAAAAACGATAGCGACCGCAGGCATTATCAGCAGAAGGTAGATATACTGGACAGGCAGATAGATGCGCTGGTGTATGCGTTGTACGAATTGACCCCGGAGGAGATAGGGATCGTGGAGGGGAGAGGATAATCGCAGCAGGAAGGCGTGGAGGCTAAACGCGCCAGCGCGTTTAGCTTTTATTTGTAAGGCGCGCAAAAAATACGTGTGTCTCATTTTGGGAAATAGCGCGCCAGATTATGCCGCACCGCATGCCCATGTACACGGCTTGCGAAGTATTGTGTGCATGGGCACACAATGATAGCACCCCCTTGGCATAAGTTCAATAACTGAATTTGTGAATGAAATAATATTCAAGTGGCTCACCGCCAAAGCAATTGTTAATCAAAATAAACATGGTATTTCTTTCGAAGAAGCAGTCACGATTTTTGAAGATGCTCTTTCTTTAACGATAAGCGACCCCTTGCATTCTGAAAATGAAAACCGTTATATTACAATCGGGCAGAGCAATGCGGGAAAAATTTTAGTTGTAATTCATAGGGATAGTGGCAGTGTGTTACGAATAATAAGTGCGAGGAGAGCTACGCCAAAGGAACGCAGGGATTATGAACACAGCCAAAGATGACATGTTACCAGAGTATGACTTTTCAAATGGAGTTAGGGGAAAATACGCCAGGCGATACAAAAACTCAAATGCAATTGTAATAGACCAAGACCTTATAGACAAGTTCCCTAATTCTGAGAAAGTCAATAAAGCGCTTAGAGAATATATCAAAATAAAAACGAGGTGAATGCCTTGTCTGGCGTTGCGGAGAAAGATCTAATCTTAAAAAACTCAAAAAATAGCCCATTATTTTTATTGTGTTTTGCTTGTGGCAATGAAAAAGGGAAATCACCCGCTCTAAAAATTGCCAATCACATTATTGGCAAGAGTAACCCATGACCCAATCCGCCATTGAATGGACGCAGATGACGTGGAACCCCACGACAGGCTGCACCAAAATATCTACGGGCTGTAAGTATTGCTATGCTGAGGTGATGAGCAGCCGCTTGCAAGCGATGGGCCTTAGAAAATACCGAGATGGCTTTACTAAAATTCGCACGCATAAAGAGGCTCTAAGCATTCCTTACCTTTGGCATAAGCCAAGAGTGATTTTTGTAAACTCAATGAGCGACCTGTTTCATCCCGAAGTGCCCGATAGCTTCATAAAAAAAGTCTTCCAAGTTATGAACGAAAACCAGCGGCACACCTTTCAAGTTTTGACAAAGCGTGCACAACGCTTGTTAGAGCTCGATCATCAGTTGCATTGGAGCAGTAATATATGGATGGGAGTATCTGTTGAAAACAAAGCTGCCATGCATCGCATTTCTTCTCTTATCAAGACGGGCGCAAAAATGAAGTTCCTCTCTTGCGAGCCCTTGCTGGAATCACTTCCAAGATTGCCGCTGGGGAACATTGATTGGGTTATCGTTGGCGGCGAGAGTGGACAAAAGTCAAGAGAGATGGAACAGGCCTGGGCTGTGAATATCCAAAAGCAATGTAGTAAAAATAATGTTGCTTTTTTCTTTAAGCAGTGGGGTGGAAAAAATAAAAAGAAAAACGGCCGTATTCTAAACGGCAAAACTTACGACGAAATGCCCTCAGCCCACCTCAAGTAGCATAGACCCTTAGCGCATCTCACAAGCGCATCGCATACATATAAAGAAGGGATCAAGATCGTGGAGGGGAGAGGATGAGGCGTAGTAGGCAGGCGTGAGCTTTGATAACGGCGGGCGGGGATGTGTAAATGCAGCGTCAGGAGTGCAAAAAATATGTTGCGCTGTGAGATTAAGCGGCTACGTTCGCAGCGAAGGGGTGTACTGGGACGCTGTAGGATTGGCAGCGGGCGTTGGTGGTAAAATGCGGAGTCTGGCGTTGTTGTAATATGCAGAGTCTGGGCGCCGCATTATGTCGCGTTGGGCGCAGACGTTTTTTATGACAACAACGCTGCCATCTTCCCACGCCGCATTGGCGCAGGCTACGTTGCATACGAGATAAAGATTGTGGAGGGGAGATAAATACTCATATGGATCAGACCTTTGCAATAAAAATCAGTGGTGAGGGGCTTAGTCCTGAAGAGGTCAGTATTGGAGACCTAGGCAAACTCTTAAGCTCTTTTGACAAAAGCATAAAATCATTGATTCCAAAAGAAGAGCCCGAGATGGCGAAAGATATAGTTATTGGATTAATTGGTATTGGAACAGGCAGCGCGAAACTTACATTTAAGACTAAGCTGCCTGTGGTGATGCTTGCATGGTCTTCATTAACTGCAGTAATAAGGGAAAATAATTTTCATACATTACCACCTGAATCCATAAAACCCTTAAAGGAGATTGCAGATTTATCAAAAAAAAAGCGATGTGCAGTGGAGTTTCATAATACGAATGGAGCAATTTCACCTGCAATCATTCACCCTGATACAACTATAGAAATTCCATCTGAGAAGTATATTGAAGTAAGTACAACTATTTATGGCAAAGTGGAAAGAGTAGGCGGCAAAAAGGAGCCTAAAGCGCTTCTTTCATTACCAAAAACAGGATCACTTTCTTGTGATGTATCTGAGGAAATGGCAAAAAAATTAGCTCAGAGATTATACACATGGGTAGGAGTAGCAGGGCAGGCAAAATGGAATATCGATGATGACTCTATTGCAGCTTTTCAAATCGAGTCATTGACTTCTTATGAAGATACTCCTCTTTCTGATGCAATACAAGAACTAGCAAAAATTACTGGAGAACTCTGGAAGGACGAAGAGGACGTAATTAAAGCTGTAGCAAAACTTAGAGGTAAAATATAAATGAGACTCGTTTGCTTAGATACTCACATTTTAATATGGGGTATCAAAGGGGCAGCGACTGCGGGGCAAGAAGAGAAGGTGGAAGTTGCTCAAGCTTTTATCCAGCACCTTGAGAGTCAAAAAAGTAAGGCCATCATTCCTTCAGTGGTTATGGCAGAATTTTTGGTGGAGTACAGAGATGATAAGCAAAGGCATGAATTCAGCGCTTTCTTGGATAGGAAGTTTATGGTGGCGCCGTTTGATACGCAAGCAGCTATTAAGTTTTCAGAAATATGGCAAAAAAATCATCAAAACAAAAGCAAAACAGACACCAGAGACAAAGTCAAATTTGACTACCAAATTGTTTCGATAGCTGTTACAAAGGGTGCAGATTGTATTTATACGCATGATAAGGACCTGTCCAAGTTTGCCCGAGGTTTCATTGAAACACAAGAAATGCCGGACCTAAGAGGGACACAAATGGATTTACCGATGTAAACAATGCTTCGCTTGCTGCGACGGCATGCTCGGGAATTAAGCCCGCGCAAAAAATATGTTGCGCTGTGAGATTAAGCGGCTACGTTCGCAGTGAAAATACAGCGTCGGCCTTGTTGTAATAAGCGGCGTTTGTGTACTGGGACGCTGTAGGATTGGCAGCGGGCGTTGGTGGTAAAATGCGGAGTCTGGCGTTGTTGTAATATGCAGAGTCTGGGCGTTGTTGCGTAACACAAAAGCGAGAATCGGCGATTCCACGCAGGCACCACAGCGCTTATCAGCTATTTTGCGAATTACACAACAAGGCCCCCAGTTAGCAAAACTAGCGCTGCCTACTCCCAACGTCGCTTATAGCTACACCGCCCTCGTCATCAAAACTACCGCCCACTCCCAGCGCCATATTTGTACAACAACGCGACACTGAATTTAGGCAATAATACTGGCCTCAGCTGAGCTCAAATGCGGCGTGAGGTGGAGGAATAGTGAGTCTTGTCTGTGTGCAGGCTGCTTAAGTGTAATTCCCGAAGCTGCTCTGCTTCTACCTTGCTTGGACTTTGGGACATAAGACATTGGCCCTTTTGGGTCTTAGGGAAGGCTATGACATCTCTAATGGAGTTCTTTTGTAAAAAGAGCATCAAGATGCGATCAAGACCAAAAGCTATGCCTGCATGAGGCGGGGCGCCGTATTCGAGAGAGCGAAGCAAAAAGGAAAATTGTTCTTCTATTTGCTCTGGGGCTAAGGCGAGGTATTGGAATACCTGTCTTTGCATTTTGGCATCGTGAATGCGTACAGAGCCTCCCCCTATCTCTACTCCGTTTAAAACCAGATCATAGGCCTGCGAAAGCAGGCTCAGGCCGGAATCCGCAAAAGCCTTTTCGTCCATAAGTACAGGGAAATCTTCCTCTCGAGGCGCCGTAAAAGGATTATGCACGCTCTGTATTTTGTTAGTTTGAGGATCACGCATAAAAAGAGGGAAATCGTAGACCCACACAAAGGACCACAGTTTTTCTGGTATAAGCTTCCTTTCTTGGGCCATCCTCCTGCGCAAATGACCCAGAGAGCTGTGAACTACTTCCTCAGGGCCTGCTCCAAAAAAGATCACATCTCCTTTTTGGCATGATAGGCAATGCGCCAGTTTTTCTAGTAATGCAGGCTGAAAGAATTTGCTGATAACAGATTGCAGGCCCTGTTCCTCGTATTTGAGCCATGCCAAGCCCTTAGCCTGAAAGTCATGAGCAAGCCATGCCTCAAGATTCTCTATCTCCTTACGAGATAAGCCTGCTCCTCCCGGGACGCAGAGCGCCTTGACCCTGCCCCCTTCCTCCAAGACCTTACGAAAGACTTGAAATTGAGATTCCTTAACTATGTGAGCCACATCCACCAAAGGCATATCGTACCTAAGATCAGGCGCGTCCACTCCGTAATTCTCCATAGCCTCATGATAAGAAAGGCCTCGTATAGGCAGCTGCAGCTGGACCTCAAAGCATTCTTCTAAAACATAAGCCCACAGCTTTTCCATACTTTGCATGACCATAGCACGATTGACAAAACTCATTTCTATATCCAGCTGCGTGAATTCAGGCTGGCGGTCGGCCCGCAGGTCCTCATCTCTAAAACATTTTACTATTTGAAAGTATCTTTCCATACCGCTTAGCATCAGGAGCTGCTTGAAGATTTGAGGTGACTGCGGCAGGGCATAGAAGTTGCCGGGCATGATGCGTGAGGGGACAAGGAAATCCCGCGCGCCTTCGGGCGTGGCCTTGTTTAGCACAGGCGTTTCAATCTCTAAAAAGTCCTGCGATATAAGAAAGTTACGTATGCTGTGATTGAGTCGGGAACGAGCCCTGAGAGCTTCCTGCATCTCCTGACGACGCAGGTCCAAAACACGATAGCGCAGGCGCAGCTCCTCAGAACTATGATCATATTCTTCTATGCTTATAGGAGGCGTGAGTGAAGCGCTGAGGATGCGAAAATCTTTTACAAGCGCTTCTACCTCGCCTGTGGGCAGCTTGCTGTTGTAACTCTCAGCGCTGCGCTTTCTTAGTATGCCTTGCACGGCAACATTGTACTCGCTTCTCATGCCCTCCGCCTCTGCAAAGGCATCACCCAAAACCGAACGATCAAAAACAAGCTGGAGCAGACCGCTGCGGTCCCGCAGGTCTACAAAGATACAGGCGCCCTGGTCTCTGCAGCGCATAGCCCAACCTGCGACATAAATGATCTTCCCATCGTCTTTGGCACGAAAGCCTCCAGCGGGACTGCGTTTTTGGTATAGCTCTGTAAGCCATGCTCTTTGCTCTTCCTGCTTCTTGGATAGAGAAGGCGCGTTTTGGGGAGGCGTGTTTTGTGTCATATTTCTAAGCTTTCGCGCTGAGCAGATAAAGATAGCTTTCGTACTATGGTTTAGGATGCCAAGCATTATTCTGTCCTGCAGGGTAAAAAGCATGCCTCTAGTACATAGACAAGGCGCACTGGAAGCCTAAAAAAGCTCTATTTCATCAAGTGAGCGCATTTCTGTTTGACAGCGCTTAAGGCAAAACCAAGCTGTTTTCTTATGTCTGCGCCCGCCGAAGTCCAGCGTCTTGTAGAAAATTTTGATGCGCACATCGACTCCTACAAAGCAGGGTCCTATAACGAGACGCAGCTGCGCGTGGATTTCGTTGATCCACTTTTTAGCTGCATGGGCTGGGACATCAATAATCAAGCGGGCTTTGCTGAAAGTTACCGCGACGTGCTGCACGAATATACGCTTAAGACCAAAGACGGCACGAAGGCGCCCGACTATTGCTTTTGTATTGGCGGCGCCCGCAAATTCTTTTTAGAGACGAAAAAGCCCGCCGTGCATATCAAAGATGACGCTGCGCCCGCCTTTCAACTGCGGCGTTACGGCTGGTCGGCGAGTCTGCCCTTGAGCATCCTCACGGACTTTGAGGAATTTGCCGTCTATGATTGCCGCATCAAGCCGCAGCAAAAGGACCGCGCCTCTGTCGCTCGGCTTATGTATTTTACTTACAAGGATTATTTAGACGAGTGGGAGGAGCTGGCGGGGCTTTTTTCTAAGAGAGCGATTCAACAAGGCGCTTTTGATACGTTTGTCAGCTCGGATAAAAAAAAGAAAGGCGCAAGCGAGATTGACAAGTCCTTTTTAGCGGACATGGAGAGGTGGCGCGAGCTGCTTGCTAAAAACATTGCGCTGCGCAACGCAAAGCTGAGTCAAAAAGAGATGAACCATTACGTGCAGGCGACGATGGATCGCATCATCTTTTTGCGCATCTGCGAGGATCGTAATATAGAAGAATACGGCCGGCTGCAGGAGCTGCTAAAAAAAGAGCGCGTCTATAAGGGCTTGTGCCGCCTCTTTAGGCAGGCTGACGCAAAATACAATTCGGGCTTGTTTTGCTTTGAGGACGAAAGGGGGCGGGGGGCGCCTGATAGGGTGAGTCTTAGATTGGCTGTTGACGACAAGCCGCTGCAAGAAATTATCCGCCATCTGTATTATCCCCAAAGCCCCTACGTGTTTTCGCAGATTCCAGCAGAGATCTTAGGGCAGGTTTATGAAAAGTTTTTAGGCAAGGTGATACGTCTGACTCCTGCGCATCAGGCCAAAGTAGAAGAGAAGCCCGAAGTGCGCAAGGCAGGCGGCGTTTATTATACGCCCAAATACGTAGTCGATTACATCGTAAAAAATACGGTGGGCGCGCTGCTCAAAAACAAGACGCCCGCGCAGGCAAAAAAGCTGCGTGTGCTGGACCCTGCCTGCGGCTCTGGCTCCTTTTTGCTTGGCGCTTATCAGTTTCTTCTGCGCTGGTATCTGCAAAGTTATAGCAAGGAGCCTGCCAAAAATACAAAGCGCATCTATCAAGACGACAAGGGCCGGTGGTCTTTGGCGACGAGGGAAAAAAAGGAGATCCTGCTTAGCAACATTTACGGCGTGGACATTGACAGGCAGGCCGTAGAGGTCACAAAGCTCTCGCTGCTCTTGCAGGTGCTGGAGGGTGAAAACAGCGATACGCTGGATGCGGAGCGCCGCCTCTTTGCCGAGCGCGCCCTGCCTGATCTGCGTCATAATATCAAGTGCGGGAATTCGCTGATCGGGACTGACTTTTTTTACGGCAAGAACTTAGATATCTTCGAGCAGAATGAGATGGAAAAGATTAACGCCTTTGACTGGGACGATGAGGCGCGAGGCTTTGGGGAGATCATGCGTGAGGGCGGTTTTGATGCGGTGATTGGGAATCCGCCTTATGGGGCGGAAATTACAGCAGTCCAAAGGAAGTATATTGATAATAGATTAGATTACTCTTCAGGAACAAAAAACTCTGCAATTTATTTTATTAGTCTTGCAAAACAATTACTAAGTCCTAATGGAATTTTATCGTTTATTATTCCTAAGTCGGTATGTTATTCAAATGGTTGGAAGGAATGCGCATTGATGTTGATAAAAAGGCTGGTGAAGTTAATTGATGTAGAAAAAGCATTTCAAGGCGTAAAGCTAGAGCAGATCATATTTCTATGCGACCAGAATAACAAAAAGGATTCTTATACAAATGGTCTCGTGATAAATGGAGAAATAAAGCAACAGTCAATCGTTAAAAAATCAGTGTTTTCCAAATATAATATATTGCTTGCGGGACAAGTAAAAAGTGAAATTGATATTATAAACAAGATTACAACAAATTTTTCAAAAATGCTTTCTGATTATGTGTTTATTGAACGTGGTTTGAATTGGCAGAGCCAAGTTAAAGAAAAGCGAGGTCAAACTCCTGTATTTAGGGGCGCTCAACTTAACCGCTATGCGCTAGATGACGCTACAGATTTCATTTCTTTGAAAAAATTTTCTAAAGGAGAGTATGAATACCAACTGAAACCAAAACTCTTGAATCAATTAGTCATTGCTCATGTGAAAAACCCTTATCCTCATTTTTATCTACAAGGCTTTTTAGATTTTGAGAATAGGATTGTTTTTGAAACAATATCATGTATCTTTCCTCAAGATAAGGCGAAAGTAAATTTATATTTTTTACTAGGGTTGAATAACTCAAAATTATTCGCATGGTTACTGTATAAATTTGTATTTTCTAACGCTATACGTAGTATTCGCTTTGATAACCTCTATGTGAAAAAGATACCTGTACCCGACCTTAATGAGATAAACCAATCTGGTATAGCAAAACTTGCAACTCAGATACTCGCCGCACAAAAAAAACTGCATACATCAAAATCCGATAGCGACCGCAGGCATTATCAGCAGAAGGCGGATATACTTGATAGACAGATAGATGCGCTGGTCTATGAATTGTATGAACTAAGGCCGGAGGAAATCAGGATTGTGGAGGGGAGGGGATGCGAGGAGAGATAGCGTTTTTAGAAAGAGATGGTTTATAGAAAAGTACAAATCAATCAGAACAGATTGCTTTATCTGTTGAAACTATTCTCTTACAAGAAAGAGAAGCTTTTAGAACACGTCAATTCTCACTATAAACGCCCAAAAGAATTTAAAGATTTATTCAATGATGAAATTGATATTGGGGTACTAAAAAAAATAGATGCTCTCTTTCAACAGGGGCTGAGCTATTATACAGACCCTACTGATATAGAACCTAGCGGCAAGAATAGTATATTTTTTAGAAAGCGGCGCTTCAATACTACATTAGTTTTTGGTGATTATTTGCGCGTGAATGCTATAGAGCGAGAAGCGCAGCATCTCAATGCGCTTGTAAAATTATGCAATTACCCCATTGGAAATATCCCATTTAACGATAGCCTTGACAGCTCTCCAGACCTAGCTGCTAAAAAGGCTATAGCGGAGTTTTACCCAGAACAAGGGATTAAGGACGACAGAGATTTCTTAAAGGCTTTCATACATAAATTGTCAGAAAAGAACATTGTAGTATTTGAATATGTGGAAACTTGGAACCAAAACTATAAGAGTAGTTTGGACGGCCTCTTTATTAAGCCCAATATCATTGCCATTAAGAGACAACAAGATAGTCTTAAAAGAGAAATTTTTACCCTGGCTCATGAGCTTGGACATTGCATACTAAGCCAAGAAGAAATTGATCAGCCGGTTATAGAACAGCGTTTAGAAAACGAAACTGAAAAATGGTGCAATGATTTCGCTTTTGCTTTTTTAATAGGGCCGGAAAAAAAGAGACTTTTACTGCAAAGATCCGATTTTAGTTTGCAGTCTTCCTATATTCGGCAAATCACTCAGGAACAACATTTAAGCCGTTTAGCTATTTTTACATTTCTTTGGATTCATCAAAAAATTTCATGGGTGGCATACCAGAACATTAAGAAGCAACTCAAGCAAGAGTACGAAAGTCGTCAAAAGAAAAAAGAAGAACAAAAAATACGAAATAAAGAGTCAGGAATAAAGCAAAGAGGCGGCCCCCCTAAGCCTATTCATTCAAAACTCGCAGAAGATATTTATCGCAGCGCGTTTTTAAACAATGTAGTTAAGGAATACGAAGTATTGATGCGCTTTGGCAAAAAAGATATAGATAACTTTATTTATGGATAAATACCTTATAGATACAAGCTCTCTTATAAGTTTAGCGCGCTACTACGCTCCTTTTGACGAAGAAAAAATTCTTTATACCGCAATACATAAAATGTTTATCGATCACAAGTGTGTGCTTTTAGAAAGCGTATTTAATGAGGCAAAGAACGTTGCTAAAGGCATAATTACAAAAACCTATGTTTTCTTAAAAGATATACCAAGAGAAAAAAATATATCAGTTATTCCACCGCCTCTCCACATCAAAATTGATAACAACTGGGCGGTAAAACTTCACAATAAGATTGATAACAACTGGGCGGTAATATCCCAAAAAGCAAAATTAGCAGCAGCCGAATATGAAACACGCAAAAAAAAAGAGATAGAAAAAGCGGATTTTCAACTTATTTTCATGGCGCAAAATCAGAAAAATTGTACTATAGTTTCTGAAGAGAGCAAAAAAGAAAACGATCAAAAGCTATTTAAAAAGATTCCACTTATCTGCAAAGATGAAGAAATAACGTGTATTAGACTGCCAGAGATGATGAAAGCTAATGGTATTCATATCGAATATAAAGTGTAATGATATAAATACTTGACGCGCAGATAGATGCGCTGGTCTATGAATTGTATGAACTAAGGCCGGAGGAAATCAGGATTGTGGAGGGGAGGGGAGGCGAGAAGACATAGCGTCTTTAGAAAGAGATGGTTTATAGAAAAGTACAAATCAATCAGAACAGATTGCTCGATGGAATCTGCGCTTTCATGTGGTTTTGAGGCCACTTCTAAATATAAGACGGATAATTTGCATGCCCTCCTTGAATCTGAAAAAATCTGAGCTCAGCATAAATAACAAGAAGCAGCCTCTTCTTGTTGCTATGGATTTGGAAGGCTGTCTCATACCAGAGATATGGGCAGCCTTAGCTGAAAAGACCAAAGTCTCAGAATTGGCTTTGACTACGCGTGATATAGCAGACTATGATGCGCTGATGGGCAGGCGCTTGGCGCTGCTCCAAGAACACAAGCTTCGGATCCAAGATATAGAAAACATTATCAGCTCGCTTGCGCCGCTGGAGGGCGCTAAGGAATTTCTATACTGCCTGCGCTCTTTGTTTCCTTTCGTGATTCTTTCAGATACTTTCTATGAGTTTGCCTCAGCCATTTTACCAAAGCTTGACTATCCTACGCTCTTTTGCCATAGGCTGGGCATAGATGAACATGGCACGATTAGGCATTATTATCTCCGCAGCCTGAGCAGTAAGGCGGGAGCAGTACAAGCTTTTCAAGAAAACGGCTTTTTTGTAGTCGCCATAGGAGATTCTTACAATGATATAGAAATGCTGCAGAAAGCTCAGCAAGGCATACTCTTTCATGCGCCTAAGGAAATAAGTGGGCAATTTTCTCACCTACCCTCCTATCACAATTACCAAGAACTCAAAGAAGCGATTGGACATATAGCAAGGATGAAGTTGTAAAGCGCGCTCAGGCATAGACCGGGCTCAGCCATTTGTAATAGTGTTTCTCTTCTCCCTTGACCGCCTGCAAAAAGACATGTCGCAAGCGGGCTGTGATCTTGCCTATGGCGCCCCTGCCTATTTCTCTGCGATCTAACTCTGCCACCCACGCTACCTGCGCCCCAGTCCCGCACAAAAACATTTCATCCGCAATATACAGCTCGCCTCTGGCAATATCTCTTTCCACAACAGGTATAGACAAATCCCGCGCTATTTCTATCAAGCTGCGGCGCGTGATACCTTCCAGGACCCCCGCAGACAAAGGAGGAGTAATAAGAACGCCGTCACGTACTATAAAGATATTTTCAGCGCTGCCTTCGCTTACAAAACCACGAGTATCTAAAAAAATTGCTTCATCATAGCCATTCTGTAAAGCCTCAGACTTCGCTAAAGCAGAGTTGATATAGGTGCCTGAGGATTTCACGCGTGCTGGAACAGCGTTTTCATCTATGCGTCTCCAGGTAGAAGTCACTACCTTTAGACCACGTGTAGTATCCAAATAATCATCCAAAGGAATCATATACAAAGAAAAACTATCCTCCACATCATGCAAACGAGGCGAAAGCTCCAAGGCCGACTTGTAAATGCAAGGACGAAAGTAACTGTTCTTCTTTGCTTGGTTGCGCCTGGCAAGCTCCAGCAATATCTGCATCATTTCCTCTTCCGTATAGGGAAGGCGCATCTGCATAATGTGAGCGCTCCTTGCCAAGCGCTGAAAATGTTCCTGCAGACGGAATACATAGAGCTCTTTTTTGTGAGTGTTGTAGTAAGCGCGTATGCCTCCTATCACCATAGTCCCATATTGGAAAGCATGTGTCGCAATATGGATACTGCAATCCTTCATGGAACGAAATTCCTTTTCGTGATAAGCGATACCTTCCGTACGTATGTCCACACCACAGTCTCTTTTCTCAAGATTCTTATGTCAATCTTTTCCTACTCGCAGCTAAGACGAAGAAAAGTTCTATACTAGAAGCAAGTACAAAAAGCAGCTCTCCTATTGTGACGCTAAGACTGCAAGTTGAGAATGAAGTCTTTGATTTTCCGTTTCACAGAGGCGCTGGCCCTTTTTATCGGACCTAAATCAGCAAGCGCCCGCACCCGGCCTTTATCGTCAAAAGTGAAGTCAGATTTGTAAGTCCGGTTGCAGCGCTGGCATTAACGCAGCGAGAGGGAATGGTAAAGGAACACGATTTGCGCAGCTTACTTTGCCATCGCCGCCAAACGCCTGCAAATAACGTCCATCATAGCCTTATCTATCTCATAACCCAAACATCGGCGCTTCTCGCTTAAGGCAGCGATTGCTGTCGTGCCAGTCCCCATAAATGGATCAAGCACCGTATCGCCCTCGCTACTAAATATCCGTATGAAGTGCCGACACAGGTCCACTGGCTTTACCGTCATGTGATTGTATTTTTCCCTAGGTTTCTTACAAGGCACAATGTTAGCTGGAAAGCAGTCAGGCTCAATAAGGGGCTTGTCGGTGTTGATAAGCCCTGTGCGCCATCTAAGCCAGTTGTCTATGTGCGTTCCCTCTTTGGGCTTTTGTGCGATCACTATAAGCTCCATTCGTGGCTTAAGCTGAGGCGTTTTGCGGCCGCCCAAGTCATCAATGATGCGCTGTTTTTCCTTTTCCGATATATCCATCTTGCGGACGAAGTGGTTTTGGCTGAAGGCCTTGGCTTGCCCCTCATAACTCCAAGCGGCTATGTCCCTTATTTCAAAGCCGACTTCCTCCAAGGCCATAGCCGCGCGGTGCACCAGCCGGGCTTGGCTGAAGCACAACATAAAGCCGCCGGGCTTAAGCGCCCGATAACATTCGCAGGCAACCTTCCTTAGAAAATTTTGCAGACGGATACCTTGGCTGGAGTCAAACTTCTGCCCAGCTGGGATGCCTCCGACCACGCCTGGCTTGGCGCGTTTATACAGCTTAGCGTTATCCCACTTGTCATCCATCCCGTCTATGAAGTACGGCGGGTCGGTAAAAATTAGAGATAGATCCTTAGCCGGTATCTGGGGCATTGTAAGGCAGGAGCTGTTGTAGATTTTATAGCCCTCGCCCTCTAAAGTATTCTCGGAAATATCTTTGGGGCGCTTCGCAAAGCCAACAAAGCGCTCTTTGCTGTGCTCTCTAAGAGCCTCCATGAACACCCCCATCCTCTACTCGTACGACATAAAGCAATTTCTGAGCGGGCATAAGCGCAATCCTAGCAAAAGAGGGGCAAAAATGTCAAGGCTTTAATACGACATAAAATTGAAACGAGCATAGCGCAATCCATATTTGCGTTTTGACAGCATTTTCACTGCGGCCTAAGAAGGTTTTGAATTTTAGATTTTGCTTTAGGAACTTAAAAAGAATTTCAATCTGCCAAGGCTTTTTGTAGATTTCCGCAATTCGCAAGGCGTCTGTTGTAAAGTCATTTGTAATGATGTTAAAGTTTTCATTTCTGCGTTCATCATGAATTGTAATCAATCTAAGATGGTCTTCATATTTCTGTGTGGCATAGTTAGAACCTCCGCTAGCGTAGCGGCCTTTGCGGCAAACATATCCCAAGCAAGACTACATTGTACAGCAATTTTTCTCATACGAAGCGAAGAGCTATGGATATTTTTGCAGAACTATTGTGCTGTCTTGCAAGACCTGCAGCAGCGCTAGGCAGCGGGATCATTACAAAATGCTTTGATAGCTTTGCGCGCTTCGTAAGAATTTTGCATTAGGTGCACCTGCCAGCCCAGCTTCTGCGCGCTCTTGAGATTGACAGAACGGTCGTCTATAAAGAGCAAGTCTTTAGCCTGCAAAGAGGCGTGCTCCGCTCTGGATTTCAGGGCATAAAATATCGTTTCATAGTAAGCCTTTTCTGGCTTCCTGTATCCCAGCTCGCAGGAAAAGAATAAGTAATCACATTGTTTCAAGAGGGGCATGCTTTCTAAGATCAGCGCGTACCATTCTGAATAATTCGAAGCCAGCCCCGTATAAATATTAGGCTTTGTCTGCGCCTCCTTGAGCAGCTCTTCCATGCCTGCTCTATAGGAAAGCTTGCGCAAAAGCGTTTTTTTGATTTTCTTGGCCTTAGGCAATCTGCTTTCTATTTCTTTTGGGATGCTTTGTTTGTAAAAGCTGCGAAGATGTTCCTTTTCACTTATTTGCGCCCTTTCAAAGTCATGAAAGGAGCGGGTATTTTTCCACTCTAAAAAAAGTCTGCGGTCCTCCTGGCAAGGAAGCAGATGCTGCAGCGCATCATAATAGGGCTCACGAAGCAAGGTATCCATCATATCAAAAAGTATGATTTTCCTTGCTTCTTTCATATTCTCCCTCCCCGAAGCCCGCTTTCATAAGAGGAGCAGCTTTCATGAGAAAGAAGGCTTGCTTCTACAGCTGATGCAAAACCTTCAGCATTTATATGAAGACCTTGCGCATTGGCAATGGCAGCGCTGTGCAGCAGATGGAGAGCTGCAATCATACGAGTTTGTACAAAAGAATAAAAAGCTTGGCTCTTGTCCTGGGGGACGGGCGTTTTTTTGCTGAAAAGAGCTAAGAGTATACCGGCCAAGTGATCTCCGCTCCCAGCTGCGCTGAGGGCCGCATTAGGATGCGGGTACAGTACAGCTTGGCTGCGGCTTGCCAGGGAATGACAAGAAAGGCAGGCAACGATGCTGTTCTTCAAACATACATGGGCGGGCGCCCGCCCTTGTTTTACAAGAGCATGTATATAATCCATAGCTTTATACAAACTAAGGCTGTCCTTGACTGCCTCGCCGCCCATGATCTTTTGCCACTCTCCACTATGGGGCAGGGCAATGCACTTGTTTAGGTTGAGAGCCAGAGACCTAATCTGCTCTCTTTGCATTGCTAAGGCAATGGCAGTAGCATCAAGTAAAAAATAGGGCTGTTTATTTGGATCATTTTGCAGCAGGAGATGCAGCTTTTCTGTGATCATAGGCAGGTCTTCTTTATGCAGGCCTGGACCAATGAGGATACAGGCGGGCTTTATATGAGAAGGCAATTTGTCTGCATCATAGAACATTACAGAAGGCAGAGTTTGACTCAGCAGTATACGTGATTCTTTATGAGGTACCAAGGCATGCAGTATGCCGCCCCCGCTGGCAAAAAAAGCCCGTGCCGCCATAAGCAGGGCGCCTTCCATGCCTCTGGAAGCTCCGATAATAAGGCCATGACCGGCATCATATTTATGTCCCAGGGGGTCTTTTACAAAAAGACTTTTTTGTTCCTGAGAAAAAACAGCGCTGCTTTGGCCTTCATATTGGTAATGCTGGACTGAGTAATCTATTGGAATCTTGTCAGCTGCTGTGGGATCAAAACCTATAGGCAGGAGGCGCACATGTGAATAGGCAGAGAGAGAAGGGGAAAGACGCAGAGCCAGTTTATCTACGCCATAGCAGTGTATTTCATCCGGCGCTGCCAGCAGGAGATTCTTCTCTTCTTTTGCTCTGGATCTATGATGACTCATCATGGAAGCCGGCGGGAGCCATGAAGCAGGGCTTTCTTCTGTTAAGCCTGCTGGTATATCAAGGCTTATCAAGGCAGGGCAACGAAAGGCAGAACTAAGGCGGGCTGCAGTCTGTAGCTTAGGCTGCCCGCTGCGTAAAGTTCGTATAGCAAGCAGCGCCTCCAAAATAGCAGCACGCGGCCTTCCTTTCTGACCTGTGCCTAAGAGGGCTTCAATCAGCAGGTCCTTCTCAGAAAAGGCTTCTTTTCTTGCCAGAAAATCTTCAATAGGAAGGGGAGGCGGCCCTGGGCTGCATTGCTGGAGCAGTTTGGCATAAAAGAGCGCAGCTGGGCTTGTAATATTTTGAGGTCTGCAATGATAAATATATACGGCAGGGCAGGGGTGCAGCTTTGCATAAGAAGCAAGCATGTATGCAAGCGCTAAGCCATCCCCGCCGTTATTTCCAGGACCGCAAAGTATAAAGACTCTTTCAAAGGATGCAAAGGGGATGGGGCATGCGCCCTGCGCCTCGTAGTGAAAACTTTCCAGCGCATATAGGCTTGCTGTGGCAGCTTGGGCCATGAGCTGCGCTTCTGGGATGCCGGCTTCCTGGCTCAGCTTATCGATTGCCTGACACTGAGAGAAATTGTAAAGAGCTCTTCTATTTCCATTCATAGATGATGAACTGCTTTTGCTTGATACGAGTGCTGAAGATGCGTCCTTTGAGATTCAGAAAGGTACTACGCCAGGAAGAAGGGAAGGCAACAAAGTTGATAAGTTGATTGTCAATGTACTCTCCTTCACGCGTAAAGATTTTAAAGAGCAGCTCTCCTTCATCTTCTTCGAGATGCGTCATATAAAAGTTCCCGTCAGGCTTAGCCCATGCCAAAAAATCTTGGGGATTATCATTACGCAAAAGTATACGTGCTGCTTCGTCTGTGTTAGTCTGCATATATATGATTCGTTCTATAAAAGCAAAGTTCTTCTTATTGCGCAGCGCAACGGAGCCGATAACAAAGCTTTTCCCAGCTACTGGAATGATGTCTTCGAGTATAGCCATCTTGTCTTTCATGTTTTGGGCCCATGGCAGCTTTGGTTTGCTAAAGCGTCTGACGAAGCTGCCGTGGCGAAAGACCAGCAGCTCTGCGTCTTTCTTAGTTTTATGCGCAACGCTGAATCTGCCGCCCGTATCTGGATATAAGCCGAGAATCAGAGAAAAGGGAGCTGTATTGTAGCCGCGCTGTCCCAGCTTGCCCTGCAGTTTATGATGTCTATTAAGATGTAAGATCATAGAAGTAGTCTGTACCAAAGCGGACTGCTGCAGGCTTCTCCTTTTTTCTATAGGTCTATTCTTTTTCTTTTTCTTTTGCGTATCTGGGAGAAATGACTGTATATAAAGATTTTCTTCAGCTTCATCTACGGCTATGCGTCCGGGGATACCCAGCTCCAGGGCTTGGAATTGTATCTTAGAACTAAGCCTGGGGGGTTTTTTTGCTCCAAGCAGCTTCATCACTTTTGGGGAGCCATCCGTAAAGATTTTGATCAGCTGAGCTGCCGTATCCGGAATATATACCCTTGCTGTACCTATAGCAACTTCCAGAGGGAGATTATACAAGAGCCCCTGCTTATGCAGCACCTGCATTTGCGTGACAGATTCCCCTTGCTTTGTGGAGTAAGTTAAGGGTATTGTAAAAAGCTCCAATGGCTCTAACTTATTTACTTTAAAGCGCGTGCAGGAAAAATGCAGAAAATACAATACAAAAAGGACAAATAAGCAGGGGCTGCGCATAGGCTCGAAGAAAAAATAGAAAGCTTGTACAAAGCGCATCAAAGCAAGAGCAGATGTCAAGGATATATAAATGGCAGCGCCCGCCTGCGCTCTTATCTCATCGGGCTATGTTTTGTTTTTATCGGCTGGGGGCGCCCAGCAGGCAAAAGCAGTGATATAAGAAGAAGACAAAAAAGGCTTGTCAATACATAAGTGATATTTAGGCTAAAGTCTCAGGCGCAGCAAAGCTTGTCTCAAATAGCGCCTGCTACATTGCTGCTTATGAATTGCATAAAGCCGGCTATACTTATGTTTGTAATAAACTCAGCTTTTACCTTGCGAAGCCTTCTTACTATTGCAATTTCTGTGTTGAGGTCAAAAGCGGGGCTCCTTTTGTGCGCCTATATGTTACCTTCTGCTTTTTTTGCCCGACCGCTTGCTCTGCAGGTAGTCGGGCGAGGCTTTCATAAACCGCTGCATATTGTTTTTAGCGCCGGCGATCCAGGAGCAATGTATGTATGTGAGCAGGGGGGGAGAATCTATCGCGTAGAGCAGGCTAAGAAGCGCAGGCTTTTTGCAGACCTTTCTCGGCTGGTACATAAGGGAGGAGGAGAAGAGGGGCTCTTAGGTATGGCCTTAGCTCCTAAGTATAACTTGCGGGCCTCTTATTTCTATGTGAACTATACGGCCGGCCGGCCAGCTCATAGCTATGTTGCGCGTATTCCTGTAAAGAAAGGCAGGGCCTATGTGCGCAAAAGACATATTATTTTGAAGATTGCGCAGCCATACCGCAACCACAATGGCGGGATGATCCTTTTTGGACCAGAGGGCTATCTGTATATAGCAACGGGAGATGGCGGAGCGGCAGGGGACCCTAAAAATTACGCTCAGAATAGAAGCAGTCTTTTGGGAAAAATCCTGCGCATTCAAGTGCCGCAGCATTCTCTTGCAAAAAAAGCTTATCGTATTCCAGCTGATAATCCCTTTGCCTCCGCATCTTCTTTGTCTGCTGGGTTTAGGAAGGAGATCTATGCCTGGGGCTTGCGTAATCCATGGCGCTTCAGCTTTGACGCAAAGACAGGGCTACTTTATGCGGCAGATGTAGGTCAAAATCGTCAAGAAGAAGTCAATCTGATTGAAAAAGGGAAAAATTATGGCTGGCGTATCAAAGAGGGCAGGCTTTGCTATGTTTCTTCTAAGCAATGCCGGAGGGCAGCGGCAAAGCTGGCAGACCCCATTCATGTCTATGGACGCAAGCTAGGGCAAAGTATAACAGGAGGCTATGTTTATAGGGGCAAGCTCTTATCAAAATATATTGCTTGGTATTTCTTTGCGGATTATGTTAGCCAAAGACTTTGGGCCTTCCCTTTGCGGGCAGGGGGGAGAAGGGCAGGTAAAGCGAGGCTCCTTTTTGCAAAAGCAGGCGCCATCTCGTCTTTTGGTGAAGACCCTCAAGGGGAATTGTATCTTGCAGAGCACAGGCGGGGCTACATCTACAAACTTGTTCCTGGTCCTTTGTAGCGCAGAGCGGCGCTTAGTGTTTTTTTAAGAGACTTAAGACTTCATGGGCGCGTAGATTAGCTAAGAACTTGATCCTGCCTTTATTGTGAAAATACGCTGATTTGATTTGGTCTATCTTATAGGTCTGGCAAAATCTACAGAAATCTATATGAGAAAAAAACTGTACATTAGGGCTGTCATACCATGGGAGGCTGTCTCCTGAAGTAGGGCTCCTGCCGCGGAACATCAGCTGCACGCGGTCGTACCAATACGCAAAATTGCTGAATGCCAAGATCACGTGAGATGCCACGCGGAAGGAAGCTGTCAGCACTTCTCGAGGAGAAAGTAGCTCTTGGAAGGTACCCAGAAGTAAGACATAGTCAAAGCTTTGCTTAGGATATTGATCCAGCCCCTCCAGCACATCCCCTTGGTAAGCAATAATACCTGCTTCTATGCATTGGGCAAGGAGCTTAGGATTCTTTTCTACTCCCTCACCGTAGATTTGTTTTTCCCGTATGACTCTGCTAAGAAAGCGGCCGTTGCCTGTACCTAGGTCTAAGATGCGGCTTCCTTGAGGTAGCCATTCCATCACTGTTTCGTACAAATAAGGATTCATTAGGCTTTGCTTTGTAAAGGCGCTTGCTGCGATTTGGGATAGTTACAGAAATGTATGCAAAGTGATCACTTAGCCTAGCTTTGGGCAAATTTGGCTGCAGCAGCGACCAAGCCCGCAAAAAGAGGGTGCGGCTGGATAGGCTTGGATTGGAATTCAGGATGAAACTGCACGCCTAAAAACCATGGATGTTCCTTCAGCTCTATGATTTCCACAAGTTGTCCATCAGGACTGAGGCCTGTACAAAGCATGCCTTTTTTTTCTATTTCCCCGCGGTAACGTAAAGTAAATTCAAAACGATGCCGATGCCTCTCGCGTATGCCTTCTTTCTTGTACTCCCGCCAGGCTAAGCTGGACTTCCGTAACAGGCAGGGATAGCCGCCCAAACGCATAGTGCCGCCCTTCTGCTCTAAGTTTTGCTGCTCTTCTAAAAGGGAGATGACGGGATATTTCGTATTTGGATCAAATTCAGTAGAGTTCGCATCTCGCCAATGTATGACATGACGGGCAAATTCGATCACAGCGCATTGCATACCCATACAAATGCCCAAGAAAGGAAGTTTTTTTGTCCGCGCATAATGTATGGCTGCAAGTTTCCCTTCTACGCCGCGTCCGCCAAAGCCTCCGGGCACTAGAAGGGCGTGTGCGCCTTTCATTACCTGAGTCAGTTTTTTCCCTGCGCTTTCTTCTATTTCTTCTGGATTTAAGCTTATACATTCCACTTCTATTTGATGCTCTATAGCTCCGTGCATTAAGGCTTCATAAATAGAACGGTAAGCGTCTTGCAGCCTAATGTACTTGCCGCATACAACCATTTTGATTTTTTTCTTGGGATTTTTGATCCTGTGGAGTATGTTCTGCCATCTATGAAAGTTATGTTTGCTTTCTTTTTGTTCTAAGCCAAAATGGCCAAAATGTTGCAGAATCACTCTGTCGAGTCCTTCTTGTCTATACATTTCAGGGATTTCGTAAATACTGCGTTCTATGTCATGGGCAGCAATGATATTCGATTCATGGACATTGCAAAAAAGTGAAAGCTTCTCTCGTGTTTCCTGAGAAAAGGCTTCCTGCACGCGGCATACTAAAACGTCTGCTTGTATGCCAAAAGTGAGCAATTCTTTTACGCTATGCTGGGTGGGTTTGCTTTTGGCTTCACCAGCTACTGTGATAAGAGGAATAAGCGTAAGGTGGGTAAAACAAACATGCTTTGCCCCCCGGTCACGGCGCATTTGCCGTATTGCTTCCAAAAAAGGTATGCTTTCTATATCGCCTACAGTGCCTCCTATTTCTACGATCACAAAGTCTGCGCTCTCATCTCTGGTCAGCATAAGGATACGATTTTTGATTTCATTGGTGATATGAGGCACGACCTGCACAGTACGGCCTAAGTAGTCTCCTCTTCGTTCCCTTTGTATAACGGCGTCATATATCTGCCCGGTGCTGATGGAATTTTGCTTTCCCAACCGGGTACGACTGGTAAAGCGCTCATAGTAACCAAGGTCCAGGTCTGTTTCTGCTCCATCATCTGTAACATATACCTCGCCATGTTGGAAGGGACTCATAGTGCCAGGGTCTACGTTAATATAGGGATCCATCTTTTGCAGAATAATCTGGTAGCCTCGGCTTTCTAAAAGGCAGCCCAGCGCTGCTGTTGTGACTCCTTTCCCCAGAGAAGAGCATACGCCTCCAGTGATAAAGATATATCTAGGTGTAGAAGCGGCCATAAGCGCAAAAGCAGGATGAGACTTTCTCTTTTGGAGATGACTGATTGTCAAGAGATTATGTTTGACGCTGTTATACAACCCACGAACATATTTCACATTTTACTGGGCTTGAGGCCCCTCCTTACTGGTTGTTTGTATAACAAACAAGCACAGGAGGGACCTATGTCCAATTATGAACATGACCTACAAAAAATAAAACAAAATCTATTAGGAGTGAAGGAGCATGTAGTGCGCTCAAAAGCACGCTTGCTGATCTGCGTATTAGAAAGTAAAAACATTTCATTAGGCTGTGATCAAGCTGGCATACAACGCAGAACCTTTTACAATCATATAAAAGTCCTGCGTGAACATGGATATTGCCTTCATGCTCTAAATTGTTGCTTTGTAAGTCTTGCTGTGTAAATTAAGCTCAATGTTGCGTTTCATTTTTATTGTATTTGGTAGTGTGGCATTTGTTGCTTGCTTGAACACTGAGCCAGAAGTGGAGCCCGAGCTAGGGGATGAGATTACGGGCGCTTGCATTCGAAGAGTATTTTCTGGCTTGGATACAACAATCATATATAGAACATGTGAGCATAAGCTAAGCGCTATTGCCTGTGCTCTCAATCTGGCTTCTAGCTCTGTGCTCTTAGAAAATGCAGACTGCCCTGCAAGTGTTGACAATATATCTTCTCAAGGCACTTGCACCTGTTCTAAAACGGATGATGATGGCAATGCTAAAGAAACTCGCAAAGACTACTATACGAATGATCTCATGGATGCTATAAAGCGCTGTGAGTTTGACGCCGCCTGCAGCTTTACGACATTGTAGCCCTCCCTCTTCCTCACTTCACTTGCAGGATCTAGCGCACCTCGCCATGCGCCATGTCATAGATATATGCAAGAAGGGCTTACTTTTGGTATCGCAAGCGCTAATCCCATAAGCTTCCCGCATACCAGCGCCCAGACTCCGCATTTTCACAACAAGGCCGGCTGTTTTTACCTGTATTATGTCGCGTTGCGCCCAAAACGCCGCATATTAGCAACACCGCCGCCGTTAGCACAAACAACGCTGCTTGTTACAACAACGCCAGACGCCGCCTACTACAACCCCGCCCGCAGTCAGCAAAACCAACGCTATATTATTACAACAACGCCTGCGACATAAGTAGTGAAGTTTCCCAAACAAAACGCGCTATGAACATATTTCAAAAAAGGATGTGCGCAAGGCGGTGGCTAACTTAAATTCTATGCGCAGGATGGAAGGAGCAGCCGAGAAGTTTATGCTTGTCCTAATTTGAAATTGAAATAACAAAGTGTCCTAGTCAGACTGAAAGGTCACGCTTGCCATATTTTCTACTTGTTTCTATAGAGGCCTTAGAAAAAATGGAGCTATGGCACAAGAATGTATTCTATCTATAGACCAAGGGACGAGCGGCTCCAGAGTCTATCTCTTGAATAAGAAAGGCAAGGTTCTGGCTAACGAGTATGAAGAGTTCCCACAGTATTTCCCTCAAGCAGCATGGGTAGAGCATGACCCTGAGGAAATTTGGCTAAGCGTTCAAAGACTCATCCAAAAGGTCCTAAAAAAGAGCGGCCTCCCTTCAAAGTACATCCATGGCATAGGCATTACAAACCAACGGGAAACAGCAGTTATCTGGGACCGCAAGACAGGGAAGCCCATCTATAGGGCAATAGTATGGCAGTGCAGGCGTACAGCTGAGCATTGCGTAAAGCTCATAGAAGGAGGCTATACAGATACCATACATGAGAAAACGGGCCTTTTGATAGACGCATATTTTTCAGGAACGAAATTCGCATGGATTCTGGATCATGTAGATGGGGCGCATGAGCGGGCAAAGCGCGGAGAACTAGCCGCAGGCACAATTGACTCTTGGCTCCTTTTTAAGCTTACTGCTGAACATAGCACAGACTATACCAACGCCAGCCGTACTCTCATTTACAATATCAGCAAAAAGGACTGGGACGATGAGCTTCTGGAAATTTTTGATATACCGCGGGCGATCTTAGCTACTGCGCAATCCAGCCGCAGCCACTTTGGGCAGGTCATCAATGTCTCAGGATTAGAGGGAGTGCCGGTGCTTGCAATGATGGGAGACCAGCAATCTGCTTTGTTTGGCCAGCTTTGCCATAAAGCTGGCGAGGCAAAAAACACCTATGGCACAGGCGCCTTTCTTTTGTTTCATACGGGAAATCAGTTTGTTTTAAGTAAATCAGGTATCTTAACTACTCTAGCCTGCAATGAAAATGGCCAAGTTGCCTATGCCTTAGAAGGAGCCATTTTCATTGCAGGCGCTGTGATGCAGTGGCTGCGTGACTCTTTGCATTTTTTTAAGCAGGCCTCTGAATCTGAAAAACTGATTGGCGGACTAAGAGAGGAAAGTGATGGGGTAGTATTCGTTCCTGCCTTTGCTGGCCTAGCTGCTCCTCATTGGGATATGCAGGCCCGAGGCGCTCTTTTTGGTCTTTCGAGAGACACTTCTATACAGCATATTGTACGGGCAGCTCTGAAATCCATTGCTTTGCAATCTTATGATCTTGTAGATGCTATGGAAAAAGCGACAAATAAGGAACTTACAACGTTGAAGGTGGATGGAGGCGCAACTGCAAATTCCTTTTTGATGCAATACCAGGCTGACATCCTTAATAAAAGGCTTTGCAGAACTGCAAACTTGGATGCTACTGCTCTAGGATCAGCCTATCTTGCCGGGATACATGCTGGCATCTGGACTTTGGAGGACTTGCACGCATTTCAGGGCAAGGCTACGTTTTTTGAGCCCAAAATGGAACAAAGCGTGCGCAAAAAAGAGCTCGCATACTGGCGTCAGGGCGTAGAAAGAACAAAGGCTTGGTCAGCTCCAGAGGCCTCTGAGCCTAAAGGAAAAGAGGCGCAGGCAAAACAAGACTCAAGCGCCGGGGAGAGCCCTGCGCCAGAAGCCCATAAAAAGGCCGCAAAATGAAGCGCAGAGACTCGGAGCGGGGGTGTCTGCTTTTGTATAAGCTGGATTAACAGCTTTCTCATTTCTTGTATGTCCTGCTTTGTGTCGCTGTGTAAATATGTTATTAGAACAAGCAAGCCAGTGAAAACGCCTTGTTGGCTTGTCTATCTTGCTTTCTAAGCTATCCAGTCTTTTGCTGAATTCTTGACTCTGGACGTACTCTAAGAAAAAGCCAAGGCCGACAGCCTTTTGCTTAGCTCTTGCAAGCTGGCAGGCTTTTTTGCGCTGCTGATGCCATGATGACTCATACGCAAGCTTATCTTGTTTTTTGCTTGCTTTGCTTTTGTATGCTTTGTATAAGCAAGTCAAGCTTTGAGTCTATCTTATCTATGCGTGAGTCTATCTTGTCCATGCGTGAGCCTGTGTCGCTGTGCAGGTAAAGCATAACAGAGATCATAACAGTAAGGATAGTAGGCATGCCTATTCCCACAATCCATTTTAGCCAGTCAAGGCCAGACTCCACTTTCACAAGCCGGCTTTCTATATGCAGGAAGCCCTTGTCTACTTTGCGCTCTAAGCCATCGATTCTGCTTGTCTGCGCGTCTACTTTGCGCTCTAAGCCATCGATTCTGCCTGTCTGCGTGTCTACTTTGCCCTCCAGCTTATCTACTTTGCGCTCTAAGCCATCGATTCTGCTTGTCTGCGCGTCTACTTTGCGCTCTAAGCCATCGATTCTGCTTGTCTGCGCGTCTACTTTGCGCTCTAAGCCATCGATTCTGCTTGTCTGCGCGTCTACTTTGCGCTCTAAGCCATCGATTCTGCTTGTCTGCGCGTCTACTTTGCCCTCTAAGCCATCGATTCTGCTTGTCTGCGTGTCTACTTTGCCCTCCAGCTTATCTACTTTGCGCTCTACGCTTGCCAGCTTTTCGCTGCCTGCTTGACTCCGTATATACTCTAAGAAAAAGCCAAAGCCCGACGGCGCTTCCTTTTCTGTAAAGCCCTCCTTGCGCTGCCTGCCTGCCTTAGCGCGGGCAGGTGTCTTTGCTTGTGTCTGTGTTGCCATAATAATAATACCCCTGTCTGTCACAGCAGGCAGTCTATCGCTTGCCTGAGTCAGGCACAGACGAGGGTGTCTGCTTTTGTATAAGCTGGATTAGCAGCTGTCTAATTTCTTGTATGTCTTGCTTTGTGCTTGACTTTAGCTCTGCTATATCTTGCTTGGTGTCCCTTATAGCAAAAAACAGCACTGCAAAGCCTATTCCCATAACTGAGAGCACTATTGCAGCCATAGTCATAAGGTTTCTATGACTCCACTTTAGCCAGTCATAGCCAACGCTTAGCTTTTCATAGACAGTACTTAGCTCGTTTACTTTTTGCTTTAATTCCTGCAATGGACTGGAGGCTCTTGCTTTCTGTTCTTTCTTTTGCATGACAACTGGGGAATCCTGCCCCCACCTTCCCCAGTAATGAAAAGGCCTATACTGTGCTAGTCTTTTACTATATATAGACATATAAAGTAGCTAAGTGTCAAGAAAAAAACGGCAAATCATAGGCACCTCGTGTGCTCGGGACGCAATGCCTATGATTTGCTCTGGCTTGTTCTAGTATGCAAGGCGCTCGAGCCTCTGCGCCATCCCATACTACAAACAAGGTCGCAAAGCTCCTTTCTGTTCCACAAAAAAAGTGCGCCTTAAATCGTAGCAAAGTGTGCACAGCGCACTTTGCGTCCATAAAACGCCTCATACTACAACTAGGTCTGCATCCTCGTTTTTGTGTCACAACGGCAAATCATAGGCATTGGTCTGGCGCGGGCGACATCCATGTCTTAGCGCCAGACTCTCGCACATCCATGTGCTCGGGATGCAATGCCTATGATTTGCACTGGCTTGTTCTAGTAGGCAGCACACTTGAGCCTCTGCGCCATCCCATACTCCATCAAGGTTTTCATCTTCGTTTTTGTGTCACAAAAAAAGCGCCCGCCTGCGCCGGTCTGCCCGCCACCTGCCTGCGCGCAGGGGCAGGAGCGGATGGCGGGGCTATTGTATGCCTGTCTGCTTGCCTGAGGCAGGAGCAGGCGGCGGTGTCTGCTTTTGTATAAGCTGGATTAGCAGCTGTCTAATTTCTTGTATGTCTTGCTTTGTGTTGGCTTCCATCTTGTCTATGCGTGAGTCGAGTCTCGTTTCTATCCTGCCAAGCAAAAACCAAACAAAACCAGCCAACAAAGCTAAGTACGTAAATACGTTTCTATGAAAAGACTTTAGCCAGTCATAGCCAACGCTTAGCTTTTCATAGACAGTACTTAGCTCGTTTACTTTTTGCTTTAATTCCTGCAATGGACTGGAGGCCCTTGCTTTCTGTTCCTTCTTTTGCATGACAACAGGGGAATCCTGCCCCCACCTTCCCCAGTAATGAAAAGGCCTATACTGTGCTAGTCTTTTACTATATATAGACATATAAAGTAGCTAAGTGTCAAGAAAAAAACGGCAAATCATAGGCACCTCGTGTGCTCGGGACGCAATGCCTATGATTTGCGCTGGCTTGTTCTAGTATGCAAGGCGCTCGAGCCTCTGCGCCATCCCATACTACAAACAAGGTCGCAAAGCTCCTTTCTGTTCCACAAAAAAAGTGCGCCTTAAATCGTAGCAAAGTGTGCACAGCGCACTTTGCTTCCACAGACGCCCCATACTACAACTAGGTCTGCATCCTCGTTTTTGTGTCACAAAAAGCGGGGCTATTGTATGCAGGTTTCGCTTGTGATATCGCAGCCGTGCTTTGCTACAGTGCAGAGTTCGGTAGTTATGCCATCGTCTTCGTAGCAGGCAGGGTCGCTGCTGCGTTTTCTACCGTCGCTTTCGTAGTAGAGTATCCATGTCCTGCGATTGCCGTTGCTTTCGTAGTAGGTGGATTCTTCTTTTTTGGTCACGCCGTCGCCGTAGTAGAGTACATAAGTCTTCTTCTGAGCGCTGCTTTCGTAGTAGGCGTATTCATACTCTTTTTTGACGCTGTCATTTTGGTAGTCATATTGGTAGAGTATAAATGTCTTGCGATTGCCATTGTCATGGCAAGTTATGCTTAAATCTGTTTTTGTATCATTATTTATGTCATAATCACCAGCTATGCAGTCTGTCCTCCCACCGCCAAGCGAAGACTGATCACAGGAAACATCATCATACCAATGCTTAGGCTTAGGACAGCCGTGTTTTTCCAGCGTGCAACTTTCTTCAGTAGTTCTGCCATCATATCCGTAACAGTCAGGGACACGATTGCCGTTGTTGCGGTGGTAGCCTATATATGTCTTGTAATTGCCGTTTTCGTAGTAGGTATATTCAAGGTATTTAGATCCTCTCGAGTAGTATATCCATTTCTTAGGATTGCCGTTGCTCTCGTAGTAGGTGTATTCATCGCTTTTTCTGCCATCGCTTCCGTAGAATATAAACGTCTTACGATTGCCGTTGTTATAGCAAGTTGTGCTCAAATCTGTTTTTGTATCATTATTTATGTCATAATCACCAGCTATGCAGTCTGTCCTTCCACCGCCAAGCGAAGACTGATCACAGGAATAGTGGTTATAGCCATCATTACTCCTCCACTGATGACAGCCATGTTTTTCCAGCGTGCAACTTTCTTCAGTTCTGCCATCGTCTTCGTAGCACTTTGAGTCGTGATATCTCGGGGTACCATTGCTGTAGTAGCTTATGGAAGTCTTCCTATAGCCGTTTTCGTAATAGGTACTTTCAGCGAATTTTGTCACGCCGTCTGCTTGGTAGCTTATAGTGGTCTTGCGATTGCCGTTGCTTTCGTAGTGAGTCTGTTCATAGCTCTTCGTCACGCCGTCTGCTCGGTAGCTTATAGTGGTCTTGCGATTGCCGTTGCTTTCGTAGTAGGTGGATTCCTCGTCTTTTGTCACGCCGTCTGCTCGGTAGCTTATAGTGGTCTTGCGATTGCCGTTGCTTTCGTAGTAGGTGGATTCCTCGTCTTTTGTCACGCCGTCTGCTCGGTAGCTTATAGAAGTCTTGCGATTGCCGTTGCTTTTGTAAAATGTATACTCATGGCTAACTCTTAAATCATCCTGACTAGATGAAAACAGATTAAAAAGATTAAAATATGCCTGATAAAGCCTTACAGATTTCCTATTCCCATTCGGCCAGCAATCTATACTAAAGTCAAGGACGCCATCGCTATTACTATCATAATCACCCGCCCTGCACTCAAAGTCTCTATCTTCCCCCTTTGGAATAAATTGATACGGCAGAAGGAGATCGTCATCAGCAGGCGGTGTGTCCTTAGTAGGCTTATCATCAGCAGGCGGCGTATCGCCAGCAAGCAGGGCGTCATCAGCAGATGTGTTTTCACCCCCTGCACAGCCCACACAAGCCAACACCGCAAGCATACATAAAAAAATCCTTGCGTTTCTCATCATGCCCGCCAGGCAAAAGGCAGCTCCCCTATCACTTACAACTTTGTTCATCTTTTTCATTATCCATTCCTCACTTTACATATAGAAGGCGCACCCTGCCCACAGGAAACTAACTACTAGCGCAAGGCTAAAAGAGTAACAGGAAAAAGAAAAAGAAACTTGAAAGCTGGGAGCGCTTTGAGTCTTATACAATCAGCCATACTCTTTCTGAGACAAAGGGTTGGTCAGCATCCTGTTAGTGCTGTTACACTGGCAGGGTGCGCTTTTACTGCCATGTAAAAGAAGGCGTCTTTTTATTGCAAGCAAAAAGTATCGTATGCGATTTTCCCGGCGCAGCCTGCGCTATAGTATGTCTACCGGGTCACAGTCTATTTCCAGATAATCGTTTTTGGGCAGAGAGAATGCGCCCGCTTCTTTCATGTCTGCAAGCAATGCTCTGATTCTAGGGAGCTGTGTACTTTTGATCAGAATATGTTCACGGAACTTGTTATGCGTTTTTTCAATAGGGGCAGGCGCCGGGCCTAAGAGTACTGTGCGCCCCCCCATTGGCTCTATCTTGTTTTCTAAGTCTACAGCCAGATTACGCATAAAGCTGCGTATGCGCTCCTGCTTTGGGCCTCGGCATAGCAGGCGTATGATGCGGCTGAAGGGCGGGTAAAATGCGGCTTTGCGTACTGGGAGCTCTGCTTGGTAGAAGCCCGCATAGTCATGGCAGGCAGCTGCTTGTATGATAGGATGTTCTGGGTTCATACATTCAAAAAAGACCCGCCCGCCTACCTTGCTTCGCCCCGCCCGCCCGGCTGCCTGAGTCAGCAATGCAAAAGTTTTCTCTGTGGAACGAAAATCAGGCAGGTACAGGCTTTTCTCGGCCTGCAGCACGCCCACAAGGCTTACTTGAGGAGCATCCAAACCACGGGCGATCATCTGTGTGCCTACCAATATATCAATCTCCTGAGCAAGAAAACGCAGGAGCGTATCTTCCAAAACAGAGCGTCTGCTGATGGCGTCGCTGTCCAGGCGTTCTATTCTTGCTTTGGGAAAGTAATGGATCAAAAAATCTTCTAGTTTCTGTATGCCTGTTCCCAGCAAATCAGTAGGGCCTCCATCTGATCCTAGTCCGGTATAATCCCTTTGGTAAGAGCAATAATGGCAGATCAACTTCCCATTACGATGCAGATTCAAACTGACTGCGCAGGCAGGGCAGGTCTCTACCTCTTTGCTGTTTTGGCAGTAGACTTGCGGAAAGTAGCCGCGCCTGTTTAGAAGTAAGATACTCTGCTCTTTCCTGCGCAGATTTGCTCCGAGCTCTTCTAGCAGCATAGGAGAAATAACCGCTCCTTTATCACGGAGCTCCAGCACTTCTACTTGAGGCAGTTCCTGGCCCTGCGCCCGCTTGCTAAGAATATGATAGGATGAGCTTTGTTCCAAAGCAGCTTTGGAGATGCGCGTGTGATAAACGCTTTCTACACGCGGGGTAGCTGAGCCCAAGAGAAGCAAGGCTCCGTGCGAGCTGGCTCTTTGCTGCGCTACCTGCCTGGCGTCATAACGAGGGCTGCTGTGTTCCTTGAAAGAGCTGTCATGCTCTTCATCCAAGATGATGACTCCGAGATGCTGCAGGGGCGCAAAGACAGCAGAGCGGGTGCCCACGGCAATTCTCTTTTCTCCGCGTAAAACCTGTAAATAGTTTTCAAAGCGCTGCTTTGGCCTAAGGCCTGAGTGCAGGAGAGCCAGTTGTGAGGAAAAGACCCGCTTCAATCTTTCTATGAGCTGTACGGTAAGGCTGATCTCAGGGACTAAAAACAAAGCGCTTTTCCCCTTCATAAGCGCATCGCGCAGCAGGTGGATGTAAATCTCTGTTTTGCCGGATCCGGTTATGCCATGGAGCAGCTGGCAGTATCTGCTCCCTTGTTTTCTAAAAGCTGCCCGTATATCATGATAGGCATTCTCCTGCTCTGTTGTGAGCAGGTAAGGCTCCATAGCAGAGCAAGACGGGGGCGCTTTTCTAGGCGCAAAGGACGTGACTTTAGGGAACATTTTGAACAAAGCTTCCCCTGGGTTTGCAAGATAGCGCTCTGCCAGCCAATGGGCAAGGGCGATCTGCTCTTGATTGACCAGCGCTTCTGGGTCTATAGACTGAATTATGCTTTTGATTTTAAGGCCATGCTTTTGGTCCCCGCGCTGATGACTCAGGTCCGGAGGATGAGTGGTAAATTCTTCTATAATGGCAGTTTCTGTACGGCTTTGGAAAGGGACATGCACGCGCATTCCTTTTTCTAAAGAGTCTTTATATTCTTCAGGAACCTTGTAGGTATAGCTCTCCGCAAGAGCTAAGGGCAGCAGCGCCTTTGCATAGAGATCAAACATATAAGGAAGCTATAGGCATAGCTTAAGATACAGCCTTCATAGCAGGGCACAGGAGAGCTGCGCGCTTTGCCATAATCTCCAAGCCGATTTGCAAATGCAAGATACTCTTGCACGTCCTAGTCAGCAGTACAGCATGGGGAGAAGCTGGGAAACTATATACTTGAGCGCAGCAAGTTATGCTGCCTGCCTGCGCTTTTTCCCTGGTGATGGAAATATAAAACTAAAAAATGATTAGCCTGTCAATGTTATAGCAAGTATAGGCATAGTAAACAATGTAATGTACTTGACGTGCAATGCTTTCCCCTTATTAGTGCCTTAGTCTGGGAAATGCTTCTGTATTTGTTTTTTTATCTTTTTTCTTTGCTTGCCTCGATCCAAGGCCAGTAAGCAAAGCGCTGTGCTAGTCATGTCTTTTATATCGCAGTATGCGCTAAGCATGGAGCAGACAAGCCCTCTTAGCTCAGTTGGTAGAGCGCATCCATGGTAAGGATGAGGCCACCAGTTCAAACCTGGTAGAGGGCTCACATTTGTTTGCATAACAGCAAGATAAAAACTGCCGCTTAACTTTCGTCAAGTTTTGCAAAGCTGCTGCCAAAGTCTCCGCTGCGTATTCTGCATAAAGCCTGCGCTGCAATACTAAGGCGGCTTGTATACTCAAGCTTTATGCGGACCATAGAGGCGCTGGTATACGATAAAAAACTTGTAAAAAATACTTGTACTCCCCAGTGAAGTTTTAGATAGTAAGCTATATTTTAGTAAAAGCGCTTTCTGCGTGAAGCTTGACTTGTATGATTCCTAAACGCAAAATATTCTTCTTTGCATTGCTGTGCTGTCTTGCCCCCCATTTCTTGGAGGCGCAGGACGGCCCAAAGGCGCAGGCAAAAGCAGAGAAAAATTCTCAAAGCTCTCAAGACAGCAGAGTAAAAAAAAGAGACTCCACTACTAGAAGTTTTTCCAATTTGCAGTCTCCTTCCGCCGGGGAGAAAGACAAAAAGGCCCTCCGCAGGCCTCCTCTGCTTAGCTTCAAAAGCCATGTTGAAATAGGGCTCGGAGATGGAAGAAAAGTGCAGGGACAAATCATAATCAAGGCGCCGAAAACATGGCAGGTAGAACATGAGAAAGATGGCATCCTCTACCAAAAGACAATAGGGATGGGGGACTTATCTCAAATTGTATTACACGCTTGGAAGAGTAATTTTATGAAGCGTAAAAAAACAGGCGAGGTATACCGCTTCGAGGTCTCACGCTACAAAATGTATTTGAAGGATTCGCAGGTTTTAGTCTGTAAAAAAGCTCTGCCAGACTTTTTACAAGACTTCGTTTTAGTAAATGTTCATGGCAGGATCAATCTCTACAGCTACTGGATTGACCTTTACAACAAAGAAGGATATTGGCACACAGGCATGCAAGGGCCTGTCCTGGAAGAAAGAGTTTTCTCTCATAAAGACGTAATCAAAAGCATCCGTTTCATGTAGGAAAGGCAGCCTCTACTTCGCGCACGCTTCTTAGAGATCATCAAGCGCCCAAGGCCTGAGTATAAAACGCAAAGCGCAGGGAGGCAGGCCCGGTTACAGAGCGCTTTTTTTACGCTTCCTTGCTTTAGAAGGCCCTATATACAAGAACCCACTAAAAAGATTTAGCTTAGCCTTTGTCGAAGCAAAGGCATTTTTAGGGAGACCCTAAAAATGCTGAGGCAAGCTTTATGCTTGCCGAAGTGCAGATTGCATCGAGCAATCTGCCTGAGCCCATCTTTACGGCTAGCGAAGTGCAGATCACATCAAGTAATCTGCCTCAAAGCAAATAAGACTTATCAAAATCCCGCATAGCTTTTTTGATGGTCTCTAAGTCCGCCTTCACCCATTCATGTCTGCTTTGCAATTCCGTATGTATGTGCTTTTCCATATCTCTAAAATTATGCGTTAGTACTTTGTATTCCAGTTTGTAGCCCCTGTTTGGATCGCTGGTCTGGTAGCTCGCTTGCTGAGCCTGCCTTTTTGTATGTCATGAGCTATGCCTACTTTGTATTCGTTCTTGTAGGCTTTTTGTTAGAAATCACATAGACGTATTTTTGCTCTATGTCTGTCTGCCTAAGGTCTGTTCTTTTAGGAGGTGTTGTGGAAAAGCGCAGGGCTTTCTTGTAGTCAAAAAGATCTTCTGGGTTTGCAACTTCTTTCTCTAGTCTCGTTTGCACAAGCTCATGGGCCTTTATAGAAATGTCTATGCCTACCCACTTGCGTCCCAGCTTTTCAGCTGCTATGCACGTGGTAGCGCAGCCGCAAAAAGGGTCCAGCACAAGGTCGCCTTTCTTGCTGCTGGCTTGGATGATGCGCTCTAGTAAAGCGAGCGGCTTTTGCGTAGGGTAGCCCGTGCGTTCTTTATTTGTAGCCCCCCAAGAGATATCATTAAACACATCATGTTGAGGCACGCCTTTATTTTGTTTTTTGCGTTTCATATAATTACCGTGCTCATCTTTTGATCTTACTAACTTATTATCTTTATTGCGAACTCTTAGAGTCTCTTCGATCCATTTTTCATCCGCGTATTTTTGAAACTGTATTCTATAAAAGTATGTATTATTTTTTGAGTAAAATAATACAACATCGTGATTTTTTTGGAAATGCTTGCTTACATTACTCCATTTTTTGTAATGCCAAACTATCTCATTCCTAAAATTCTTTTCCCCAAAGACGCAGTCCAAAAGTATTTTGAGATAATGCGACATTGTGGGATCGCAGTGCAAATACAAGCTGCCAGTGTCTTTGAGTATCCGGTGGCATTCTATAAGCCGTATAGCCATGTAGACAAGATAACAGAAGTTGTATTTGTTGCCATAATCTCTGATGCCCATAAGGAAGCTGTAAAGCTCGTCTCTATCTTCTTTGATAGTCTTTAGCCATTCTTTTTTTAGATCTGCTTCTCTGAAATAATCCTTGAAGCTTGCGCCCTCCGCATGGCTTCCTATGGGCGCTGTAAAGACTTTCTTTTTATTGAAGGGCGGGTCTAAGTATATCAGGTCTACGCATTTGGAGTTTATGCCTTGCAATACGTCTATGTTGTCACGGCAATAAATGGACCTGTTCTGTAAGTTGCTTTTCATTTGCCTGCATAAAACGAGGGCCGCCGAGTCTGGCCTGCGCCCGCATGTCTTATTATTACTAGGTCTAAGCGCCTGCAAGCTTTTCTATTTATTTTAGTGGGCTCTTGTATATAGTTCCCGCTTTAGAAGGCGCTTCTTTTTTATTCATTTTCAAGGACCTTGTAAAAGCAAGACCGTAAAAGAGCAGGCTTAGAAAGATATTGTAAATATGCCAAGGATGCCTAAGGCTATGCCAAAGCCAATGCAGGCCCCGATTTTGGACCCAATTAGGATATTTTTTACGCATACCAGCGAGAATTTCAAAAGTATCATCGATTCCTATCACCACAGATGAGGGAAAATACTGGATATTTTCCTTGAGCCATAACTCCTGCTCAGGGAAATTATAGGCTAAGAAAATAATATTAGGAGAAGACTTACGCAGAGATTCTTTTACTAAGGCTTCTCTTTTTTTACCAAAATAACCTTCTTGACGTCCAATGATACGGACGCCGGGGAAGCTGCGCTGGAAATTAAAAAAGACTCGTTCCAGATATTCCTTTTTTGATCCAAGAAAATAAACGCTCAAATCCTTATGAAGGGCCAAGCGCATTATATCCATAGTTAATGCGATTTTCGAAATACGTTCCTTCAAAGGCCTTCCCATAATACGCGCAGCCCATAGCAAACCACTGCCCTCCGCCAAATTCAGCTGTGACTTTGCGGCTATGGGGCGAAGACGTGAGCTGAGTCTTGTTTTTAACAATTTTAGGGGATCCATGAAAAATACATGGAAGGCGCCTTTTTGCTGCTCTATTGCTTCAAGTATACATGCTGTAGCTTCATCTCTTGTAACATTATGTAAAGGGACGCCAAAAATCAGGACCCGCTTTATACTCTTCGTATTGATGCTCTTGTATATCAGAACATCATCTCTGTCATCTTTTATAGACGCGGCACTGTAGCTTTTCTTTTCTAGGTCTTGCATCCTTTTGCTCCTTCTTCTATTTCCATCATGCCAAAATATCAGCAATACTTTTTTAGCGCTTCGGGAATGTCAAAGCTCATATCTTCACGCTGATAATTTTCCATAATAGCGATCATCGTTCTGCCAGCTGCAAGGCCAGAGGCATTCAAAGTATGGACGAAGGCGCTTTTACTTCCCTTCTTGCTGCTTTTGAAACGTATATTGCCTCTGCGCGCCTGATAATCATAGCAATTCGACACAGAAGAGATTTCCAGCCATCTCCTTAGGCCAGGCAGCCAAACTTCCAAGTCATAAGACTTGGAAGCAGTTGCGCCTGTATCGCCTGCCGCCTTGAGTACGACTTGGTAAGGCAGCTCAAGACGCTTCAAGACCTCTTCTGCATGCCTAAGCATGTTTTCCTGCGTTTCTTCTGATCCCTCTGGCTGCGTAATTTGGACCAATTCTACTTTTTGAAACTGATGCACGCGTATTAAACCCCGCGTATCCCTCCCAGCAGCGCCCGCCTCTCTCCGAAAGCAGCTGCTGGCTCCTGCCAGGGCTATAGGCAGCTTTTTTTCTTCTATGATCTCATCACGATAAAGATTTACCAGCGGGACTTCTGCCGTAGGGATGAGACTAAGGCTGTCTTTTTCCAAACTGTAGTATTCCCCGCGAAATTTTGGGAACTGCCCTGTCGTATACATGGCCTCATCATTGACCAACATAGGCACAAACACTTCTTGGTAGTGGAATTCTCGGGTGTGCAAATCCAGCATATAATGCAAAAGCACTCTTTCCAAACGCGCCAAAGCGCCCCAATAGGTATAAAAACGAGCGCCGGCAAGCTTGACTCCACGCTCAAAATTAAGCAGGCCTTGTTTTTCTCCCAAGTCGTAATGGCTTTGAGCCGGGAAAGGGAAGCTGGGTTTTTCCCCCCACTTGCGGATAATCTGCCTTGCCTCCTCACCGCCCTCAGGCACTTCGGGGGCTAGCCAGTTTGGCAGAGCAGATAAGATTGAGTGGAGCTTTTGCTGGAGAAGAGCTTTTTTTTTTCCAGCCTTTGTATGTTTTGATTGATCGCTTGTACTTTCGCTCTGGAATCTTTGAGCTGTGAATCTTCTTGTCTGGCTTCCTTTGCGGTAAAAAACCTGCCTATTTCTTTACTCAGCTGATTACGCTGAGCTTGGGCCTGCTGTATAGAGCTTGTCAAGGCTTTATTTTCTGCAATAAGATTTTGCAGCGCTTTGCAGTCTAGAGCATCCCAGTTACGCTTCTTTAGCATTGCTTCGAGTCTTTGAGGCTCTTCTAAAATGATTTGTGGATCAAGCATAAGACTAGGGGGCAATAATCTAGAAAGGACGGAAAATGAAGCGCATGGGCTTAAGCCATGTTGCCATGTATCCTAAGGGAGCGCAAAAAACAAGCAAAAAAGAGTAGAAGCTTATAGGCAGCGCTGTTTTTTCTTGACTCTTGGCTGCCTTGCATGCTAGTATTGCAGTTAAAGCAAAAACAACAGCGCGCTGCAAGGAGCTCGGCGCTAGGGCTGTGAGCAAATACTATAAAGAGGGCGCTAAGGTGGCGATAGAATACTACAAAGACAGTAATGGAAAGAGGAGGAGCTTCTCCTTAGGAAAGCGCTTTCTACGAAAGCAAGGGCAAGATGAAGACAAGAACATTCTGCAGCGGTTACGCCGTCAAAAAATACGCCTCCCCCGCCCTCGCTGTTTCAAAAGGGACGGTAAAACTAAAGCAACGTGCGCGAAAAAAAGTGCGACTGTACAAGCGAAAGCGACCCTTAACTTATAGCCTGCCTTCACAAGGCGGGCCATCTTATTGATTATATGAGAACATCAGCATCTGCAAAAACTAGGACGCAAGGTCCCACAGAAAAGGAAGCGCCTGGCTTTTTCTTAGAGTATTTACATAAAGACCTGCTTTCTAAGCTGGACGGCGTAGACCGTAAAATAGACAACTTAGATGGCAAAGTAGACAAGAAAATAGATAACTTAGATAGCAAAGCAGACAAGAAAATAGATAACTTAGCAGGCAGAGTAGAAAGCAGGATAGAGAAGCAGACAAGGCTTATGCTCTGGATTATGGGAGCTGGCTTTACGGGCTTGCTTGGTCTCATGACTTACTTACACAGCGACACAAAGCAAGATATACAGAGACTAGACTCCCGTATAGACAAGCTGGAGTCTGGCATAAGCGAAAATAGAAAACTGCTTATCCAGCTTATACAAACACAAGCCAAGACAGGTGAAGGCAACACAAGCCGGAGGTAGCTTGCTTATAGCCTGCCTTCACAAGGCTTGGGCAGGCAGACGCCGTCTTATTGATTATATGAGAACATCAGCATCTGCAAAAACTAGGACGCAAGGTCCCACAGAAAAGGAAGCGCCTGGCTTTTTCTTAGAGTATTTACATAAAGACCTGCTTTCTAAGCTGGACGGCGTAGACCGTAAAATAGACAACTTAGATGGCAAAGTAGACAAGAAAATAGATAACTTAGATAGCAAAGCAGACAAGAAAATAGATAACTTAGCAGGCAGAGTAGAAAGCAGGATAGAGAAGCAGACAAGGCTTATGCTCTGGATTATGGGAGCTGGCTTTACGGGCTTGCTTGGTCTCATGACTTACTTACACAGCGACACAAAGCAAGATATACAGAGACTAGACTCCCGTATAGACAAGCTGGAGTCTGGCATAAGCGAAAATAGAAAGCTGCTTATGCAGCTCTTGCAAAAACAAAGACCTCTGCCTGCGCAAGACAGGTAGGGATAAGCCGCAGCTAAGAGGCTAGCAAGGCGGGAAATGCGGCTTAGCGCAGGTAAAGTATATAGTTCCCCAAAAACAGGGGCAGCGTCGTATTATTGCTGCCCCAGAATTGCAGCAATAATATGGCATACCCTTTGTATCTCTTTTTTGGCTAGATGGCTGGCTGAGGGGAGATAAAGGCCGTGAAAAGTCAAGTTGTCTGTACAGGGATAATGTTCTGCAGCCTCAGCAAGGAAACTTAAGGATTTCTGACGATGCATTCCTGTAAATAATCTGCGGGTATCAATGGCCTCATCTTGCAGCCTGCGCATAAGCTCATCGCGTCCAATTTGCAGACGCTTGGGGTCCAAGACCACAGCATTTACCCAGTGCACATGCAGCTTGTCTTTTAGCCCATCATTCTGAAAACTGAGTCCATCAATATGGCTCAGATACTTGCGATAAAGAGCAGCATTGCTGCGCCGCATCGAGCGGTATAGGTCTGCTTTCTCAGTTTGGGCTAATCCTATTGCAGCATGCAGGTTAGACATGCGGTAGTTAAAGCCTATGTCATCATGACGGTAGTCTCGAGCAGTATGCAAAGGGAAGCAAAGGTCCTTGTAATAACGCAGGCGCTCAGATAATACCTTGTCGTTGGTAAGACAGATGCCCCCCTCGCCTGCTGTAAGATTCTTATTAGCAAAGAAACTAAAACATGAAATATCAGAAAAAGACCCTACTTTCCTGCCTTTGTACTCTGCGCCATGAGCCTGGGCAGCATCCTCCACGACATACAACTTATACTTAGAAGCAAGCTCCAAAATATCATCCATATCGCAGGGGAGCCCCATAATGTGTACGGGCAAAATGGCCTTAGTATGTTTCGTAATCTTTGCTTCTATTTTCGCAGGCTCTATATTCCAACTCAGCGGATTGACATCAACAAAAACCGGCCTGGCTCCCGTATAATGCACGGCAAAGGCCGTAGAGATCATGCTGAAGGCGGGGATAATAACCTCATCTCCCTTTCCTATTTCAAGAGTATGCAGAGCAAGGTGTAATGCTGCAGTCCCATTGCAAACAGCTACCCCATAATCCAGGCCGCAGTAGGCGGCAAAACTCTGTTCAAAGCGCTCTACAAAAGTCCCAGCAGCAGAAATCCAGGTATCCCGCACAGCTTGTGTTACATACTTCAGTTCATTGCCATGCAGACTGGGCTCACAAACAGCTAAAAATTCCTTCATTTATTTCCAGCTCTTTTCGTTTCTTATCATCATAAGGAAGTGAAGACCCCATATCTTAGTCCTGTTATAGCAGCAGCCTGTCAAGGCCTTTGTCTTTCCATGCTGTATTTTTGATATTTCGATTTTTATATTGCAAAGGGCGCATATGCGCAGCACAACTCCTGTACTCTTATCGACTCTGAAATAGGCCTTGACTTTTTTAGCTCTTGCGTACTTTCTTAAGATATACTTTTTCTCAGCTATTTCCTGCGCTTTGCAATTTTGTTTGACTCTCTCATACTGCCAAAACATAACTACAATAATGTACGCTATAGCTCTTTTGCGTCATGGGGAAAGTGTCTGGAATAGTGAGAACCGCTTTACAGGCTGGGCAGATGTTCCTCTTTCTTCTCATGGAGAGCAGGAGGCGCGCGTCGCTGCCTATGCGCTTAGGGATTATGGTTTTGCTATAGATCATGCCTTTTGCTCTGTTCTCAAGCGCGCCATAAAAACGCTTTGGATTGTCCTCGAAGAGCTGGACCTATTGTGGGTCCCTACGCAAAGCGCATGGCAGCTGAATGAACGCCACTACGGCGCTTTGCAAGGCCTCAATAAATCCCAGACTGCAGAAAAATATGGCAAAGAGCAGGTGCATCTTTGGCGCCGTAGTTTTGATCATGCCCCCCCTCAAGCCCAAAGCAAGAGTGAGCATGATCCATCTCAAGACAGGCGCTATGAGCGCCTCGGCCTAAGAGAGCCCCCTCTTGGAGAGAGCCTCAAAGACACCATGCAGCGGGTTATTCCTTATTGGGAAAGCCAAATATTACCTAAAGTAAAAGAGGCAAAGAAAGTGCTTATTACAGCTCATGGCAACAGTCTGCGCGCTTTGATCAAATATCTGGCATCTATTTCAGACGATGAGATTGCAAATACGAACATACCCACCGCAATCCCCTTTATCTGTGAGCTGGATGAGAAATTGCAAATGAGCAAAACTGCGCCTATCTTTTCTTAATAGCTGCTCTATTTCAATATTTTGCCTATGCCTATCTATGCTGATAATTCTCTGAGCATTGGCAAGACCCCTCTGGTCTATCTGAGACGTATTGCAGGAGGCCTCAAAGCCAAAATTGCCGCCAAGATAGAGGGACGCAATCCAGCTTATTCAGTCAAATGCCGCGTGGGGGCTGCTATGATTTGGGATGCAGAACAGCGGGGCCTCTTAGCAAAGGGCATGGAGATTATAGAGCCCACCTCCGGCAACACTGGCATTGCCTTAGCCTTTGTTGCGGCAGCCAGAGATTACAAACTAAGCCTGACGATGCCAGAAAGCATGAGTGAGGAGCGCTGTCAGATTCTGCAGGCCTTAGGAGCTGAAATTATTTTAACGGACGCTGATCTTTACATGCAGGGGGCGATACAAGAAGCCAAAAAAAGAGTGAGCGAAGAGCCCGAACGTTACTTCATGCCCATGCAGTTTGAAAACCCCGCTAACCCGGCAATACATGAAAGCACCACCGGCCCTGAGATATGGCGGGATAGCGATGGGACTATAGATACGCTTGTGGCTGGCATAGGTACAGGCGGTACGATAACAGGTATTTCCCGTTACATCAAACACAAAGAGGGGAAAAATATTTCTACTGTGGGCGTAGAGCCAAGCCTTTCTCCTGTCATTTCCCAAACTCTCGCCAAAAAAACATTAACGCCTGCTTTGCATAATATCCAAGGCATAGGGGCGGGCTTTATCCCGGCAAATCTGGACCTGAGTCTTATAGACCGGGTAGAGCAGGTGAGTGATGAAGAGGCGCTGGATTGCGCCCGAAGTCTTGCAGCAAAGGAGGGGATTTTGTGCGGTATTTCCTCTGGGGCAGCAATGGCAGCAGCTCTCCGCTTGGCAAGAGAGGAAGAGCAGGCGGGGAAACTGATTGTAGTCATTTTCCCTGATATTGGAGAACGTTATCTGAGCACAGAGCTCTTCCCTGCTTTTAGGAGCAGCGCAGCTGCAAAGCTGCAGCATTAATCGAAAAAATACAGACCTGCCCTTGTCTTCATGCTTAGCAAGAGCTTAAGAAGGAGCTGCGTTCAAAAGCAGCAATACAGAATTATGAAAGAGCCTCCCGCTTTGATTTTCGCGGCAGCTTGTATCTTCTCCTGCTTCTTGTATGAGGCAGGGCTTTGGGCGCAGCAAGCCGCACAAAATTCTTCCCGCCCTTCTGCTGGCAAAAGTATTGACTTATCAGAACTAAAAAGCAAGCGCATAAGATTCCAAAGTTACAAAGGCGGCTATGCCTCTGCCCAAAGAAAAGACATGGACCGAAGGACAGGCCAAAGCTTGGCGCGCCAGGTGCAAAGGAAAGCTTACGCATCCCATAGAGGCCTTTCTATAAAGCGTGTTTTTGGAGCAAATGACAAGGGGCTTGGCGCAGATATATTGCAAATCAATTCCAAAGCGCAATTCAAGCATATCAACAGCATCAAACGTATCCTCCGTGCTTATCTCCAAAAACTCTTCTCCTTCTCCTCACAAGATGCTGCCCTGCTCAGCTCTTTTATTCTTTATTACAATGCGCAAAACCGTAATAATATAGACGCCTTGCGCTCTCGTTATTCTTCAGCTCTTATCCAAGCCTTAGAGGCAGATAAGCTTGGGATTGACATTCACTACAAAAATTGGCCCGGGCAGAGCCAAATCCTTATCCCTTTACGTAAGAAGGCGCTCAAGCAGCATGAGCCCGATTTTAGTCTAGAAGAGTTGTACAGTGGGCTTGTCGCCCCGACCCATAGCTTGGAGGAGCAAAAGCAGTTTTGGGACACGGCAAAGAGGCATCATCAAAAGGAGGCAAAAGAGCTCCAAGCCCAAGCCAGCAGTCTAGCAGAGCAGCATAGGGCCTTAGCTAAAAAGCGCAGGCAAAATGCAAAAAAGCAGAAAGCCTTGGAAAAGCTGCACATGGAACTTCAGGGCCAAGCTTCTACAGATATCGCAAGTATGCAAAAAAAGCAAAAGAAGATAGCAAAAGACAGGCAAGGGCTGCTCGAAGAAGCAGAGGAGATAGCAAGAAAGCAGCAGAAATTAAAGGCAGCTGTAGCAGCAAATCTGAGAGCTGCTAGAAGCAGCCAAGAACAAAGGCAAAATCTGTCCCTACAAATGCAAAACGAGAGCGCCCTTGCTTTTTTAGGGAAGCCCTTTGCCATGCAAGACAATGGCCAAAAAAATATAGGACAGGCTTCTGGCTTGGCTTCTGAGTTTCTTGGCTCCAAACTCTTCTTTCTCAGAACCTTGCGAAAAAAGAAGCGGGGCCACTATCAAAATCAGCTTTGGTATTTAGACCTTGCTAAAAAGAATACCTTAGTACGCGGGGACTTTGATCAAATCTGCAGCCCTCACTTTCTCTTGATAGATTCTCAGGGCGTCCTTGTAAGCGCTTACAATGTACAAGGCAAAAAGGGCGGTAGTTTTCTTTCTTCAGGCAAAGAAAAGAACAGAGCTGAGCATCATGCAAACAAACATTATCTTATATTGCTAGATGAGGATAACCTGCGCCCTATAGCGCAAAGCAAGCTTGCAGTGTACTGGCGCACTCCCTTCAAGCAAAAGAACCAGCATATCTATGCCTTTGTAGAAGAAGGGAAGGATTACTATCTTGGACGCTTTTCTTTAGGTCTTGCTCTCGAAAAAAAGAGTAAGGCAAAGATCAATCCTTATGCGGAGATTTCTTTTTACAAAAAGCGAATCTATTTGATTGGGAAAGTGGCTGCCAGCAGAGGTCCTACAAGCATTCATATTTTACGCGAGCAGGACCTAAGCAGCATAGAAAAGATAGAGTCTCCGCGCTTGGCTGAATATCCTTGAATTGGAGCGGCTGTCAGGCCTGCGCCTGTGCGCAAGTTCTTCAACTTTCGGGAACTATATACTTGAGCGCACCAAGTGAGGATGATGTTGTTTAGATAAAAAATAGGGAAACAAGATGGCAATATGAGACCTATTTATTTGTATAGCTTTTTTTCGTTTTTTTGTATTTGACAATTTCTGGCAGGGGTTTATTTTTATGGTTTGAGGATGAGTAGACAAGGTTGGGCTTTTTTTGATTTGTTTATATGACTACTTCTAAGGGCGGTAAAGAATATTCCGTCAAATATAATAAAAATGAGTATGATTTAATAAACTACAATGCGCCTATTCTTGAGGAATACTTTGATACTTTGCTATCTGTCATTGAAAATCGTGAAAGTAAAAAAAAGAATTGCTTACTTATATTAACAACTCATGGCGGTTCTCCCCATATTGCATATAAAATAGCGAGGTTATTGAAAAATATATATGGTAAGTTTTACATAATTATCTTATCAAGTTGTAAAAGTGCAGGCACTATTGTAGCAATAGGCGCTGATACAATTATATTTGATAGGAATAGGGGAGCGCTCGGCCCTATAGATGTGCAAATACTCAAGCGAGATGAAGACCCTCTTAAAGAAGAGCGTCAATCTGGTTTAGATTTGTTTCAAGGACTTACTGCTTTTAGAGAAGAGGCTTCCAGAGGATTTATTCAATTTTTAGGAGATGTTATCACAAACACTCCAGTTTTGAATTTTTTGTCGCCAAAAAATATTGTAGAGATTTCTTCATCTCTAGCCAGTTCTCTTTTTTCTCCAATAAGTTCAAAGTTAGATGTCACACAATTAGGAAAATATTATAGAGCTATCTTTATTGCAAAGCGATATTCTAAAATGCTGGAGCCGGTAAATATCGATGACAAATCTATAGACCGTTTAATTAATCTTTATCCAGATCATAATTTTGTTATAGATTACATTGAATCTAAACATTTATTTAAGAAAGTTCATCATTTAGAAGAAGTATTTACCGCATCGGAGATTAGCGCTATATTGGAAAAATATGACACAGAAAAAATAAAAATTGTAGATACAGAGAAGCAAGAAAAGAAAGAAGGTGAAAAAAATGGAAACTAAAGATTTATGGCTTAAAAAGATAAAAGCAGAAAAGCTGGACGAAGGAAACGTTAAGGTGGACTTAACCGAGATGGATAGAATGGTAAGTGAAGTGTATCAAATTGTGCAAAAAAATTTCGAAGACACAGCTAATATCAAATAAAAATACTTGGCAACACCAAATAGTATGGTCATATAGTTATATAAATATGACCTTAAAAAAATTTCAACAAAAATTCTCTACAGAAGGGGCATGTATTGCCTTCCTAAACGAAGTCTACGGCTTAAATTGCTGTCAAAAGCGGGCATGAAAAGACTTTCATCCCCCTTCCCTAAAAGAAGTAATTAAGAAATAGGGGACATGGCAAAAGTATTACATTCCGCCAAAAAAGCCAAAGAAGATGAGTTTTATACTCAGCGGCGGGACATTGACGCTGAAATGCCTCATTACAAAAAACACTTTAAGGACAAAGTGGTGTATTGTAATTGCGATGACCCAGAGATTAGCGAGTTCTTCAAGTATTTCTGCAAGCAATTTAAGGAGCTTGGGCTTAAGAAACTTATCAGTACCTGCTACAAGAACGACAGCAGAGATTTGTTTTCAAGGAATGATGCAGAAAAATCGATTCACATTGCATATACGGGCGATAAGAAAAGCGCCAAGATACAAGGCCTGAAAGGAGATGGAGACTTTCGCAGTAAAGAATGTATTGAGCTTCTTAAAACTGCGGATATTGTTGTCACGAATCCCCCCTTTAGCTTGTTTCGGCCTTATCTTTCTCAGTTGATACAATACAAAAAGAAATTTCTGATCATAGGGAACATGAATGCGATACAGATGAAAGAGATTTTTCCTTTAATTATGGCGGGGAAAATGTGGCTAGGGCATAATAGTGGAAACATGATTTTCAAAGTGCCGGATTATTATCCCCCTAGAAAGAGCCGCTTCTGGATGGATGAGACAGGGCAGAAATGGAGAAGCATGGGGAATACCTGCTGGTTTACCAATCTTGATTTGAAAAAACGCCATATCAATTTAGACCCCTATAAAACATATAACAAGAAAGATTATCCCAAGTATGATAACTATGACGCTATTGAGGTCAGCACGGTCAAAGACATTCCTTGTGACTATGATGGCGTTATGGGAGTGCCTTTAACTTTTCTGGAAAAACACAATCCTGATGAATTTGAAATTCTTGGCTGTACTCAAAGAGGCTGCCATGATAAAGTTCCTGACACTAAGAAATACGATAGTTATTGGGAGATGAGACAGGATGGAACTAAAACAGGGAGCTCAGGAGGCAAGACAAATGAAAACGCAAACGTAGTTGCTAATGATGGAGAGAAAAACTATTTTACTGATGGCAAGAGAGTAATTCAATCCAAATATGGACGAATCTTCATCCGCAACAAGAGAATACATAAAAGTTAATTTTGGAAATCATCAAAAAACAAATCAAGAAATAGAGGACATGGCAAAAGTATTACATTCCGCCAATGAAAGCGTCAAAAAATACAAACCTTCGCCAAGCTAGCAAGAATAAAGCTGATGAGTTTTACACTCAACTAAATATAATTGAAGATGAAATGAAGCACTACAAAACCTTATTCAAAGCTAAAGTGGTGTATTGTAATTGTGACGACCCAAGAATATCGAAATTCTTTGAGTATTTTAGCGAACACTTTGAAGAATTGAGGCTCAAAAAACTAATTACGACCTGCTATAAAAATAGCAATATGGATTTATTTAGCCGGCACAATGAAGAGAGGGCTGTTTATCTGGAATATGAAGGTGATAAAAACAAAAATAAAAAAGTGGATGATAACGAGATCGAAGTGAAACAATTAAAAGGCGACGGCGATTTTCGCAGCCCTGAGTGTATCGCTATGTTACAACAGTCTGATATTGTTGTCACAAATCCGCCTTTTAGCTTGTTTCGAGAATATGTTGCTCAGTTGGTAAAATATAAAAAAAAGTTTCTCATCATAGGAAATAAAAATGCCATTACCTACAAAGAAATATTCAGCCTGATCAAGAGTGAAAAACTGTGGATTGGCAATACATCGATGAGCAAAGACATGTTTTTTGATGTACCTGAAAGCTACGCCAGAGATATTGTCGAGACAAAAAAGGAAGGGAGCGCTTACAGGTTTATTGATGGTATTGTAAAGGCCAGGTCGCAAAGCATCTGGTTTACCAACCTGGATCATGTAAAACGTCATGAGGATTTCATTCTATACAAAAACTACACGCCGGAAGAATACCCCCACTATGACAACTACAATGCCATAAATGTGGATAAGACCCATGAAATTCCTAAAGACTATGACGGATATATGGGAGTGCCTATATCATTTCTTGACAAGTACAATCCTAAGCAATTTGAAATTCTTGGTATAGATCGACCTCTCATAACTCAGCTAACAGGCAAGCAGAGTAGATTTAAGATCAAAGGCAAAGAGATTTATGCTCGCATAGTTATCCGCAACAAGAGAATAAATAAAAGTTAATTTTGGAAATCGTCAAAAAACAAATCAAGAATAGAGGACATGGCAAAAGTATTACATTCCGCCAATGAAAGCGTCAAAAAATACAAACCTTCGCCAAGCTAGCAAGAATAAAGCTGATGAGTTTTACACTCAACTAAATATAATTGAAGATGAAATGAAGCACTACAAAACCTTATTCAAAGCTAAGGTGGTGTATTGCAATTGTGACGACCCAAGAATATCGAAATTCTTTGAGTATTTTAGCGAACACTTTGAAGAATTGAGGCTCAAAAAACTAATTACTACCTGCTATAAAAATAGCAATATGGATTTATTTAGCCGGCACAATGAAGAGAGGGCTGTTTATCTGGAATATGAAGGTGATAAAAACAAAAATAAAAAAGTGGATGATAACGAGATCGAAGTGAAACAATTAAAAGGCGACGGCGATTTTCGCAGCCCTGAGTGTATCGCTATGTTACAACAGTCTGATATTGTTGTCACAAATCCGCCTTTTAGCTTGTTTCGAGAATATGTCGCTCAGTTGGTAAAATATAAAAAAAAGTTTCTCATCATAGGAAATGTGAATGCAATAACCTATAAAGAAATTTTTACTTTGATAAAAGCCAATAAGATTTGGCTCGGCCCTAGTATATCAAGTGGGGATAGGGAGTTTGGAGTGCCTGATTCCTACCCATTGACAGCAGCTTCGTGTCGCATTGATGAAAAAGGAAATAAATTTGTGAGGGTCAAGGGCGTTAGATGGTGGACTAATTTAGACCATAAGAGGAGGCATGAGAAATTAGAAATAGTTGCAAAATATAACAAAGAAGATTATCCTAAATATGATAACTATAACGCTATCAATGTAGATTATACAAAAGACATCCCTTGTGATTACAAAGGATATATGGGAGTGCCCATAACATTTCTTGACAAGTACAATCCTAAGCAATTCAAATTACATGGGATTATGAATACAGGTGAAGTTAATGAAGGAATCCGACACAAGAACACAAAACATGGAAGGCCGTTAGTAAAAGGAAAGGAAAAGTACTTGAGAGTTTTAATCACAAATAGGAATTTAAAATAGTGGAAATCGTCAAAAAACAAATCACCATTAGAGAGCTAAGCAAAGGCTATACGGATAACGATGAAGAGGGCGTTATCGGCTATGGAGGCAAATTGGACATTCGCCCTCCTTATCAAAGAGAGTTTATCTATAAGGAAAAACAAAGAAACCTCGTCATTGATACTGTGATAAAAGGCTTCCCGCTGAATATCATGTATTGGAATACAAAAAAAGATGGGAGCTTTGAAATATTGGACGGGCAGCAGCGCACCATTTCAATCTGCGAGTATATCCATAATAATTTCTCTTTTGAGAAAAAGATATTTGAAAGGCAAGCAGACGATATACAGGCAAGAATCCTAGACTACAAACTGGATATTTATCAATGCAAAGGGGATGCAAGTGAGCGCTTGGCATGGTTTGAAATTATCAATGTGGCGGGAGAAGTTCTAAAAAGACAAGAATTACTAAACGCTACTTACGCAGGGACATGGACAAGCGAAGCAAAGAAAAAGTTTAGCAAGACAGGATGTCCAGCTTATCAAATTGGAAGAGATTTTATGTCAGGCTCTCCTATCCGCCAAGATTACCTTGAAACAGTTATTAAATGGATAAACAAGGGGGATGTTGCAGAATACATGAATCAACATGCGGGAGATAGTAATGCCAATGAGCTTTGGCTTTATTTTGAGAGCGTAATTGCATGGGTAAAAACAATTTTTGTTTCTAATAAAGCCGATATTCGCAAAGAAATGAAAAACGTAGAATGGGGGGAGCTCTATAACAAGTATAAGAATAAGAAATTAGACTCTAAAAAGATTCAAGCTAAGGTTGCCAAGCTCATGCAGGATGATGAAATAACGAAACCCAGTGGAATTTACTATTATATTCTTGACGGCAATGAAAAATACTTATCTATTCGGGCCTTTAAGAATAGTGATAAAACAAGAGCTTATGAGAGACAAAAGGGAATCTGCGCTAACAAAAAGAAATGTCCACGCAAAGGCGAAAGGCTTGCATTGGAAGAAATGGAAGCAGATCATATAAAACCTTGGAGCAAGGGAGGCAAAAGCGAAGCCTCTAATTGCCAAATGCTATGCCTGGAATGCAATCGCAGAAAAGGCTCTATGTGATACTTTAGTGATAAGACATTAGCTATAGCGACTTGCTTATTGGCGCGCTTATGTATATAGTTCATGGATATATAGTTCCTGGACTTTCGCACTACATTTTTGCTTCTACGTATTTATTATCTAAAGGACCGTTCTCTAGCTTAAGAACGCCTCTTGGACAAACAGCAGCGCATATCCCGCAGCCCACGCAGGAAGCGCGCGCTATGTTTTGCGATCTTTGCGCATACCAGCGGACATCTATGCCCATTTCACAATAAGTAGAGCAGTTCCCGCAAGAGATACATTGCCCCCCGTTTGTAGTGATGCGAAAGCGGGAAAAGTACTTCTGCAATATACCTAAGACAGCTGCCATAGGACAACCAAAGCGGCACCAAACACGGCTCCCTAGAAGAGGGTAAAAGCCCACGCCTATGACGCCGCTAAAGACAGCGCCTATAAAAAAACCATAGGCCTTCTGTAGCTTGTAAGAAAAAGAAGCAAAGAGAGCGCCCTTGCTAACAGAGTTGATCCATAATAGCGCAGTAATAAGAATAATAAAACCCAAGATACTATGAACCATCCATCTTTCTATCTTCCAGGAGCTGAGCGATTTGCTGGAGTGCTGACGAAAGGGGTCTCCCATAGTTTCAGCTAAGCCGCCGCAGCCGCAAACCCAGGAACAATACCAACGCTTCCCATAAAAATACGTTAAAACGGGAGTGCCTACAAAACTCATAAGAGCAGCAAAGATCAAGAAATACACGCCCGCCCCGTATTGCGCATACCAATATTGTGGATAGAGATATTCTACCTTCAGCGGCCAAAAATAACTAAAATAGAATTCCGGCTGATGGAAAAGCCTTAGCACGTTAGGCAAAATATAGGCAAAACCCAGCTGGAAAACAAAGACAGAAAGCGTACGCCAGATTTGGTAGCGATTGTGGCGGTACTTCAAAAGCATACGGAAAGCGAAAATACAAAGGGCAAAGGTATAAAGGCTGCTATAAAAAAACCAATTCGAGGACGGCGCCCCAGAAAGAGCGTAGGCTATAGGATCAAGAAGGGGGTAGACATGCCGCGTAAAGAGATGATGCAGGGTGTCTTCACGCTTTACAAGTACTGCAACATGAGCAGGCGCGCTTTCTTCTATAATCAGGCTGAGTCTATAAAAATAATCTTCATTAAGATGCGCTTCTTTTACAGGCAGGTCCTTGCGAAACTTAGAAGGCTTGTCTAAGGCTTCGGCAAGTCTTTTCTGGAAACTCTTGGATTGGGGCCAAAAAGAAGTATGGCTCTTGTTTCGCCATTCCCCCTGCTTGCAATCTGGGCATAACCGCATGATTGCTTTTTTTAAAAAGCCGCCTTCTATACGTACTGCCCTGCCTGCCTCGTTAAAAAAGATACGCCCTTCTTGCGTCTCTCCTATGGCTATATCGTTCCCTAAATAAATAACAACATAAAAGGATGTCAGTATCAAAGCAAGCGCCCAAGCAAAAAAGCCCTTTGCGGTAATTTGAGAGTGATAGACGGCATCATTGTCAATTCCCTCCGGACGAGATAGATAACGAGATATAAAGAGCAGGCAGGCGCCCAGGGCAGAAGAAGCAAAAATCAGAACGATAGGCGCGCTGCCTTTGGCCCAGGGGAGATAGCCGAAGAGGTAGGCAAGGAGTGAAAGCAAAGCAAGGAAGAGAAAAAAGACTCCAAGCCAGCGAAGAAAAGACATGCTAAAGGCGATACGATGCTTTTTTGCTTCAAATGTCAAACTTTTTTCCTATAAACAAGATGGAGGGAAGGCCCTTCTTTTGTGATTCCAGCCTGCGCCTGCTCTGGAACTTAGCAGAGAACTCTGCAAAACTCCATGCGGGTTTTAGAAGCTTCTGAAAAGGCCTCTTTCTGAGCTTGATGTTGTCTATATATAAACGTATCTTTTCTTTATGCGCTTTCTTGTGCGCCAGCCTGATGACTATTCCATAGAACCATAAGCCAGCTTGAGAACTGGGCTGGGGAGGCCTTTGCTGCAGAGCGGGAGATATATATAACTTCAACCTGCTCCATTGCCTTCCTCTGCTTTGCCCCCACTTAAGGAGCCTTCTTTTGTGATTTTGATCTCTCAAATCCGCAAAAAGAATCACGGGAGCGCCGTGATTCTTTAGCCATAACACAAGGCTTTGCACGTATCCCTTCAGAAAAAAAGCCTTGGCTGCATCCAAGCTGAGGCGGGGGCCAATATGATCTGCATGGAGCTGCAAACACTGCTCGCTCTGCTCAGGCACTCCCTTTTCAAGCAGAAAACTCAAGCTGCTCAAAACAAAAGAGCTCTTCCATTTCTGAGCAAGAGAGGCGTCCTTTAGCCCTTCAAAGTCTTCTATCGTTTTTTCCTCAAAGATTTGATTCTGCGCAGGCGAAGCAAAGAGCACGCCACCACTTGCAAAGACTAAGGGATAGAAACAATAAGCTAAAATGAGACAGCGCAGATACATAGGCTTGGGTCTTAATACATAGTCCGCATAAACATTATAAGCTTAGCTTAGAAGTCCAAAGCAGAGGCAGGCTACCCTCTTTTATGGAGCTATATACAAGAGCCCGCTCAAAAGTTTTCGCATGATTTGCGATCTTTGCCTTATCAAAGCATATAAGACTTATCAAAGTCCTTTATAGCTTTCTTTATTTTAGCAAGCTCTCCTTTACACCATTCCCTATGGTATCTATACTTCTCAAGCACATATTTTTCTGCTTCCTTATAGTGTGGCGTTAGCTTTTTGTATTCCAGCTTATAGTCGCTTGGCGCGCCCGTATGGAAAGACTTTAGCCGTGCTTGCCAGTCCTTAGCTACCCCTACTTTATAGATGCCCGGGAAAACAGGATTGCTGATTATATATACATACTTCTTTTCTCTATCATCCTTGCCTTGATCTGTGCGCCTTGGGGGCTCTATAGAAAAGCGCAGGGCTTTCTTGTAATCAAAAAGCTCTTCTGGATTTGCTACTTCTTTCTTTAGCCTCTCCTGCACGAGCTCATAAGCTTTTATAGAAATGTCTATGCCCACCCACTTGCGCCCCAGCTTTTCAGCTGCAATGCACGTGGTAGCGCAGCCGCAAAATGGGTCCAGCACAAGCTCGCCCTTCTTGCTGCTTGCCTGGATGATGCGCTCCAGCAAGGCGAGCGGCTTTTGCGTAGGGTAACCCGTGCGTTCTTTTGCCATTGGGTTGATAAATGGAAGATTCCATACGGCGCTTAATGGCCTCCCTGTTTTTTCTTCGTATCTAACAATAAACTTGCCAGACGCTGCCATATCTTGAGCTTTTTTATTATTTTTGTCATATATAATTAAGCCTTTACTTCCCGCGCCACCGCCAATCAAATAGCCTTTTTTATATTTTTCTTCTAAATTTTTTGTAATTAGTTTGAGTGATCTAAAAAATGGATTTTTTGCTTTAGAATAAAATAAAATAATATCATGGTTTTTTTGAAAAGATATTTTACTTGGGGCTGTCCATTTATCATACCACCAAACAACCTCATTCCTAAATTGCTTTTCACCAAAAACGCAATCCAAAAGTATCTTCAGATAATGCGACATTGTGGGATCACAGTGCAAATACAGGCTGCCAGTGTCTTTTAGTATCCGGTGGCATTCTATAAGCCGTATAGCCATGTAGACAAGATAGCAGAAGTTGTATTTGTTGCCGTAATCCTTTAGGCCCATAAGGAAGCTGTATAGCTCGTCTCTATCTTCTTGGAGGGTCTTTAGCCACTCGTCTTTTAGGTCTGCTTCTCTGAAATAATCCTTGAAGCCTGCGCCCTCAGCGCTGCTGCCTATGGGCGCTGTAAAGACTTTCTTTTTATTGAAGGGCGGGTCTAAGTAGATCAAGTCTACGCATTTGGAGTTTATGTTTTGTAGTACGTCTATGTTGTCACGGCAATAAATGGACCTGTTTTGCAGATTGCTTTTCATTTGTTTTTTGCAAAAAAGCGAGGGCCAGCTGGGCACGCAAGCCCTCACATGTCTTGTTATTTACAGCTCTAAGCGCCTGCAAGCTTTTCTATTCGTTTTTAGTAGACTCTTGTATATAGTTCCCTCTTTTCAAAGTAATGAGATTGGAAAAAAAGAGCTTAAGAATCTCTTTCATCCGATACTAAAAGTGTGACGCCCAAATACCTCAACGTGGAATTAAAGGGGATGTACGAAGGAGGACAACTTTCTGCTTCAAAGACCCGTGATTTAATACGTTTAAAAAAAATAGTAGACCGCTTTGCGCAGTGCCCTTACATTGGGCTTGCGCAGATAAGGGAGCTGAAAAAGCGCTATGGGGCATGTCCTTCTATTTTAAGCTGGGGTGATTACTTTCAAGTTGAAATTGCCTCAAGCTGCTTTCAACTTTCCGATAAAGCCTTTTCCAAAGCTGTAGACACAGTGTACTTTGATTTGATAGCTGCTGTCAAGATCTTTCAGGCTAAGCCCGATCATTTTTTAGAAGATGTGCGCGCAGAAGGTCTAGCTGTCTATGGCAAGGCTCAGAAAGATTGGGATGCGCAGGAAGAACAGAGCGCGCATCTAAGCATATTGCTTCGGTATTATGAAGAATTACAACTTGCGCAGATGAAATTGCAGACTGCAGATAAACAATGGTTCCAGGATTTTCTACCCGTACAAGCCTATGCAGGCAGCTGAGTCTAAGAGGACTCTTGCTTTGGTCCTTTATCTTTGCCTCCCAAACTCCAGCGGCCCCCAATCCCAAGCTAAGCCGTGAGAGCGCTGCCGATCAGCTCCCAAAAGATACAATACAAAACAGCGTTATAGAAGCAAGGCAAAGGCGTAATCGAGACCGCCAGCAGGAGCTCCAGCAAGACGGGGAAAGGCGCTTTCTTTATGCGACAATGCTGTACACAGAGTCCTATTACAAACGAGCTCAAGAACTTTATGAGGCTTTTTTATTGTTCTATGAAAAACACCCGCGGCGCCTTGAGGCCCTGCGCTATTTGGCAATGATAGCTCAAAAACAAGGAAGACTGGAGGAAGCCCTGGCAGCTTATATAGACTTGTATAAAGAAGCCCCGAATAAAAAGATAGCTCTGGAAGCTTATTTGGAGGGAGCGCGTTTAGCTAAAGACATGGGGCTTTACAAGGCCTCTGCTCAAATGCTAAAAGAGTTGCTTCATTCCCCCGCATCTTACAAAAAGATAAAAGAGGCAGCCAAAGAAGAACAAGATTTGCTGCTTTAGAATTGACTATGAGTGGATGCCTTGCCCAAAACAAACGAAGGCAGGGCGGCCGAAGTGGGGAGAATAAGGCAGACGCCCGCTTTGCTTTTAGCAGTCTTGCATACGGCGCTTGGCAATGTGCGCTGCAAGCAGGCTAAAAAACTGAAAATGCAAGCCTTATGCAAGCTAAAAAATTACTAAAGCCGCATTCTGTCCTGATTTCTTCTCTATTCTATGGCCTTTGCTACTGTAAAGTATAAACCGGGTTCCTATGCCTTGATTGAAGGCAAAATGGATTCCAACACATTCTATATTATCTTAAGGGGCCAGCTGCGCACTCAAAAAACCAGCCCTGTTATCGGAGAAGATAACGTACAGATTCTAGGACCAGGGGATTTTTTTGGAGTAGAAAGCGCAATGGCAAACCAGAGCCGTATTGAAACGGTTGTTGCCGTTACAGACTGTGAGCTCATTGAAATCCCAGCAGACAGCTTTGGAACTCTGATTCAAAAAAGCGCGCCTATCGCCATGAAGATCATACGTTCCTTTTCTATGAAGCTGCGTGAATTTGATAACCATATTGCGCGCATCTCTTTTCGTAATCCCGTGGAGGAACATCCTTCTCATCTTTATGACTTGGGTGAATTCTGGCTTAAGGAGAATCGGATGGACCATGCGGCATACGCATACCAGCGTTATCTTCAGTTTGTTCCTGAAGGCAAATACATTCCGCAGGCTAAGTTACGCCTGCAGGGCTTGGGGAAGTCTCTTGCCGCCCCCCCCCTTGTAATGCAGGACCTGAACAGAACCTATGCAAGTGATACCCTTGTTTTTTGCGAGAATGAGCCCGGCTTTGAGCTTTATGTGATACGCACAGGGAGGGTGAAAATTACAAAGATGGTTGATGGTCAGGAAGTGATGCTGGCCTTGCTGCAGCCAGGGGATATTTTTGGTGAAATGGCTATACTTGATAACAAGCTGCGCACAGCTACCGCTGTCACAGCAGACCAAGTAGCCCTCCTTGCTATCAATAAAAATAACTTTGAGATTATGGTCAAGGCCCAGCCTCAGCTGGCTAGCAAACTTATCACATTATTATCAGAACGTTTATGGACGGCGTATAGGCAACTTGCCAATCTTATGATAGATGATATAACAGGGCGCCTTTTTGATACCCTGCTTACTGTTGCGGAGAAGAATCATGTAAATATCAGCAACAGAGCCAAGTACACCTATGAATTTGGCGGCGAAGACCTGCTTAAGATGGTAGGTTTGGAGCCTAAAGATGAACATCACATGCTGGAAATCTTTAGGAATAACTGGCTTCGTTTAGAACAAAGAAGAATTATATGCAATAATCTGGGAGAACTCAAAAAGCAGGTGGAATTTTTCAAAAAGAAGAGCGCCATGGAGAAAAAAAGGAAGGCTGCGGCAGACCGCATACGCTTTTAATATTACCAAAAGAGCTCTAACTGTTCGGCAGCGTCTTTATAGCCTCTTGTGATGAATTTTCTGGACCTTTCTTTTGAGAAATGCAATATAGAATTCAGGCCCATCATTTTTGGCGGTGACACGGTGTATATTTTGACATCTTCACCATAATCAAAGGGGAGTATACTTTTTAGCAGAACTCTTTTGCCCTTTCTGCTTGCGTGCGTCTTATATTGATTCAAGGAAGATTGATAGGAGGCAATAAGCGTCATTTCGGATAAAAGCTGCACGGCTTCGATGCGGCTTTCTGGCAGCTTTGTGGGCAGCCCCCCTATAGGAGAAAGAAAAACAACAATGATCTCTTTGGCTTTGCGCTCCAGTGCGGGCAATATGGGCGTGTTCATCATGACTCCCCCATCCCAGTAAGGCACGCCCTTGATATATTGCCATGGGAAGAGAATGGGAAAAGCGGTGGCGGCCATAACGTGTTCTAGGCTTATTACTTTGTTTGTAAAAAATTCGAGGTCTGCCTTCAGTAAATTTGTTGCTGTGATCACCACTTCTATATCACTCTGGCGCAGCCTATCAGGCTCTATCTTGCCAGTTAAGAAGTGCTTAAGGGGCTGTGTATCTAAAAAGGAAACAAAGCTTTTAGGAAAGAGAAAAGATCTGATCTGCTGCCACAAAGAAAACTTGTAGACATTGGAGCTGTCTGCCTGCAGCCATAGGCGGGAAAGTTCATCTATGCTGAAGTGCGATGCTATCGCTACGGCGTTTAAGGCCCCAATGGAAGTCCCGCAGATCAAATCCGGCTTCCACTTTCGCTCTTGGAGGTATTTCCAAACGCCGATCTGGTATGCGCCCCGCGCTCCTCCTCCAGAAAGGATCAAGGCCCTGCGAAGCCTTTTTTTTGGCGCTTTTTTTCGCTTCATTTCAAATATTAGACAGGGGAAGCTTCTTTAGTCTTTGCGTGAAAGTCCTCCAGCTTTTTTGCCAGTCTGAGATCATGTAAAGCAAGGATACGCACAGCCAGAAGAGCGGCATTTTTTGCCTGCCCAAGGGCAAGAGTGGCAACCGGCACGCCTGCAGGCATTTGCAGGATAGAAAGTATGGAATCCCAGCCATCCAAGGAATGTGTAGATTTAATAGGCACTCCAATAACAGGGAGGGGGCTCAAAGCAGCCACCATGCCGGGGAGATGAGCTGCTCCTCCTGCGCCAGCGATGATAATTTGCAGCCCGCGCTCCTGCGCAGAGCGTGCATAGTCAAACATACGTTCCGGCGTCCTATGCGCTGATACAATGGCTGTTTCATAAGGAATATCGAAGTCCCTGCATATTGCTTCTGCTTGAGACATAACAGGCATGTCTGATCTGCTTCCCATAATAATAGAGATAAGAGCTTTGCGTGATCCGGACATCTTTGCTATAGAAGCGCGCTTTTGATTTGATCTAAATGATCCAAGGTTGCTTTGCGCCCCCTTTCTATAATAGCTTCCGCATGTTGGAAATCAAAGATTCCAAAATCATCTAAGTCAGGGGAAAAGAGATAATCAAAATCATTTTTGCAGTGCTCCATAAGCGCAAGGCTTTGCACGTTGACAGAGCGGGTAAGGATGCGAATGATAGGAGGCGAGTGCAGGTAGTCCTTGAGATTGCGCCATATATGCTTAGGAGAAGCAAATATCTTTTTCTCTAAAAAGCCCTTGTCCAGATGACTGCTGGCATTGCAGCCAATGACTTTACGCACTCCCTTGGCGCGTAGAATATGTCCAGGCAGGTTATTGATAATGCCTCCGTCTACCAGCACATAATTGCCCATACGCACGGGAGGAAATAGAACAGGGATGCTGATGCTTGCTCGGAGAGCCGTAGCCAAATAACCTCTTTCGAAAATGACTTCTTTGCCGGAGACTAAGTCACTGCTGTTACAATAGTAATCTATGTCTAAGTCTTCAAAGCGAAAGCGTGCAAAGAGCTTGATCAGCATATTCTCAAGTTTCTTGCCGCGGAAAAAACTGATAAAGGGCAGGCTCTTATCAAAAATACTCTTGTTGTTGGAAAATATATCTTTCAGCATGCGCCGCATAGTTGTGCTGCTCTTTCCTAAAGCATAGCTTGCGGCTACAACGGCCCCCATAGAGGTTCCCGCAACAGCGTCAAAATCTATGCCTTCCTGGTCTAAGACTTCAATCAGACCTATGTGAGCCAAGGCGCATGCCCCCCCCCCCTCCTAGAGCTAAGGCTCTGGATGTATTACTTAGCTTGCGCGCTATGCGCTGTACAGCTTTGTTAAAGGCCTTTTCCTGATTATCTATCCATGGCACCGCTGTTCTTGTATATACCTTGAAGTGCTTTTTGTAAAGAGCGACATGGGAGTCTATAGGGATGCCGGGGTGGCCGCCGCGCGTCTCGCAGTTATCAGAAAGAAC
>CBDETG010000035.1:0-224936 GCA_965242745.1 Leptonemataceae bacterium
GGCAGATATCCGCGGCCTTGCCCTTGATGCCGATACGGACACCACCCTGACCGATACGACTGAGCTAAACGGCTGGTCTACGGCAAACTGGGTAAAGAACGCAAACGAGCATCCCCGCCTCCTGTACGCCGATGATCCCAGTACGAATTCCGAGACAACGGACATCAACGAGTGCGAGCTGCTCCCTGATTACGATCACGAAACCCCCGCAAACTGCGTGCCCGGCGGCACATTCTGCTGTGGCCAGGAGCTCCCGCACCAGCGCCTCTATGGCTCCATCGCAAACGTCGCCTTCACCCATGATCACGACGCCGACAGCGGCGCCAGCACGGCTGAAGAGCCCGTCGCCATCGGCGAGCCTACGGCAACTGCGCCCGCCACGGGCTTTTATTATACGCTCAGCCAGCCCGCCGTGACCGTCACCTACAACTTGCTGACAGGCATCAGCGTCGACTCCGCCGCCCTCGAAAACGATGACGGCACCCCCAACACGGACGCAACATGGACGGCCTCAGGCGCCACCGGCGGCTCCATCAGCGGCATCGCCGCTGGCGAGCATTTCTGGCTGGCTTTGACCTTTCAGGAAGGCACAGGCGCAAATGCCGTCCAGCACAAGGTACGGCGCAAGTTTGTGTATCCCGCTTCTGAGTAGGGGTGGCGGCGGGGCTCTGGGGCGCAGGGGCTCGTGTGCTGTACATACCAGAACAATCCAGTGCAAGGCATAGGTATTGCGTCACGAGCACAGGAGGTGCGAGAGTCTGGCGCTAAGACAAGGATGTCGCCCGCGCCAGACCAATGCCTATGCCTTGCCGTGGCGTTGGGCGCAGGGGGTTCGTGTGCGTTGTAGTCATGACTGGGGCGGGGATGTAATATACGGAGTCTGGGCGCCGCGTTATGTCGCGTTAGTGCTGGGCATCAGTAGCACAGGGTCTCAGGGAGCGCGGGCGCTCAGTAGCGCCCTTATATATAGAAAAAAGCCCAGCCCCTATTTAGAATAGAGGCTGGGCCTGATCTCTTGGCCTTAGCTGTCTTGTTTTGTGCTAAACTGGCTTGATACTTATCTGCTTAGGCTGGGCCTTTGCATGCAAAGGCAGCGCAACTTCCAGTATGCCATCGCAGAACTTAGCATCTATCTTATCTACATCAAAGCGAGACAGCTCTAAAGCTAAGCTTCTGTAGAATTTTTTGTAAGTGCGAAATTCAGAATGGATAGCTTCATAGTCTTCCTCTTTCTTGTTTTCGTACTCACCAAATATCTTGAGATAGCCGTCTTCTACCTCAATTTTTATGTCCTCTTTCCGCATTCCAGGGATTTTTACCAAAACCCTGTAATCCTTTTCACTTTTTTTGATTTGCACAGGGGCCTGCCAAGTCTCCTTGTAGCTTTCATGGGAATCGTCCAAGTCCTCCACAAGGCGATCTAAGAGACTTCCTCTGCTAAATGGTGTCATAAACGTCATTGTTCTACACCTCCTTTTCCTTTTATAGATTTGAGATGCTCTGAGAGCCCAAGGCTCTCAAGGCTTCTCAGTATATTATATAGCAAAAAGTGTACCAGCCAAAAAAGCCTACAAAAAGCCCAATAGGCCTATTTGCCACGCCTAAAGACTGACATTTTGTCAAGAGCAGGACCTTTTGGCATGCAATGGTATCCAATGATTTGCTATGCTCTTTCATTACTGGACAGTGGTGGGATGCGGTGCGCCTTTTCAGGCCAAAGCTAAAGGCAAAGCATATCCGCAAGGCGCAGAAAGGGCTTGAAAAAAACAGGCAAAGGTGTTTTATAGACATAATGTATAATTGAAAATCTGCGGCCTTTTTCCATTCCTGATAAGCGCAATATATCGCTTATTTTAGCCTTCACAAAAGGAATCAGGACGAAGGCTTGCAATGACTGGGTATCATGCGATTAGACAAGCCGCTGCTTAGAAAGGTCTCTTCCCAAACTTACACAGACTCTAGGGGGCGTGATATGATTCTGTGCTGTATTGTTTTAGCGCTAAGCTTTGGGGGACTTTTAGCATTGCAAGCCATATCTTCCCAAGTAGGCGAGCGCATCCATCAAGACCCTTCCTACTATGTGAAAAGACAGGGCCTTTGGTTATTCATAGCCCTGCTTGCAATGCTTTTCTTTGCCAGCATCCCTCTAAAAGTCTTGGCGCGTTTGAGCCCTCTTGCTATGCTTCTTTGTATTTTCTTATTGGTCTTGGTTTTTATCCCGGGCATAGGACGCAGCGTAGATTCCCCGCATGGAAATTTTAGTCGTTGGATCAGCTTGGGCTTCTTCAATATGCAGCCCTCCGAACTCAGCAAACTTGCTCTGGTGAATTTCATGGCCTTTCTTCTAAGCTCCAATGCGGAGGGCAGCTTAGGCAAAGCGCAGGCGCTGGGGAGACAGCCGTACTTCTTTCCCTTCTATCGCTTCAAATTTATGCCTGTTTTGCTCATAGCTGTTATGCTGCTTGCTATTTTGGTAGAGCCCCAGTTCGGAACAACGATTTGTATGCTGGGGCTTATATTTCTGATGTTGTATCTTGCAGGCATGTCTCTTGTGCGCCTCTTATCTTTCGGCTTTGCTTTGCTGCCTCTCCTGGCTATATTAGCTTTGCTTTCACCCTATCGCTTTGAAAGATTATACGTTTGGCTGGACCCGTACCGCTATCGCTTTGAAGGAGGCTACCAGCTGGTCAGTTCTTTTCGCGCCTTTCGCGAGTCTGGCTGGTGGGGACAAGAGCTGGCTTCTGGAGCAGCTCATCGCTATCTCAGCCATGGACATACGGACTTTGTGATTGCGCTCTTTGCTGAAAACTTTGGCTGGATTGGCCTATGCCTTCTTTTGCTGCTCTTTGGGGCGCTGATGTGGCGTTCTTTGCATCTGCTGAAAAAAACCCAAAATAGCTTTGCCTTTTTTCTAGGCAGCGGAGCCTTGTGTATGTTAATAAGTCAGGTTTTGCTTAACTGTTATGTTGTGACTGGCATAGTGCCCACAACAGGCGTCCCCCTGCCCTTTATCAGCTATGGCGGCTCTTCTTTAGTCAGCAGCCTCTCCCTTTGCGGCCTTTTGCTGAATGCTACGCGGGAAGGTCTTACTTGAGATCAGAAACTATGGAAGCAAAGGGCAAAGAAAGGACGCAAGCTATGCTTGAAGAAGGGAAGGAGCTTCAGCTGGATTTTCACAAGCTCCAGTCCATGTCTTCTATACAAACAGAAGTATTGCCCGTCATAGTACAGCACGCTGCGACAAAGGAAGTATTGCTGCTGGCGTATACGAATGAAAAAGCGATGCGGCAAAGCCTCCTAGAAAAACGAGCCGTATTCTGGAGCACCTCGCGTAATAGACTCTGGGTGAAAGGTGAGAGCTCCGGCGATTATCTGAAGCTGGTGGATGTATGCGTAAATTGTGAACAGAATTCGCTTTTGTACCTTGTTCTTCCGCAAACAGGAGGAGTCTGCCATACCCAAGATGCAAACAACAAGCGGCGCAGGACTTGCTTTTACCGCCGCTTAGCTGAGGAGGGCCTGCAATTCCTGCCATGAAGTTCAAAGCCGGCGCCTCACGATTCAAGATTCCTCTTTGGTCCTTGCATTACTGGCGCAAGATAGGTCTGCTTTCTTCTTTAAAACAGCTTAGTTTTGGAGACTTGGTGCGCGCGCGTTTCATTTCTTACTGCAGAAGCTGCGGCATCTCTTTGCAGGAGCTGAGCCGGGCTGCCCGTTCTATACCTGCCTGGCAGCAGCAGCTGACAGTCTATGCGGATCATATTCTAGCTTTGAGAGAGGGGGAAATTCTTTTGAGTCCCCAAGATGGGCAGCTCTTCCTGCCTTTCCAGCAAGAGCGGGAAAAGAGAGCAAAAGACCCTATCGTACTTACAAGGGAGAGAAAAGATCTCAGGAAAGCGGCGATCATAGCGGGCTTGGAAGAAGAGTACAAGTCACATTTACAAACAGAAGATACGGAGAGAATGGAAAGGGCTCTAAAAAAAATCATCCAGCTGGACTCTGCGCACTTCAAAGCGTGGCTCGAATTAGGCAACATTTATTACAGCCGCCAGCAGCTAAGCAAAGCATGCCATGCTTACAAGAAAATCTTAGAGACCAGCCCTGCCTATCCTGAGGCATTGTACAATCTGGCTAATGTACATTTTCAAGAAAAGCGTTATGCCGCCGCTATACGCAGCTTCCAAAAGTGCATACAGGCTGATCCATCATTTGTAGAGGCCTACTACAACTTGGGTCTCTTACTCTATCATCTTAAGTACTACAGCTCTGCCATTGTTCTCTTGGAGGGCTATATCCAGCTTGACCCGCAATCCAGCTGGGCCGAGCAGGCTGCCCAGATTGTAGAGGAGGCCTACGCCAAGGAAGGCGCCTCCTCCAAGCAGGCAAAGCCTTTCTTATTCAATGTATAGACCCCGCAAGGATGATCCTTAAGATGACTCTGGAGCGCCTGATTGTAAAAAAGACTCAGTCTGCCCGGCATCCTGTCATCTGCCAGCATGGAAAGTATTGCTTTTGAAACTCCTATTTACTTCTTCTTTATTGCCATGCTCTATGCAGCCGTAGGTTTTGGAGGAGGCAGCAGCTACCAAGCCGTACTTGCATTATTAGGATGCGATCACAATGTACTTCGCTTTCTAGCTTTATCCTGCAACCTTGTCGTCGTTTCATCAGGAAGCTTTCTATTCTTCAAAAAAGGCTGCTTGGATGTGAAAAACACTTTCGTCCTAAGCTTCGCCAGCATCCCTGCAGCTTATTTAGGAGGCACGCTGCTTCTACGGGAAGAGCATTATTTTATACTGCTTGCCTTCCTGCTGATAGCGGCTTCTTTTTTGCTCTTTTTTCATCCTGAAACGAAAGCCGCCAGCCATAGCCGCCTGTACTCTTTTTTTACTGCAGCGGACTTGGGCAGGGGAAGGGCGGCTCTATTATGCAGCCTATTGCTTGGCGGATCGCTTGGTTTTCTTGCGGGTCTAGTGGGCATAGGAGGCGGTATTTTTCTTGCTCCTATACTACATTTTATCCGCTGGAATAGGGCTAAGGCGATTGCTGCAAGTTCTTCGTTTTTTATTTTAGTCAATTCCGCTGCAGGTTTAGCAGGGCAGTACATGCAGCAAGAAGTTTCTACATATTATCATGATATGTTTTTATATTGCGTTTTGTCTGTTTTCTTGGGAGGGCAGATAGGATCACGCATAAGCATAACGTACTTTTATGCAGTTCTTATCAAAAAGATCACCGCTCTATTTATGCTGCTTGCAGCAATACATTTACTAATAAAATATACTTGAGCTTCCCGTCCCGCCTTCAAGCTAAGGGCATTACTCCCGCGCTCTCTTTTATTCTGTACGCCTTTGGCTGCGCAAATATTGGATCGCTTTCTTTTTACGGCTGGCCTCACTAATGCTGCTTTCTGCTTCGATCTGCCACATATACTCTACATGAAACTGCGAGGGCTGCCTTTTTTCATTTAGGAAGCGAAAACGAAAACGCGCCAAGTCCTGCACAAAATGCTTACTGGCCTGCCAAGTGCGCGGCATGGCCCCTTTTTCGTACTGGATATTGATAATCTTTGCGCTGACAGGATGCAGAGTTACAAGCAGCGTACCTTCCAAAAAGTAATTCCTAAAGTTGATCTTATCATGTTCCTTTGTAAAAAAGCCCTGCTTCTCCTTGTCGCCATTTTCATCAGGGGTACGGGCTATGTTGTTGTGGGCCTGCATCTGTTTTACAAGATAGAGCTCCCGCGCAATAAAGACCCGAAAAAGCTCCGTATTTCTTTTGATCTCCTGCGAGAAGAAGCTTGTCTCTTTGCCCTCCGGCACAGAAAGGCAGGCAAAGGCGTAAAGACTAAGAGCCCATCCCAAAACTAGGCTCTTGCGACACAGGAGGTGTCGCCATTTGGCTGACGACGACCAGAATGGTCGGAGGAAGCCAAATGTCAGGCAGAATGCTCGAGGCATTCTGCACTTCGGCAAGCATAAAGCTTGCCTCAGCAATTTTAGGGTCTCCCTAAAATTGCGTCTGTCCCCAAACCACATGGATGGGGTTTTGGGACGTGCTCTAAATAGAGGCAAAAAGAACAAAGAATGTAGAGTAAAGGGAGGCATGATCTTTAAGACTTCTTTCCTGTTGTCGGGTTAAAGAAGAGGAAGCAAAAGGGCTACTTGCATTTGGGACCGAAGCGCAAATGTATAAAACCCCTTTTGACGCCGAGAATTTCTATAGGGCCGCAGCCCGGCTTTTGAAGCACAGAGAAGACCTTAGGATTATTACTGTAAAACGAGATAGTATCCGCTAAAGCAAAAACACGCCCCGGGTAGCTGAGTTCCCACTTTACTCCCGCCTGCGAGCGCTCCCTTTCGTTAATAGATTTTACGGCGCTTCGTTCTTGAAGATTATCACGAAAGACAGCCGCGCTTTTTCCCGCCAAGCCTTCCGCATACATAGCAATTTTGTTATTACGGGTAATATTTGCCCACTCTTTCTGCAGCCGCTTGTCTACAAAATCTAACATGCCTCCTGTTTTAGACGACTCTTTTCCGCGGGCGAATTTTGTAATAGCTGATCTTGCTGCAGCATATGCTGTAACCTGCGCCCCAGGTTGGCTTTGCGTATATTCACCTAAAACAGCGCCGGAGCCCCAAAGGCTGAGCAAGCTGATACTTCCTGTTGCGCGAAAGGATTGCAGGCCCGTCCCTTCCAGAGTCTCCAGCCTTTGAGGCAGGGCCTCCACTTGACCTATTACAAGGACATCCGCGCCTGCTTGGAGCGCCGCGTCCCTAAGCTCTGCATCTAGTTTCTCAGGGCTCTCTATTAAGGTCTTTTCATTTTTGATCAAGGTTTTTATTGCAGCAGGCGCTATAATGCTGTATCCCTTAGAGGCCAGAAAATCCCGCAAGAGCTTGGCTGAAAGACTGTTAGAAGAAGTAAAGCCTTCTATTCTCTTCTTTGGCAGTTTGTACGTCTCTCGTATGAGAACCATAACTTTGGGATTTCCTACTAGTTTTTGGAGCAGCTGAATTGTATCACGAAGATAGGCGGCAGTCACCTCAAAGCGGTAAAAAGCTCTCAGCATAGTTACAGTATCCAACTTGTACGTGTCTTCTTGGATTAGGGAGGCCTCCTTGCACATACCGCGCGCCTGAGTAAATATCTCGTTTACAATAGACTGCCCATCAGCTACGCCTGTAGTAGATGCGACTTCCTGACCTATACATTTTTCTACAGCTGTGCGGCATGCCTCTGCCTTGGCCTTTTGCCTCGCTGCAGCTACGCTGCTAAAAACAGGCGCCTCTCCCCATACGCTGATCCTGCCAGTCTGACACATTTCCCGCTGCCTAGGGCCTGCCTGCGCTCCGCCGCCCGGGCTTTTGCAATAGGGCAGACAAGCTGCAAGCAGGATGAGAAGATAGGAAGCTGGGTGGAAGGTCTGCTTTTGCATAACTGCTGGGATAGGAAAAATAAAAGGAATTGTATACTTATTGGCTGCTGTCTTTTTTACAAACTCTTTTTTTGTTTAGGTTGTATTATACATTGCTAAAGGGTAATTTCACCTGTCTTCAAAAGAATACTACTTGCTTTCCATTTATAATCAAAAATAGCTTTTATTCTACTCGATAACTCTAGCATCTTTTTTGGATTATTATAAATAGGGAGATAAATTTCTTTCCATCTTTCCCCTAAATTGGGAAGTGTTGTGTCAATAAATACTTTGTTAAAAATTTGTTGTTGAGATAAAAAATGAGATAGCATATATATGAAGTTAAAAGGAGTTATATTATAGGAATTATTGGAATCAGTCACACGGAATACTTGTATTTCTCTCATAAGTAGACACTGCAAGTCATATTTAGATACCATAGCGCAACTACCTATTCTATAGCTACCTCGCCTAATAAATAAAATATCTTTTTCCTGCAAAGAAATGCTATTACGTTTAATTCTTGTATATTCGTGGAAAGGAATAAAAGTATTTGGGTTTTTAAATATTTCCCAATTTACTATGTCTGAAACACGGATATAAGGCACATCCCCTATTCCTTTATAATCCGCAGAAGGAGACCCATGTCCAGTGAAACTTTTTATTACATTTTCATTTAATAATTTGAAAAAGGGAACCAGAACATAACCTTCTTTTGCTGCAACTTGCCTACATTCATCAAATTTTTTACCCCAATAATATCTTGGCACATATACAAAGTTTTTTGTGTTTTTTTCTAAATGTAAAAATGTATATTCTTTAGCTTTTTCATCGCTTTTTAATAATTCATTTCTAATGATTACCGTATCATCCCAAATCTCTGTTGTTTTTACTTGTTTTTTATCATCTATTCTATAAATATCATTTCCATTATGGTCATGTCCCATTTGCTCTGCTACACCCATTTGTATTTTTTCTTGTTGTGGTCTTGCTTTTTCTAATACAATTAAACATGTTTTTGCATTGCAATAGGGTCTAAAAGTGTTATGAGGCAAATCAATAATATGTGTAATGTTACAACTGTTTTTTATATACGCCATAATGTATCGAGCTTTAGGCGCATGTAAATAAGTTTCTGGCAGCACAATCGCCAATTTCCCTCCATCTTTTAAAAATCGCAAACATAGTTCAATAAACAAGGCTTGAGGTTCTGTCTCTTTGCTTTTTGATGTTTTAAGCCACTCATCATGATTATCTTTTTTCCAAACATGGCCCAAGTCAAAATACCCGCTGTCTGATTTAAGGACTTTTATTTTAGATCCAAATGGGGGATTAGTAACTACATAATCAAACTGCCTCAGTTTATTTTTAGCGGATAATAATGTATCCCTAGCTTTGCTTTGAAACTCATCTATAGGATGCAGCATGTTTTCTTGAAATATATTACTTTTACCATCTCCTATGAGTGACATATATGCTCTAGCAATTCTAACTAAGTCGTGTTCTTTATCCGCTCCGAAAATACAACGAGACGCTAGGTTTTTTTTAAGACCTTCTAAATTATCTACCCCCTTATATTTTTTATCATGATCCATCTTCTTCCAAATATGATCAAGAGCGTATATCAAAAACCCACCGCTGCCACACGCAGGGTCAAAAATAGTCTCTTCTGGGGAAGGGTCTAAAATTTGGATGGCTAGTTTTACAATTTCTCTAGGAGTAAAAAACTCTCCTTTCTCCCCGACCAGCTTACTTTCAGCAAAAATCTCAAAGGCTTCCCCAACAGCGTCTTTTTCTGTCTTCATCAATGAAAATTGCTGTAATGCGCCGACAACTTTACAAATGGATTTCGCATCTAATGTAATTTCATCGTTTTTGGAAAATATGCCGTCCGCCTGTAATTCTTTTTTTACATTTTCAAACAACCCGCATATTCGTTCCTGGCAGTCTTGATAGTTATCCCTTTGCGCTTCTTCTACGGAAAATCTAAACTGCGGGATACTATCTTTGTAATACTTTTCATCCCAAATTTTACAAAATATCAATTTTATCATTTCACTACCAAGTTTTTCTCTGCGCGAGATATTGGTATTGGAATACAGGGTAGTGAATATCTTCTTGAAAACAGGTTTTAAATTCCGTAATGGCTTTAGTTTATCTTTTGTATATTCGCCAATAGTTTCTATTGTCTCATTATACTTGGGTATGCTAAATGTTTCCTTTATTTTACTTGTTAATGCCTCTTTTATGAAATACTGAGAATCTATCCCATTCGTCCAAACCCCCCATTGGCATGAACAAGCAGACATATAGCTTGCAAGCTGAATTCTGCCATCTCTTTGGTCTGGACTTTTTGTTTCAACTATAGCAAGTATATCTTTATATTGATCCCGATTTTTCGCATCATTGTATATAACTATATCAGCCCTGTCTCTCGTATTTTTCCTATTTGCCTCATTGCCTCTTTGTATAGAAACTTCCTTTTCTATATGCTCTAAGGGGTAATCAAAGTCTTCATTCAAAACTTTAATATAATTTTGCCTTACAATTTCTTCTGGCTTCATTTCTTAGACCTTAGCCTCGTAGCAGCAGCATTAGTTATCCCAATCTTCATTCTATCTATAGCGTCATTTTTACAAGGGCCCCTTTCAACAGGTACATCATTCCAAAATAAAATACGCTGTAATCATGGGGGAGTACTTTAGAAGAGCAAGTAATTTTTGCCTCTTTTAGGCTGAAAGGAACAGAAGCCTTGATCCTTCAGGCTGACTTTAGGACACTTTTAGCAAATTTTGCAATATCTGGCAAGCTTATTCATGGGCCCTGCAAAAGCGTCCTTGTATATACCAAATAATCCTTCCCGACTTAAGAATTTTTAGATGACTCCTAAAAAAGCCAGAAAAAGCTGTCTAATAAAACTTATGTTGCTTATACGCCTTGCTTTGCTTCCGCTCCGACTCTTGCTCTATTGCGTTTTCAAGTTTCTTAACATTCTCAGTCTATCCTCAAAAAAAGAGTACGCCTTTCTCAATATTCCGGAAAAGTTCACAATGTTGCAGAGCAGCGGGTGGCTTAGTTTTTTTACTCCTTGGTCGGAACGACATTTTTTAGATTACCTGCATCTCCTTTACGTCCTCAAGGAAAATAAAAGCGTCAAGGAAGTCTTCTACATTGTGCCCGAAATGCACGCTTCTTGGCAGCAAATAGAGCAAATCGCATCCTCCTTACAAAGCATTGCCAAATCAGGGAAAATACTTAGAGCACATAGCAGCGGCGGCAATTACAAAACTATGTATCTTCTGGCGGCGGCAAACTACCGCTATGCTTCCAGGCATGCCAATTTTCTTATGCTTTTGCCATCCTATGACTCTTATTTTTTCAAAGAGGCCTTAGACAGACTTGGTATCAAGATAGAAACGCAAAGCGCCGGCCTTTACAAGGGCAGCGGCTATGAAAGTTTTACGCGCAGGGGTTTTAGTCAGACAAGCCGCAGGAGTATGGGCTCTCTTGTAAACAGCTTACGCTCAGAAATAGAACAACATTTTGTAAAAAAGCTTCCTGTTTCTGTTAAAACAAGCAAAGCAAGTTTGGCGCTTATGCGCAAAAAAGGCCTCCTCCAGAGCAAAGAGCTTTTGCAATGCGGATTTCTTACAGAGCTTTTCCCTGCTAATGCGTGGATAGACCAGCTGCTTGTACAGAAAGGTCTGCTTGGCGCAGGCAAAGTAGCGCATCCATTTGCTGCGAAATACAGTGAACATAGCTCACAACAAAAAGACCCCAAGATGCCGCAGAAAAAGGAAAGAAAAGGAACAGCTTTACATATTCTGCAAGAACGTCTTATGGCGCAAAAGAAAATCTATTATGAAGCAGCCCTGCTTTCTGCATACAAGCGCAGTAAGTTTGCAGCTGTACGATTGAGAAGGATTCCAAGCATAGCCTTTGTTGTCATGGAAGGCGCGATCAGCATGGGAAAGACTACGGATAAGCCCCGCCCCTCTAGTATCGCAGCTCTGCCTTTTTGTAATATTTTACAGGAACTTATCCAAAATCAGGATGAGGCCGTTTTTTTGTATATCAACAGTCCAGGCGGCTCAGCCGATGCCTCTGAGCTTTTGTTTGAAACTATTTATGAACTCTCCCGCATAAAACCTGTCTTTGCCTTAGTGGGCGCCGTAGCGGCTTCTGGGGCTTACTACATTGCCTGTGCGGCTAATCGTATCTATGCCTCACCATTGTCTCTAACTGGTTCTATAGGCGTGATCCGTCTGCGGCCTGACTTAGCTGCTTTATACAAGAAAATGGGCGTGCGCAAGGAATATCTGGTGCAGGACCCCACGCGCGATATATTTTCTGAAGCAGGTCCTCTTTCTGCTGCCAGCAAGAAGATGCTGAGCGAAAATCTGAACTCTACATACACGCTTTTTATAGACAGGGTGAGTCAGGGAAGACGCAAGAGTAGCAAAGAAGTGAAGGAAATGGCGGAGGGAAGAGTATTTAGCGGGAAACAATTCATAGAAGGCGGCATGATAGACGGCAGCTTGGATTTTATGGGACTGCTTGAAGAGTACAAAAAAGCCGCTGCCAAGAAAAGCGATCAGGCCTATAAGGTCTGCTATTATCCACAAGTAAAGCCTGACTTGCAGTCTTTGCTCAAAGAATATATATTGCTTGGGAAGAAAGGAGACGCGCAGCTCCATTCCCCCTTCGCTGCGCAAATGGCGCCCTTTCTCCCTTTTGCTCTGAATACGCCAGCTGTAGAAAAGGCGGGGAGAGCAGCGCTGGAGCTGCTTGCTCTGGACAAGAATCGCCCCCTCTTATTCTGCCCGCATGCCTCCCTTGCTTCGTGTTCTTAATCTGATACCCAGCCTTTTGCGATCCTTGAGGCTGCTGCTGAGCGCTTGAGCCTCTGCGCTCCCGCACTAACACAACATATCGGCAAGGCATAGGCATTGGTCTGGCGCGGGCGACATCCATGACGGCAAGGCATAGGCATTGGTCTGGCGCGGGCGACATCCATGACGGCAAGGCATAGGCATTGGTCTGGCGCGGGCGACATCCATGTCTTAGCGCCAGACTCTCGCACCTCGTGTGCTCGGGACGCAATGCCTATGCCTTGCACTGGATCGTTCTGGTATGGATAGCTCCAGAAAAAACTATATCTATTTTGTCAGCCCTGCCTTAGCGCCAGACTCTCGCACCTCGTGTGCTCGGGACGCAATGCCTATGCCTTGCACTGGATCGTTCTGGTATGGATAGCTCCAGAAAAAACTATATCTATTTTGTCAGCCCTGCTTTAGCGCCAGACTCTCGCACCTCGTGTGCTCGGGACGCAATGCCTATGCCTTGCACTGGATTGTTCTGATATGGATAGCTCCAGAAAAAACTATATCTATTTTGTCAGCCCTGCTTTAGCGCCAGACTCTCGCACCTCGTGTGCTCGGGACGCAATGCCTATGCCTTGCACTGGATTGTTCTGGTATAGATAGCTCCAGAAAAAACTATATCTATTTTGTCAGCCCTGCTTTAGCGCCAGACTCTCGCACCGCTATTGCAATGCCTATGCCTTGCACTGGATTGTTCTGGTATGGATAGCTCCAGAAAAAAACCATATCTGTTTTGTCAGCCCTGCCTTAGCGCCAGACTCTCGCACCGCTATTGCAATGCCTATGCCTTGCACTGGATTGTTCTGATATGGATAGCTCCCGAGGCCCTGCGCCGCTGAGGGCACCTTTACGGTGCCCGAAGTGCAGTGTGCATCGAGCACACTGCCGACATAACGCGGCGCCAAGACGCCGCATATTACAACAAGGCCCCAGTCAGCAAAACAAAGGCCCTGAGCACAAGCGCCGCATATCACAGCCTGCCCTAGTCAGCAGAGCTAACACGATATAATGCGGCGCCCAGACGCCGCGCCCTTGTAGTAAAAATACGCTGCCCTGGCGCCATATTTTCACAACAAGGCTACGGTTCTGTCTGTATAGCTTCTACTTCCTTTTTTTCTGGCTGAATGGGCAAGACAGCAGGGGGGCTGAATGGGATTTCTGCGCCTGGGTCTAGGGGGTGAAAAATTTGTGAAGGAAAGAGAAAATTCTCATATTCGTGTGTCTCATGAGATAATAAGGGCACAAGAGGTATAGGTCGAAATAAAGCAATGCGGGATGGAAAGCGCTTTTGGCATAAAGCTAATTCTTTATAGAAAAAAGCAGATTGCTCTTTGCTCCAATGTATCCATACAGGCAAGGCCTTGCATTGATCTTCGTCGTCCAAGCGAAAGTAAGCCTCGCGTATAGCAAGATTTGCGTTTCCTTGCTTCTTATGCCGCAATGCTAATTCACAAAGAAAATGATAAAGCGGCACAGAAAGCCTCTGAGAATGGAGCTTAAGTGAGCGGCCTTTCTTTTGACTCAGACAATTTACGAGGGAACGTATTTGCATAATAGGCTTGCTTAGCAGCTGCTCTACGCTCAAAGCTTCCGCATGCAGCAATTCCTTTTCTATATTTGCTGTTTCTCCCATAGCTAAATAAAGCAGTACTATCTCTTCTCTTAACATAGCATCAGGCTTGTGTGCTAAGGCTTGGCCTAAAAGCTCTATGCCCGTATATAGGGAAAAACGGTGCAAGCTTAAGAGCATGCCTAGATGCTTGAGGACCTTAGGGTTTTGAGGCGCCTTAGGATAGAGTCTGTGGAAATGCTGCAGGCTCTTATCCCAAGCTCCTTGCTCTATGTATGCTTCACCTTGCTGGATACGCTCTTCCATGTCTATACATGCAAGCAAAATAAGACAAATAGAAGCGAAAGCTAAAGGAGCTTTAGGGCAAGCCTCTTTGAGCGATAGACGAGTTATTTTTCTCATAGAGATTCCATGTACTGCGTAATATTTCTTCCATACTAGAATGCTGCGCGCTCCATCCTAGTAGCTCGTGAGCTTTTTTTGAGCTGGCAATTAATTGAGCGCAGTCCCCTTGGCGGGGAGGCGCTTCGCGATGCTCTATTTTTGCGGGACAAATCCTTCGCATGATCTCTAAACTTTCCCATACAGAATAACCTCTCCCAGCACCTAGATTCAGTACCAAATCCTTGTCCTTCTCCCGCATATAAGAGAGAGCTAGAACATGAGCTCTGCTGAGGTCGCTTGCATGTATATAATCGCGTATGCAGGTGCCGTCAGGCGTATCGTAGTTTTTGCCAAATATCTCCAAATACTCTCTTTTCCCTGTAGCTGCCTCCATCATAATAGGTATAAGATTGTTTGGCTTCCTCTCTAAGCCCCTAATACGTCCTTTTGTATCATAACCTGCAGCGTTGAAGTAGCGCAAAATAGCGCAGCGTATTTTACCAAAAGAAGAGAACCAGCGTAGATTTTCCTCGATGCAATGTTTTGTAAAGCCATAATAGTTGATAGGAAGACAAGGATGCTGCTCATCAAGAGGAAGGTAAGCAGGCGAGCCATAAACTGCTGCGCTGGAACTAAAAATAAAATAAAAACAAGCGCTCTTTGCCAATCCTTCTATCAGTTGGAAACTTTTGCGTATATTATGCTGCGAATAGGATTCAGGATAAAGCATAGACATCCCGGCTGCTTTTAATGAAGCAAAATGGAAAAGGGCCTCTGCTTCAAATGCTTCGAGACATTCTTGAGCTTCTTTAGAGCTGTAGTCGCCATGGAAAAAAGAGTAATTAGCATAGTCAGAAAAAACATTCTCGGCCGAGCCTGTGGAAAGATCGTCAATGACCAGAACAGAGTGCTTTTCTTCCAGCAAATCCAGGACTACGTGGCTTCCTATATAACCAGCCCCGCCTGTAACTGCTATGCGCATTTTAGGAGAAGATGCCTAAGACAGAGCGATGTCAAGGATTTTCCATGCAAAGACAGGTTGTCTATTCCTAAGCTATGCGCTCTAAAGGACAGAATAAGGAGTGCCGCATCTTTTTTCGTCTTGCTTATGATCTTGCAGCTCAGGGAAGGAAGCTCTCTTCTGCTCCCGGCTCAGATCATACAAGGCTGCTATTTGCGGAATGTTAGGACTTGAGAAGAAGCCAGTTTCTGGCTGCCATTTCTCTTATCAGGCCTAAGCTTTTTCTATATTCTTTCTTGTTTAAGCAGAGCTCAGAAATAGGGACAGCCTGCACGGAGGCTTGCAGAATCTTGGCTGCTGCTTTAGAGAGCTTTTCTACATAAACTTTATGGATCATGGTATCTCTGTCTCCCAGCTCTTCTTCTTTGTAAATCACTAAGCTTTCTGTAGGCGCATTCTTTTCTATAATAATGCCATTGCTATCTGAGGCAGCTGCGCTTTTTTCAGAGCTAAGGGGCTTGTTTTGAGCATCATAGCTTTGCAGGCACCGCTTCCATATCGCAAGCAAGGGATATTTGGAAGTACTAAAGGCGAGATTTGGATTTGCCAAGACATAGGGCTCTAAAGAACTGTCTTTTTCTTTCTGTTGGAATATCTTTTTTAGCTTCCAGTACAGGTATCTGCGGTTTTTATTGGGAGCTGGCCTTAGCGCTTCTGCGCTCTCTTGCGCACGCAGATAGGCGAATTCCAGCTTCATAAAGTCATATAGATAAGGGACCTGCCCCATGCCTTTTTGAGATGAGGCGAAAGCGGGAAAATCTTCGCCATACAAATAAAGGGCTTGGCTTCTAGCATAAGGGCAGGCGCGGCTGTAAGCTTCACACAGAAAAAGAAAACACTCTTTGCCTACAAGCATAGCGCTGAGAGGGAAGGAGCTTTCCAAGCTTGCTTTGAGCGCGGCTCTGATGTTGTTTTGGTATAGCTGCAGGCTTCTCTCTGGTGGAAGGCTGTGGCGCTCTAAAAACTTATAGAAATGATCTAATACAGGCGCGCCTTTTTGTATATCCTCTGCTCTGAGAGCGGCGCTCATTGCTTTTTGTATATCACGCAAAAGCATTTTCACATTGCGCTGCGCCTAAAAAGCGCCGCAGCGTATTTTCCAGAAGACATTTTGCAGAGCGCAAGCAGTACAAAGCCCTTCGCTGCAGGCTTGGGATTTCAGGCCTGACTATGCCTGCCGGCTATTTGTTATAGGAGCTATGCTTTTCTTTTGCGCTCATGTCCTGCGCTCGAAAATAGTCCTGCAAAGCCTTGGCCTCCGGCCCCATATATTTCTGTAACTGCATAGGCGCTATAGCAGCAATGTCTACCTGTATCAAAACATCCAGAGTATTGTCAAATTCACGATCTATATTAAATCCCAGAACAGCTGCATTTAACTTGAGATATTGACGCAATAAGACAGGGAAGGCTTCGCCAGACACAGAAAGGTTTTGGATAAGTCGTGAGATTTGTTCAGTACTAACTATACCTGCGAGCATGGCGTAATCCCAGAATGTCTTCCTTTGCGGGTAGGAAAAAGGGCATAGAGCTTTGAGGCGGGCAGCAAGTTCAGGCTTGAAGTGGTGTATACGTAGCCAGTCTCTCATCATAGCCCGCGCTACGGGGGGATAAGCCCTGCCTATGCTCACTGGCCCTATCATATTGCGATATTTGTGCAGAAGCATAAACCGCGCCAGCCCCCGCCATAAAGCAAAGAGAGTCTTGATGTTCTTTCTGTCTTCCATCTGCACAAAAGCGCGGCCTAACTCCACGCATGGCCTGACAAGCTTGAAGAAAACTTCATCATAACGAAATAAGGAAGACGTGTAAAGGCCCCCCGGTCCTCTTTCTTCTAAAACGTGGTCTACCACCGCCATGCGATAGGCGCCTGCGATACGTTTCTTCCCCCTGTTCCATGCTACTAAGTGCAGATAGTAATGATCATATTCATCCAGACCTGTACCGCCGCCCTCACTGCCGAAGGCCTCTTGTCTCAGATGACCTATTTCACGAAGTATCTTTGGAGCCTGAGCCATAGTTAAGACAAACAAGTCTAAGGAGGATTCCCGGCATAGCAGGGCTTCTTTGGGCAAAGAAGCAAACTCATGCGCCAGAGCCTCAGATGACTCTGAAGCAGCAGGGCTCCTTTCCTGCGCCTTGTCTTCGAGAGGCGGCGCTTTTTGCTCTGCCAGCTTTGACTTATCAGAGTTCTGCAGCGGGTGTTCCTTAGGCATTCTAGCTAAGGAGTAACTATGCAGACGTAAATAATCACTTAGGCGCTTGTAAGATGAAAAAGAAAGCAGGCTTTTGCTTCCAAGACATGAGCCAAAAATATAGCGTATTTTTTTATTCCTCTTGTTAAGAAATTCTCTGACCAATAAAAGAGTGCGAAGATAGGAGGGGAAAATGTAGAAAAGAAAACTATTGCGGCCTTGGATAAATACGGGGCACACAGTCGCTTGGCTTCTTTGTACCAGCATCCCCACAACACTCCCCCATGCTATATCTTGGATTTGGAGGCTTGCCCAGTGGAAATGCGAAACTTGGCCAGCAGGAAAGATGATGAGACATCCTCCCTTCTTCAGATGCGCTAAGCTTAGGCGCAGCGCCTTGGCATTACTTTGCGCAGCCTTTTGAGAATATAATTCTAATTCCAGAAAGTTCGGGCTCAATTCAGGGAAACAGCGCAGGAGCTTATTTGCAAAGGTCTTAATATCACGACGCACCCCCTGTACAAGAGACATGAGAGTCACACCCTCTGCGCAGCCAAAGGGATGGTTTGCTACTACAACCAAAGGGCCTGTGCTGGGGAGCTGCTCTAGGGGGATGCCTGCAAGCTCATGTTTCAGGCTAAGACAATTTCGCGTATAATCCAGAAAGCCTTGGGGGCTTAGGTCTTCGGGAGCTGCTTTGTAATACTTGGCTATTGTTTTAAGCCCACTGAGATTTTCGCAAAATGAAGCCAGTAATCGAGGCAGCCAAGGAAAATGCAATTGGACTCTGCGTTCTCTTTCGATTTGAATATGCATCATCCAAAATCTCAATATAAGAGCAACAAGATATGCGGAATATAGAGAAGCAAGCCAGACTGTAAGCTTGAGAAGAAGGCGCCAAGAAGCACCTAAGACAATAATTTGTTTAGATATAGCATGTCTAGCATATTTTCCCCTAAGTCTAAGCTATGTGAGTTTATAGCTCCTCCGGTGTAAAGGGCAGGGCCCATGCCTGCTTATCAAAAGCCTATGTTCTTTCGTGGGATAGCCTTTATGTTTCTGGAAGCGGTATAGGGGGAAATAGGGAGCAAGGGCTGTCATCCTTTTATCACGGAGGAACTTGGCCGCAATAGACGCTGCTGCAATACTGAGTGCCCGCTTATCCCCCTTGACAAGAGACTGCGTATGGAGCATAGGGAAACTCTTTTTGAGCCGCAAAAAGCGGTAGTTTCCATCTATGAGGACCAGCGTCTTTGCCAAGTCTATACTTTTATGCGTATTCCGAAAACGTTGTATGAGATATATGACAGCTCTTTCGATGGCCCTGTTAATATTGATCTGATCTATCACTCTATTGGAGATAAAGACATTTTGACAAAAGCAGGCTCTCTTGTTTATGATATGAAAGGCCTCTTGCCTGGCCTCAGCTTGAAGCTGCTTGGAATCCCGCACACACGCTAATGCCCCCAATGGCTCATAGGACGCTTTGTCAAAGCTGACAGCAGCCACAGCCACAGGGCCAGCCAGAGGGCCTCTGCCTGCTTCATCTATACCTATGATATTCTTGTAAAGGCCTTGCTTAAGAATGTCTTTCTCAAATGTGAAGTCCACAGCTTGAGATACAAGGAGCGCTTACAACTTTAAGTCTGAGAGTATCAATTTATGCTGCCCATAGCCTGCACTTGCTGCAGCAGTTCCAGCAGCGTATCATGCAGCTTCGTATTGCTGGCTAGGAGATTAGAGGAAACAAGGTGATCTATTGCTTTCCCCTCAAAGTCGCTCAGCATAGCGCCTGCCTCCTGCAAAATCACGATCACAGCGCATAGGTCCTGCGCCTTGAAACTATGCTCCCAGAAGGCGTCAAAAAGCCCTTCTGCAATCCAACATAAATCCAAAACGGCAGAGCCAGAACGCCGTAGACCCGTGCCGCTTCCTATAAAGGCAGCCAGATTACACAGAATGTGATCAATAGTATTACGGCGTTCATAATCATAGGGCAGACCTGAGGCTGTAATGGCTCGTTCAATTTTATTTGTCTGCGAGACGTAAATATGCTGCTTATTTTTGTAAGCGCCTCCTCCAGCAATAGCCTGATAGCTATCCTCAGAACAAGGCTGGTAGACGACTCCACATACGGGCGTAGAGCGAAAGGAAATACCAGCTAAAGCGCAGAAGTGTGAAATACAATGGGCAAAGTTGCGCTGCCCATCCAAAGGATTCAGATGCCAGGCAAAATCACTCTCTAGACGTCTTTCTCCCTGCTGCTTGGGAAAGCTGTCTTTTGGGAAACGTTTGCTCAGGAAATCTACCAGCCTTTCTTCTATATGAGCAGCGATTCTTTGCAATTTTACGGGGTCTTTGTCATGGCTGTCCCGGCGCCGGTTGAAATACTTGGCCTGTAAGCTCAAAAGCTCCCGCCCCGTTTCTCTCAGGATAGAGCTCGCTGCGCTTTGGCGCTGCTCTATCTCGTCCAAGGGGAAAGAAATTAGGCCTGTTTTCATAGTTAGATCACAATGCTCACGGCACAGACTAAGGAAAGCAAAAAAGCGCTAAAGCAGGCATGGCTGCATAAAAAGTCTAAAGCTCTAAGTCACATTTTCATGCCTTTGTAATAATCCAAGACTTCAGCAACCCTGCCTATTTTTGCGACCCTCCCTTATCATAATTTAGCATTGCTTTTTTTATTTTGCTAATGTCGCCCTTTACCCATTCATGCCTACTTTCAAATGTAGTATGGATATGCTTTTCTATTGCCCGAAAGCGCGGCGTTAGCAGCTTATATTCCAGCTTATAGCCGCGGTTCGGGTCGCTTGTTTGGTAGCTGTCTAGACGTTTTTGGTAATTCGAAGCTATGCCTACTTTGTATTCGTCTTTATATGCCGTGTTAGATATGATATATACGTATTTCTGCCCTCTGTAGTCTTTGCCTGTGTCTGTTCTTTTAGGGGGAGTGATCTGCGTCGGCGGAAGCTCTTTTAGCAAACTGTATATGTCCCTTTGTTTTGTCGTTTCGTCTTCATACCAAAGCTCTTTTTTCAAACGCTCGCGAACAAGCACGCCTGCAAGCGTGCTTATATCAACGCCAATCCAGCGGCGGCCTAACTTCTCAGCCGCAACGCAAGTAGTAGCGCATCCGCAAAATGGATCCAGCACGAGGTCACCTTCTTTACTGCTTGCTTGGATGATGCGCTCTAATAATGCTAAGGGCTTTTGCGTAGGGTAGCCAGTGCGTTCTTTAGATGCTGGATTGACAGGATAAATATCATACCAAAAGTCACTTGTAGGCTTGCCCTTGCTGTCTTGTAAATATTGTTTTCTACCACCCAACTGCTCCCTATATAGGCCAATATGATCCTTTTTTCTAAATCTTTCTTTTATATAATCCTCTGTATAAGGAGTATATATCATTTGGAATTGAAAGGTATGCGATTTAGCATAACTAAAGATAGTATCATGCTGAGGAATGAATTTTTTTGCGGTAGCTTTACCGCCCGATGCCGTCCCCCGCTCCCAGCTTATCTCATTTACAAAGTTCTTTTCACCAAAAACGCAATCCAGTAGTATTTTTAGGTAGTGCGCCATAGTCGAGTCGCAGTGCAGGTACAGACTCCCCGTGTTTTTTAGTAGACGATGGCACTCTATAATCCGTATAGCCATATAAGCAAGGTAGCAAAAATTATAGCTTCTTCGACCCTCTATACCTTGAATGCCATTCAAAAATGAGTGTATCTTTTCTTGATCCTCTTTTATCGTTTCAAGCCATTCGTCCCGCAAATCATCCCTTGTGAAAATATCCTTAAAACTTGCGCCTTCCGCGCTGCTTCCTATAGGCGCAGTAAAGACTTTCTTTTTATTAAAGGGCGGGTCTAAATATATCAAGTCAACAGACCCGCTGTTTATGCCCTGCAATACGTCGATATTATTACGGCAAAAAATAGTCCTATTGGGTATTTGCGGGCGTGTTTGCTGCTTGCGTTTAGTCATAATATACGGTATCCAGCGGGATAGAGTAACTTGCGTCTCAAAAGGATAATTAGCGCAATAAAGTATATATTACCCAAAAGTCTAAAGCTCTAAGTCACATTTTCATGCCTTTGTAATAATCCAAGACTTCAGCAACCTTGCCTATTTTTAGGACTCTCCCTTGGTGCATGCAAACAGCTTTTGTACACAGCCTTTCTATCAAACTCAGCGTATGGCTTACGCATAGCACAGCTGCGCCATGCTTGGCAAGTTCCTGAATCTTCTGAAAGCATTTTTCCTGAAAACGCATATCTCCCACTGCAAATATTTCATCCAAGAGTATGATCTGCGCATCGAGGTGTATGGCCACAGAAAAGGCCAGACGCACACTCATACCACTGGAGTAGCGTTTGGCCGGCGTGTCAATGTGCTTCCCTATCTCGGAAAAGTTAAGGATCATTCCCAGTTTTTCCAGAATTTCTGTTTTTTTCATGCCCAAAATAGCTCCAGATAGAAAAATATTTTCCCGCCCGGTCAATTCTGGGTGCAAACCTATGCCCACTTCCAGCAGGCTCACGGTATTGCCTCTTATGCGCACACAGCCTTCGCTTGGGGCAGTAATACGAGATATGATCTTGCATAAGGTAGATTTCCCTGCTCCATTTTTACCTACGATGCCCCATATCTCGCCCTTTCTGATTTGCAAGGATACATTCTGCAGACTCTGCACATAGCCTTTATGAATATGTATGCCTTGCTGCCCGGAGTCATGAAGCAGCGGCGTATTAGGGTCTTCCTTCTTGCGCAGGCGTGACCAAAAACTTTCCAGGTCATGGCGCAGGGTCCCGCTGTTAATTTTGCCCAAGCGGTATGTTTTAGAGAGATTTTCTATTTGCAATACTACAGCTGACATGAAATACTTAATCTACGTGCTTATATGGTATCTACGAAGTTACGCTGTGTACGCTGAAAAGCATACAAGCCTATCAACAAGCTTACTATGCTTATCCCCCAGCTCAGCAGGGCTTCATGGAAGTGCAGGGAGGACTTGCCTAAAACGAGCATACGAAAGCTTTCTATTACGGCAGACATAGGATTACAGGCGTACCAAGAGCGGTATTCCTGAGGTACTTGAGAAAGCGGATAGACGATAGGGCTGCAATACATCCATAACTGTACGACAAAGGTCATAAGCTGTAATAAATCTTTGTATTTTACGGAAAGGGAAGCTATGATAAGACCAGAGCCCAGACTGATGACAGCCATTTGGAAAACCAGGCAGGGTATAAGCAGGATAGAGAGCCAGCTTACATGTACATTGTGCCCTTCTGCGAAGATATAGTAACAAAGGAAAGCGAAAAAAATCAGTACATTTAAAAAAAACCTCCCTAATGAGCTTAGCAGGATTGCAATAGGCATACTCAAACGGGGGAAATAGATTTTGCGCAGCCAGTCTTTATTGTCTACAAAGTTCGTGGCAATTTTTTGGAAGCACATGGCAAAATAAGACCATAAGATACTCCCGGACATGTAAAATAAAAAAGGCGGCAGCTGGTCTGTAGAAAGCTTTACAACTCTTCCAAAGACGAAAGTAAAAACCACAGCCGACAAAAGGGGTTGGATTACAAACCATAGAGGCCCAAGAATCGTTTGTACATAATTTATTATATAATCCCGGCGTACGAGAAATTTGATCAAGTCTCTGTAATGCCAAAGCTCCTTAGCATAAGCAGCCAGGGTGACTCTATGGCGATCTACCACGTAGCTCCATTCGCCCTCTTTTGCCGAATACTTCCCGGCAGCTTTGTATGGCTTGCTGTTTCTTTGTCTGGCATTGCCAATGCGGCCTTTCCTTTGCCTTTGCTCTTTCATGAAGTCCTTTTCTTTGCCGCCATCGACTCTGTATAGAGCCTTTTGTACTGTGCAAACATAGCTTTTTCATTGTAAAGGCTGCGCGCCTTCATTAGGCCGGCCTCTCCCATTGCTTTTCTTACTTGTGGATTGCAAAACAGATAGCAGATTTTCTGAGCCATCTCCTTATAGGCTCCCGAAGGCAAAAGAAAGCCTGTCTTTGCCTCATCCACCACTTCAGATACGCCGCCTACCTGTGAGGCTACAATAGGCAAAGAAGCGGCAGAGGCTTCGAGCAGCACTGAGGGGAAAGTATCAGCTTTGCTTGTACTGAGATAAATATCAGCTGCCTGGTAAAAGAGGATCAGGCGATGCGCATCCTTTTGAAAGGGGAAGGAATATGTAGAAAAGCCGTTCATAGAGCTGATGCGGCAGGATTGTTCAGAAGCGTTGCTGCCTCCCCCCAGTCTCAGCAATAGCAATCCCGGCATTTCTCTTGCGCTCCTAGCTAAGACATGCTCAGGGCCTGCCACATCTTTGTACACACTCTTTGACTGAGAATATGCGCACAAGACTATAGGAAGGTCCAGCGGCAAAGATAAGGCAAGGCGGGCCTTTCTTTGGCTGCCTGGCTTGAAAATAGTTAAATCAATCCCATTTCCTATGACGCAAGCCTTTTGCGCAGCAGCTTTGATCATAGAGCGCTCGGCGCAGTCCAGTAACCATCTGGAAGGAGCAACAAGAGACAAGCGCGTATGCTCGTAGATACGTTTTTTTCGCTGCCAGTTGTATGCGGTGCCATCTCTCAAAAGAGGGGGATAGCGTTTTAAGTCAGGACAAGCCCCGCAGCCTGTCTCCCAGCGCTTACAGTCCATGCTGTGGGCGCAATGCCCCGTTAGAGCCCACTGGTCATGCAAAGTCCATATCACAGGGACGTGTCTGCTCCATTCCGCCAAGAGGTGGAGGTCGAAGTAATTTCCGTGGAGATTATGGCAATGGATAATGTCCGGCCTCCGAGGCAAAGCAGATATAAGAGCGCGCGCCTTAGGATAGGCAAAGAGCTCATGACCTCTCCAGCGCTCGCCTAATACGTGCCAAGAGCCTGCAAGTCTGCTTGTTTTTTGCTGTCCTCTTTGCTTTGCAGCATCTGCCTGCCTAAAAACAGCGCGAAGGTCATGAAAAACATGGGAACAAGGCTCCCAGTAAGGCAGCCTTCTGAGACCGGCTCTAAGCCTTCTTTTCCGTGATGAGAGGAGTTTTGCTTTGTTTTCACTTGCGCTCTGATAGAGAAGCTGCCTTGTTTGTCCTCTTTTGTTCGGGCGATTCTTGTACTTTGCCTGCTCTAAAGCGGCATCATCGATTTCATTAAGGCCAAAAACCTGGGGCTCTTGGGTAAATCTTTGCTTTACTCCCAAATAGGCATGATGCCCCTGGCTCAGCCAAAAACGATGCAGCTGCATGGCGACTTTTTCAGCCCCGCCCCACTGATCATAGGTATTAAGCTGCAGGATTGTGAGAACTTTTCGCATAGCCTTGAAGGAAATCTCGATAGCTTTGCTCTAAACCTTCTTCCAAAGAGTACTGAGGGCGCCATCCTAGGGAGCGTATTTTGCGTGAGTCCAAGAGCTTACGCGGGCTTCCATCTGGGCGGCTTGGATCGTAGCAGATTTTTCCCGGGAAAGTAAGCAATTTCTTGATCTTGAGAGCAAGTTCATGTATAGAAAGCTCCTCACCACTGCCTATATTTATGATCTCCTTTTCTTGGAAATGATATGTCTGCATAAGCAAAAGGCAGGCCCGCGCCAGATCATCAGAATATAGAAACTCTCTTTTTGCCTTACCGCTCCCCCATAATACCACCTCTGGGCTTTGCTTTTGCTTTGCTTCATGAAATTTACGTATTAATGCAGGCAGCACATGAGAGTTGTCAAGGTCATAGTTATCTCCGGGTCCATAAAGATTGGTCGGCATCACACAGTGAAAATTGGTGCCATACTGATGGTTATAGCTCTGACATAGCAGGATTCCGGCAATTTTGGCAATGGCATAGGCCTCATTTGTAGCTTCTAATTTTCCATTCAAAAGCTCGTGTTCTCCTATGGGCTGCTGCGCGAATTTAGGGTAAATGCACGAAGAGCCCAAAAATAAGAGCTTGCGTACCTTATATCTGGATGCCGCTCCTATTACATGCGTTTGGATCAGAAGGTTTTCTCTTAAAAAATCAGCCCTTAAGCTGTCATTAGCTCCAATGCCTCCTACCCTGGCTGCGGCTAAAAAAACATACTCCGGCCTTTCTTGAGCAAAAAAGGCATCCACTGCAGCAGCGTCACACAAATCCAGCTGCTCATGCCTTCTATATACAAGATTAGCATAATGCTCTTCCTGCAGGACGCGCAAAAGCGCAGAACCAACAAGGCCTTTATGACCAGCTATATAGATTTTCGCTTCTTTTTCCAAAATATATATCTAAGCCTTACTATCATCTATGCTATCTTAAGAGTCTGACTTATTTCCCCCGGCCGGCTAAAACAAGGTGGGCAGGGAGCATATGATTTTCGCCTTTTGCACAGGCTCTTTGCGGAACTATGCAAGGCAGGGGCTGTCTATAGTACGCCTTAGACTAAGCTCATGCACGGCATTTTTTACAGCTTGGCAGTATTTGTATAGATTTTTTTCATGCAAAAGCTATGCCTCTTGCTTTTGTAAAGCAGGCATTGAGACAAATAAGCCTCTTATCAATTCAACCTAAGCAAAGAAATTGACAGTATAGAGTAATGGGCTTTATTTGTATTTATGTTGCTACTGCGCATACTAAAAAAACATAGTCTTCCGCTGCTTTTGCCCTTGCTGAGTTTTGGCTTGCTTTATTGGATATGGGGCACTAAGCCAAAGTACCAAGGTTATGCCCCGGACCAACCCATTGCATTCAGTCATGCGCTTCATGCAGGCGAGCTGCAAATGGACTGCCAATTCTGTCATACAAGCGTAGAGCGATCTGCCCAAGCCTCTATCCCTGATACGGCCACCTGCATGAAGTGCCATCAGGAGGTAGCCTCTGATAGCAAAGACATTCAGTATCTCATAGCATTATATAAGCAAGGCATCCCCATACGCTGGCACAAGGTGCATGATCTGCCGGATCATGCCCGTTTTAGTCATAAAGTTCATATTGCGAAAGGTTTAGACTGCTCCGCCTGCCATGGTCCTGTTGCCAAGATGGATAAGGTGGAGGTGCATTCTGCTTTTCATATGGGCTGGTGCGTGAATTGCCATCGCAATTATGCAAAAGAGCAGGAAAAGCTCTCAGGCGAAGGGACAAATGTGGGCATGGGTCTTACAGAATGCAGTACGTGCCACTATTGATATTTGAGTAGCTAAACTAAGGCATCATGTCCAGCTCTTGCGGCATGTCTTTGCAAAACTTAGGCGCCTTCCAAACATGCAGACATGCCGCTAAAACTCTATAGAATTCTCAAAGCTCCCTTGCGAGCGCAGATGGAAGGGATGCTTTCCATACTTCGCCTGCACAAAAGAAGACCTTCGGCAGGGCTCACTTTGCTTTGCTGCGCAAAAAGCGCATGTTAAAAAGGAGGCCTTAGTCTTTAAGGCTTGGACTTATTGGGATGAGATTGCTTAGGTTTTCTTGCCTTTCTTCTATTGTGTGATGCAGATACATGAGTTTCCATTCAAAGTCACTGTAGGCGCTATGACGCAGGTAGATACGATTTGCAAAATCTATGTAGACGATGCCTCCGTAAAAGGGGAAGAGCGCCTTTAGCTCTATGGGGTATCTCTGTTTTTCCCGGCTAATGGGGTCCCACGCATAGAGCTTATTTTTCTGCAGAAGCAAAAAAACGCCTGACTGCTCAAGAAAGACAAGATCATCTGCTGTCTCAGCCCTAAAAGCAGGTCCCAGGCTCGAAGGCCTGTCTAATGTGAGAGAATGCAGCTTCCAATTTCCAATGGCGCCGCTGTACAAAAAAACATCTGCAGCATAAAGGCCCAGCTTTTCTTTTTTTGGCATAACTTGGTATTTTGCAATACCGCCTTTGTTTGTTTTTTCTCTATCTGGTGACCATTCTATGCGCGCATAATGGAATTGAGAGCTTGCAAAGGGTTTATTATAGCTTTTGAGTTTATAGCTCTCCTGACTTTTGTGATACTGGTAATAGTACAAACGATAATAGCCCGCATTCCCAAGAAAAATAAACACAGAATAGGGCCCGGCTGCATAAAGGTAGAAGGAATTTTGGATTTTACTGTACTTAACAGCTTTGCTTAGGTTTATGAGATGTGTTTTGCCGGCGCTTTGCGCCCCTTCTCCAGTCTGCTTTTGTCCGCTTGCTAAACGCAAAGACACGAGCTCTTTCTTGTCGGAGTAAAAAAGCATGGAAGCATCATCAGTGAGTATAGGGCTGCTATAGCAATCCAGCCGCCCAAGCGCAGGCAGCTTCAGCTCCTGCTGCTCTTTACTATCCAGCGCTTGTAATAGGCATGCTTTTTCTTTGTAATATAGTAACGTAAGATAGCGCCCGCTCCATGAAAGCTTTATATCAATAAGATCGCTTTGCGCAAATTGCCGGTCCCTTAGCTGACTTATATCCCAGCTTGTTTTTTGCTTCTGGTCCCATGAGTAGAGATGGCCATGATCTATCCAGACCAGCAGCTTCCTATTCGGACTAACCCGCACGAGTCTTGGTGAGCTCACTTTGGTGATATACTGGGATTTTTGTTCGTTTTTCTCATGCAAAAGCTCTTTTATCTCCTGATAGGCTTCTTGTACTTTCTCATATTTGGCTTGTTTGTGTACGCTGATCTTATGCAAACGGTCCAGTTTTTCTTTTGGCGTCTCAAGGCATGCGGCGCAAAGCAATATACTCAGAGCATAGAAGGCTGCCCCAGCGCCTGCTTTGACGCAGCGCCTAAGGAACATGGCCTGCTTGGGGAGGGAAGAGCTGCGCCTCATCGTTGATGCCTAAAGAAAGTGATATGGCTTTTGCCTTGCGTGCCTGCATATACAAAGCTGCTGGGCAGGCGCTTGGGCGCTTTGCAAAAGCCAAGTTCGAGTTATGTTTCTTTTTCGGCAATACCAATACATTTGCGCTATAACAAACAGAAATATCATACATTTTCTTTGCTTTATGTACTAAATCCATTTCCAGTTGAGACAAACAGGCAGGCAATAGGCATACTGGCAGGAGCTGACTGCGCTCACGAATCACAGCGCCTCTTATCTTGCTTAAGGACTTCTCATTGCACGAGGAGAGGTTATGAAGCTGATCCTGTCCTAATTTGGCGATATGAAAAAAAGACTTGCGCTTGGAGAAAGCCTTTGAGAACTTGCGCAAGTCAAGGGATGGGAGCCTGCGGCTATCTTCTAAACTGGGGTAAAGGAATATATATAGACATCATGCGCACTGCTGGGAATAGAAATGCAAGATCATGATGCTATACATCCTGCCTTATCTTTTTCGAAAACATTATGAATGGCAAAACCGCAAAGCTATTACGGCGTTATTCTCTTTTCAAAGGAGTCGATGTGCGTAAACTCAAATACGAATGGCTGTCCCTTAGATCCCGCCAGCGCTTTGAAAAGCGCCAAGAAATGCTCAAAGCACTGCAAGGGAAGTCGCAGCTGCAGGAGTAGCTTGCTTAGCTTTGAAGCAAATCAAAACAGTAAGCAGCATATCTTTTAGGGAAAATGTTGCTTTAGCTCCTCTTACTTCTATAGGCCTAGGCGGCCCGGCTGCTTTTTTTATTAGAGTACAAGAATTCCCTGCGCTCCTGCTTGCCCTGCAAGAAGCAAAACGCCGTTCCCTGCCGGTCTTGGTTTTAGGCGGAGGGACTAATATCATTTTGCCAGACGAAGGCTTTGACGGCCTGGTAATACACATAGCTTTGAAAGGGGCGCATTGCTTCAAAGAGTCTCATGCTGCCTTCCTCACAGCCGCCTCAGGGGAAGAATGGGATGGCTTGGTCCAAAGGAGCATAGCTTTATCTTGGAGCGGCCTGGAATGTCTCTCGGGCATACCAGGCTATGTAGGCGCAAGCCCTATACAAAATATAGGAGCATATGGTCAAGAGGCTGCCCAAAGTATAGAGTACCTGGATTGTCTGGATAGATCATGCTATGAAGTGCGCCGTTTTCGTAATTCTGAATGTCATTTTGGCTATCGCTCCAGTATTTTTAAAAGGACGTACAAAGAAGGCTTTGTGATCCTGCGGGTATGTTTTCGCCTGAACTTGCATGAAGTGTCCCCCTTTGCATACCCTGCCCTGCAGGAAGCAGTAGAAAGCAGGCGGCCTCTAGGCGCATATAAGACGATGCGGGAAAAATTGCAGGCTATTAGAAAGACTGTTTTAGAGCTGCGCAGCGCCAAATCTATGCTCTTGGACCCAGCAGATCCCCATTCCCGTTCGGCAGGCTCCTTTTTTACAAACCCTATTCTCAAGCCCAGCGCATACAGAGCCTTCTTAGCAAGATGCAAGAGCAAAGGCATAGACCTAAGAGAGCTGCCTGTTTTTTTCATAGGTAGAAAGGACAAAAAAAGCAGCTCTGAATCTGCAGCGCAGGTCAAACTGGCTGCCGCTTGGTTAATTGAAAAAGCCGGCTTCCCCCGCGGCCTGCGTTACGCTAAGGCAGGCATTTCCGAAAACCACGCCCTGGCCCTGGTAAACTATGGCGCAAGTTCCAGGGATTTGCGCGCCTTAGCTTTGCAAATCCAAAGCGGGGTAAAAGAAAGCTTTGGCATACAATTAGAGCCGGAGCCTATGCTCATTTCTGCGCAAAGCTCCTGCCGACATTAGCATTATGTGCGCCTAACTGCTAAAACATAGAAGCACGCCTAAGCGTCATCAAATGAAGGCTTATCCAATCATTTTTCTTACAAATTGACTAATAAGGGCGCCTATGGCCCCAGACTTTAGAAGTATTTCAATTTTATGTACTTGCCTTTCTTCTAACCAAGTATAAGAGCTTGAAGCAATCATGTGCCAAACAACGACACCGATGAGTAATGATATTGTTACTGTGAAAAGCGCGAAAAAAGGTATTAATACAAAACTTTGCAGTCTTCCTTTTATGTCTTTTTGAAATTTGTAATCATCTTGTCTTTTTATTTTTTCTCTTTGCTCGTAAGTTAAGCCTTGTGTCTTTTCTGCTAGTATTTCCTGTTCTGTTTTTCCCTGCTCTGCCAAGGGTATTCTTGATATTTTTTCATACTGATTTTTTTCCATCTACAGGGGGGCTAATAAATTCTTATAGTACTCCTTTATAGCTTCTCTTGGAATTTTCTTATGTGGCGTTCCATCATAGTATGAGTACCATGGAGTTCCCTTTGTATGCGTCATTGATATTAACTTTGAAGATTCTGTATGTTTATACGTAGAGAATACTGCTTCCATACAGCTCTTTAGATTTTCATCAGCTGGATCAATTTCAGCAATTTTCGCCTCTTCATCACCAAAAAAATCAAATATATACGCCCTTTTAGTATGGGGTATTGGATGTCTCCCACATTCTTGAAATTCATAATATATGCTTGGCACTACAGGCCCATATTTCCACGCCTCTATGGGGTCCTTAAATATATAACGATTTAAAAAAAAGGTGCAGCATCCAAAAGAAATATAAAGCAATTTTTGTAATTTTAAGTGGTCGATCTCTATTTTTTCATCAGCAGCTAAATTTAATATGAAATTTGCAATAGCCTCAGCACGGTACTCTTTGAAATTCTTCGTATTTGACATTTTTGGGGACTCTTTATATAATATATGACTTTATTATGCCGAATAAATGCGACAAAAAAGAAGGCATAAACGGCAGGAGAGCATCTACTCTGTTTTTAAGCTTTCTGCAAGCTCCTGATTGATACCAAGAGCTCTTTCTATAATAAGGTGTGCCTTCCTTGCGCCTTGTTGCTAATTCGCGCATACTACTATAAAAAGCAAGTCTTTTTATAGTAGTATGTTGAAAATATTAAAGATCATTGGGTACTATATACCTAAAACCACAGGAATAGTCTAAAATAGCTGCATTTGCTTATACTCTCTAATCTTTCTCATTTACAAGACTGTTAATAGAATTACTTGTTGCTTTGCTTTGGCGGGTTCAAAAGCGCTTCTATACTAGGGATTCACCAATGAGCAATTTTTGTGGTTTTAGGTATATAGTACCCAGATCATTGGGGCTCTATGCCAGCGCGCCTTGCTGAAGTAAGTACTTAGCGGGTCTAGGCTGCGCTGTTTCTTTCGTGTCTTAGGTATATAGCGCCAAGGCTAAGCGCAAGATGAGATATGTCCGTAGCTTGTATACAAAACATTTCTATTGTGGCTAGACACGACACCCAGCAAGGCATAGAAGAAAATAGGAAACTACCAATACAGCTTATACAGACACAAGCCGTAGCTAAGAGACTAGCAAGCCCGGCTTTGATAAGCAAGGTAGGAAATGCTACTTTAGTACAACAAAGTATATAATTCCCGCTTTTTTTGCTTCCATAAACACCCGCAGAGCCGCTATACTGCATATTATACTGGCTATGAAGCGCACAGCTGATACGTAGATAGATGCTATAGGGATTTGAGAAGAATATGCTGCGAGTAGAAAATCTAACTAAGAGCTATCATAAGAAGCGTGTAGTAAAAGACCTTTCCTTTAGCTTATCAAAAGGCGAAGTCGTTGCTTTGCTGGGGCCTAACGGGGCTGGGAAAACTACTTCTTTTTACATGACCTTAGGCTTAGTGCGTCCAGACAGCGGGCGAGTCTTTTTAGATGAGCAGGAGATCAGCTCTTTTCCTATACATAAAAGGGCCCGGTTAGGGATTGGGTACCTGCCCCAAGAGGCCTCTATTTTTCGCAGGCTGAGCGTTGCGCAAAATATAGAGGCGGTTTTAGAGTTCTATTGTAAAAACTCTCTGGAAATACGCACACGCAGAGATTCCCTCTTGGAAGATTTGGGCCTCAAAGAAATTGCTTCCCAAAAGGGCTTTAGCCTATCTGGAGGAGAGCGAAGACGTTGTGAGATCGCTCGGAGCTTGGCTACCAAGCCCTCATATGTGCTTTTGGATGAGCCTTTTGCGGGAGTAGACCCTATAGCTGTCCTAGACATACAGGAATTGATTGCGTGGCTTTGCAGGAAGGGCTTAGGCATACTGATCACAGATCATAATGTGCGTGAGACGCTAAAAATTACGCATCGCGCTTATGTGATATATAGTGGGCAAGCTTTAGCAAGCGGAAGGACCAAAGAACTTGTAGCAAATCGGGAGGTTCGTAAAAAATATTTAGGGAAAGGCTTTCGGCTCTAGGAGAAGACAGTCTCTAAGGTGATCTGATGGATTTTAAGCAAAACATAGCTCAGGAACAAAAACAGCAGATTGTCCTAAATCAAAAACTACGTCAGTCTGTGGAGATACTAGCTATGTCCAGACAAGAATTGCAGGAGCGGATAGCGCAAGAGCTGATAGAAAATCCGGTACTGGAAGAAGATATAGTCAAGGAAAAAGAGCCCGTAGAAAAGCAGGAACGAAGCCAGGAGAGCTATGCGCTTTCTTATGAAGATAGAAAAGTAAAGACAGATCAAAAACATCATTTCATCCAAAACTCTCTCGAGGCCGAGCAAAGTTTGAGTGATTATCTTCTCGAGCAGCTACTCCTCTCTAATGGAGGCAAAAGCCAGACTATGCGGGCAGAAAGAAAATACAAGCTGGCTGAAATTATCATTTCAGCTTTAGATGAAAGAGGCTTCCTGCAAAAACCACTGGAAGCCCTCTTTGACTATGAGGAGCTGCAAGAGGCGCAGGAGGTCCTGCATTCGATACAAGCGCCTAGAGCCTTGGGGATGCGGCTCCCGCTCTGCTCAGGAAGCCCTTTTGGTGCAGGCCTTGCATAAAAAACCGGAAGACAAGCTGAGCCAGTCTATACTTCGCAATCATTTTGAGCAGCTGCAAAAACTTGACTGGAAGGGGATACAAAAAGCAACTGGCGCTGAGTGGCCTGCCATACAGGAAAGCCTTGTTTTCATCCGCAGTCTGGAGCCCTATCCAGCTCGCCTTTACAATCCAGCCAAAGCTTCTTATATCACTCCTGATGTTATAGTGCATAAAGTGGGAGAGGACTTCCGTGCTATGCTTTATCAGGACCTTGGGCCCTCTGTGAGTATCAATCAGGATTACAAAAAGCTTCTTGAACAGCTTCTTGGCGCAGCGCCCGCCCAAAGTAAAGAACGCGCCTATTTGAAAGAAAAAATGGATGCGGCTTGCGCTCTCATAGATAGTATCAAGCGCCGCCAGCTCAGCCTCTTAAAGATCAGCCAAGAAATTATACAAGCGCAAAGAGAGTTTTTCATAAAGGGCCCTGCAAAGCTGCAAGCCCTTGTTCTACGCGATCTAAGTGAGAAACTAAAGCTGCATGAATCTACAATTTCACGCGCCATAGCGCATAAATATATGCAAACCCCATGGGGTTACTTCCCCTTCAAATATTTTTTCAGCCAAAAAATAAAAGACACGGAAAAACAAGCCAGCCCTTCTCAATCAACGCGCAGCGCACAAGAACGCGTGCGGGCTCTGATCACAAATGAAGACGTCCAAAATCCTCTCTCAGATCAAGCTCTGCTGTTATTACTTGAAAAAGAAGACATACAACTTGCCCGCAGGACTATAGCAAAATATCGTAAAATGATGTCTATTCCCGCTGTGGAGCAGCGGCGTAAGATATATAGCTTTGAAAACAAACTAAAAGAAAATGCGCCGTCAAAAGCATGATCCATTGGCAGCTCTTCGTATATTTGCTTTTATCTATGAAAGGCTCGGCGCATGAAGCAGCTCAAGTCATCTATATCATAGCTAAGCTTGCGGCATATAAGCTTTTGCAAAAAACAAAGCATAGCCGGCAATTTTTAGACGCAAGAGGCATTGAACAATATGCCGAAAGGGATAACATGGGCGCCAAGAGCCGTCATCCGCCGGATTATGTGCTGGACAATAAAGAGTTTTTGGAAACAAGAGACGCACGCCCTCTGCGTATTTTAGGAGAATATCTCTACCCTGCTTCTGTTTTTAGGCGCCAGAAAATCACAGACACGCTGGTCTTTTTTGGCTCTGCGCGCATTTGCCCTCCCCCAGCTTTGCTAAAAAAAGGCGATCTTAGCCAAGCCAAAAACAAGGAGGCCGCCGCTTCCCGCATAAAGGATTACAGCGTTTATTTCAGCGCGGCCTTAGAGCTTGCTAAAGAACTCAGTCTATGGTCAAAAACATACAGACAGGCTACGCAGCGTAATCTTCATATTATTACGGGGGGAGGTCCCGGCATTATGGAGGCGGCAAACCGCGGCGCCAAAGAGGCAGGCGCCAGGAGTATAGGACTAAATATCAGACTGCCGCATGAGGCAAACGCGAATGCCTATATAGCACCAGAATTGAACTTCCAGTTTCGTTATTTTTTTATGCGTAAATATTGGTTTTTGTACTTTGCGCGGGCTTTCATTGTATTCCCCGGAGGCTTTGGCACCTTAGATGAGCTCTTTGAAGCTCTGACTTTACAGCAAACGCAGCACATCAGCGCTTATATCCCGATCTTTCTTTATGGGAAGGACTTTTGGAAAACACTGATCAACCTGCCCTTTCTTGCGCAAAGCGGTATGATCTCACAAGAAGACTTAGAACTTATTCATATTGTAGACAGCGTGCCGGAAGCTCTTGAAGGCCTGCAAAAAATTCTTGTATCTCCATAGCCTCAAAGCCCTATTGGAAAAACACCAAAAGATTTCACTTGCAGCTTTTTAGACTTCTTTTAAGGCTAAGAAGCTATGTATTGATCGTGTTTAGCCCTCAGCAAAAGATCAGTTTACAGTATCCTTTTTTGGACTTGCTTACCGAAAGCAAGGCAAGCATGAAGGGAGCAAACTTGGCGGACAAGAATGCTTATGCCCTGTACCACGCTGTGCAAAAAAACTCTACTATCTATCATGCAAGCCAAAATGCTCTTTTTAATATAAGCATGCCGGTGGACGGGCTGCTGGACACCGCAAAGGAACGCATTGTCTCCATGCTCAAAAAATTGTCTGATGACCAGCTTATCGCCCAAATCTTCCATTTGGAGTATCGAGGCAACAAGCTTCGCCTTATTCCATGTTATCTTGCTTTAACCTCAGCAGACCAGCCCTTATCGATCTATCAGGCAGCTATGCGCGTCTGCGTGGCTAATGTGGATGCAATGCTGCAAAGCGCTTCAAACTTTGATACGGATATTCTGAGAGAAACGCTCATAGCCGATGCTCTAGCGGTAGAAGTCGATCCCCAAAATTACAAGCAAATTCTTTTTGACCCTTTTGAAAACATCCAAGCTGAAAATTTTGACTTCCCCCCCGCCCCCCAGCTCATAGCTACTTCCATAGCGGAGATCCAAAATGGGATGGTGCAAAATGATAAGATCATAAATATCCCTCACTATGGCCATATCTCTATACGCAAAGGTGAAATACTGGATAAATTGGAAGTGGCTGAGACTGTCTTAAAAACAAAAATCGTGGATCATTACCAGAAAAAAAGCCTGACGCTGCAGAGTATTTTGAATGAAATCTTTCTTGAAGAATCTGTCTATGAAATGGACCCTTTTGCCCCAGAAACAAGTGAATTCAGCGTCCGCTTGGCTAAAGCTCTCAAGGATCATATTAACTCACGGAAGAATTTTCAGGATGGGAAATATCCGGGCGCCTTAGCGATAGAAATCATTATTGGTCTGGGGCCGAAAGTGAAAGGAGTCTACGAAGACAAAAGGAGGGAGGAAAATATACAGGAATACACGCAGATTCGAGATCAGCTTTTGCGATCCAAAGTCCGTTGGAGTGACATGGTGTTTTTTATGAGAGAGGAGCAAAAGGAGCTTCTGCATCCAGAGACATGGACCTATCTTGAGGAGGATAGAAAATTAGCCTACGCCAAATGGGAATTGCCCGGCGAAACAATTTGGATCTTCACGCAGCGCAATATAGATAGCATAGTAGAGATAGTAGAGCAAATGTCGCGTAAGGAAGACGTTGAGAGTTGGCAGGCCTTAGCTTTGCGTCATCTTCTTGAGCTGTACGAAAACGAGCTCTATGGCTTATTTGACAGGCCGGAGTTATTAAGCTCTTACGGCAAGCTTTTACGTAAGGTTTATATGTATTATATGCCTTGGTATTTCCGTATTCTGCTTCTTATGCGCATAGAATGGTGGCTGGACCGTTCTTATCAAACAGCGAAAATCAAGATTACGCGTGAACAGCAGGCCCATGCTTTACAAAATGAAAAAAGGCGCCACAATCAAAAAATACAACAAAATAAAGCCAGAAGCACCAGCCTTAGGCAATTACGCTCTCTTTCTCTTTTAAATCGCATGTTAACAAAACTGGATTTCTTCTATTTTCAAAAAAAATGGATTCCTACTATAGACGATGTCATCACCAGCATGGAAGGGCATGAAGCGCAGAACTTGGTCGATTGTATAAAAAAAGAAAAATTCTTTACGATCGCTCCCTTAAAGAGTGACGCTAATTGGCAGCATAGTATCTTGCTCTATCCTAAAAATAAAAACTGGCCTATTTATGCTGCGCGCCTCAAAAAACTTTTAGAAACAGATATGTCTGATTCAGAACAGCTTGATTCAGAACAAGCCATGCGTCATAAGCGCCTGAGCCGCTTTCTGCGTTATGAGGGGGCTGCCCCGCCTGCAGAGATAAACACAAAAGCCGCAAATCAAGAAGAAGGAGACCCTTACCTGCGTTTTGAAGCGGCTTTAGCAGAGCACCAGAAACAAGAAGCGGCAAAGGACAGGGCGCAGAAGACAGAGAGCAAAGCGGCAGCAAAGCAAGATGCGGGCAGCGCTGAAAATTCACCGCTCCCGCCTGCGCAAACATAAGCTGGATACAAAAGGCATGCGGACACGAAAGTTGAAATTGTATGCAGCGCAGCCAGAAGCGCGTCCATTTTTGCCGGCTCTTTTAGCATCTTTTCTTTTAAAATCTTCTCTTTTAAAATCTTCTCCTGGAATTTTTGCGCTAAGCTGTTTCTTGTTTTTTTCTTTTCTCCCTTTGCAGAAAGTGGCAGCCCAAACAGACCCTCTATCCTATCTCAAACCCGTCAATACTGAAAGCCCGCGGGAAACGCTGCGTTCTTTCATGAAAGCTATGAACACATACCGCCGGGAAAAATCCCGCGGAAGCAAAGAAAATGCGGCTGAGTTTGCTTTAGGGCGCGCCCTGCGCACTCTCGATTTAACAAAGAGCCCCGTTTTATTGCGAAAAGAGACAGGCCAAGAAACGGCCATGTACTTAAAAGAAGTCATAGATCGCATACTGCGCATTGACTACGCAAAGGTCCCTGATGCCGCGCAGGCTGGGGAATTATGGCGCTTAGCCGGCACGGATATTGTGATCAAGAAAGTAACTTCCGGGGAACGGGAGGGAGAATATCTCTTCTCTCAAAATACCGTGCAGCAGGCCGCAGCCTTTTACAAGCAAGTCAAAGACCTGCCTTACAAGCCGGGCAGTGGGCAAGGAAGCGGCTACAGTCCTTCATGGTTAGACAGCCACCTTCCTGCGTGGCTGCAAAAATCAATGTTGGAGCTCGCCTTGTGGCAATGGATTGCCTTATTTCTTATGATTGTAATCGCCTTCCTTTTCAAGAGCCTGTTTTACTTTCTTTTCAATGTCTTCCTGGAGCGCTGTGGGCAGTCGACAAGAATATCTCAAAGGCATATCTTAAAACTATTGCCCAAGCTAAACAAGCCTCTGAGTTATATTACAGCGATACTCTTTTGCGTTATGGTCCTGCATATGCTGCAATTAAGAGGCCCGCCCTTAGCGGTACTTTCTGCTCTGCTTAAGCTTTCTCTGAGCGCCTGCCTGATTTGGCTCAGCTACAATGGCGTGGACCACTTCTCAAACAGACTTGCGAAGATCGCTTTGCGCACGGAATCCAAACTGGATGATCAACTGGCTCCTCTTCTGAAACGCTCTCTGAAAGTATTAACTGTGGTTGCCGGCGTTCTGCTTTCTATACAAAACTTGGGAGTAAATGTCGCTTCTTTGCTTGCTGGACTTGGCTTAGGAGGTCTGGCTTTTGCCTTAGCTGCGCGCGATACTGTTGCGAATCTTTTCGGGTCTTTGATGATTGTCTTTGACCGTCCTTTTCAGATAGGGGATTGGGTCATTATAGGAGACGCTGAAGGAAGAGTGGAGGATATAGGCTTTCGCTCTACGCGTATACGAACCTTTTACGAATCCTTGATCTCTATCCCGAACTCGGAAGTCGCCTCAGCATCCATAGATAATATGGGAGCCCGGCAATATCGCCGCAGTCGCAGTTATCTAGGCCTGCAGTATGATACTCCTCCGGAAAAAATGGAAGCCTTCTTAGAAGGGATCAAGAATATTATTAAGGCAAACCCATACACGCGCAAGGAGAATTTCCATGTTGTTTTTAAGGAATATGGAGACAGCGGGCTCATCGTTATGCTGTATTTTTTTCTCAAAGTCTCTGATTGGTCCAGAGAGCTCCTCGAGAACCAAAACATCTATCTGGAGATACAACGTTTGGCTTGGGATTTGGGCGTACACTTTGCCTTTCCTACGCAGACTCTGCATGTAGAAAGCCTGCCTAAGGAGTCTTCCGACAAAAAGGCTGGGACATATCCATTAGTAAAAAAAGAGCTGCAGAAAATCAAAGAGATCTCTCAACAATACGGGCTGCAAGGAAAACGCTCTAAAGCAAGAGGTTTAGGAATTTTTCATCCTCCTTTTCTGGAAAAGAAAAAATAAAAGTATTCTAAAAGTATAGCTGCGTCTAGGCAGGTGGAGGGTCTTGATAGCAATTTTTGCGCCTCCTTTAGCCCCGCTCCAAACTGTGATTTGCTTTAGCTCTGCTGCATATGCTCTGGGGCAGACAATCGTCTTACTTGACTATAGACGCATAATGAAAATATGTCAGGGCCCTTGCTGGTTTAATATCTTGTCTAATAATTCAAGCAGTTCTTTCCTTTGCGCATTGTAGCGCTTCAGATGATGCCAGTCCAGATGCTTTGCCAAAGGAATTTCCAGCAAATACTTAGGCTCTTTGGCCAAGTTATAGATGTCTAAGGCATTTTGAAAGGAAACGACCTGATCCTGCGTGCCGTGTATGATAAGAATAGGGAGAGGATGAAGGCGGGGAATCAAGGAATCTACGCTATAACGATCTGAAATCAAAAGCTTCGCAAGCAAGCCCAGAGGCCAGCAAATTTGATTTCCTTTCTCTTGGCCTATTTTGACGTATGAGCTAAAGCTTCCTTCCAGCACAAGAGCTTTCGCAGGAGAGGGCTTAGGCATAGAGCCCAGCGTGTATGCAGCTAGAATGCCGCCCAAGCTCTGTCCATAAACAATAATAGGGCGCTTCCACTGCTCGTTACGCTTGAGCAAAAAGCGTAGAAGAATTTTTGAATCCGCAATGATCTTCGCCGTATCGGGACTTTTTTCAGAAAGGCCGTAGCCTCTGTAGTCAAAACTAAAAAGCTCATAGCCGTGATTTGTAAGCCAGGCAAGGCTTAGAAAGTGAGAGCTCATGTTTTCAGCATTACCATGAAATTGGATGATACTTGCCTTCGTCTCAGCAGAGCGGGGATAAATGAGCCAGGCATGCAGCCGGTTTTCATCTACGCCTTGAAAAAAATACTCTTTGTACTTCAAGCCTAGCTGCTCTGGACGGGCATAAAAGTTGCGAGAGGGATAATAGAAAAGAAAACGATTGCATGCAAAAAGCAGGTGTAAAAACAGCAGGGACGCTAAGCAGCCTGCAAAGCCTATGCAATAGCTAAGCAGACATTTGACTGAGCTGTCAGTTTGGGATTTCCTATAAGCGTGCACGTGAGTCGATTTTCTGTTCTTAAAATAAAAAGTATAAGCCGGAGAAAAGCTCCTCGTAATTGCTGCGTCTGGCATATCCCAGCCTCCATTTCATGTCTTTAGAAAAAGCATAAGCGCAGTCTACGGAAGACCTGCGCATAACTTCTTGGCTGCCTGTTTGTCCTCCTTGTCCCAATAGGGCTGGAAGATAATAAGCAAGCTGCGCTTGTATCCTCCAGCCCCGTATAGAAGCCAGCATGATGGCTTGGAAGGCAGGCATAAGGCTGTGTCTGCCTTGCCTGTCGGGAGGAGTATAGCGGTACAAGAGCCCTCCCAAGAAAGAAGACGTAACGCTTGCTCCTGCGTCTTCTCCAAGAAGAAAACTAAGCCCTCCCAGCCCTTCTGTTTCAAACACATTTCGATGAAGCAGCCCCTCTGTGTTTCCTGCCAGAGCCTTGCTCTGGGAATTATGCTCCTTTTTTTCAAGAAACTGCGAATCGATACGTATGTCCAAGCCATAAGAAAAATGCGTATCATAACGATGAGGGCTATAAGGCAAAAGAGAATAAAGTTTCAGGAAGTTGCATTGATAGAGCTTAGTCTGCCTTGCTTTCGTATAATAACGCAGTTCTATATTCATAAAAAGTATTGTAGAATTTGCGGGATAGCCCTCATCATTGTCCAAAAAATCATGCAGGAGCGGGCGCATGCGAATTCCGACAAAGGGCGCAAAGGAGCTAAGGCCGCCTGCTATTTGCAGCCGTGCAGGAGCATGAGAAAGATGCGGGGCTCTAAGCTTCACCTTATTTTGGCTTGCGTTCTTGGGATTGGGCGAAGGCGGCAGTGTTGTTCTCAGCTGCAGAAGCTCTTTATAGCTCTTTTGTACTTTCGTTCCAGTAAAGGCCTTATCTTCGTATTCTATCTTTGTGCGTATTATGAAAAGCAGAATGTCCAAAAGAGCTCTTTGTCTTGGGCTTTGCAGTTTTTGAATCTCAGGAAGCAGGCTATGACCTTGCTGCGCCTCAGCTAGAAGGCTATGCAGAAGAGACCTTTCCTGCGCGCTCAGCTTCTTTAGCTCCATGTCGATACGCCTGCTTAGAGATGGCCTATAAAGCGCCTGCTTAGTTAATTTTTCTCTATGGAGTAATTTGATAGTTTCCACTGGGATGGTATTCCAAGTAAAGCGCTCACGGAGCCTGAGCCGGGGGCGGGCGATTTCTAGCAGACTTAGTATATGATAGCTGCAGTTTTCTTTCATAAAGTAGTAGTGAAAATAAGCCTGCTCCATTTCCCAAAGATGTAAAAGCATTCTATGAATCTCTTCTTTTTCCAAGTTCAAGGGATATTCCCATATGTCGCGCTTTTCTAGATCATTGTATTCCTTGATTTTGTAGTAATAAGGGAAAGAGAAAAAACGCCCCTGGAAACCGCCCGTGAGCCCCAAAAAAGCATAGCTGAAAAAGTTCACATCTTCTACGGAAGCGGCAAAATTGACGGCCCGCGACAAAAGAGGGTAGCCCTGAAATTGCTTGCTGTCTATTTTGAGAAAGGTATGACCAAAGCTGGATGCGGGAGCGTTTAAGTAATAAGACGCAAAGACGAGAGATACTTTATGATAATCTAAAAGCTTCAGCCATAATAGTAGCTGCGGACACTCAGCCACAGGGCTGCGTGAGCTTTGTATATTTAGTCTGTCTTTGAGCCAGAGGTAACGCGCAGGGAAAAGACATTGCGGATGCTTGTTTGTGGGCGCGCTGGATATAAAGAAAGCCTGCAGCGTAGCCTTCAATTCTGCCAGCGCGTCCCTCTTGACATTCTTGGCATTTAGGAAAAATTCTTCACTGTCTACTTCGCTTTCGAAATAAGAAAGATGCGGCTTGTAATGCAGCAAAAGGCGCCAATAACGCTCTTCGTGCAGCTTAAGCTCTGCTGCTTTTGCAAGCAAATATTTTAGATAGTCCGCTTCTTTAGGCTCCTGTGCGGCTAAAGAAGGAAGGCATGGCGCATAGAGATAGAAGCGCAAAAATCCAAGCAAAACAACTGGAACAAGAAGGCATATACGAGTCTGCAACTTATATTAAGCAAGAGGAAAAGAGCTCTAAAAGCAAAAAACTAAGCAGCTACGGCGGTTTAAGCGCCCTTCTGCAAGGACGCTTAAACGCAGCCTATTAAATCAGCCGGCAATGTTTTTTCAGCAAGAGATCGCCATCTATGTTGCTTTGTATGACTTGGATAAAAGCCCTGCTTCCTTTTTCTACAGAAGAAGCAAAGGCCGCATCAAATTTCGCATCAAAGATGTGCTGGTGCTTGCTTTGCGCCATCGACTTAAAAGCAGGGACAGCCGCAGAGCAGCCCATAATCACCGCAAAATGCTCCAGTTTTTCCCCGCTGCCCGCAGCCATTTCCTGACGCAAGTCCTGATAATGCAATGCGGCAAACTCCTGCTGGCGCAGCTTAAGCCAACTGACTTCATCAGCGTAGCAGTTGGAAGTGCCGCTTGTAATAGAAGAAGTCTGGCTGGATGACTGGTTCGTTGTCATAGCAAAAATCTGGCTTGAGGTGCTGTTGTCACCGCCAAATAAAAGTGAGCCAATACCGCAGCCGGCTGCCCCATACCTATCTGATTTAGCATAGAGAGCGCCTGAGAGACAGACAAGCGCCACCAAGCCCACTATGCTCCATATTTTGAATTTCTTTTGTACAAACATAATTTATACCTCCTAAATCCTTTTCCTTTTATTGCCGCTTTGCTTTTGCGCAAGCTTATGAGGCCTGCAGGCAAGAGAAAGCTGCGGGTCCAAAGCGATCTTTTTTTCGATCCGTTCCAGAAACTTCGCAGGAGCGCTGGCGGGGACCTCAAAAAAATAGCCGTGATGCCTCTGCGACATCAAAGCAAGGGCGCCAATGGAAGACGGACACTCCAGCAATACGGCAAGGGTCCTTAGATTCTCCCCTTCGCCCTGCGCCATTTCCTGCTTCAGACTATGGTAATTGACCGCAACAAATTGGAGCTTCTGCCTGTGGCTGGTCCCCTCTGGACCCGCATCACAGTTGGAAGTTCCAAATGTTATGGCAAGAGCTTGATTGTAAAAAATTGAGTTAGTAGTGGCCGCAAAAAGCTGCCCACTTTGCCTACCCCAAATGATAGAACCAAGCCCGCATCCCGCGTAGCCGTAGTTACCCGGCGTACCCACGATGCGCTTTGCCGGCCTTTCAAGCGCAGACTCTGCTCCCAAAGCCAGCGGCAAAACAAAAAAGAATGCGAAAGCGCCCGCAAGCGATGCAATCCCATTCCAAGCTTTTCTTTTCTTAAACATAAACATCTCCTTTTAACAATAGATTCTGCTAAGCAGTTCTTAAGCAAGAGGGTTTTTTAACTAAGGAGTGTCAAGCAAAAACAAGGAAAAATTGCAATTTTACAGAAAAAAGTTTAGTGGAATATTGTATATAGTTCCCAGTTTCAACTGTGACCTTTCCTTTTTAGGAGTGAAATGGGGGCAGAAGCCTTGTAAGCGCTGTATCATTTTTGCATTATTTTGTCCTAGTCAGATTGAGTTGGCAGATCTAAGGCGCGCAAAATAAAAATAAAGTAGACAAAATATATGCTCTTGTAAATGATGTTATTCTTAGGGCTTTTGCTTGCGGCTATATTCTTGCGGGGGGGGCTTTAGGTAATTTCTTTAGAAGTTTTGGAGTATTATGAATCAGGAATTTGATATTGCAACGCTCTTGCGTTTAACAGAGCAGGATAAATATGCTACAACTGTAGCAGGCTTTGAGACCATTGACATGAACGCGGAAATTGAAGTGCCCAAGAAAATCCAAAGACGCAAGCCCGCCGTAAGGTCTTTATATACCTTGAGTAGCGGGCTTATCCAGTGGGATTATATATCTGATGAAAGACGTGAAGAGCTTAGGCAAGAGCTCGGCATATCTCAGAACAAGGAGCAAGAAGGCAGTCTAGAAAGCCTAAGCACAGATCATTTGAAAGACGCATCTCAGGAGCCTGCGTCTCAAAACAAGCCTAAAGCAAAGTTAGCGAAACTTTAAGTCAGAAATGAAAGGCTTTGCAATGCGCATAGCGTGTTATGGCAGACACAACAGCATCACGCAGCCATAGAGCTTTGCATTTGCAGGCCATAAGCAAAGGCTTCGACACAGAGGCGGCTGCTATTTCCGTCCTTCACAAGCTCGATTTTTATCTGGAAGAAGGGAGTATCGCTTCTATAGAAGGGGCTAGTGGTTCTGGTAAAAGCACGCTTTTGAATCTCATAGGAACAATGGACAGGCCTGATACAGGCGCTATCTTTTACGGGGAGCAGGAGCTGACTCAAATGAAGACGCAGGCAAGGGAATATTTTCGTTCACACAGTTTGGGTTTTATTTTTCAACATTATCACCTTCTGCCTGATTTTAGTGTTTTGGAAAATACTATGATGCCTCTGTTTTTACAAAAAAAAAGCTATAAGCAGGCCGGCAGGGAAAGCATGGAAATATTGCAAGAGGTCGGGCTGCAGCATCGAATCCATCACTACCCTTCCCAAATATCCGGGGGGGAGATGGCGCGGGCCTCTGTTGCGCGCGCCTTAGTAGGCCAAAAGTCACTGATATTGGCTGACGAACCTACCGGGAATCTGGATCGTAAAAACTCTGAGCAGCTGGCAGAGCTTTTATGGAGGCTGCAGAGGGACTTCCGATTTAGTTTGATCATCGCCACTCACGATCACAACCTCGCTGAGCGTATTGAGCTGCGCTATGAGCTGCATTCTGGCGCATTGGCGCAGCTTTCGCATAAGTAAGCGGCTGAAAATCATAATCTGACTCTTTCCCTAAAGCCCTGCCTTCTGTACGGTTTTGCAGCTCTTCATAACTTCTAGGAGGATTCAGAAAAAGCTCTGTGGCCCTTGCCTTAGCTATGCCTGGGATACTTTCCCATGCCTTTGCAGTCAGCTCAAAAACCCCAATGGGATGATGTAAGCCCAAGAGGCTGCGTTCCATAGCTCCCATCACAATAACATTCATAGTCTTTTCTCTTCCCTGAGCATTTTGCGCCGCTTGCCAAAGCTTAAAAGCGCGCTGGTCTCCTAAGCTTATTTTCATGGTTATGGGATAAGAACCCAGAGGCCGCCCAAAAATATAGGCATGGTTTTGCAGTTCAGGAATCACCTTAGCTATGATACTTCCCAGCGGAAAGTTTAGAAGGAGCATGGGCTGGTCTATCTCCTGTCGTATGCGTTTGCTCCAATAGTGGAATTTTTGCTCTATGATTTGCTTCCTTTGCTGCTTTATGCTGATGTGAGTAGAGCGAATCTGCTTTTTCTGGAGTTCCTCCAGCTTGGTATGGGCGTAGCTGACAACTTTACGTATATTGATTCTTCGTAATAAAAGGCCGCGCTGCGCAACTTGTTTCAGGAAGGCATAATTTCTTTCAAAGCTCATGGCATTTTCCCCTGGCAGGCCATGAATCAGATTGATCCCGGGCAAAAGTTTAGGAAGGCCTTTGCTGCGCTGCGCTCCAAATTCATTTACGATCTCTATAGCCTGCATCGCTTGTTCTTCATTGCATTTGAGCTGGTTTAGCTCTATGACATGGGGATCAACGCTTTCTAAGCCCATAGCCGCCGTGTCAGCCACAGTATTGTTTGCGCTGATAATGCGGATAATCTCTCGGGCTTCTTTAGGGAAAGCAGCAATAAGGCCGGGATTAATATTATCCAGATGCAGGACTTCCAAGCCGGGCGCAGCTTGGCGTATAACGGAATAAAGACGCGCTATATGTTCTGGTATGGGACGCGGGAAAGTACTTTGAAAAAAACGCATGTCAGGGAGGTAGGTCATAAGGTCTGCCTGACGCCCGAGTCGAAAAAAACGGTTGCCCATGGCGTACAATTCCTGCGTCTCTTCCTTTATGCTTTGCAGGGAACGAAACTCCGCTTTGCCATAAAAAGCCTCTGTGCAAAAAGAGCAAAAAACATTGCGCGTGCAGCCCCTATAACTTTCTAATTCTATCATGAGGTAGGGGAAATTAGGATGTAAATTCGTAAGGAAGGCTCCGGCGGGCGCCCAAGACTTGATTTGTTCATAATTACGCCGCTCTCCCAACAAGCACTTGTTGCTGCGCCATTTCTTGACTAAGGCGCTTCTGCCAGCCATGCTTTGCCTTGCCAGATACCAGGCATAAAGTTCCAGATCGCCCCGAACAAGGACAGCGCCTAAGTCTTCTATTTGCTCCTTCAAGGCTGATGCCGCATAGCGTATGGGACCTCCTAATATAGTAAGCGCCTTTTTGTGATATTTTTTGCGGTACTCCAGAACTTCCAGCAGCTCTCTAAAAGAACCAATTTTGCCGCCCAGATATTTCCCCGGCACTGTGTGGCCGGCCACAAGGAATAATAGCTCTTCCTCTGGCAGGTCTTTGCTCTGCGCCCGCCATTGGTCTACTGTGAGATATGATATTTTTTCTGGAGGGACCCCTGCGCTCACCAGAGCTCCAGCAGTGTAGCGGCAATAGGGCGAAATATAGGGCGGCACTCCAAAGCATGCGGGCTCGTCTACATAAAAATCCAGAATCAGCATTGCTTCGGTACTAGCAGAGCGCTGTCTTCTAAAAGATTGGCGGCTCTCAGTCTCTCTTGAAAACGCTCCAGCGCCTTCTTTTCTGGCTCCCTCATTTCATAGTGGATCAGCTTTCTTAAATACGAGGCGCTGTCCCGGAAGGGAGAAAGGCGGATAATATCATTGAGATGAGCAAGACCATCAGCAAGAGAATTTTCAAAGAAGCTGTTCTCTATAACTTTCCTCCGGGGATAGGCCCATAATGCAAAGACAAAAGGTAGGGCCTCTGTTTCATGCCACCATTCTGCCATGTCGTAGATGCAAAAAGACTTGCTCATCGCATTTTCCTGAAATTCCAAGGCGGCATCACCAATAAGAAGCCCGCCGCTTTCTTCCTCTTCTAAGGCATTCATAGCGGAGGGGATTTCCTTTGCTTCCTGAAACACAATTTTGCTTTCCATTGTCTTTGTCTCTTGCCCAGCATAGTAGAGGCATTGCCATAAGGCTAAGGAAGTACGCGAGGACCTATCTGCATAAAGCCTGCGAATCCTGCCTGCTCTGCCATGAGCTTTGTGCATTGCTTTTTTAATGTATATCACAGAGCGTACCTTATTTTGAGCGCACACGCCTACTGTATCGCAGTATGACAAGCTGTCGCTATAGCGCAGACATTCCACGGAGCTTATGAGAGCGCAGTCCAGCGCGCCCTCCAAAAGCAGCTTTGCTAAGACAGGGGGGGGGGCTTCCACAAGATCGCAGCTTTGCGAACGAATCCCATAATCAAGAGGACGCGTATTCAGAAAATTCACAATACCTACGCGCATATACAAAGGCCAGTCAAGGAAGCAAAACAAAGCAGATCAAGCCTTCTTAGCCGCCGCAACCACAGGGGCCTTGAAGCGAAAATAGACAATGTCTCCGTCTTGTATCACGTACTCTTTTCCCTCCAGACGCATCTTCCCTTTCTCGCGTGCCCTTTGCAAAGAACCTGCTTCAAGAAAATCTTTGTAAGCTGTCAATTCAGCTCGTATGAAGCCGCGTTCCATATCACTATGTATGGCGCCTGCCGCTTCAGGAGCCAAGCTGCCTTTCGGAGTAGTCCAAGCACGCACCTCCTCCTCCCCCGCCGTAAAAAACGTAATAAGATTCAAAAGCCCGTATGCGGTGCGTATCATAAGATTGAGCCCGGTTTCAACCAGGCCTATGCTGGCAAGATATTCCTCCTGCTCTTCCTTTGAAAGCGCCGCAAGCTCTTCTTCTACTTTAGCGCATATCTGTACCACAGCTGCCCCCTCCTTTTGCGCCAGGGAGAGCGCTTGTTTTGTATAGGTATTCGCCTCTTGCACAGAAGCTTCGTCTATATTGCACACGTAGAAGAGAGGCTTATTTGTTATGAGCTGGAAGGAGGCAGCCAGTTTTGCTTCTTCTTTGCCAAGCTCTAAAGTTCTGGCAGGCTCGCCTTTTTCTATGTGCTCCAAGAGCTTTTCTCCCACAGCAAGCAGGACTTTGCTATGCTTATCTGCTGAGCGGGCTTTTTTGCTGAGTTTTAGGCATTGCTTCGTCAGCGATTCTAAGTCTGCCAAGGCCAGCTCCGTATGTATGATATTGATGCCATCCTCAGGGTTTATGCCGTCGCGCACATGACTTATATTATCATCCTCAAAGCAGCGGACCACATGAGCTATAGCCTGCGTTTGGCGAATATGAGATAAGAATTGATTCCCTAGACCTTCTCCTTTGCTTGCTCCTTCGACCAAGCCCGCAATATCTACAAATTCCGTCATGGCAGGGATATTACGTTTCGGCTTGACTATTTTGTTAATGGTGTCCAGGCGTTTGTCTGGCACGGCAACTTGCCCCAGATTTGGCTCTATAGTACAAAAAGGATAATTAGCAGCCTGCGCCTTAGCCCGCGTAATAGCATTGAAGAGAGTCGATTTCCCTACATTAGGCAGACCTACGATCCCACAGCGTAAAGACATAGCAGTACCAAAGCAAAGGCCAAAGGCTGCAGCTGAGTTTTGCGCTCTTTTGTTCCCTTGAGCCCTTGGCGCCTGGCAGGCTTGCAGCATATAGAAAGTATCAGGAAAACACAAGTGTTTTTCATCCCACTGTCATGCCAACATGAAAATGTCCGCAGGCAGGGTTATTGTATGCAAGTGTCGCTTGTGCTGGTGCAGCCTGTTTTGCGGCTCTTGCAACGTCATAAAAGGCGATAGGGACATGGCATATTTATTTACGCGGGTAAAAGAACTCAAAGCGGCGGGATAAGTTATTGAGCGTAGTATATTCAATTTCCAGGACATACAGATTTCTCTGCTCTGCTATGCGGCTGAAAGTTTGCAGAGATGCGAGAAGCTATTTACCGGCCACGCAGAACATGGGAATTTCGGTACCGCAGTGTTGATTCGTCCCTGGGCTGCCCGTTGGCATGCCGTTTTCGTCTCTTGGTATGGGCTCCGGGCGCGCATATCTGCCTGGATTATCGCCCAGCATCCACACCCTGCCTCCGCCCGGCGGCCTGCCAAAGCGGTTAGGAGCAGAGGAAGTTGCATTCGTGCAGCTAGCCCACCCGGCATATGCGTTGTCATTACCGGCGTGTATAAAGAACCAAAAATTCTTGCTATCGTCATTATCACTCGCCTCATGTATCTGGTCTATGGCATCGATTACTGCGCTATGTATCTTGTTGTTTTTTGTTTCCAGAGTATAAAAGTCAGAGACTTTGAGAGCCGTATTGGGCGCCGCAATCTCCTCAGCAAGCAAGAGCTGCACCTTTACTGTCTCTACTTCGCTCTCTGTGAGCGCCAAGCCCTGCATCTCGCTGCCAGTGAAGAGCTGCCTTAGAGTGCGGATATTGGTGGGGCTGTAAAAGAAGGACTTGCTTTCCTGATAGCCCGCATCGCGTAATGCCTGCGGCAAGTTGCTGCGACAGTGAGCATCCATGCCGCCCCTGTCATCATCCGCAAAAACGCCAGTTGTTTTAGGCGCCCGAAAAAAGACGATGGAAACAACACCACCATCTGCACCACCAGCACCATCTGCACTGCAGAAGGCGATGGCATAGCTTAAGGCAAGGAACAGTAGTGTTTGACAGAGGCGGCAAAGAGCCCCTCGCCTGCGCAGGCTTGTAAAATAGTATTGCCTTCTCTTTTCTTTTCTCCTTTTCATAGTAGTTTCCTTCCTCTTGTCTAAAGCTAAAAAATCCTTTTACGCTTTTACATTAGGACGAAAGTAATAAGGACATCTACGTACCAATATAGTAAAAGATAGCTAAGATGACAACTTTTTTTGTAATGAAGCTGGTAAAATCAATTTCAAATTAGGGCAAGCATAAAACAAATACATAGACATCGAAATCAGCAGCAAGGCCCTGGCGTCTGGTGTAAGTAGCGTTCGTTTTGATGATGGGGCGTTTGGGGCTTGTTGGGCTGACTGGGGCGCGGGTTTCTACTGACTGCGGCGGTGTTGTAATAAATGGCGTTTGGGTGTTGTTGTAATAATATGGCGTGGAGCTTTGATGACGGCGGCCTTGCAGTAATATGCGGCGTCTGGCGTTGTGTAATAATAAGACTGGGGCTCTGCTGACTGGGGCGTCATAGTTGTAGGCGGCGTTTGTACTCAGGGACGTTGTAGTGATGACAGGGGCGGTGTTGTAATATGCGGAGTCTGGGCGCAGGTGCTCATGTGCTCATGTGCGCTGTGGTAATAATGTGGCGTTTGGGCGCCGTATTATGCCGGCAGTGTGCCCATGGTAGAGCGCTCGACCTTCTGGCAGTGCGCCCTCAGGCAGATTACTCGATAGAAAATTCGCTTCGCCTGCCGTAAAGACAGGTTCAGGCAGGGCCTCATAACTCCCCATAAAAATAGAACAGGGATCTACTTTTTCCTAGACGAAGAAAAGAGATTGGAAAAGCATGGCCTTGCTATGACAAGTATCAGTATGAATCTTTTTGGCGTTTTCGCTTTCACTCTAGCGCATCTGTGCTTTGTGTACGCCGTATATAAGCGCCTGCGCCTAGTTTTCAGCGCCCAAGCCGCAGGCAAGCTGGCTCCTTTGGAGGCCAGACTACGCTCTGTTCTTTTGCATGTTGTTTTCCAGTTCAAGCTCTTTAAGCGGCCTATGCGGGGACTTATGCACGCCTTTATTTTCTACGGCTTTCTTGCTTACCTTATGCACACGGCCAGTCAGATGATAGCGGGAAACGGCTGGTATTTTCTGCAGCAGGCGGGAGTTGATCCTTATAGTTTCAGGATTACAGATTATATGGACTTGGGCCTTGCTTTGGGTATAGGGCAGTCTGCCTTCGTTCTTTTTGGGCTGCTACTTGCTATCGCCTTGACTGTCTTTGCCATGTACAGCCTAAAGCTTCCTAAGAAGAGCTGGAAAAACAGCGCTGGGATACAATGGTTTTTTCTAAGCCTTTTGAGTTTGGAGTCATCTGCTGTCTTCCTGCTTTTGATCACTTCGGGAACGCATTTCTATGAGGCGGTAGTGCAGCATTTTTCTGTCTTCATACTCATCAGCCTGCTCTACTTTGCTTATAGGCGCTGGGTGCGCCGCGCTAAGGGCTTGGATGTGCCGTCTTCCCAATCTGCGGTTGTTTTATTCATGATTGCTACCCTTATGCTCTCTACTTTGTTTGGGACAACAGCTCAGGTCTATATGTATGAACAAGATCATATCATTTGGATTAACAGCCTTATTGCAAAGCTCCTTTTTTTCCTCGGCTTTGACATATCAGCTACGCACCAAGCCCTTGCTCTCAGAGACTTCAGCTGGTGGGCGCACATATGCACAGTCTATGCCTTTATGATATATATACCCTTATCCAAGCATTCGCATCTCGTTTTTGCTCCTATCAATTACTTTTTGATTAAAGACAGGCCTTGGGGGCAGCTGAAAATGATGGATTTGGAAGCAGAAGACGCAGTATGGGGGGCATCGCACGTAGGAGAGCTGTCATGGACCAGCCTTCTAGACGGTCTTTCGTGTATAGAATGCGGGCGATGTACGATCGTATGTCCCGCTAATCGGACAGCCAAAGCTCTGGACCCCAAAAAAATCATGGTCGATATCAAGCACTCTATGCTGGAGAATCAGAATGCCCTGCTTGCATCTACAAGCAAGCAAAATGCCGCAAGCGCTGCGCCCGCAGCACTGATAGGAGAGCCTTATATCACAGATGAGGAGCTTTGGGGCTGCACTTCCTGCCATGCCTGCGTAGAAGCTTGTCCCGTTGGTAATAATCAACTGGATGCCATTATAGACATGCGCCGTAATCTTGTTTTAAGTGAGAGCCGCTTCCCTGCAGAGCTGCAAACTGCTTTCCAGAACATGGAAAATCAATCCAATCCTTGGGGCATAGGATCGCATTCCCGTGCAGACTGGTGCAGTGATATGAATGTAAAAAAGATGGCAGATGACTCCAAGGTAGATGTCTTATATTGGGCTGGCTGCGCAGCTTCTTTTGATGAACGTAATAGAAAAATAGCGCGCTCTTTCGTTTCCATTTTACAAAAAGCCGAGGTGAACTTTGCTATACTTGGCACAGAAGAAAACTGCACGGGAGACAGCGCGCGCCGCTCAGGGAATGAATACCTCTATCAAAGCCTTGCAAAGCAAAATATAGACACCTTAAACCGCTATAAAGTAAAGAAAATCGTAACAGCCTGCCCGCATTGCTACAACACCCTGCAGCACGAATATCCGCAGATGGGAGGGCATTATCAGGTCCACCACCATACGGACTTTATCGATGATCTCATACGCAAAAAAAAGATCAAAATGGACGAAGCCAAAGTGGAAAGCATGCAGAAACGGCGCTCAACCTATCACGACTCTTGTTATTTAGGCCGCTACAATGAGATTTACGATGCGCCCCGTAATCTGGCGCAAAAAGCCCTGGGCATGGCGCCAAGTGAGGCAGAAGATCATCACAGCAACTCCCTATGCTGCGGGGCTGGAGGCGCTCAGATGTGGATGGAAGAAAAATATGAACGAGTGAATAATAAGCGTACGCAGCAGCTGGTGGATACGGGAGCAGATACTATCGCTACCGCCTGCCCTTTTTGTATTACAATGATCTCTGACGGAGTAAAGGGCAAGGAGCTCCAAGATGAGGTCAAGGTAATGGATGTAGCTGAGCTGGTCGAAGCGAACATGGAAGACTCCGAGAAAAACCTGCCTGAAGGCTTTACAGCCCGGCAAGATACGGGACATTGAATTAGGGTAAATAAAGATAGCGAGGCAATACAGTATATCATTCCCTTAAATTATTCCACGCCTTTACCTGCGCTAGGCACGAAGGCTCCTTCTCACGATGTCTCAATACAAAAAAATTTCTTCTTTGCTCAGCTTCCCCAAGCCTTTTCTGGAGGTATATACTCCCTTATGGCTATGTTCCTTAGTCATTCTGGTAGCCTTAGACTTGAGTACCAAAAAATGGATGACGCAAAATCTTAACTTCTATCTGGGCCTCCACCAAGCCAAATGGATACCTGAGCAGAGGGCAGACACCTCTCCCCTCAAAGCAATGGCAGGCAGCTACTTTTCTGACGGCAAAAACCAAATCGACATATGGGGAGACAGAGGGAAATACATCAAATTTCGTCTTGTTTTCAACGATCGCTTTGTATTTGGTCTCGGCCCTGCCCGCCCTTTACTCGGCATTGTCCTGAGTTTTCTGGCAACGTGCTTCTTGATTCTGTACAGATGGAAGAATTCACAAATGGGCCCCAGCATAGCTTGGCTGCTGGTTTTCTCCGGCGCTCTGGGAAACTTCATAGATAAGCTTTTCATAAAAAGCTTAAGCACCAGGGAGTGGTTTTTCTCGCTCTATCCGCAAAAAGGCTATATCTCCGGCGTGGTAGACTTTGTGGAATGTATATGGTTTGGCTGGGGAAGCCTCAGTGATACTTTTTTGCTCAAGTTCTTGGCAATGGAGACCTGGCCCACCTTCAATTTGGCTGACAGCTTGATTATGGTCGGCATCTTTATCCTGATATTTTCTATACGCAAGCATCCACTATAAAGCCTTTTTACATGCAGCAGCGCCAAAGCAAGCGCAAGACTCCCGCACATGCCTGCCCGCATATAGATGCCAAAGAGTACCGAAGGTCGGACTCGAACCGACAAGGGATTGCTCCCAGCGGATTTTGAGTCCGCCGTGTCTACCAATTCCACCACTTCGGCGCACTTGTTTATGAAACTAAGCGCTCTTTAGCGCTTAGCCCGCATCGCCTAAGCTACGATGCTAAGAATGCTAAGCTTGCTAAGGAAAGCAAGCAGCTTTTACTGTACTTATTTCTACCATAAGTCTTCGGTTCATGCGCATTTTTTCTCAAAATCAAAGAGCCTCAGTTGTAAATCTGGCGGGGCTTTGTTTCTAAACTTTATATTTGGGTCTGGCAGAAACATTCGTTCTTTCAAAATATACAAGAAACTCCAGTAAGGAATTATGAAGATATGCTGTATTCCCCAAAGTAAAATGTAGAGGATAAGCGCAATCCATATTTGCGTTTTGACAGCATTTTCACTGCGGCCTAAGAATGTTTTAAATTTTATATTTTGCTTTAGGAACTTAAAAAGAATTGCAATCTGCCAAGGCTTTTTGTAGATTTCCGCAATTCGCAAGGCGTCTGTTGTAAAGTCATTTGTAATGATGTTAAAGTTTTCATCTGCGTCCATCATGAATTGTAATCAATCTAAGATGGTCTTCATATTTTTGTGCGGCATAGTTAAACCTCCGCAAAGGCCCTTGTGATATAGTTTCACGGCCTTTGCGGCAAACATATCCCAAACAAGACTACATTAGTACAGCAATTTTTCTCATACGAACCGAAGAGCTATGTATTTTATCAGTAAAAAAAAATAAATTTTTTTCTAAAAAAAGTTTGACATATATTTACCCTAGTGCTACAATACCATAAGCTTTTGATAAAGACATCATGTTGATAAAGACATCATGTTGATAAAGACATCATGTTGATAAAGACATCATGTTGATAAAAACATCATGTTGATAAAGCATCATGTTGATAAAGCATCATGTTGATAAAAACATCATGTTGATAAAAACATCATGTTAATAAAGCATCATGTTAATAAAAGCATCATGTTAATAAAAGCATCATGTTGATAAAAGCATCATGTTGATAAAGCATCATGTTAATAAAAGCATCATGTTAATAAAAGCATCATGTTAATAAAAGCATCATGTTAATAAAAGCATCATGTTAATAAAAGCATCATGTTAATAAAAGCATCATGTTAATAAAAGCATCATGTTGATAAAAGCATCATGTTGATAAAAGCATCATGTTAATAAAAGCATCATGTTAATAAAAGCATCATCTTGATAAAGCATCGTGTTGACGAAAACTCTTGCTCTGTTTTAGCATTTCTAAATATGTGAAAAAAAGTAAATTTTTTTCTAAAAAAAGTTTGACATATATTTACCCTAGTGCTAAAATACCATAAGCTTTTGATAAAAACATCATGTTAATAAAACATCATGCTGACGAAAACACAGGTGTTTTTGCAAAAGCATATCACACTCGCTTAACAAAGCAATCGCATTTAGGAGGAAGTAAAATGCAGAACAAATTTAAAAAAACCACAGCTCAACTCAGGCAAGGCATCGCGCACTCGCTTGACAAAGCATCACATTTAGGAGGAAGAAAAATGCTGAGCAAGTCTTTAGGACTTGTGAAGTGCAGAATGCCTCGAGCATTCTGCCACAGTATACTCAAAAAAACCACAGCTCAACTCAAAGGAGGCATCACAGACTCGCAGGGCAAAGCCCACAGCTTTCCTGAGCACCTGCGCCCACACGACATAATGCGGCGCCCAGGCTTCGCTTACTACAACAAGGCCCGCCGCCATCACTTCCTACGTAGCTTAGCCTTGCAGCGCTTCTTTACCCCCCCCCCCCCCCCCCCCAACTCGCTCAGGAGGCAGGCGCATGAAACACAGCTTAGTTTCTTGTCTCTTCTTAGCGGGTATTCTTTCGCTTAGCGCCCAGTGCGGCTACATCAACCCCGGCCTCTGCGGCGGTGACCAGTTTGCAAACCCAGACTTTGAATGTATGCCCTTCGCCGTCCAAAACCTGCGAAGGGAAATGGACCCCGCCCATCCCACCAACCCGAAAAAGTTCTTCCTTGCATGGGACCCAGCCCCCGGCGGTTATGAATACATACAAATGTATAAAATCGAGAAGGGCACTGCAGGCTTCACGGGCGCAGAGGTCCAATGGCAAGGCGACGAGACGATGGCCGAGAGCCGAGGCCCCAGCATGCCCATGGACATGGACGATGCCTCCACCGAGTTTTACTATTATTTTCGTGTGACCGCCTGCAGCGCCTACGGCTGCGGGCAGGCCAGCGAGCCCCTCGAGATGCTGCTCGGCCACGCCCCGCCTGAGCTGAGCGGCGTCCAAGTCAATGGCCAAAAGCTCTTCAGCTCTGCCGCCGAGCTCAAGACCAACGATTATCGTATCACATGGGAGCACTCGCCCGATGTCGATGGCAACGCCGAGCGCATTTTCTACCAGCTCCAAGACAGCGCAGACGACCCAGTTTCTATAAAAGAGGGTCTGCAAATCCAGCGCAGCGAAAACCCCTACGGCTACACCTACCAGAATTTCCTGCGGACCTGCGAGCGCACGCCCAAAGAAAGCGCCTGTGGCCCGTGGTCCATGCCCTTCCAAGTTGCCGTTGACCTGCCTGCGCCCCTCGCTGAAAACTTGACGCTGGCTTCTGCCGAGTGGCAGCAGGAAGGCAAGCACGTAGCCTACGATCACGCCTACACGCTGGCCATGTCTGCGCCTGCCCCGCTGCAAAAGCATGTCGCCAGCTACGAGCTGCAGGAGCGCATCAGCGGTGACTCTGGTGAGAGCTGGAGCCCGTGGTCCACAGTGCCCGCCGTCTCAGGCGAGCGCCACGCCTTTACTAGCAAGCAGGATGGCGACTACTCCTACAGTCTGCGCTTCTGTCCCGCAGGCGACGATGCCCGCTGTAGCACATGGAGCGGCGCTGTCCTGAGCCTCAGCGTGCTTAGCATCCCCCCGCCCCCACCCGCCGCCTTCCAGAGCGATGAGCCCGACCCCACCACCTCCTACGATGGCATCTATCGTCTGGTCTGGGAAGCCCCCGATGGCGCGCCCAAAGACACCTACTACGTGCTAAACCAGACTCAGCGCCTAAGCGGCCTTGCGTATTCTCCCGATCCCGCAATACCCACCGCCGAGCCCCAGACTTTTTCCTATGAATTGCAGCTCTGCCTCGATCATCCCGAGGAGGGGGAGGCCCCCATCTGCAGCGAGCCTGTCAGCTACGACATCATCGTCCAGCGGCTTGCCACGCCCGCCGCCTTTGCTACGAACTTCAGCCAGCGCTATTTTGGCCAGCCCTACAGGCTCAGCTGGGGTCGGGTCACGGGCGCTGTAGCATACAGGTTTGATGGCAGCGCAAGCGACGCAGGCTGCGCACGCCTTGCCCCACAGGCGCAGGATGCGCTTGAAAAGCAGAGCATGGACGTCATGCCAGAATACGGCCAAAATGACAGGACCTGCACATACAAAATCCAGGCCTGTCCTGGCAGTGAGGCTGCGCTTGTCTGCAGCGAGTGGAGCCCCGATGTGAGCATCGCCTACAAGCCCCTCGGCGTGCCCGTGCTCACGCACAGCCAGAGCGGGCAACACGGCGACAAATCCTACGACGGCAAGTATTTTCTGAGCTGGCCGAACATAGACGGCGCCGCCCGCTACCAGTTTGAAGAAAAGGCAGGCAGCGCCACACAGCACGAGCTCGACACGCCCAGATACCCCAAGTCCACTTTGACAAACAACAAGCTGGGCGCCTACGCCTACATGGTCCGTGCCTGCTCGCAGACGGAGGAAGCCGATCCCAGCGATGCCAGCTGCGGCGCATGGTCGGCTTCTTACAGCGTGACGGTGGAGGCCCTGCCCGTGCCGAAGGGCTTTGCTATCAGCCTTGATCCAAATGACGTATCCCAGTCCGAGAAAGAGCGCACCTCCTACAACGCTGCGGCGGGCTTTAGCTGGTCTGCGGTGCCTGGCGCCAAGTCTTATATAATAGAAGAAAGTTCCGATGATGGCGCAAACTGGTCCAAAGCTGCGGGCCTTGTAATTGATGCGCCTGCGCTCAGCGCCAGCATCACGAGGAGCCTGCCTGCCAGCGGCGCCGACAGCTACATGTACAGGATCAAGGCCTGCACGCTCGCTGGCGGCGGTGGTCCCTGCAGCTCGCCTACGGCTGATGCCGATCTGCTCAAGCTCCACTTTCGCAGCAGTCTTGGCCAGCCTGCCAGCTTTGCACTTTCCACAAAGAGCCTTTTCGTAGGCCAGCCCTACGACATCAGCTGGGATGCGGTGACGGACACGCAGCGCTACGAGCTGGCCCGCTGCGAGGCCTCCTGCGATAGCGACGAAAACTGGTCTACAATAGAAGAAAGCCTGACAGGCTCGCCCAAGAGCATGGCTTCCCAGAACAGCGATTCAGGCAAAAACTACAGCTACAAGCTGCGCGCCTGCCCCTTTGCGATGCCAGAGCAGGACCTTGGCTGCAGCGCATGGAGCAGCAGCGCTGCGCTCAGCATCCATCTGCCCACCTCCTCTACGCTGACGCACAGCCAGAGCGCGCAATACGCCGACAAATCCTACGATGGCAAATATTGGATGCTCTGGGGCGAGGTGGATGGCGCTGTGCGCTACCAGCTTGAAGAAAAGGCGGGCGACTCAGTTGCAGGCGAATATGACAGCAAGGAGCTGCGCTATCCAATCACAGGTCGCGCATTTGCAAAGGCGCCGGGAAGCTACACCTACAGGCTCCGCTCCTGCTCGCGCACGGTGCTGGAGGAGAGCAACAGCAAAGAAGACCTTGACTCCAGCTGCGGCGCATGGTCAGAGCCCTACACCGTGACTGTGGAGGCGCCTGCCGTCCCCGCAAACTTTGCCATCGCAGCTGACGCAAGCGATCACGTCCTATCCGCAAGCGAGCACATATCCTACAATGCAACGGGTGCGCTCAGCTGGTCTGCTGTGACTGGCGCCAAGTCCTATATAATAGAAGAAAGTTCTGACGATGGCGCAAACTGGTCTGAAAGCACGCTGGCGACGCTCAGCAAGAGCATCACGAAGAGCCTGCCTGCCAGCGGCACGCTGAGCTACATTTATAGAATTAAGGCCTGCGCTGAGGCGGCGGGCGCTGGCCACTGCAGCTCTGCAAGCCCGCAGCTCACCCTGCGCTTTCGCAGCAGCCTCAGCAAACCCGCCAGCTTTGCGCTCTCCGGCGCCAAGGCCTTCGAGGGCCAGGACTACGACATCAGCTGGGCAAACGTAGAGTATGCAAAGCGCTACGAGCTGGCCCGTTGCCACGGCTCCTGCGATCAGGAAAAATACTGGTCTATTATAGAAGAAAGTCTGACAGGCTCGCCCCAGAGCTATACTGTGGGCGTGGCCGTAGTTGGCCAAAACTACAGCTACAGGCTGCGTGCCTGCCCCATCGCCGCTGCAAGCAATGATCTCGGCTGCAGCGCATGGACCAGCGCTGCTACCATCAGCCTGCTGGAGCTCCCCGTCCCTGTGCTCAAGTTTAACGGCGCTGCGGGCCATGCGCACACCTCCCTTGGCGCAAGCTACAGCGTGGGCTGGAACGCCGAGAGCTCTCTCTACTACAAGCTGCGCGTTGTCCAGTATGCCATCAGCGACCTTGCGGGCACAAGCCCCGCTGCCACGCTGCCTGCTGGCAAGACCTCCATCACCGATCACCACCTGGCGCTCAGCGCAGCGGGCGCTGCCGCATCTGCGCAGAGCGTAGCCCCTGGCTATCGCTATTATTACAGCGTGCAGGCCTGTCCCACTAACAGCGGCAAGAACTGTGGCTACGCCTCCAGCTACATTTCTGTGGAATATGATCTTGCCGCCCCGCTCCTGAGCGTTGCAGGCGGCGCAGGCGAGTATGCAACGAGCGCTACGCCGCCCCAGCACTATTCTTTTGACGGCACCTACACGCTCACATGGGATGCAGTCGACGGCGCAAAATACTACGAATACCAAGAATCTGAGGTCCCTGACCTAATAAACCCAATTTATACCGGAACCAGCGAGACCATTGGCTTAGGCGTAATTAATCGGCCAAGGCCCAACAGCTATTGGATACGCAGCTGCAGCTCTGCGCAGGATGCTGCAAAAAAGATATGCGGCAAGTGGAGCGCAAAGCTCTCTATCATTATACAAAAGCTGCCAGCGCCTACGCTGACAAGCGGCAGCACGAGCCAGAGCAGCGGCATCTTTACGCTGAGCTTTGGCGCCACGCTGCCTACGGGCGTGGCCCTGAGCAAGTATGTTTTAGAAAAAGAACAAAGCGGCGCATGGCAGGCGGACAGCTCCTGCGCAAGCGCCATTTCCTCCAATCCCAGCAATCCCGTCATCTGCGCCCTGAACCTGAGCACGGCCAAGGGCGAGTCACACAAATACCGTGCGCAGAGCTGCGTTTTGGATACAAGCAATGCGCAGCACTGCTCTGGCACACGCTCCAGCGTGCTTGCGCTGACGGTCCCGCAGTGCACGGAGGCAAGCCTCGGCGGCTGGGCAGACGGCAGCTGCAAGAACGGCAAGCGCGAGCAGACCCGCACCTGCACCGATGGCACAGAAGCTGACGGCAGCTGTGACTGGGATTGCTCTAAGCTGGAGCTCACGCAGCTGGTGACGGACAGCGCCTGCGCTGCCTGCGTGCCACGGCAGGTCTCAACGAAAAAGGGCGGCTGTCAGAACGGCAGGCGGGCGTGGGTGGCCACCTGCACAGACGGCACCGAGGGCGACGGCAGCTGCGACTGGGATTGCAGCACGTTTTCGCTGACGAAGCTGGAGGCTGACCCCAGCTGTGAGGCCTGCATAGCCCGCACGGAGACGGCATGGGCTAAGGGCAGCTGCAAGAGCGGCAAGCGCGAGGAGACCCGCAGCTGCACGGACGGCACCGAGGGCGACGGCAGCTGCAACTGGGATTGCAGCACGCTTGCAAAAACGCGGCTGGTGACGGATGCGGGCTGCAGCAGCGGTGTCGACCCATCGCCCATAGGTTTTTTGGCAAGCTGCAGCGCAGACACGGGCTCTGGCACGGGCACAGGCACGGCGGACGACCCCTATCGCATTGGCGATTACGATACGCTGAAATCCTACGCTGAGAAGATGCGGGGCAACGGCGGCACGGCCTACCTCCGTGCGCACTACAAGCTGACTGCCGACATCGACGCAAGCGCAAGCAAGACGGAAGACAGTGGCAAGGGCTGGCTGCCCATCGCCACCAGCAGCTCTGAGACCTTCGAGGGCGGCTTTGACGGGGCTGCTATCGTATTCTGTCCCTTCATATTAACCGATCTGGCGCCGCTATCGGCCTCTTTGGGCGGGTGAGTGGCGCGCATATTAAGAATCTCGCTGTTGAGGGCGTAAATATCAGCGCAGATGGTACGGGCAATTTCAACACTGGCGCGATTGCGGGCTTTATGGTGGGTGGCAGCATCAGCAATAGCTACATGACGGGCGCCGTTGCCAGCGCTGGCGCAAGCAGCGAGGTCGGCGGGCTCGTGGGCAAGATGCAGGGCGGAGGCAGGATTCTTAACAGCTATGCGCTGGGCACGGTGAGCGCCAAGCGCTATGCTGGCGGGCTGGTGGGCGCTACGGCTGGCACGAATACGATTGCAAACAGCTTTGCGCAGGGCGCAGTCACGGGCGCAAACAGCACGGGGGGGCTTGTGGGCAACATGCTGGGCGTGACTGTCAGGAACAGCTATGCGGCGGGACAGGTCAGCTCGGCTGAGCGTGCGGGCGGGCTTGCGGGCACGATGGGCGGCGGCTCTATCCATGATAGCTATGCGATGGGCGCGGTGAGCTCCTCATGGGACAAGATTCAGCGGGGCGTGGGGGGGCTCGTGGGCGATTTTAACAGTGGCAGTATTAACAACAGCTATGCGACGGGCTCCCTGTCCCTTCTTAGCAGCTGGCAGAAGCTCGGCGGGCTCGTGGGCTGGATAGCAAACACGGGCGCAAGCATCAGCGCAAGCTACGTAAACCTGGATGCAGAGCACAGTCAGAGTGGCGTAAACATATCTGTAAGTAATAAGCGTTTGGTTGGAGGCAGGGCCAATACGCATGCGCTGGTGGAAAACAAGGTTTATGGCAAGACGACGGCGGAGCTGAAGGCGCTGACGGCCGCAGGCACGGGCTGGAGCGCTGCGAACTGGTCTTTTGCGGCGCTGCCGGGCGTGCTGTACGTGCAGAATCCGTCTACGGCCGCAAATGCGCCGAAGTGGTGCGGGGCTGAGGGCAACAGCGACGAGCTGCCTGTCTGCGGCACGCTGATACCGGGCCAGCGCCTCAGCGCCACCATCGCAGATGGCGGAGCCTGCACGGCCCGTGACCTGAAGGACTGGCAGGACGGCGTCTGCGAGAAGACGAAGATGGGCCAGACCCGCACCTGCACAGACGGCACCGAAGGCGACGGCAGCTGCGACTGGAGCTGTCTTGGCGTGGCTGTGAAGAAATGGAGGATTGATGTTAGCTGCGTGGCCTGCAAGGCGCGGACGCTCACAGAGTGGGCAAATGCTGGCTGTACTGCCCCGAATTCGGGAATACATGCGAGCAGACACGAACCTGCACGCCTGGGACAGAAGGGCAACGGTGGCTGCACGTGGTCCTGCGCTGGCATTGCAGAGTCGCAGACTGGTGGCTGATGATGATTGTAAGAAGGTGACGGTGGGGCCGTGCCAGAAACGGAGCTTTACGCCGAGCACGGGCTACACGAAGACCAGCACTTGTGACTATAGCACTGGCAAAAGGCTGTGGAAGAGGACTTGCCATCCTGGCAGCAAGGGCGATGGGAACTGTACCTGGAGCTGTACGGGAGCAAAGACGCAGGATTGGAGAACGGATAGCAGCTGTGTGTATGTTCCGCCAGAAGATCCAGAAGACCCAGATGATCCAGACCCGCCGCAGACATGTGATGAGTGCGGGGCGTGGCCTGACTGCGAAAAATACTGCGCCGATGGCAGAACTTGTCCAAATTCTAGCGGTAATTGCCCGACGTGCGGCGGCTCCAAGCCCTGCGGCACTTGGCCGAATTGCAGTGATTACATCTGCGACGCTACTAGGACTTGCAGTGATTGTCCAGTATGTGAAGAGTGCACTAAGGACGTGTAAGAGTCCTTGCAGGGATGCGTGCTGGATGGGACTTGCAGCTAGATCCTTGTCCGGCAGCTATGCACTAAGACGTGTACAGAGTCCGTGTAGGGTCGTGTCCGGATGGGTCTTGTGCTAGACCTTGTCCGGATAGCTGCCTGATACATGTGCGGTACTTGTAGGGATGCAGTGTTGGCATGGGTCTTGTGCGGGACCATATCCGAATTGCAGCGCTAAGAAGAGCTGCACGGGAGTCCTTGTAGCGGATACTTGTCCAACATGCAGCTTGTAGCAAGCCGTGCGGGACATTGCACTAAGGCAGCGTAAGAAGAGCTGTAGGAACGCGTCCTGCGACTTGCGGTAGACCTTGTCCAGGATAGTTGCATGAGTGCGGTACGTGGGGGAGTTGCAGGCTACGTGCTCTTATGGGCCGGCTTGCAGCTAATCCGTGTCAGACACCACCGCCGCCATGCAAAGCACCTAAGCCTGCGGGACGCCGGGTAATTGCAGGCTAAGTGTCCACCGCCGGCAAAGCGCCTACTGCTTGCGGTACGTCCGGGGAATTGCAAGGCGTGTCCGCCGCCGTGCATGTACCTCATGGGGCAGCTGCACTTCTTCGGGTTGGGAGCACTGCATGGCTCCGGCGGGCGTCACTGAAAAGCGAGAATGTAAATATTACGGTCCATGGAGCGCTTATCGGTTCTTGTGAGACGGGCACTGGAAATACAGGACGCGCAGTGTTACAGAAGGGGGTGTGTCCTTAGCTGAACGGGAGCGGGAGAAGTGTAAATATTACGGTCCATGGAGCGATTATGGTTCTTGTGAGACGGGCGGCTGGAAATACAGGACGCGCAGTGTTACAGAAGGGGGTGTGTCCTTAGCTCCAGAACGGGAGCGGGAGGAGTGTGAAAAATGCGGGAATTGGGGCAGCTATGGCAGCTGTGATTCGCAGGGCTGGAAGCACAGGACGAAGACCTGCTACACGGGCGGCGTCAAATCTACAAAAAGCGACAAGGCGTCTTGTAGAAAAAACGGGGCTTGGGGCGCTTGCAGTGCGATATCGGGGAAAAGGTGTCGTGACTACTGCGGAGGGTGGAGTAGTGGGGACTGAATGCGAGGATTATTGCTGTCCTAGCAACAAGCCGTGCGGGACATATCCGAATTGCAGTGCTAAGAAGAGTTGCTGGAATAATACTAAGACTTGCGGGGCTTGTCCACCACCGCCGAGTGACCCTAACCCTAACCCATGTTATAATCCTAGCAGTGGATGTGAGTGATCGTCAGAGCAAGTTCAGAAGCCTTTTCGGGTGGAAGCAAAGCGCGCAATGCACGCTTTGCCGTGATCTAAGGCGCGGCGGCTGCAGGGCTATGTCAAAGCGGGGGCCAAAACTGAAAAGCAAGATAGGCCAGGCCCAGAAAAAGGAAGAAGCCCATGATCTCCGTGCAGGTTGTAACTAAAATAGCAGAACCAAAGGCGGGGTCGATTTTGAAGAGGCGCAGTAATGGCGGGATCAAAGTACCAGAGGAGGCTGCAACCAGAAAGTTTATCATCAGAGCAATGCAGATAATAGAGCTGAGCAAAAAGTTCTGCGTGATGCTGTAGACAAGCAAAGCTGTAAGGCCTCCTATGCAGATGCCATTGCTAAGCCCTATGTACAATTCACGCAGCAGCCTCTTGCGCATTTCACGCCAGGGGGCGTCACCTAAGGCAATATGACGTATGGCAAGCGCCATGGACTGTCCCCCTGCGCTTCCTCCCAGGCTGGCGACCACAGGCATGAGCGCTGCAAGCAAAAGCGCTTTTTCTATGGTCTGTTCAAATAAGCGGATAACGGCAGCGGAAAGAAAGGCTGTAAAGAGATTCAAAAGTAGCCAGCTGCTCCTTTGCAAAATGGAGCGCCAAAAAGAATCATACAAGGCATGCTCTGATACGCCGCCCATTCTTAAAATATCTTCACTGGCTTCTTCCTGTACAACTTGCAGTACATCGTCTGCCGTAATACGGCCGAGCAGCTTGCCCTTGCTGTTTACTACAGGGGCGCTGATAAAATCATAGCGGGTAAAAAACTGCGCTACTTCTTCCTGGTCTGTATCTACAAGTATGGGCCTTAGGCTTTCTTCCATGTTGTTCTTCGCCTTGCTTTTCGGGTTTGCCAAGATAAGCTTCGTTAAAGGAATATGGCCCAGATATGCGTTTTTTGCGTCTACGACAAAGACAGTGTGTATGTTTTCTTTGTCGCGATTTTTGCGTAATATCTGGATAGCCTTGTGAATCGTATCTTCTTTCTTTACGGCGACATATTCCTTTCTCATCATTGCGCCGGCCGTATGAGGCGCATAGCCTAGCAGCTCTCCTATGCGCACACTCTGGACCGAAGGCAGCTTCTCTAAAAGGAGCTGCGTATCTTCCTTAGACATATGCCCCAAGATATCCGCAGCATGCGCAGAGCTGAGGGCGGCGATAATAGGGATCAGGTCCTCTGTACTGAGAGCTTTGAGATATTGTTCACAAGTGGGGCCGTGCAGCTCTGCTAAGACTTCTCCCTTGCTTTTGTTAGAGAGGCGCTTGAAAAGCCCAAAGCCGCTTTCGAAACTCTGGTGTTCTAAAAGAAAGGCTATATCAGATGGATATAATTCTTCGAGCAGGGCTTTGAGCTCATGTTTTTGGCCCTGCCCTTGTAAATTCGTTAAATATGCCTGCCAAGCCTCGTCTTCTCTGTGAAGAGCAAGGGCGCCCAAAGATGCAAAGGCTTTCTCCTGCTTGCTTTGCATGGTATAAGGCTATAGTGAGAGCTGCATTCCTAACACGCGCGCTTGCTCAATTTCAACGTATTACTTCATTGATAAGCTTGCCAAGTAATTGGTCATGGCTGCTAAGGCTTCTTTGGCTGGCTTCATAGCTGCGCTGTACGGCTATCATGTCTACCATCTGGCGCACTAAATTGACATTCGAGCTTTCGAGAAAACCCTGGAATATATGAGCCTGCATCTCAGTTCCCAGGTCCTCAAATCTTGCCATGGGGCCTGAGGCGCTGTTTGTCACATAAAGGCTCTCGCCTTGTTTTTTTAGTTCACGAGGATATTCTACAGTACGTATTTTGATCTTATCCAATACAACTGCCTCAGACCAATCATTGTTTTTTTCACCGACTCCGGCCTCGGGATCATTTCCGAAAATCGCATTGATCCATATCTCGCCATTCTCACGAATCAAAAAATTATGCTTATGTATCTGTAGAAGGCCCTTCTCGCCCATCAGCGGATAGCCCTTAGCATTTACGATATGGCCGTTTTTATTGAGACTAAAAGCCCCATTGCGGGTCAAAGTTTCTCCCTTTTCTGTCATCACAACAAAGAAAGCAGGCCGTTCATTCCCTCTGTCGTCTATCATGAGGTCCAGCGGATTAGATGTTCTCTTGGCGGCGCCTTGTCCAAAACGCACATAATTTTCATGAAACTCTACGCCTAAGCCCAATTTGCCCACGAAGGGCGCCAGGTCAAAAGAGCCCATGGGAACATGTCCTAGGCCGTCTTCTCTCGTCCGTCTGATAAGCAAAGCTGGAAAGCTTTTGGCAAGGGCTTCCTCCGATTTGTAAGCAGTTGTATCCACGTTTGCCAGATTATTTGCTATGCTGTCCATGCGATGTTGATTCATCACCATGGCGCTTGCGCCCGTATAAAGCCCTCGAATCATAATAGTAGTATTATCGGCCCTCCTTAGTTTTATAGTACAAGTATTTTCGTTGACACTGCTTAGGATAATTCCATATGTCAGGCTAAGAGCCCGGCCCGAAACTAGGCTCAGCGTTTTGCGCTTCGGGCGCCATAAAGGGTGCAGACTCCATGGACGGGCTTTGGGGGCGTACTTCAAAGATGGGATTATTCAGTAAAAAACAGCAGGCAGAGCCCCAGGCGCAGGCTTACTTTCTTTCTTTGGGAGCAGGCCAAAACCAAGCCCCCTTACTTGAGGCGGCGCATCAGATGGGCTATCAAACGATAGCGGTAGATAAAAATACCAATGCGCCCGCTTTCAAAGCCGTGGACCTGCATATGTACAGCAGCGTCTTAAGACCAAAAAAAATACTGGCAGGCCTGCAAAAAAACATGCCTCTGGAAAGCGAAGTGCACGGCATAGGCTGCCGCTCTTATGGCAGGGCGACGCTTTCTACGGCTATATTAGCAGAAAAGCTCTCTTTGCCTGGGGCAGGCCTAAGAGCCGCTCGTCTCCTGCAAAATAAAATACGAATCAAAGACCTTGCCAAAAATCTAGAAATCCCTACTGCGCCAAGTTACATTCTTGAAAAAACAGAACAAAAAAGACACCTGCAGGCTCATCATGCTATACGCAACTGGCAGAAACGTCTGCCTCTGATCGCAAGGCCTATTATGGGGCACGCCAAGCAGGGCCTCAGGTATCTAGGCAATCTCCATGCAATGCGTAAGTTTCTAAACGAGCATTCCCTCAGCGCTTCCAGGTATTACCTGCTTGATAAGTATATAGAAGGAAGAGAAGTAACAGTTATGGGCTTTGTGGAAAAGGGAACATTCATCCTGCTTGGAATCATAGAAAAGCATACGGCTAAGGAGGCTCCTCACTTTATAGACCTGGCGCATTCCTATCCCTTTCGTATCACAAGCAAAGCCGGGCAGCTAGAAGCAGATCAAGAAACGAAAAAAGTAGAACAAAGCTTGTGCAGGTACATGCAGAGCATTTGTGACGCAACGCAAATAAACTACAGTCCTATTCTGGGAGAATTCTTGATCGCCAAAATAAATGATAAGCCTGCTCCATATCTGATTGAATGCATCCCGGAGACGGGAGGGGAATACCTTGCTGACTACCTGCTGCCCACGGTCTTAGGCCGTTCATACTTTCATGACTTGGTACGCATTTATACCGGGCAGGCCATACAAAAAGAAAACAACTCTGCCAAATCACAAGTGCGCATCTCGTTTATTCCACAAAAAGAAGGGCGTCTGCAAAGACTAGAGTTCCCTAAGGGCATTGAGAAACATCCCAATTTTCTTTTTGCAAGTTATCTAAAAAAAGAAGGGGATTATACAAGCTTTCAAAGAGCAAACTTGGATCGTCTGGCTGTCTTTGCTTTGCAAGCGCCTATAGACTCGCAGCAGGACCTGGCACAGGAGGCAAAGCAAATCTTGCAGCAAAGCATAGTAGAATACTACTAAAAGCAGGCAGGCTTCTCTTAGCTGCTACTCCAGCTCGGCAGAGGCCTTTGGCAGCGCTTTTTTGGTCACGAAAGCGCCGAGCTCCTTGATTTTTTCAGCACGACTCATTACAGAACCGCGCCCGCTGATGAGTTTTTTCTGCGCCTCTTCGTAAGTATCGCGCGCCTGCTTTAACCTCTCTCCGACCTTTTCTAAGTCACTGCCAAAACCAGCTATCTTATTGAGAAATGTATTCACTTCATGGATAATCTTTTCAATATTACTTTCTCGCTGCTCAGCGCTCCAGGCTATATGAATGCTTTTGAGATGCGTAAAGAGCGTTGTGGGTCCCGCCAGTACTATGTTATTCTGAAAGGCAAAATCCTGCAAATCAGGATCTACTTTCAGAGCCTCCGCAAAGGCGCTTTCAATCGGGATGAACATAATTGTCGCATCCAAAGTACGAATGCCAGGCAAGTTTAAGTATTTACCACTAAGATCACGGATATAAGAGCGTATTGCTTTAGCGTGTTCCTTTAAATACAGCTCTTTTTGACTCTGGCTCTCAGTCCCGATGGCCTCATTGTACTTGAGCAAGGCCAGCTTCGCATCAATGACAACATCACGCTCACGAGGCAGGCGAATGAGCGCATCCAGCCGCAAATTCTGTCCATTCTTGCGAACAGAATGCTGCAGCTCATATTCACGCCCCTCTGTTAAACCACTTACTTCTAGAACTTTCTGCAGGATCATCTCACCCCATGCTCCTCTTTGCTGTGGAGAGCCTTTCAAAGCGATGGTAAGTTGTTTGGCATCACCGCTTAGCTGCTGATTCAAGTTCTGCAGCTCTTGCAGCTTTGTGAGTAAGGAAGACCTGTCTTCTAGATTTTTCTCATGAACTGCTTCCACTTTTCTTTGGAATTCCCCCACCTGCTCGCGCAATGGCTTTAGCAAAGACTGGTTGGCATCTGTGAACTTCTTCCCCTGCTCATCGAAGATGCGATTTGCAAGGTTTTCAAACTCATTTTTGATCTCGTGTTTCATTTGCCCGCGTTTTTCCTTTTCGTCTTGCAATGCGTTCAGATAACCTTGAAGCTTAGCCTGCTCAGCCTTAGCCTGCATAAAGTTTTGGCGCAGACGGAAGTGGCGCAAGGCAAGAAGTAGCAAAAGCGCAAGCAGGAGCGCAGACAAAAGGATCAGAGAATTTTCAAATAGCATAGGGACTTGTGCTGCGGGCAAGAATGAGCTACTAGTCATAGTATGGAAGTCTCGTATGTAAGACAAGCAAAATTTGCTGTCATAGCAACATGAATAAGTAAGGTCTGCCGCCTCGAGACTGTACATACCAGAACAAGCCCGGCAACGTTTCAGAGCTGCAACACAGGCCTAATGCCCATTCTGGAGCTGTACATACTAGAACAATCCAGTGCAAGGCATAGGCATTGCGTCCCGAGCACAGGAGGTGCGAGAGTCTGGCGCTAAGAATGGCAAACCTACAGGGCTAACAATAGGGATATGGTTTTTGCTGGAGCTGTGCCTATGAGCTGCCGGGCGCAGACTTCCTTTTTAAGACGGGGATTTTTTTGTGCGCCATGAGCTTGGGAGCACAGCAGGATAGGGAGGAAGTAGAAGGGCATAGTTGCTGTAAAGGTAGCGCAAACCGGAAACAAGGCTGAGCAGGGTCATGATAAGCATAACAAAGTAAGGCAGGAAACTGGCCAGCGCAAAGGCAAGGTCCTCTCTAAGGAGGGTGCCTGCAAAAAAGCTTTCCATATTGCTAAAGGCAACTTTCCAGGTGCCCAGTCCATAGTTTTCTTTCTCTTGCTTATACATTTCGTTGATCCGAAAGCTTTCTTTATAGCTGAGAAGCAGCAGGCCTGTCAAGATGCACAATATGCCGATCATTTGAAAAGCTGTTTTGAATTTGCTAAAGGCGGAGGTCCTAAGGCTGCTGCCCTTCTTAATGGCCAAGTAACGCAGGATGCTGATCAATATATCTCTTCCAAGGATAGCTAAGACCATCCATAGCTGTACCTGCTCACTAAGGGCTAAGAAGCTCAGCAGGGCGCCCGCAGCCAGAATTTTATCTGCCAGAGGATCCAAAAAACGGCCGAATTCCGTTTCTTGAGCGTACTTTCTGGCAAAATAACCGTCCAGCAGATCTGTAAGAGAGGAAAGGACAAAAATCCCGAAGGCTAGCTGTCTTGGCCACATTTCAGGCTGTACAAGTAAATAGATGAACAAAGGTACAGAAATAACGCGAAAGAGCGTCAAAGCATTAGGGAGGTTCAAAACAATTTGCATATACTCATGCACGCCCATGCGGCTTTTAGACAATTTAGGCAGATAGAAGCAAAACTAGTAAGGGGACAATCTCAAAAAAGCTATTGGTAAAGCAAGTATCTTATTTGCTCTTTTGCCTGCTGCGTATAATGCTCGCTGGCTATATCAGCTATGAGACTCCCTTCTTTTAAGAAAAGATAACGCCTTGCAAGGGCATGGTCTTCAAAAAATGTCTCCGTATGCGTAGCTGCAAGGATCATGCTGCCTCTTTGCAGGGCTTCTCTTAAAAGACTCCGCAAAAAAGCCATGCCTTCTACGTCTAAGGCCGTTAAGGGCTCATCCAAGAAAAGCATTGCGGGTTTATGCAGAACGCTTCGGATCAAGCCAAGTCTTTGCTGATAGCCGCGCGAGAGGGAGCGCACGCTTTGCCCTAAGCAATGCTCCATCTTGGCAAGCTCCAGCAAATGCAAAAGATAGCCGTCTAACTTCCCGCTTCGTCCTTTGCAAAAGGAATTCGCATAAATATTTTGAAAGAAAAGCAGGTTTTCATAGACTTTCATATCATAAAAAAGTCCGATTGCATGGCCCAAAAAACCCGCTTGGCTCACATAGTCTTTAGGATCAGCCCTCTTCCCATTCCAAATAATACTCCCCTCGTAATGCAGGGATGCTTTGCATAGGCTCTGTAAAAGAGTGGATTTACCTGCGCCATTAGGTCCCAGCAGGCATGTAAGCTGCGCTCCAGGGAATTCTACGTCTATATTGTTTAGTACAAAACGATGGCCGATGCGGCAGGCAAATCCTTCTAAACGCAGCATAAGGGGCGCAAATAAGAGAAGACTAAGATGGCGCAAGCGCCTTAAAAATGACTGCTGCTATGCCTGTCTCATACAAGCCTGAGCAGGCCAGGCCCAGGCCTTCTTTTGCAGGGGCGCTTGGGCTACAATTCTCCCGTGCGCACTTCATCATGTGTCTTATGATACCATTGTATCAGGTCTACAATAGAGCAAGTACCCAAAAAAGTATTTCCATCCAAAACGGGAATTACGTGCAGTCTTTTTTTTATCATAAGATTAAAAAGTACGCGCAGCTTATGATCAGGAGCTACATGGATAAATTCTTTGTCTTTTACAATATCCCCCACCTTCGTGCGTAAGAAGTCACGCTCTGGATCAAAGACTTCCATATAAGAAAGTTCTATCAGGTCTGCAGGAGAGATCATATTGAAAGGCTGCCCCTCTTTGATCACTAGTATACCCATGCCAAGCCCTATAGAAGCCTCTTCCAAAAGCATGCGCGCAGCCTTGGCAGCCAGATCGTTGTAATCACAGTGGAGTACATTTCTGTTGATCGCTTCTTCTACTTTTGCGTCTAATAAAAAACGCGAACGCCTGAGAAGCTTTTCCTTCAGTTTACGGTCTTTAGATGTGTCCATAGCCGGGGAAGTCCTAATGAAAGAGCAAAGGACGATAAGGCTTGTCCCTTTTTGCAAATGCTCCCTAAGTTCCAGACATTGCTGCCTTTATACGAGTCCAGCGCGCATATTAAAAGAGCTTACGTCTGCGTAGTTCCTGTGAAATACGTTTTTGTATTCTCATGCGAATGTTTTCAGCCGTCTCTATCAGAAACTGCTCGTTTTTTGCGTCCCTGCGCTCATATTTTTTCAGTGAGATGGAATCAAGAAAGACTAATTTCCACTTCACAGGAAAAGGCAGCAGGTTAAAAGGTAAAGGAATTTTTGTTCCTAACCACTTTTCTGCCCAGCTTATGCTGCCCAAGTTCAAGTGCGCCTCCTCAGCTCCAATGATACAGCAAGGCACAATCACAGCGCCTGTAAGCACGGCTAAGGAAACGAAGCCCGGGTTAAAGCTTTGCAGCTGGTACATTTGCGTGCTGGGCTTGAAGTTGCCTGCCTCTGCTTCTGGGAAAAGCAGGAGAACGTTATTTTTGCGCAATATCCTCAAAGCTTTCTTAAAATCCTGAGGTATAAAGGCCAGTTTCTCAGCAAAGATTCGCAGTTGAGGATTGTTAAACCAAAAGTTATGCAGCATCGTGCGGGGGATACGGCGCTTTTTTTTGAGAATCTCATTTTGCAGCACCATCCCATCCCAGCCGAAAACGCCGCTATGATTAGGCACCACTATGACGGGCCCTGTCTTTGGTATGGCATCTAGATTCTCCGTTTGCAGCTTAGTGTAAGAACGTATAGCGTCTAATATACCATGCAGAGCGCCTCTTTGTACGAAGGACTTCCAGCCCTGCAGCCGCAAGTCCTGCAAGGCTGGTTTTTGAAAGTACTTTTGAAATGCGCCGGGCACTTTAGTCACTCTTAGCAGTACTTTTTTTTCATGTCAAGTCTAGTTTTTATGTTGTGTCATGCCAACATGAAAATGTCCCTTTTTTGCGCAGTGTAATATCACGGCATAATAAAGATAACAAACAAAACATTTCTAAATATGAAAGAGACCCGCGTGCCTATGCTTGCAGGCGCATGAATGAGTTTTATATCAATACTCAGGGAGCGCCTGCGCAAGTCATAAAGATGACTTTTTTTACTTGCCAATTTACTCCCTGTCTCTAGTATCACGCTTTTACCGATATGAAGAAACTGCGTACCACAAGGAAACTCAGGATCAATCTAAGCGCAAAACGTTTCGCAAGGCGTCTTCGAAGCAAGGCAAAGCAGGCGCATCGCCGTAGTACAGGCTATAAAGAAGTAGAGACTTAGGAAGCCTAGTTGTTCTTAGTTTCATCAGCCTTAGCTGCATCTATGGCCTCTTATATGAATATTGCAGCCGCGTACCATCGCTGGAAAATCCTGCCCCTGGACTGCCTGCTTGTCGCTTTGTCTTTCTACCTGAGCTGGGTTTTGCGCTTTGACAGTCTGCTTCCTGAAGAATGGCCGGCTTTCCCCGGCTGGCAGCTGTACTTCTCCTATTTTTACATACATTTAGCCTGCGCTGTTTTTTCCCTGATCTTTGCGGGTATCTACCGTAATCTGTGGCCCTATGCTTCTTTGCGTGATATCTATCAAATCCTGAAGATATCCCTGCTGTCTGCATTCCTGAGTATCAGCATCATGTGGCTTTTTAATCGCATGGAACATGTTCCCAGAAGCACTCTTGTTATAGAATATCTGCTCTTCTTCATGTTTTTAAGTATGAGGAGTTTTAGCTGGCGTATCATACGTGACTTATATTTATTATACTATGAGCGCCACCGTAAGCGTACTCTTATTATAGGAGTCAATCATGCTGCAAGCTATATAGTGCGGGAAATGCAAAGCGGCCATCTTGCATACCATCCTGTAGCCTTCTTGCATCATGGAGAAGGCAAGTCAAAGTACTGGATCCAAGGTCTTCCTGTGCTGAGTAATATGGATAACTTTGAGGCCATACTAAAAAAATATAGAATTGAACAGGTGATCATGACGGAGACAGAGAAAGTCTCTTCTGCGTCTATGCGCTTGTTCCATCGTCTTTGTGATCAGAACAACGTTGATTGTAAAACTATGCCGCCTCTAGAAAGGCTTCTCAAAAGCAAGAAGGAGCTCAGTCAAAGCATGCGCAACATTGTGCTCGAAGACCTGCTAGGCAGGGAAAGCGTATCCTTGGAAGATGACAAGATATATAAGCTCGTGCAGAATAAAAGTATTCTGATCACGGGAGCTGGAGGCTCTATAGGAAGTGAGCTCTGCCTGCAGCTCCTGCGATACAGGCCTGCTGCCTTGATCCTCTATGAGGCGGCTGAGAACGCTCTTTATGAAATAGAACAAGTATTACGCTCTAGTAAGTTTCTGGACTCGCAAACGCGCATCATCCCCATAGTCGGTGATATACGTGATGAGATTTGTTTGGAGAGGACATTTTATGAAAACGATATCCAAATTATTTTTCATTGCGCAGCTTACAAACATGTGCCTCTCATGGAGCTCAATCCGGGTCAGGCAATTTCCAATAATCTCATAGGTACTGTGACCTTAGTAGATTTTGCGCAGAGAAATGGAGTCGAATGCCTTGTAATGCTATCTACGGATAAGGCTGTGAGGCCTGCGAATGTTATGGGCGCCTCCAAACGTATTGCGGAATTATATATACAGAACCTGAGCCGCGCAAGTGATATGCGTTTCATTATTGTACGATTTGGAAATGTATTAGGTTCGCAAGGCTCTGTCGTGCCCCTCTTTGCCAAGCAAATTGAGCAAGGCGGCCCGATTACTCTCACCCACCCTGAAGTTACGCGCTATTTTATGACTATACCCGAAGCTGTGGGACTTGTGCTCCAGGCCAGCAGTATGGGCAAAGGGGGGGAAATATTTGTTTTGGATATGGGCGAGCCTCTCAAGATTCAAGAATTAGCGGAAGACATGATACGCTGCGCGGGATTGAAGCCATATAAAGATATTACTCTGCAGTACACCGGGCTCAGGGCCGGGGAGAAACTTTATGAAGAGCTTTTCTTAGAAAATGAAAATAAATTAGCGACTGCGCATCCTCAGATTTATCTTAGCTATGGGCCCAGCTATCCTCTTGCAAAGCTAAACAAGCAAATAGCTGAGCTGCGCAATGCAGCTCAATGCAAGCAGCGCGCTGAAATAGATGCGATCATCAGTACGATTCTGCCGGAATATAAACCTGTTTATCGCTTTGCGCAGAAACTAAGGCAAACAGAGCCGGCTAAGCCTGAGAGCTTTTTGTAGACCTATCCATTGGCTGCTAAAAAACTCTTGTACAAAAAAAGCACAAAGTCTACTTGCTTATCATGCCTGCTGCCCCAAGCTTCAGTGAAAAAAAAGCCTTTTATTTACTTGACTTGGCAAAGCGCATGCTGTTTTGATTAGCTAGCTTAGGGAAATTCTTATGCAGTTTTGCTTGCTGAGTTAGAGCTGTGTGTTTTCCTTGGCTTAATTTTTTATATGTCTGTAAATAAAAACAACATTCAGGACTTGGCTTTAAACCAAGCCCGTAAGGAACACGTAGAAGTTACAGTTTTTCTTGTCAATGGCATACCACTCAAAGGACGTATCCAAAGCTTTGATAATTTCACGATGGTGCTTGCAGATAACAACAAGCAAAGCCTTGTCTACAAGCATGCTGTTTCTACTGTAGTGTTTCCTAAAGACTTCAAACTAAACAAAGCGGAAAATCAGGCAGCAACATAATGCGTACTTTGTTACGGCTCTTCTTTGCCTCTCTGCTCTTTGGAAGTTGTCTGGCTTGGCTTTATGTGGGCTATGTCGAGAGCTCCAAATACGAGGCGATCCTGATAGAGAATCATTATCCCCTGTTTGCCTCTAAGGATCGCGTAGTGCTGCCAAAGAGCTGGGCTTTTGTTCCAGAGCGTATTGTGCCAGGGCGCATTACTTTGCATAGGGTCCGCCTTCGCCCGCGCCTTGTCCAAGCGCATATACAAAAGGCCTTGCAGCAAAGTGAGACGCTGGGCTTGGACGAAAGCTTTTACATACAAGTCCCCCTGCAAATCAAATATGAAATAGAAGCTTCTAAGCTCTCCCGCCTTTTTGATTCTCTGAGTCATATGGATGCAGAGCAAATTGACGTATATCTATCGAATCGTATTCAGGATTTTTTTCTAAGGCGTATCGGGGCTATGTACAAAGACGATGCGCAGCTTGCAGGGCTAAAGGAGCGTTTGCATAACTATTTTCGTTCCACAGCGCAGAAGGAATTAGGTTTAGAATTAGCTTCAGCTGGGGTTACTGTGCAGGCCTTATTTGTCCGGCGTGTTTTTGTGCCGGATGCCAAACATTATCAGGAAATTCTGGCCTCCAGTCAAAACATTATAGAACAAAAGTTAGAGCGCATGCGCATCCTAAACCAAGCCCGCGCCACGCAGCAGGCTCAAGGTATCAAAGACCAGGGCTACTTCCATCGCTTAGAAAAAATTGCTCAGCTTTTGCAAAGCTATCCACATCTACGTGAATATCTGGCAATAGATATGCTTGGCAAAGAAGTAAAGGTCATGGTTATGCCGTACCAAAGATGGTTCGACTCCGCTCTGCTTGCACGAGGTCTGGATAGCTTGTCTGTTCCCAAGCCTCTGCAAAAGCCCGGCAGCGTCCAAGGCGAAGCTCAGCTGCCATCGAAAGCCCCTCTGCATCTCAGGAGGCCCGGCGCCGCTTCTCCTCAATCACCAAGGCAGGGGGCTTTTCAGGACCTCACTCCTCCTTAAAATGCAGAAGGCAGAAAAGAACCTTGTTGTGCTCATACTTGCGGGAGGCAAAGGGGAACGTTTCTGGCCCCGCTCTGGCGCCAAAGAGCCGAAGCAGCTCCAAAAGATTTATTCCAATAATACGCTCTTAGGAGAAAGTCTTGCAAGGGCGAGGCTCCTGACAAAGCAGGAAGGTATTTTCATAGGCTGCGAGCCCGCCCTCCAAAGCGCTATCTTAGAGCATCACCCTGAATTAACTAAGGAGAATTTTATCTTAGAGCCCCAAGGCCGTAATACGGCGCCTATGATTGCTCTTTTTTCTCTTGTGTTATCTAAAAAGGCAAAAGAGCTTGTACACATCGTGATGCCTGCCGACCACTACATCCAAAGTTCTGATGCCTTTTGTCTTGCTATCAATGAGGCTGTGCAGGCAGCCCAAGCGGGTTATTTGGTTACTTTGGGGATCCGTACTACCGGAGCTAATACGCAGTATGGTTATATTTATAGCCCCTATGATGCTGAGCCCTTAAGCAATACTAAGGCTTATCCCATAGCCGCTTTCAAGGAAAAACCAGAGCAAACTGCAGCGCAGAAATATCATCAAGATCCTCATTATTTCTGGAATAGCGGGATTTTTATCTGGCGCGGCGATAGGATCATAGAGGAGTTTGCTGCCCATGCTCCTGAAATTATCAATCCCATACGTCAGGCTTTAGAAGGCGGGCAGGCAGCCTTGAAGGACAGCTTTGCGCAGCTCCCCAAGCTGCCAGTAGATATAGCTATACTGGAGAAGTCACAAAAGATGGCTATGGTGCGCGCGGAGTTCCTGTGGGATGATGTAGGTTCTTGGAAGGCTCTCCGACGTATACATAAAAGCGATCAGAATAAGAATCTCTTGTTTGCGCGCCAATGTGGAAAAGACAGCAAGCAGGCTGTGCTCTCAGCCAGGAAAAGCACAGGGAATACAATCGCCGTAGACAAGGGGCATGTGGCGCTTTTAGGCGTAAAAGACCTCTTGCTAGTGCAAGAAGGGAGTACATTGTTTTTGGCGCACCATGACGCCTTGGATGAGATGAAAGATTTTTTAGAGCAGATGAAAGAAAATCCCTCTTTACAAAATGATAGGCAGTAAAAATGTGTCTTGGCAGTGGTGGAACATATCCCATGCTTTAAGCAAAAGAGCTTGTTCTGATTTAGAGGTCCCAAGTGAGGATAGGCGTGTGCATATAGAGACTAGCGCTTTATCTATGCAAGCGTTAGTCTACAGGAAGAGTTAAGATGCCCTCAGGCAGAAAAAGAAAAAAAAGAAAGATCCGTACTCATAAACGCAAGAAAAAACGTAAGTCTAACCGCCATAAGAAGAAGCTTACTTAAGATCATGGCTATATATATGGCTTAGGCGCTTTTTTGCTCAGAACTAAAAGCGGGCTTGCAAGGGCCATGTCTTGCCATATGCTTTCTGCCTGACAGAAGCCTTGTATGATGATGCGGGCGCAAATGCGCGCCAGCGCAGGAAGCGATGAGGCGCAGGCTCTTGCTTGGTTTTTTGTTTTGTATGCGAAGGCGGCGCTGGTTTTTTCTAGCATAACGCAAGATGGTCAATACTCCCAAAACAGCTCTGATTACAGGTATTACTGGGCAGGACGGCTCTTATCTGGCTGAATTGCTTTTAGAAAAAGGCTACCGCGTCTATGGCATGGTGCGGCGCTCATCTTCGGAAAATTTTGAGCGCATAGAACATATTCGTGACAGATTGATCTTAGGTGAAGGAGACCTGCTGGATCAATTCAGCCTTGTCAGCCTGCTCCAAGAAGCCAAGCCTCAGGAGGTCTATAATCTGGCAGCGCAGTCTTTTGTACCTACCTCATGGAAGAAACCCCTGCTCACGGGAGAGTTTACTGCTTTGGGTGTCACGCGTTTGTTGGAAGCCATTCGTTTTGTAGACCCCACAATACGTTTTTACCAGGCCTCAAGCTCAGAAATGTTTGGCAAGGCCTTGGAAAGCCCGCAGAATGAAAATACGCCCTTTTACCCTCGCAGCCCTTACGGCGTATCCAAAGTCTATGCGCATTTTATTACAGTCAATTACCGTGAATCTTACAACATGTATACTGCTTCAGGCATACTTTTTAATCATGAAAGCCCCAGGCGAGGCAAGGGATTTATAACACGCAAGGTGAGCCTTGGCGCTGCACGGATTAAAATGGGGCTGGCTCAGGAGCTGCGTATAGGGAATATAAAGTCTGTACGGGATTGGGGTTTTACGGGTGATTATGTAAAAGCAATGTGGCAAATGCTCCAGCAGGATAAGGCAGAAGATTTTGTCATCGCTACAGGCAGGACGCACAGCGTGGAAGAATTGCTGGAGACGGCTTTTAGGCACGTAGACCTTGACTGGAGGGACTTTGTGAAAATAGACCAGCAATTTTTGCGGCCGGCTGAAGTAGATCATCTTGTAGGAGATAGCTCTAAGGCAGAGAAGCTGCTTGGCTGGAAGCCAAAAGTGGATTTTGAAAGCTTGATCAAAATGATGGTGGATGAAGATATCGCCTTGTTAAAAAAACAGAGCTCAGCATAAGCTGTGTTCCTAATCCAGCGCCAAGCCGGCTCTACATGCAGCATAGCCCAAAGACATGAACCGCATCGAAAAGCTCATCGCAAAGCATTGTCCAGACAGGCAGGTGGAGTTCCGGGAGCTGGGGGAGGTGTTTGCATATAATAAATACTGGTTATACGCCATCAAAGGCAAAACAGGAATACTGGACAAATGGTACAATACCCTGGTTTCAGAATGGAAGACATTCGTAAAAACTTTTTGGATTAATAACTGGGCGATTCATATTCAAGCATATTACCAAAGATGCTCAGTAAAAGGCGGGAGACGTATTGTCATGCAAATTACTATAAAGGTAAGTTTATTGCGTACCAACCGCAACCATATGGTGACTGCATGCTTTTACTAACCGTATGATTCGCTTGCGAATCAACGGGTTTACTATTTTTAACTAAAAAACCTAAACTATTCTAAAGCTAAATAGATATGAAATTTATTTTTTATTATTGTTATATACTTAGGTGAGTGGTGCAGGGTAAATACAAACTCAGCAAGTTTCGCTTCGGTAGATATGCCAAAATTTAAAAAATTCCCCATCCCCATCCCCCCGCTCCCTGTACAAAAAGAGATCGGTCCAGGTACTAGATCTCTTTACAGAGCTGGAGGCAGAGCTGGAGGCAGAGCTGGAGGCAGAGCTGGAGGCAAGAAAGAAGCAGTATGAGTATTACAGGGAAAGCTTGCTTAGCTTCGGCGATGACTGCGAGCGCAGGGAGCTGGGGGAGGTTTGTACTTATGTGCGCGGAATAACTTACCGTAAAAATGATGAGTTGCAATCAGGTGACGGATTAAAGATTTTGCGCGCAAATAACATCTCTCTTGCGACCAATACTTTAAATTTTACCGATGTGAAAGTTGTTTCAAAGGCGATTAGAGTTCGTAACGACCAAAAATTGATAGCAGATGATATATTGATTAGTGCTGCAAGCGGAAGCAAAGCGCACGTTGGTAAAGTTGCATATATAAAGCAAGATTTAGATTACTTTTTTGGTGGGTTTATGGCTGTTTTTAGAACGAAGGAATTACTTAGTAGTCGATTTCTTTTTCATTATCTAATTGGTAATAACTTTGCAAAATATCTTGAAAGTAGCCTTACAAGCACAACTATCAATAACCTGAGCTCGGCCATTATGAATACGTTCCCCATCCCCATCCCGCCGCTATCCGTACAAAAAGAGATCGTCAAAATACTCGACAGCTTTACAGAGCTGGAGGCAGAGCTGGAGGCAGAGCTGGAGGCAAGAAAGAAGCAGTATGCGTATTATAGGGAGGGCTTGCTTAGCTTCGGCGATGACTGCGAGCGCAGGGAGCTGGGGGAGGTTGTAACAAATATTTCAGCACCAAAGAAAATAAAACGTGAGCACTATAATGAAGGCATAAAATACCCTATTATTGACCAATCTCAAAAATATATTTCAGGTTATACCGATGATAAAAGTGCCTTGTTGCCTAAGGGTGAATATATTATTTTTGGGGAACATACGCGGATAATAAAGTATGTGAATTTTTCATTTGCTCAAGGTGCTGACGGTATAAAAATATTATTATCAAAAGATTACATCATGGCAAAATATTTATATCATTCGCTTCGTAATATAAATATACTAAATCGTGGATATAGTAGACACTGGAATATTCTTAAACCGACTACCATCCCCATCCCCCCGCTATCTGAACAAAAACGCATTGTCGCTATTTTGGATCAATTTGAGGCTTTAGCGCATGATATTTCTATAGGCCTGCCCGCAGAGCTCCAGGCCCGCCGCAAACAATACGAGTACTACCGCGAAAAGCTTTTGACATTCAAAGAACGGGAGATTCGCTAAGAGCTGCGGTGCTTACTTTTTCTCGCTTTTGCCAACTCAATCTGACTAGGACAAAATAATGCAAAAATGATGTAGGACAACCAAGGCTTCTGCCCCCATTTAGGCAAATACCAACCCTAAAAAAAGGAGCTAAAGGCGCATACAAAATAACATACGAAGATCCTTGTGTCATTGAAAAAAGAAGGGAGGCAGGACATGAGCTACAGAAAAATTGCTAAAAGATTAGGCTTATCCAAGATAAGCAATAGCCCATGAGATAAAGTCAAAGTCGCAGGAAGGATCAAGTATATCGTGCTGATCGTGCGCAATTTGCAAGCGATGGGATTAGGTATCGCAACAAAACACCCGCGTATTTGCATGCGACCCGGAGCGCCATGGCAGAAAGGATTAGTAGAAAATTCTATTCGCTTACTTTAGGTATACTTTCCCAGGCAAAACTTCACTATATCCCGCGCCTAAGTGAAACAAACCAATGCGCCCAAGAGCCGTTGATCGTAAAATTTGCTGCAGAAAGCATAGTACAGGCCCAGATTCCGCAAATTCCCAGCTGCATAGCTTTGAAGTACTTTAGGTGACATAATTCGACCTGTTTTGCCCACATTCCATAAGCAAAGAGACATATCGGCAAGGCATAGGCATTGGTCTGGCGCGGCGACATCCATGACGACAAGGCATAGGCATTGGTCTGGCGCGGCGACATCCATGTCTTAGCGCCAGACTCTCGCACCTCGTGTGCTCGGGACGCAATGCCTATGCCTTGCACTGGATTGTTCTGGTATGTATAGCACGCAGATGGGTATTAGGCCTGTGTTGCAGCTCTAAACGTTGCCGGGCTTGTTCTGGTATGTACAGCACACGAGCCCCTGCGCCCAATGTGACATAATACGGCGGCCAGACGCCCTTTATTACAACAGCGCCGCCGTCAGCAAAACCAACGCTATATTATCACAACCACGCCCCGACTCCGCATATTACAACCCCGCCCCTGTCATCACAAGCACATACGCGACATAATGCGGCGCCCAGACGCCATTTATTACAAAACCGCCACGGCAAATCATAGGCATTGGTCTGGCGCGGTGGCCTCCTTGCCTTAGCGCCGACTCTCGCACCTCCTGTGCTCGGGACGCAATGCCTATGATTTGCACTGGATTGTTCTGGTATGTACAGCACACGAGCCCCTGCGCCCAATGTGACATAATACGGCGGCCAGACGCCCTTTATTACAACAGCGCCGCCGTCAGCAAAACCAACGCTATATTATTACAACCACGCCCAGACGCCGCTTACTACAACCCCGCCTCTGTCATCACAAGCACATACACGACATAATGCGGCGCCCAGACGCCATTTATTACAAAACCGACACGACAAGGCATAGGCATTGGTCTGGCGCGGCGACTTCCATGTCTTAGCGCCAGACTCTCGCACCTCGTGTGCTCGGGACGCAATGCCTATGCCTTGCACTGGCTTGTTCTGGTATGTACAGCAACAGAAAAAAACCATATCTGTTTTGTCAGCCCTGCTTTAGCGCCGACTCTCGCACATCCTGTGCTCGGGACGCAATGCCTATGCCTTGCACTGGCTTGTTCTGGTATGTACAGCAGCAGAAAAAACCATATCTGTTTTGTCAGCCCTGCTTTAGCGCCGACTCTCGCACATCCTGTGCTCGTGACGCAATGCCTATGATTTGCACTGGATTGTTCTGGTATGTACAGCACACGAGCCCCTGCGCCCAATGTGACATAATACGGCGGCCAGACGCCCTTTATTACAACAGCGCCGCCGTCAGCAAAACCAACGCTATATTATTACAACCACGCCCAGACGCCGCTTACTACAACCCCGCCCCTGTCATCACAAGCACATACACGACATAATGCGGCCGCCCAGACGCCATTTATTACAAAACCGCCCGCAGTCAGCAAAGCCCAACGCTATATTATTACAACCACGCCCAGACGCCGCTTACTACAACCCCGCCCCTGTCATCACAAGCACATACACGACATAATGCGGCGGCCAGACGCCATTTATTACAAAACCGCCACGGCAAGGCATAGGCATTGGTCTGGCGCGGCGACATCCATGACGGCAAGGCATAGGCATTGGTCTGGCGCGGCGACATCCATGTCTTAGCGCCAGACTCTCGCACCTCGTGTGCTCGGGACGCAATGCCTATGCCTTGCACTGGATTGTTCTGGTATGTACAGCTCCACAAAAAACCATATCTGTTTTGTCAGCCCTGCTTTAGCGCCGACTCTCGCACCTCGTGTGCTCGGGACGCAATGCCTATGCCTTGCACTGAATTCTTCTGGTATGTGTACAGCACACGAGCCCCTGCGCCCAATGTGACATAATACGGCGGCCAGACGCCATTTATTACAACAGCGCCGCCGTCAGCAAAACCAACGCTATATTATCACAACCACGCCCCGACTCCGCATATTACAACCCCGCCCCTGTCATCACAAGCACATACGCGACATAATACGGCGTCCAGACGCCCTTTATTACAACACCGCCCCAGTCAACAGAAACCCAACGCCGCATATTACAACAAGTCCGAGACTCCATTTATTACAACACCGCCCCGTCAGCAAAGCTCTACGTTCTCTACACCATCGCCCAGACTCCACTTACTACAACACCGCCCGCCCCGTCATCACTACAACGCTGCTTATTACACCCGCGCCAGACTCTGCCTATCACCGCAAAGGCCCGCCTGTCAATCCTACAGCGTCCCAGTACTCAAGCGCCCCTTATTACTACGACGCCATTTTAAGACCAGGGCCTTGTTGTAATAAGCAAAAGCGAGAATCGGAGATTCCACGCAGGTACCATAGCGCTTATACGCCGATTCAGGCGTTTTCGATGCTATCATTTTTCTATACTGATGAATATCCATAACTCTGGTGATAGATAGGAAAAATACCATAAATAACGCTTCCATCACCAGCGGGCCCTTGAATAAAATGTAGCTGAAACAAAAAGTAAAAACATGCTATATCCTTCACACAACTCACTGCTAAGCATTGCTCCTATGGTTTCCTATACTGACCGCCATTTTCGTTATCTTATGCGTTTGATCACCCGCCACTGTCTACTTTATACAGAAATGATATGCGCCCAAGCCATCGTAAAAGGGAAGACCACACAGCTGCTTTCCTTTTCTTCCCAAGAAAAGCCTCTTATCTTACAAATAGCTGGCGCAGAACCTAAGCTTCTTGCAAAAAGCGCGCGCATTGCGCAGGACTTTGGCTATACAGGCTTGAATCTCAACTTTGGCTGCCCAAGCCAACACGCCCGTGAGGGCGGCTTCGGCGCTTGTCTCATGGAAGAGCCAGAAAAAGCAGCAGACTGTTTTTTTGCCCTGCAAAGCGCAAGCCCACTCCCGGTAAGCATCAAACACCGCCTAGGCATAGGAAAAACAAGTTCTTATGAGCCGCTTGCGCGTTTTGTCAGTACCTTAGCAGAGGCAGGCTGCGCGCATTTCATAGTACATGCCCGCAATGCGCTTCTATGCGGAGTATCTCCCAAAAAAAATCGCACTATCCCTGAACTTCGCCATGATTTCGTCTACCAGTTAGCGCATGATTTCCCTCACTTGCGCTTTGATCTCAACGGGGCTATAAGTAATCTCAAGCAAGCGCAGTCTTTACTAGAAACAAAAGAAAAGCTAAGCTCTGTCATAGAAAAAACAGCTGCAGACAAGACTGCCAGCAGCAATAAGGAGCAAAACAAGATTGGAAAACAAAGAGCAGGCGCAGCAAAGATTCAAGGAATTATGATTGGCCGCGCCGCTTATGCGCAGCCTTATCTCTTCGCCTTGGCTGATCAGAGCTTCTATGCTTCTACAAACAAGGTCCCTAGCCGATACGAGATTGTCAAGGCCTTCCAAGCCTATATAGAGCAATGTACAAATCCACTGGACAAACGAATCAGTATTAAGCATAGCTTAGCGCTCTTTCAAGCTATACCTGGGGCCCGCGCATGGAGACAATACTTAAGCAATGCTGCGCAAGAAAAAGACCCATCTGCTGCGGCGCTGGAGCAAGCCCTGCGCTTCATTCCTGACTCTTACCTGCATCTTAGGGGTGATGCGCGCGAAAAAGAGAAGGCAAAGTCATAGCCTGTTTTTGCAGCCTATCATGGTAAATGAGCAAGCAAAGCCTCCAAGCTCTCATCTAAAGATAAATGAGAGTTGTCCATACGCACTGCATCGGGGCAAAGACGCAGGCTTCCGAATTTCCGTATCTTATCGCCCTCATCCCTTTTTCTTATTTCCTCTTGGATCGTCTGCAGCTCTACTTGATGACCCAATTTCTCTAAGTCTTTACGGCGCCTTTTGGCGCGCACATCTAAACTTGCTTCTATAAAGAACTTGAAAGGAGCATCTGGAAAAACCTCACTGCCTATATCCCGGCCATCTACTACTACATTATGACTGCGCGCTATAGCTCTCAATTCCCTATTCACCCAGCTGCGGCAATCCGGGTCATTGGCTGCTACATAAATCTGCCTGGTCAGCTCTGGGCTGCGTAATTTTTTGTCTACAGACTGCCCCTTATAGAAATGGCATTGCCTGCCTTCTTGAATACGAACCTTACAAGGCAATGCCTTGAAATCTATCATAGCTTTATTTTTTAAAAAAAGGCGGGGGAAGTCTTCGAGCTCCATGCCTCTCTCTGCAGCTATGTTTTCTAGTAAAGTAAAGGTTAAAAGGCGATAGAGAGCGCCTGAGTCCAGATGAATGAAAGACATTCGCTCAGCAAGGAGCCTTGCCAGAGTACTTTTGCCAGAAGCAGAAGGGCCGTCCAAGGCAATTACGATCTTTTGAGCAAGCTCCACCCGCATTTTTAGCCATGATCAGGAAGGAGAGCAAATTTGGGAACGAAGCTTATTTGTTTTCTTAAACCATGAATACCAAAAAGAAGAATTTTCCTGCTCCAAGGCTTTGCTCAATGCGCTTGCGCCTTGACTGAAGCTTTGCAGGGCGCTTAGTATATTTTCCTTGTTTGTTTCTAATATGCCAAGCAGCATTTCTGGATTGCTGGAAGCCAGCCTGCTCATATCTTGGAAACCTCCCCCAATAGGGAGCACAGGCGCCCTCCGCTTCCACGTTGGGAGAGACATATTTTCCTGTATCCAATGGCAAAGCAGACCAGCAAGCAAATGCGGCACATGACTCAGATAGGCCATAGCTTCATCATGCTGCTTTGGCGTAACCTGGCAGGTATACATGCCTATAGCTTCCCAGAAAGCTGCTAATATCTCCACATCCTTTTTCCTTTTTGGACTGGAGGCAATGAGGCAAAGGCGCTTATCAAAAAGATTTTTTATGGCGGCGCCCGGCCCGCTCTTTTCAGAACCGCACAGAGGATGGGATGCCACAAAGCGAAGGTCTGTCCGGGCTTGGAATGCTTTGCAAAGGGCCTCCTGAGTAGAAGAAAGGTCTGTAATCAAGCCGCGCATATGAGGCAGCTGACGGGCGAGGCTTAGGCTTACATCTACAGGGACCGCTAGTACCACCATGTCATAGAGCTCATAAGGGATGTTGTTGATCTCAGAGCTGCCGCTTAGAAGTATTCTTTCTGTAATCTTTAAGGCCTCCAGCTTCTGTGCGCTTTGCTTGGAGCGCACTATAGCCCAAATCCGGGCGTGGGGATTCTTTGCGCGTATTGCTAAAGCCAAGGAAGTACCCATCATACCTGCGCCGTAAATTAAAATAGTGCGAAAAGAAGAAAGGCCTTGTTTAACAATCATAATCTAAAATCCAAGCATGGCCCTAAGTCTGAGCTATATTTCCCTGCCAGCAGCGCAGAGCTTCCTTTAGGCTTAGGCCCGTATTCCACTTTCTACAGGATTATCCAGGCGCGGATAAGAGCCAAGAAGCTTTACATAAGAGACCTGCCTACGCATCTTTTTCAAAATAGGAATAATGTGAGTATCCTGATAATGGCCAAGGAAGTCTACAAAAAAATGGTAACCTCCCATAGTATCCCGCCGCATCCGAGACTCTATCTTTGTCAAATTGATACGAGAATCGGCGAAAAGCTGCAATACTGAAGCAAGAGAACCAGGGCGATCAGCTAAGGCAAAGACCAGAGAAGTCTTATCATCTTGCGTGGGCGCGCATTCCTCTTTCCCAAGAAGGAAAAAACGCGTGTAGTTCGTAGCTTTATCGTGTATGTTGCGCGCTATCAATTCCAAGCCATAGCTTTGGGCAGCCAATTCCGAAGCAATGGCGGCGCCATCTTTGTTTTTGGAAGCTAAGCTGGCAGCAAGAGCAGTGCTTGCAACTTCTATAAATTCCACTTTTTTTAGAAGCAAATGCTTGTCCAGCCATTCGCGGCATTGTTCTTGGGCAGCAGGCATGCTATACACCCTCCGTACCGCTGAGAGCCGGCTTTTTTTGTAAAAAAGCAAATGATGCTTTACTAAGAGATAATGCTCAGCATAAATTTTCAGGCTGCTTTCTAAGAGTTTATCAAGGCTGATGGGAATGCTGCCTTGTGTACTGTTGTCTATAGGGACAAGGCCATAATCCGCCTGTCCATCCTCAACAATACGGAAGACATCAGCTATACTGCTCTGCGCCCGCGCATGAAGCGCATCACCGAAACGCTCTTGTAAAGCAACATGCGAGAAAGAGGCCGCAGGTCCTAAGTAGGCTACCACGGGGCGTCCCTCTAAGCTGATGGCAGAAGACATGATTTCACGATAGATTCTCTGCAAAGAAGCTAAAGAAAGCTGCGGCGATTGGGGCTCTCTTTTTGCAAGATAAGCCTTCAAATTCGCATACACTTCTTTTTCTCTATCAGGGCGGTACACTGCTTCCTTACGTTTGCGCTTCATATGCCCTATTTTGTTCGCCAATAAAGCGCGCTCTGATAAGAGCTCCAGCACCTGTAAGTCTATGCGGTCAATATGCTCACGCATCCTATGGAGCATTTCTTTGCTGTTTGTTAGAGAAGACATCAGTAAGCAGGCGCCAAGCAAAAGTCAGGGAGAACTATATACAAGAGTCCACTAAAAAGATTTCGCATGATTTGCGATCCTTGCCTTATCAAAGTAAATAAGACTTATCAAAATCTTTCATAGCCTTTTTGATAGTCTCTAAGTCCGCCTTCACCCATTCATGCCTGCTTTGCAATTCCGTGTGTATGTACTTTTCCATATCTCTAAAATTATGCGTTAGTACTTTGTATTCCAGCTTATAGCCCCTGTTTGGATCGCTGGTCTGGTAGCTGTTTAGGCGCTTTTGTATGTCATGAGCTATGCCTACTTTGTATTCGTCCTTGAAAAACTTTTTGTTAGAAATAACATAGACGTATTTTTGCTCTAGGTCCGTCTGCCTAAGGTCTGTTCTTTTAGGAGGTGTTGTAGAAAAGTTCAGGGCTTTCTTGTAGTCAAAAAGTTCTTCTGGATTTGCTACTTCTTTCTTTAGCCTCTCCTGCACCAGCTCGTATGCTTTGATACTTATGTCTATGCCTACCCACTTGCGCCCCAGCTTTTCAGCTGCAATGCACGTGGTAGCGCAGCCGCAAAACGGGTCCAGCACAAGCTCGCCTTTTTTGCTGCTTGCCTGGATGATGCGTTCCAATAAGGCGAGTGGCTTTTGCGTAGGGTAGCCCGTGCGTTCTTTTGCTTGGGAGGCGGTCATGAATGAGGGAATATCCATAAACCAGTCAAGACACTTTGTGCCTAGTGAGTGCTTTGCATGTTCTCCATCCGCCCATCGTGCTGGTTTCTCAGCCTTGTTTTTATAGGGGACCCTGATACTGTCATAATTGAAAGCAGTATCTTTTGTTTTCACATAGAAAAATAAGATGTCGTGTTTTCTAGGGAAACAAGTTTTAGCCTCCGAAGCGCCTTTATAGCACCACACGAGTTCATTCCTAAAGTTTGTCTCGCCAAATATACAGTCTAAGAGTATTTTCAAGTAATGGCTCATCGTGGGATCGCAGTGCAAATACAAACTGCCGGTGTTTTTTAGTATCCGGTGGCATTCCAGCAGCCGTATTGCCATGTAGGCTAAGTAGCAGAAGTTGTACTTGTTGCCATAATTCCTTATGCCCATAAGAAAGCTGTATAGCTCGTCTTGGTCTTCTTTGATAGTCTTTAGCCATTCTTTTTTTAGATCTGCTTCTTGAAAATAATCTCGGAAGTTTGCGCCCTCTGCAGTGCTTTCTATAGGCGCCGTAAAGACTTTCTTTTTATTGAAGGGCGGGTCCAAGTATATCAAGTCTACGCATTTGGAGTTTATATTTTGTAGTACGTCTATGTTGTCACGGCAGTAGATAGATCTATTTTGCAGATTGCTTTTCATTTGCCTGCTAAAACGAGGGCCGCAGATCCTGGCCTACGCCCGCATGCCTTATTATTACTAGGTCTAAGCGCCTGCAAGCTTTTCTATTCGTTTTTATGGACTCTTGTATATAGTTCCCAAGTTAGGCCTCTAAGTAAAAATGTCAATTTCTTAATGTTTTCTAAAAAATGATAATCAAGGAAGAAGTACGAGCGCCGCTGATAACACTCCTGTCTACGTCTTAGCATTTGCCTGAAATTCTGCTTGGCAAATCTCTAATAGGCAGCTATCTAAGCTATGTCTGTCAATCCGGCGAAAGATGGGCGCTGCCTAGCGCTTTTCCAGACAGATATATTTTCTATGCACCCCGGCCTATCCTACAATAAACAAGGCGCTTTGCATTTTGCAAAGCAGGACCTGACTCTCTTAGCAGAACGTTATGGCACCCCCCTTTATGTTTACAGCGCTGATCTCATTACATCTGCCTTAGCTGCTTTGCGGAAGGCTTTTGCGCAGGCAGGCAGAGAAGCGCTGATATGTTATTCTGTGAAAGCTAATTCTAACCTTTCTATTTTGCAGCTCCTGCAAGAAGCTGGCTGCGGCGCTGATATTGTCAGCGGCGGCGAGTTATATAGAGCTGCTAAAGCGCAATTCCACCCCAAACGTATCATATTCTCAGGCACAGGGAAAAGTCTAGAAGAGCTGGAAGAGGCTGTGGAGCTTGGGATTCTTCTTTTTAGCGTAGAATCTGAAGAGGAGTTGTTTTTGCTGCACGAGCTGGGCCTGCAAAGAAAGCAGCAGATTCCCGTCAGCCTTCGCATTAACCCGGCCCTTGAGGCAGCCACGCATCCTTATATCGCAACAGGGCGTAAGCATGATAAATTTGGCATAGCTCTAGAAAACATAGAAGCGCTCTATAAAGAAGCTGTACAAATGCCGGGCCTTGCGCCTGCTGGCTTAGGTCTGCACATAGGCTCCCAAATCTTAGAGAGCTCTGCTTTTGCAAGCGCTTCCCATATCGTGGGAGAACTTGCGCGGCGGATCAAGGGCAGGCAATGGCCCCTAAGCTATATAGATTTAGGGGGAGGCTTGGGCATCTGCTACCAAAATGAAAAGCCCCCTACATGGGAAGACTATGTACAAGCCGTGCTACCTGGTCTTACTGGTCTGGAAGATTGCCAGCTCTTGCTTGAGCCGGGGCGTTCTATAGTAGGCAATGCCGGCATCTTGCTTGGGAAAATTTTGGGCGTGAAAACAAACTCTGCTAAAAGCTTTTACATAGGCGACGTAGCCATGAGCGATTTGATACGGCCCTCGCTCTATAAGGCCTATCATGCGATACTTCCCTGCAAGGAAGGCGCGGCCATTGGACCCAATGCTGACTTGGTAGGCCCAGTATGTGAAACCGGAGATTTTATGGCGCAAGACCGCGCCCTGCCCCTTTTCAAGAAGGGTGATTATTTTGCGCTTTGCTCGGCCGGGGCTTATGGCTTTGTGATGGCTTCTAATTACAATTCCCGGCCAAAGGCAGCTGAGCTTTTGATAGACAAGAACGGGGCGCGTTTGATTCGCAAAAGAGAAAGCTACGCCGATCTGGTAGCAAAGGAAGAGCCCTTGCTTGCAAAAGGCCAGAGCAAAGGGGAGCTATATACTTGATCGCACCAAAAAATAAGCAAATCCGCTGATGCTAATTATAGCCTACCCTTAGGATTTATATCAAATAGCGCCTTTCTTAGGATTGCATTCCAGGCATAGCATTTGGCAATTAGAGGCTTTGGTTTTGCCTCCCTTGCTCCAAGGTTGTAATTGGATAATTTTCATGCTTTATTTAGTAACATGTACTGTAAAACGCCTACATATAGAGAGCTTGTAAGTGGATAGAAAAAAGGGGCAAAGACATGATACAGGCCAAAGCAGCCAAAGCAAAGACAAGTAGTTTTGCCACCCAATCAAAATGATCCAGCGCTAAAAGATATAGCGCTTGGGATAGCGGCGGATAGCTAAAAATGCGTAGCACTGTCTACAAAGTATATAGAAAGCATAATATTCACTTAGAGGGATTGCAGTTTATAGAGCAGCGTGAGTGTATCAAAAGAGATAGCTCCCATCTTTCCTCGATATATCATGTAAAAAAAGCTTTACAGAAATACAAACCAAACTAAAGTGCTACGGTACTTTCGTTTTTCAAACATGGATATACAAGAAGCAGAAATTACGCAAAAAGAAAAGCAAGAAACCACAGCACAAGCCGGCGCAAAAGCAGACAAAATGATTCCAAAAGACCAAGGAGCTGGCACGACTCCAAGTGATACGGCGCAAGGGGCTAAGCTAAGCAAGCCCGACTTGGATACGCAGCAAAAACAGCCTAAGCCAGCAGGCGCAAAAGCAGACAAAATGATTCCAAAAGACCAAGGAGCTGGCACGACTCCAAGTGATACGGCGCAAGGAGCTAAGCTAAGCAAGCCCGACTTGGATACGCAGCAAAAACAGCCTAAGCCAGCAGGCGCAAAAGCAGACAAAATGATTCCAAAAGACCAAGGAGCTGGCACGACTCCAAGTGATACGGCGCAAGGAGCTAAGCTAAGCAAGCCCGACTTGGATACGCAGCAAAAACAGCCTAAGCCAGCAGGCGCAAAAGCAGACAAAATGATTCCACAAAACCAAGGAGCTGGCACGACTCCAAGTGATACGGCGCAAGGAGCTAAGCTAAGCAAGCCCGACTTGGATACGCAGCAAAAACAGCCTAAGCCAGCAGGCGCAAAAGCAGACAAAATGATTCCACAAAACCAAGGAGCTGGCACGACTCCAAGTGATACGGCGCAAGGGGTTAAGCTAAGCAAGCCCGCCTTGGATACGCAGCAAAAACAGCCTAAGCCAGCAGGCGCAAAAGCAGACAAAATGATTCCAAAAGACCAAGGAGCTGGCACGACTCCAAGTGATACGGCGCAAGGAGCTAAGCTAAGCAAGCCCGCCTTGGATACGCAGCAAAAACAGCCTAAGCCAGCAGGCGCAAAAGCAGACAAAATGATTCCAAAAGACCAAGGAGCTGGCACGACTCCAAGTGATACGGCGCAAGGAGCTAAGCTAAGCAAGCCCGCCTTGGATACGCAGCAAAAACAGCCTAAGCCAGCAGGCGCAAAAGCAGACAAAATGATTCCAAAAGACCACGGAGCTGGCGCGCCTTCAAGTGATACGGCTCAGGGGGCTAAGCTAAGCAAGCCCGCCTTGGATACGCAGCAAAAACAGCCTAAGACGGATAGTCAGGATGTCATCGCCCCCAAAAGGCCCTATGTTTCTACGGTCGGGAGAAAAGATAAATGGGACAAGAGGGAGAAATTTGAAAGAAAAGGAGAAGATCGCTATACAAAACAACGTACTATGCGGCGCCGTCGAATTCTCGATATGCGTAAGGTGCAGATAGACTATAAAAGAACTGACACCTTAGAGCGCTTCACTTCCAAGACAGGAAAGATTCTTCCACGGCGTGTTACTGGAGCTACTGCCCTTGTGCAGCGCAAAATTGCAAGAGAGATCAAAAGAGCGCGCCACATTGGCCTTTTGCCCTATTCACGCCGCTGACGATACTTGCTGTGCATTTCTTTTGCCCCTATTCCTAGCCTGCGCCTATTACTGTGAACATAGAGATCAAAGTGCCCCCTATGGGGGAATCGATTACGGAAGCCACGGTCATGGATTGGCGCTTTGCTGTGGGCGCTGTTGTAAAGAGTGGAGATATACTTGTAGAACTCGAAACAGATAAGGTTACTTTAGAAGTGCCTGCTCCCAGCAGCGGCGTGCTCAAAGAGATCAAACAAGACTCTGGGGCTAATGTCAAGATAGGGGACCTTTTGGCGCTGCTTGAAGAAAAAGCCGTAGAACAGACTAAGACACAAAGATCCGCCGCAGACAGCGAGGCTCCCCTACCCCCGCCATCTCAGGAAGAGGGCGCTGCTGCCTCCTCTTTACAAAATAAGACCTTAGCGCAGGGCGCAGCAAGGTTAGCGCTGGAGAAGGGAATAGACATCTCACAAATCCAAGGCAGCGGCAAAAGAGGGCAGGTCACAAAATCTGATATTGTGCACTATTTAGACAAGCAGGAGGCGCCGCAAAAGACTCAAGCGCCGCAGCTTTCTTTCAGCCAAGACGAAGGGCGGGAGAATCGGGAAGAATTGGTGGCGATGTCACGCCTGCGCCAGCGTATTGCAGAGCGTCTTCTTCATTCTCAACATGAAACTGCCACATTGACGACTTTTAATGAGATTGATATGCACAATGCTATAGCTTTGCGCAAGCGCTATAAAGAAGAATTCAAGGAAAAGTATGGGGTGAATTTAGGTTTTATGTCACTCTTTATCAAAGCTGTGATTGCTACTCTCAAAGAAATACCTTCGGTACATGCGCAGATACGAGAGCATCATATTGTGTATAAGAATTATTATGATATAAGCGTAGCTGTAGGCGGCCCTAAAGGACTTGTGGTACCTGTGATACGCAACGCTGATCAACTCAGCTTTGCCGAAATAGAAAAAGAGATCGCTCGTTTGGCGCAGAAAGTGAAAGAAAGCACGATAGAATTACACGAGCTGGAAGGAGGTAGTTTTACTATATCTAACGGCGGCATCTATGGCTCTATGCTTTCTACGCCTATACTCAATCCGCCGCAAAGCGCTATCTTAGGTATGCACAATATAGTGAAACGCCCTGTGGTACTAGCTAATACGGAAGAAATTGTTGTGCGCCCCATTATGTATGTCGCCCTTTCCTATGATCATCGCATTATAGATGGCAAGGAGGCTGTAAGCTTTCTCGTGAAAGTAAAAGAAAAAATAGAACATCCAGAGCGCATACTGCTTTCGTTGTAATACTCTACCAAATTTTATATGAGCCTGCAAGAACATGATCTTGTTATTATAGGGGGGGGGCCGGGCGGTTACGTGTGCGCTATACGCGCAGCGCAGCTAGGGCTGGATACAGCCATTGTAGAAAAAAGGCCCGGCCTTGGGGGTACTTGTATTAATGTAGGCTGCATTCCCTCTAAGGCCCTTTTAGACTCCTCGCATAAATATGAGGAAGGCCTCCATCAGCTTGCGGCGCATGGCATAGAAAGCAAATCTCTGAGCATGAATGTATCCAAAATGATGGCCCGTAAAGACAAAATTGTTCAGGAGCTTGTGAAAGGCTTGGATTTTTTGATGCAAAAGAACAAAATACGCCGCTACCATGCTGAGGCCTCTTTGCAAAAGCAAGAACATGGGCGAAGCTTAATTCAACTTGCGGCTAAGGGCCAAAAAAAGCAGCTGCTTTCTGCCAGGCGCTGCGTGATCGCAACCGGCTCCCAAACAACAGGCTTGGGAGAAATCGTCATAGATGGGCGTCATATTATCAGCTCTGATCAGGCAATAGCATTGGAAAAAGTTCCTAAGAGATTACTGATCATAGGAGGAGGCGTGATAGGCTTGGAATTGGGCTCTGTCTGGAGGCGTTTAGGCGCAGAGGTGAGCATCGTTGAGGCATTGCCTTCTATCTTGATGGGCATAGACAAACAAACGCGCGATCTAGCCTTAGGCATTTTCAGAAGACAAGGGCTAAACTTCCTTCTGGAACATAAACTCAGCGCAACAAAGATTCTAGCGAAGAACAAGGGAGTCGAGGCCTTGCTGATAGATGCAAAAGGTAAAAAAATCACTCTGCAGGCTGATACAATGCTCGTCGCTGTAGGGCGCAGGCCATATACAGAGGGGCTGGGTCTGGAGAATATAGGCATCCAGACCACCCCTAAGGGGCATATCCCGGTAGACCCTCAGAGCTTAGAGAGCTCTCTTCCGGGTATATATGCCATAGGAGATGTAATAGAAGGACCGATGCTTGCGCATCGCGCAGAAGAAGAAGGCATGATGCTGGCTGAAAGGCTGGCAGATAAAGCCAGCCCCAATATAGGCTATGGCACAATCCCATGGATCATTTATACATGGCCTGAGATCGCATGGGTAGGCCGCCTGGAAGATGAGCTCAAGGCAGCATCCCACATGTATAACGCAGGCCGCTGTCTCTTTCGTCCCAATGGACGCGCCAAGGCTATGAATGAGAGTCAAGGGCAGGTAAAGATACTGGCAGACAAACACGATGACCGCTTGCTGGGCTGCTCTATCATCGGCCCTCATGCCTCAGAGCTCATAGGACAAATTACCTTAGCCATGGAGTTTGGAGCAAGCGCCGAAGACCTTGCAAGAAGCTGCTTTGCGCATCCTACATTAGGAGAAGTGATCAAAGAGGCTGCGCTGGATGTAGACAAAAGAGCTCTGCATGCCTAAGTGAAAGGAAAGGCAGGCAGGATTGTAGGGAGGGTTCAAGGTAAAGCGAATTTACAAGTTTTCTAATACTTGAAAATTATTATGAAAATCTTTAAAACAATCATAATTATATATTTTGCCACGATGGCAAGCTCAGGGGCTGCGCATACGAGAACAAGCCAGGCAAGGTTTAGAGCTGCAGCACAGGCCTAATGCCCATCTGCTGCTTTACATACTAAAACAATCCAGCGCAAATCATAGGCATTGCAATAGCGGTGCTAGAGTCTGGCGCTAAAGCAGGGCTGACAAAATAGATATAGTTTTTTCTGGAGCTATCCATACCAGAACAATCCAGTGCAAGGCATAGGCATTGCGTCACGAGCACAGGATGTGCGAGAGTCTGCGCTAAGAATGGCAAACCTACAGGGCTGGCAATACGGATATGGTTTTTTCTGGAGCTTTTACATACCAGAACAATCCAGTGCAAGGCATAGGCATTGCGTCACGAGCACAGGAGGTGCGAGAGTCTGACGCTAAGGCATGGATGCCAGACCGCGGCAGACCAATGCCTATGCCTTGCCGATATGTCGTGTTGGGCGCAGGGCCTCAGCATCCGTTACATGCCAGAACAAGCCCGGCAACGTTTTAGGGCTGCAGCACAGGCCTAATGCCTTGTACATACCAGAACAATCCAGGCAAGCCATATTACGAAATTCGCTCGCATTAGTAAGGATTTGAGACTCGATTTTTTGAAGTACTGCTAAGATCTATCATCGTCTGTTCCTGTGAGGCGTACAATTTCTTTTTGTAAGTGCTCTGCCTTCGTATATCGTGCCTTAGTACTTGCCAGCAATTCATGCAGATTCTTGTCTAGGAAAATATATAGATAATGATATGTATAGGAAAGGATATTTTCTATTATGTCATGTATGGACTTTCCATTGAGTCTTTCAGATGAGATAAGAGAAGCATCCGCATACGCTAAGAAACTTGCTTCTTGCGTGATCTTATCAAGCGGCGTAGATTTGTTTTTTTGTGTATCTGCCCGCATCTTCGCTTGTGCTCCGCTCGACAATTCCAGATCGCAAGCCTCTTTGTGATTTTTCATAATTCTTTGCAAATCGAAAACAATTTTATGGAAAAAATGATTGCTGTCCTTTAGAAGCAGATGAAGATTTTCTATGGCCGGGTCGAAAATCTTTTTCTCTTTGTTTTTGCTAAACTCCTTAAAATAATAATTTAGGCCAGGATACTTTCTTTGGAAGATATCCGCATTACGGAGCAATTCTAAAAATATTTCCGTATGTTCTTTGAATATATTGACGCCAAAAATAGCAACTGCCTTGATTTGCCCATCTACAGTATGTACATTGATACGATTTGTTAATATGGGCAGATAGTTGATATGAAAATCTTTTAGTATAGCAAATAACAAGCGATGCGGCTGCGACTTATGGGACCTCACTATATGTCTTAAAACACTATTTGCGCTTACAGAGCGCTTCAGATAACCCAGCACTAAGGGGTCCAAAAAGGACTCATCACAATTCCCATCTGTATCCAGAGCAAGGTACTTATTACGAATTTCTTCTATTTCCTGAATTTCACTGTGAAGCAAGTTTTGTTTTTGTTTGAGAGCCTTGACATGACGCGCAATATGCGCCTTTACATCGGGCGGAGCGCAAAAATGCTGCCGTCTTGCTTTAAAACTGCCAAGCCTTGCCTCCAGCTGGCGCCACTCCAGGACTGTATTATGAGTCAGCGCATAGATTCCTATACATGCCTCTTTCATGCTAGGTTTTGCCTTATCGAGATATATGATATGCCTCATGGCGTGCCGCAGAGATGCCTCAAAGCCGGCATAATGCTCCACCGAGCTTATGTACTTAGGAAAAACTTCTTCTAAGATATGCTCATATTGATAGTGGAGAAGGGCAGCATAACGCTTTTGCATATTCCAGCTTTGAGACAGCCACTTTTGAGCTTTGTCATGTCTTTGAAAGAGATTAAAGAGTTGTATATATTCTGTAAAAAACTTATACGCCGTATAGATTGTGTTATATTGCGCAGCGTCCAGTTGATTCCAGCCATTAGCTATGGCCAATCGGAAGGCTTTGAGACTATGAATAATATATTCTTCCTTTAAGCCTTGAAAGAGTTGTTTGGCAGCAGGGCTAAGCTCCAAACGAGAGAAGAAGCCCTTATGCAGGACTTTTGTTCTTGTACCCCACTTGGCAAGGCTTTGATGATTTTTCCCCATAAAGCGCTGCCAAAATCCGATTTTCTTTTTTACCCTTAGGAATTGAAAAAAAGAAGCTTTAGCCCCATTCTTATAGTCATGGCTTTTGGCATGATTATGCAGAAAGAAAAGCTTCTTACGCTGCCTTCTTTGAGCTGCATTCAATGGTATGGGAGGAGTGTGAGATGCGTCTAAGGCTTCAATTTTTTTGATACGCGCAAAGATATTCTTCTCTTTTTGAACAACATTTTCTATCTGCTCTTGCAGCTTTTCAGAGCGCTGTTTGCGGTAGAGCTTCCCAAAAAAAACATGAGCTTGGGCTTGGCTGAATTGCGAATACATTTTTACTTGCGGGAGGAACAGGTATTTGTACACTATCACCCTTGCGGATGGCGATGACAGCTCTTGTTATAGTTTAGAGCCAAGTTTCATTACTTCTCGAAAGATGAAGTTTTACGTCTTACTTGCCCCATTCTGCGCATCGTAAAAAACAGCCGATACTTTCTAAGTAGACGCTCAGAATAAGCATGATCTAACCTTGGCAGCATACTTTTGCCTGCCCAGTTTTAGTTTTCTTCGAAATCGAAGCTGATGAAAATCGCAGTACTTGCATCAGGAGGCGTCGACAGCGCTTTGGCAATGGCTCTTCTGCAGGAGGCTGGACATGAGCTGCAGGCTTTTTATCTGAAAATCTGGCTGGAAGAGGAGCTGACAGAGCTATCTCCTTCGGGCTGCCCTTGGGAGGAAGACCTCGCATATATCGAGCAAAGCTGTGAATTACTAAAGATACCCTGCCAAGCCCTGCCCTTCCAGCAGGAATATCAAAAAAGGATCGTTTCTTATCTGATTGAAGAACTGCGCAAAGGACATACTCCAAATCCTGATCTGCTGTGTAACCATCGCATCAAATTTGGCGCCTTTCTCGATTATATAGAACAAAGGGAAGAGCATTATGAAAAGGTCGCTACGGGACACTACGCCCGCATACAAAGGCGGGGGAATACTTATGAGCTTCTTACTTCTGCAGACAGCGCCAAAGATCAAAGCTATTTTTTAGCGCATCTTAACCAAAAGCAGCTAGGGCGCGCCGTATTCCCTTTAGGGGATGGGGGCTATAGCAAAAAGGAAGTACGCTCTTTAGCCAAGAAGCGATCTTTGCCCTCTGCCATGCGTAAAGATAGTCAGGGTTTATGTTTCTTAGGGAAGTTAGCATTTGCGTCTTTTGTGGAACGTTACATGGGCAGGCAAAGAGGCGCGCTGGTGGAACATGAAACAAAAAAGGAAATAGGAGAACATGATGGCTATTGGTTCTACACTATTGGACAAAGACAGGGGCTGGGCCTTTCTGGAGGACCTTGGTATGTAGTATCTAAGGACGTACAAAAAAACCGCGTATATATTTCCCGCTCTTATCATGGCAGAAAAAGGGATCGCAGCCATTTCTTCGTTTATGAGCCGCATTGGATTTCTGGCATTTCTGAGATTGTCGGAAAGAACAGAGCGCTGCGTGTCAAATTACGCCATGGTCCTCATTCCTATCCCTGCCATATTGACGCCGCATCAGGGTCTGGGCTGCGCGTACAAATCGAAGGACAAGACCAAGGCATCGCCCCGGGACAGTTCGCTGTTTTCTATGAAGGGGAAAGATGTTTAGGCTGCGCTGTTATTCAGCGATCACAATATCCGAGTCTATGTACTTCTTCTTTGCCTGCAAATGTTCATGGTAGCTCTCTGAAAAGTGATGCCTGCCGTCCGCTTTGACAACAAAATACAAGTAAGAATTCTGCTGGGGGAAAAAAGCAGCCTTGAGCGCGGCTTTTCCTGGGTTCGAAATAGGCGCTTTGGGGAGGCCATGGTTTCTGTATGTATTGTATGGAGAGGGCAGAGTTAAGTCTCTTAAATAAAGCTTCGCTTTAGGCGCTGGGAAAAGATACTGCACCGTAGCGCAGGACTCCAGTTTCATTTTTCTATGCAGACGATTAAGGAAAACGCCAGCTATAATAGGACGCTCTTGCGCATGCCGCGCTTCTCGCTCTACTATAGAAGCCAAAATGATGCGCTCCCTTAATTTCTCTGAGCTATAAGAGCTGCGCTTGGGCAGCAGCCTGTCTAAGACTGTAAAAAAATTCTTTAGCATAAGCTCATGCAGCTGCTTTGCGCTGTAGCTCTCAGGTATCATATAGGTATCAGGGTACAAGTAACCTTCTGTAGAATCATCTAAAATATTGTACTTCCTCAATACAGCCTTGTCCCTGCTCAGAGCTAAGAAGACTTCGCGGCTTTCAACGAGACCTTCCTTCTGTAAATAATCTCCTATCTGTCTGTGATTCCATCCTTCAGGAATTGTGAGAGGACGCAGCTCTACTCTGCCTTGGGTGAGCGCTGCGGCTATGTCATCCATCCACATTGCATCATGAAGATAATAGCTCCCTGCTTGGATTTGTTCTGCCTGCCCGCTAAGATGAAGATACCAGCGAAAGGCAGAGCTATGGGCAATCAGCTTTTCCCTAGCCAGATTGCGCCCTACTTGCTGCGCGCTTTCTCCCTTATACACTCTAAAGCTGAGCTTGCGCTTACCCTCACCCACAGGAGCAAATAAGGGGAAAATCAGAATAGAAAGAAGCAGAATCAGAAAGCCGGCGGCGCAAAGAGATTTCCAGTAGTTTTGCCTAAGCATTTAAGAATCCTTCAAAGCCTGAAGACCAGGCATATTGCCCTTACTATGAAAAAAATGTATGACAAAGTCACTATTGACTTCCAGGTGATGGTAGCTGTCTTCCAGCTGCAAAGAAGCGATAAGGGCTGTAGTGTCTATGCCCATAGCAAAAAGCCGCAGCCTAGATTTAGCAAGGTAGCGGGCCAGCTCTAAATTGCCTTGATTCAGCTCTGGTGACTCGGTGCGGCTCAAGGGACCGTGCCAAATCAAGTTTTTCACCTTCGTCTGCGATAAATGCTTTTTGTATTCTTTAAGACTTTTTGGACCTATGGCGAGTCCTATCCAGTTTGGCTTTATCTGCCTGCTTCTTTTATAGGGACCTGTAGCAGAAACTGATCTGCTTACTAAGTGGTCCGAAGGCAGCAAGCATGGAATCTGGCGCAGCCCTAATTGCTCTAAGAACTGAAAAGCCTTAACATCCAAATGCGCTTCATGCAGCGAAGCTCCGATAGGCAGGGCGCGTGCGTGTAAAAAACAGTAAGCAATCGCTCCGCCTACGAGCAGACTGGATATATTGCCCAGCAGCTTTTTTTCTACAAGATTAAGTTTTTTCTCCAACTTCACGCCGCCTAGTATAAGCGTTGCTTTGGGAAGCATAGGCCCAGAGCAGCTATCAAGAAAGCTAAGACAGCGAAAAAGGCTGATGCCTGGGTAGGAGGGTAAAGCAGCGCTCAAAGCCGTTAAAAAACTATTTTCTGTATAGTTAGAAGTCCGCGCCTCATTTATGTAAAGCTTTGCCGTGTTTTTCAATTTTGCCGCCAGCGCTTTTGACTCCTTTTTGCTGGCAGAGGAAAGAGCTAAATTCTCTAATAACATAACTGCCCCAGGAGGATGCTGCCGTAGCTGCGCCTCCCCTTCTTTGCTGAAAGGCCGGGCGCAAAAGGAAACCTCTATGCTCATATAAGCCGCCAAATCATCTTTCAGCGCTGCGATAGAAAGCTTGGACTCATCCAGCCCGACTTCGCTGTAAGTGATAAGGAAAAGAGAAGCCTTGCGCTGGAGCAGAAAATCTATATTACGCTTTAGGGCAAGCAGCAAGGCTGGATGCGTCTTAAAATCTCTCTTGTCTGAAAAAAAAGGAGGACTGCGTTCTAAGTCAAAGCCCAAGAAAACACGTTTATGCAGCACATCAATATTTTCTATTCTTTCTAAATTCAAAATTGCAACCTGCATGTTGATACAGCCCTTTTACAGAAATGATCCTATAACTAAGAGACTTTTATATTGCTTCACTACTTTCATACAATAAACTGTTGTGGGAGCGTAGCCTGCTTTTTAGGGATAGGGGAGATGTTAGCAAGGGGGCTGGAAGCTGCTGCCGGCGCTGCTTTCGTCCGCTCCTTTTTATGACCGCGCGCTCCATAAAGATAAGCCAAGCGCCCGGCCTGCACAGCCATAGAAAAAGCAAGGCCGGCTTTTGCAGGCTGCGATGATACAGCCAGAGCGGTGTTTACCATGACTGCGTCTGCCCCCATTTCCATAGCCTGCGCTGCATGAGAGGGGCTGCCTATGCCTGCATCGACTATCACTGGGACCCGCGCCTGCTCAATGATAACAGCAATACTCTTTGCGGTAAGCAGGCCTTGATTAGAGCCGATAGGCGAGCCTAAGGGCATGACTGTAGCGCAGCCTATATCCTGCAGCCGCAGGGCTAAAACAGGGTCTGCATGTATATATGGCAAAACAGTAAAGCCCTCTTTCAGGAGGGCTTGGGCAGCTTCGAAGGTTTCCACAGGATCAGGCAAGAGATAGCGCGGCTCAGGAGTTACTTCAAGCTTAACCCAGCTGCCTCCCCCAAGCTCACGCGCCAAAGAGGCAAGGCGGACGGCTTCTTTAGCATTGCGTGCCCCAGAGGTATTAGGCAGGATCAATATCTTCTCACGGTCTATGGATTTTATAGGGTCTTGTCCCGCTAGAGAACGATCAAGCTCAACACGCCTTAGAGCAACAGTTACAATCTCCGCCCCTGAGCTTGCAAGACAAGCCCGCATCGCATCAGAGGAAGCAAACTTACCTGTGCCTACTAAAAGGCGGGAAGAAAAAGAAGAGCCTCCAATACAAAGAAGGTCTTGCTCATGAGATTTATATGTATCCATTGCCCATCCCGGCAGCTGGGCTCACTTTTAGCATCTGCCCCTGCCTGACTTGTTCTCGTATATAGCGGATGCTAAACAACAGTAAAAAAACTCACAAACTCCATATGCCGCATATGAGGCTTTATGCAAGGCTGCCTGAGGAAACTGATACGCCGGCATCTTAGAGCAATAGCCAAGCATGAGGCAGGGTTCACAATAAGCAGGCAGTTCCAATGCGGCTTATGCGCTATGCCCTCTTATCACTAAAGACAAGCCAAAGATGCTGCAAATCCTGCTATCATCCCCAGCTGGATAGTGTTTCAGGGCTGCAAAGGACCCGCATCTTACTTTACTACTCAAGACTTGCTGATCATCAGAGGCATTACTTTGAAAGTTTTTTTTCTACGTAAAGCACATGTTTACGAAGCTTAGGATCGTACTTCTTGACTTCCAGTTTCCCTTGCTGCTTTTTCTTGTTTTTTGTAAAGATATAGAAATGACCTGTACCAGCCGTGGATTGTAACTTAAAAAGCTCCCGCATGAGCCAATGCTGTGTTTATCACCAGGAAAGTCAAGCCGGAAAAGCTTCTTTTGTTCTGGCATTGATCCTTTGATTGATCCTTCAGGCTGACTAGGACACTTTTAGCAAATTTTGGCTGTAGACTTCTCGGCTGCTGCAGACCGCATATCCCCAAGCGCTGCGTTGCTAAAGCTGCGGCTCTAAGGATTGGAAGCTGATTTAAACGAGCAAAAAAGCGAAAAACTAATATAACTGACCCAAAACATAAAAGCTTATAATAGTCTTGTCATAATCCTTTCTAAGGCGTCTTTATATTTGTCTAAAGGGGCTTTGTTTACAAGAGTTGTTTTATCATTTATTTGATATGGCTTTTCCTGTAAATCACGCAATGCGATGGAATGATAGGAGCAAACGATAGCTACTGTATGCGCATCCGGCACTTCCAGAAAAGGTTCCTCTTTTTTAATGTAATCTTTTAATTTATGGGCTTTGGCTTTGATATTGTTATACATAGCCAAAAAAGCGCTTGCAGTCTGGCTTTTGTCTTTTTCCCTTCCATATATTGTAGTTCTGTTTAGTGGAATAAGTGATATTTTAGGCAGCTCCAGCTTAGCATCCTTTGCTTTTTTTGAAAAATTACTCGCTTTGTAATTATCTGGCACATCGACACCGTATAGTAATTGAGATATATTGTCAAAGGCCCTTGCAGATGAGCCATCTGCCGTGCATGGCACAATCAGGCTGCCTGAAGCAATGAGAGCTTGAGCTGTATATGTTGCAAAGCTGGGATTGCAATCTATAAAAAAAGTGATATTATCCTGCTCATTATCAACAAGCTGCGCTGAGATTCCATCTTGTAAATGTTTGACCCAAAGATGCACATTACGCCATCTATTTTCCGGCAAGTCTACTGAGGCAGACTGATTGATTGATTGCACTTGCAATTCAAGCGAAGGGTCACCGCAAACAAGATATAAGTTTTCAGGCAAATTTTCATTATAGTCTTTTACACGGATGCAATAGCTCGATTCTGAACCGATTTTATTATCATCAGGCTTGGAAAGTCTTTGATCAAAGTAACCGCCAATAGTCAATCTTCCGCCATTCTTATGTTCCTTTACAATATCATCGAGTATAGCCGAGCCCCTGCTATTCCCGCCAAGAATAATCTCCGTCAAGTTAGCTTGAGGGCACATATCAATTAACACAACTTTTTTTTGCGGACATCTATATGCGTATTCTGTGGAAAGCATAAACGTTAAAAAAGTTTTCCCAACCCCTCCTTTATTGTTCCAAATAGCGTATTTCACGGCAACAGCATCTTTTATCAGCGTTTTTTTGCAAGGAATAAAAATGAAAACTAGCGCTTTTTGCCATACTAACTCAATCAGCATAAGGACATGATTTAGGGCGTAAATTGATTTTGACTCAGTTATTATATAGTTTGCCAAAATTTGTAGAACAGTGTTTTTATTACTTGCTCTTTTTGAGCTGTATCTTAGTTGTAGCTTTAGCTTTCTTTCTTTAGATCCTAGTTTAGCTCAGCTGGGATACAGGGCTGATTAGCATTCCCATGTCAGATACATACCGCATACTGAAACAAGGCTTATACTTAGGCTTGTTTCTTAGTCTCTTCAGCTTGAAGGCAGACAAGCCCATTTTTGTAGAGGTAAACCGCGCTTCCCCCCCTGAAGGGAACCTCGGACGGCAGCGCAGTAGAGCGAGTGCAGGGCAGATTTCATGATATTTTCAAAGCCTACAAGAACAAAGTCGTATTTATCAGCACAGAAAAAAATGTTTCCGTCAAAGTAAATCCTTTTGCAAACGACCCTCACTTTCAAAAATTCTTTGGTCCCAATTCCCATCAAAAAAAGGAAAAGAAACTGACGGGTCTGGGAACAGGCTTCATTTTATCACGCAGCGGTTATCTTTGCACAAACCGGCATGTAGTTGCAAAAGTAGATAGCGTCCGAGTACGCGTAGCTGAAAAGGAATACACGGCAAAAGTGATAGGCCAAGATGTTGTTACTGATATTGCTCTGTTGAAAGTTGACAATCCCCAAAACTTCGATCCTGTATATTTTGGCGATTCTGATCAAGTGCAGGTAGGCGATTGGGCTATAGCTATAGGAAATCCTTTTGGCTTTGACAAGACTTTTACTGTAGGAGTTGTGAGCGCTGTACGGGGTGACAAAGAGTCTCTAGGCAGTTCCTATATACAGACGGATGCGTCTATCAATCAAGGTAATTCAGGAGGGCCATTGCTGAATTTAGACGGTGAGGTAATCGGCGTGAATAGAATGATTTTTGCCAAGTCCGGGGGGGGCAGCTTAGGCATAGGTTTTGCTATACCTATTAATACTGTAAAAGTTGTTTTAGAGCAGCTTTACGCTCACGGCAAGGTGAAGTGGGGCTTTATAGGGGTGCAGGTGGCAAGTCTCAATCGCGGTCTGGCCCGGAGACTTGGAACGAAAAGTCTATGGGGAGCTCTAGTTGTATCTGTCTTAGCTAATGGGCCTGCGCATGCGGCAGGTCTGCAAATAGGGGACCTCATTCTCAGAGTAGGACCGCAGCGTATCAAAAATTCAAGTCACTTGGTCCGCACAGTAAGCCGTATGGCAATAGGAAGCAAGGTAGTTTTACAAATTCTACGCAAAAAAAAGACTATGGAGCTGACATTGCTTATAGGCGAGCGGCCTTAGCTGGCAGGCCGCTATTCTAAAAAATCGCAGGATTCCATTCCCATGACTCGCATCCATTTTCTCTTAGCTTATGGCGCTCTCATATAGCATCTCGGAAGAACTGGATACATACCCCCTGCTTTTCAGAGAGGCGCTGGACTTGCTGGAAGCCGGAGAAAACGGGCAGGCTAAGGAGCTTTTCGGAAAGCTCTTGCGGGAGGAGCCGGAGAATCCAGAATTTGCAGCCGGCTTTTTCTGCGCTGGCTGGTGGCAGAATCGCCAAGCTGATGTTCAGTTCTACCGGCCAGGGAGGCCGCTGGCCGCATGGTGTATGTGCACATGGGAAGATTTTCAAAGGCAGACAAAAGAACGGGCTTATCAGAGCTCTGCGTCTTTCCAAAAATGTATGCGCTGTATACTCAGCGAAGCAGCTGAGAATTTCCGGCAGGCTTTCCAAGAAGAAGGCAGCGGCCCGGCAGATACCGCCCTTCTCAAAGAATTAGCAATTTGTCTTGTCCAGCTCGAAGACTATAGCAATGCGGTAGACATTTTACAATATGCGCGCACCAAAGCCCCTTACGATGCTTCGCTGCTCTTTTTATTAGGTGAAAGCCTTTGCTCTTTAGAGAAAGAAGACCAAGTAGGAAGAGGATTATCATTCTACAGAGATGCTTTCTTGCTAAACTGCAGCGTCCTGGAAGCGCGGTGGATTGCCTCTCCCTTAGCATCGCAGGTCTTTCAAATACTTGCCAAAGAGAGCGGAGAAAACATGGAATATGCCCTGCTATGGTTTCCTGCTTACCTTTTGGCCGCCTCTTTTGCTTACAGCCTGCGCCCTCTCCGGCCCATAGAAGTAGAAAAAACCTTACAAGAATACCAGCGCTTACAAAAAGAGCAGGGAAGGTCCATAGCGAAATACCTTGAAAGAATCAGAAGCAGTCTTTGCTTCTACCTGCTTGCCCTGCTCTATCATTACGAGGTCTCATCCAAAGGACAGCGGCCACAGTCAGGAATATGATAAGCGCCTCAAAGAGATTGCGCCTGAACTGCACCGCTTCAAGCACAGCAAAGAAGTTTATTAAAACAAAAACTTTTTTTCATGCGCGCCTTAGCCTGGAAAAAGCCTCTGCTTTTTTCAAGAATAAGCCGTTACATGTAGGAGGCCCTTAACGAGGCCAGATGAAACAGCAAGTAAGGAGTAAGAATATCTATTATGCAGCTCAAAGAAGATGATTTTACGCAGCAGTTGCGCCGTTTTATACCATTTCGAGGTATTGACATCGTTTTGCATTTGGAAGACGGCAGCATACTGGAGCTTGACAAAAACCGCCAGATGGAAGGGAATCATATTTTGAAAAAAAACAGAGGAACCGTAGAAAGAGAAATCCCTCTAAGTGAAATAGTAAAAGCAGAATTTTACGCCGCCTGACTTGTTCTGGTATGCAGCGGATGCTGAGGCCCTGCGCCCAACGCGATATAATGCGGCGCCCAGACTCCGCCTATTACAAGCACGCCCGCTGTCATCAAAAGCAACTTGTGTCAACACACTTCCCATACTACAGCTAGGTCTCAGGCAAGCTTTTGCCAAGACAATAGGGCGCACATCTCATGCTTGCAAATTTGTGATTGTTTTTTTGAGACCAGTTCTAAGAAATTTACGCAAGACTGTGTGGAGGATGCCTCCGTTTTTGTAATATGCTATCTCTACAGGCGTATCCAAGCGGCATTTTAGAGGGATGACTTGTTCTTTTTTTGGCCTCTGAAGAGCGTAGAGTTGCAGCTCTGCCCCAGGCTCCATATTATCGTGGATGCCTTCTATACGAAATGTTTCTTCCCCGCTTAATCCTAGACTTTCATGGCTTTGGCCTTGGGGGAATTCTAAGGGGAGTATGCCCATGCCTACGAGGTTAGAGCGATGTATGCGTTCAAAACTGCCTGCTATAACGGCCCGGCAGCCGAGGCTGTAGACTCCCTTGGCTGCCCAATCCCGGGAAGAGCCTGTGCCGTATTCCCTGCCTGCCAGCACTATGAGCGGTATTTTTTCCTTCCTGTAACGAAGGCTGGCTTCGTAGATCGTCATTTTTTCATTACTGGGATGATGCATAGTCCATGCGCCCTCTGTGCCCGGGGCAAGCTGATTACGGAGACGGACATTAGCGAAAGTGCCCCTTGTCATTACTTGATCATTGCCCCGCCGTGAGCCGAAGGAATTGAAATCAGCCTGCGCAACACCTTGTTCGAGCAGATAACGGCCAGCAGACATCTCAGGTAAAATGGCGCCGGCGGGGCTGATATGGTCTGTTGTGACAGAGTCCCCTACTTTCACAAGACATCTGGCGCCTAGAATATTTTCCAATGGAGCTGAGGCGGCGGCTATATTCTTGAAAAAATCAGGCTCCCGTATATAGGTGGATTCTGCTTTCCACTCGTAGAGCGTGTTTTCTCTGACAGGAATTTGATTCCATAAAAGGCTGGACCCGTAGATATTTTTATAGCGCTCTCTGTAGAGCTCAGGGCACAGGCTTTCTTCGAGAATTTGCCGAATTTCCTGCGGGCTGGGCCATATATCTTTGAAATAAACAGGGTGAGCATTTTTATCCAAGCCGAGCGCTTCTTCTCCCAGGTCTATATCGATGCGGCCAGCCAGGGCGTAGGCGACTACTAAGGGCGGGCTGGCCAGAAAATTTGCCTTGACGTGCGGGGAAATGCGCCCTTCAAAATTCCTGTTCCCGCTTAATATAGAAACGCCGATGATTTGCTCTGCCTGCATGGCTTCTAAAACCGGCTCAGGAAGCGGGCCTGAGTTGCCAATACAAGTTGTGCAGCCATAGCCGACTGTGTGAAAGCCTAGCTGCTCTAGGAAGACATGCAGACCGGCCTTTTCCAAATAACTGCTCACGACACGGGAACCCGGAGCTAGGCTTGTTTTGATATGAGGCTGCACTTTGAGGCCGCGCTCTACGGCTTTTTTTGCAAGCAGGGCTGCGCCCACCATAAGCTCTGGATTAGATGTATTTGTGCAGGAAGTGATCGCAGCGATTACTATGCTGCCGTGGCTTATATTGCTTTTTGATGCGCCTGTGTTTACAGTACTGCAAGCCCTGGCCTGCTCTTCGCTCAGCCCATAGCCTCCCGCCTCGAGAGGGGCACGGAGCGTGTTTTCCCAATGTCCTTTCATTTGACTGAGGGGCACCCGATCCTGAGGACGACGCGGCCCTGCAAGGGAAGGCACAACTTGGCCCAAGTCCAGCTCCACATAGTCAGAATACGCAATGGGCGGGTCCATAGCTGTGCGCAAAAGCCCCTGCGCACGAAAATACTTCTCTACCATGTCTATCTGATCTTCCAGGCGCCCTGTCTGCTGTAAATAGCGGAGACTTTCTTCGTCTACGGGGAAATAAGCGCAGGTTGCGCCGTACTCTGGAGCCATGTTTGCTATAGTAGCCCTGTCTGTCAGGCTTAAGGTCTGCAGACCTGTCCCGCAAAATTCCACAAATTTCCCTACTACTCCCCGCTTACGAAGCATTTCTGTGATCGTGAGCACCACGTCTGTTGCAGTTAGCCCTTCCTGCAGGCTCCCCCGAAGCTCGACGCCTACGACATCCGGCACAAGCATGCAAATAGCTTGGCCCAGCATCACAGCCTCCGCTTCTATGCCTCCCACGCCCCAGCCCAGCACTCCTAAGCCGTTGATCATCGTAGTATGGGAATCCGTACCTACAAGAGTGTCTGGATAAAGCAGGGCTTCTTTTTCTAAGACAAGGCTTGCGAGATATTCCAGATTGATTTGATGGACGATGCCAAGCCCGGGAGGAATAATACGCAGCTTATCAAAGGCGCCCTCGCCCCATTTTAAGAATTCATAGCGTTCCCGATTACGCCTAAATTCCTTTTCCATATTATATTCCAAAGCCTGAGCGCGGCCAAAAGCATCAACCTGCACGCTGTGATCTATCACTAAATCAACTTGTACTTGTGGATTGATGTCTTTGGGATCAGCTCCATGCTTAGCCATAGCGTTGCGTAAAGCTGCCAGGTCCACTATAGCGGGCACGCCTGTAAAATCCTGCAAGACAACCCGCCCGGGCTTAAATGCGAACTCCTGGCGCGGAGTGGCGCTCTTGGCTTCCCAATGCAGAAGCAAATCTATATCTTTTTGCGTTACGCTGAAATGATCCTGACACCGTAGCGCCGCTTCTAAAAGGATACGTATAGAGAAAGGGAGACGGGAAAGCTCATTTGCGCTTGCCAGACTCTCTAAGGGGACATAGTGGAATTCGCCCTTCTTGGTTTTTATGCTTTTCGTTTGTGGAGCCTGGGAGCTCATATGCTTTTTTGCCTTTCTTCTGCTCTGGGGACTGCAAAAGACGTATAAACTAGCCCCTTGCGGAGTCTGCCAATAAGCAGACTATCTCTGTGAGCTTGGCTTTGTTTGTCTTTGGTTTTGTATTAGCAAGTCTAGCTTGGCTTCTATCTTGTTTATCTTAGCGTCTAATTTTGACTCTAGGCTTTTCATTTCTGTTTTTAGCTCTTTCATGCCTGCTTTTGTATCGCTGTGTAAATAAAGCATCACAGTAAGCAAGCCTCCTCCTATGACAGTAAAGCCTACTCCCATAAACCACATTAGCAATCCTAGCTTTGTTTCTACTTTCCCAAGTCTCTTATCTACACCATCTACTTTATTGTCTAAGGCATGTACTTTATGATCTAAGCTGTCTACCTTGCTGTCTAAGTTTTCTACTTTGTTGTCTAAAGCATGTACTTTGTGATCTAAGCTGTCTACCTTGCTGTCTAAGTTTTCTACTTTGTTGTCTAAAGCATGTACTTTGTGATCTAAGCTGTCTACCTTGCTGTCTAAGTTTTCTACTTTGTTGTCTAAAGCATGTACTTTGTGATCTAAGCTGTCTACCTTGCTGTCTAAGTTTTCTACTTTGTTGTCTAAAGCATGTACTTTGTGATCTAAGCTGTCTACCTTGCTGTCTAAGTTTTCTACTTTGTTGTCTAAGCTTTCTACTTTGTGATCTAAGTTTTCTACTTTGTTGTCTAAAGCATGTACTTTGTGATCTAAGCTTTCTACTTTGTGATCTAAGCTGTCTACTTTGTGATCTAGGGTGTCTACTTTGTTGTCTAAGCTTTCTACTTTGTGATCTAAGTTTTCTACTTTGTGATCTAAGTTTTCTACTTTGTTGTCTAAGCCATCTGCTCGTTTATCTAACTTATTTACTTGCGCTAGTATTTCTTTATTACTTTCTTTGCCATCTACATAGTCTAATAACTGCGTAGCTACCAGCTTGGGTATATTGGCTTCTACCAAGCTTTCTACCAGCTCTATTGCTTGTGTTGCTGTACTCATCTTAGTAAAGTATAGGAAAGCGCCCTGTGCTTTGTGCCAACACTCTAAGCAGACATAAAAAAGTCCTTATTCGTTCCACAATTTCAAGCTATAATATGTCCTGTAAAAGTCAAGGCAAAAACAGGGCCTGTGCCGAGCGATACCGGCAAACACGGCCTCCACCTAAGTCTAGTAAGGCAGGGGCAGAAAGTAAGTCAAGGGAAAATCAGACTATAGGTATACAGTGATCCTTCAGGCTGACTTTAGGACACTTTTAGCAAATTTTGGCTGCATGCTTCTCGGCTGCTCCTTCCATTTAAGACTGCCCTGTGCATAGAATTTAAGTTAGCCACCGCCTTGTAAATATCTTTTTGCATGAGCAAACGAGCGATGGTAAATACTTTGTCGAGTATAGCATTCGTCTGCTCCACCAAGCCCTTTTGATATGCTTTTGCGGGATCGCAACTGTAGACAACAGTATGCAGCATGTGCTGCCAATTTTGCAATAAAGCCATGATTCTATCCGTTTAGATCACATCCAAGAAAATTACGCCCATGCTCTTTGCAGGCCTCCAGCACAGAAAAACTTCCAGCCGCCGGGTCAATGACTACGTCGCCTGGGTTTGATACGGCTTGGATCAATTTACCCTGCAGCAAGACGGGCTTCTTGTGCGCATAGCCATTGCGCTGGGTCTTCTCATGCCACACGTCAGGTATGTCATGTATTTGCCAGACGCCCTTAGCTCTGCGGGGTTGTTTTTGCAATACAATCAAATGCTCGGATGTACGGCGGGTGCGATAGCCCATGCCGATTCTGCCCTTATCCCATGTAAGCATGTCAACTACATCTAAGCCCGTACCATCCAGCCAGCCTGAAAAGCCTGTGCAAAGATGAAATTTATCCATCCACAAAAACAAGTGACCGCTCGGAATTAAGGATTCTGCTATGCCATTTATGAATTTTCGGATTGTCTTTTCAGACATTTGCTCAAGGCTGCACCGCGCTTTCCCGCGGTCCATGCCTTCATTCCCGTATCCCAATTTATCCAAAACTCCACGATACTGAGGATCAAAGAAGGCAATGGGGACGCTGTCTTTATGCAGTTTTGAAAGAAAATGCAGGCCCTCCATTTTCAAGCGCATGTTGTAATCCATGCCTGCTGGAGCGCCAAATGCAGGCGCTTTTAGCCTGCGCTCCTTAGAAAATACATTAGCCAATACTGCATCAGCATTAGCGTCGATCTTGGACTTCACTGCTGTTTTAGGCATTCTTGACATTCCAACTTTTAGCCTTGCCTTATGCCGCCAAAGCGCAAATACAAAAGAGCCCGGCCTAAATTAGGAAGCGCAAGCCATGTCTTTAGCGTATCTTAGAGCGCGCTCAATATTGCGGCGCTCTTTAGGAAGTAATCGTAACTTCGGTGGCTGCCCAGAAACAGGACTCTCTCCCAGCCCTTTTTTGGCAATTCCTTTGCAATCATTCTCAGAAAGTTTTGACAAGGGACAGCTAGAAATTTTGGACATGCTGGATAGGAGGCCCAAGGTCCACAAATTAGCTGCCAGACTTCTCCTATAGCATATCGTTCTATAATCTGTATACAGTCTGCAGCCTTGCGCTCCTTCAGCAGGGCAAGCACCAGAAGGCTTGTAGAAAAATCAGCAGCTTTCTGCGATGCGCCTATGCCAGACTCTCTGGCGCTGCGCGCAAGCATAGCCGCTATGTCGTGGAGGGTGCGCTCTATGGCAGCAGGATTATGAGCCGTATCAAAAATCAACTCCTTACAGAATGCTATAGTGGGATTATCTATTGCTTTTTTTTCCAAGCGTCCAGGCAAGGCGAGCTCTACGGGCCTATGCGAGCTAAGGGCGGCTATGCCTGCCTTTTCTAAGACGAATCTGGCAAAGTTTTGGTTTTCTTCCAAGTAGCTGAGGCCGCCCCCCCCTTCATAGAAGAAATAGCGGCAGTCTGGGGCTAATGTTTCAATCGCAAGGGCTATTTTCTCTCGGCTGATATGCTGCTGAGGCATAACAAAAACGTATCTAGCGCGGGGTGAGAGGATTGCCAGCTTTTCTTGCATGATCGCTTCCACGCTTTCCCCGAGAATGTGCGTATGTTCTTGAGCTAAGGAGCATAAGACGACGACTTCAGCTTGGAATATGCGCGTAGCGTCAAAGCGGCCTCCCAGCCCCGCTTCATAAATTTCCACGGGACACTTATGTAATCTAAAAATATAAAAGGCCAGCAGAGTAAGTATTTCAAAGTAACTCAAGCGTTCATAGGCCCCAGGAATGATCTTGGCAAGATTGGACATAGCCTCCCAAGCCGCAATAGGGCTAAGAGGAGTATAGACAGCCCTTCGCGTACTTTCTTTGTTATCAGGCTGCTCTGCTTTGCGCACCAGGCGGATGCGTTCCAATACGCAGGACAAATGCGGGGAAGTAAAAAGACCCACTCCTTGCTTTATACGAGGAGCAAGGCTTGCAAGGGCAGCAAGATAAAAAGCAGTGGAGCCCTTCGCATTAGAGCCTACCAGACTAATGCGCAAGGATTCAGAGCCTTGCTGTTTCCCCAATGCCTGCGCTATAGCTCTATGCAGCTCCATGAGCAGCGCTTGTGAATTCTGCATAGACTTGTAAGAAAAACGCCGGCTTCTTTCGGGGTTGATGCGTCCAGCTAAATCTCTTTCCAAGAGCGCAAGGCTTTGCTTGGCGCTGAGACTTTTGCATACAAGGCTTTGCTCGCTCATAGTGTCAGCACATGGCAAAGCCTATCTATACAACCTACGAACATATTTCACGCTTTCTGGGGTTAATATTAGCGCCCTATCCCTGCTCCTTGCCCCGCAGTGGGGCAATAAGAACTGTGAACTCTCCTTTAGGCTTGAGATTCTTAGCCTGCTGCTCCCACCCGTCTTTTTCCTCCCTAAAAAAGAAGATATGTTCCTCATGTACCTTGCTTAGCTCACGCATAAGGCAAAAATCGCGGTCAGAAAAAAGCAAAGACACTTCCTTAAGCAAGCTTTGTATGCGGTGGACAGATTCATAGATTACAATTAGGCCTGCAAAAGAACGCAGATCCTCCAAAGCGCGCAGTCTCTTTCCCCTGCGCGTGCTTAAGAAGCCAGTAAAAATACAAGGATTCGTCTGCCAACCAGATACGGACAAGGCAGTGCTCATAGCGCAGGGGCCGGGGAGGGGGATAATAGCAGCCTTGCTCTTTTGGCGCACACATCGGACCAGATCAGCAGCTGGATCAGAAATGCCCGGCGTTCCCGCTTCACTACAAAAGGCAAGGCTAAAGCCAGATTCCAGCTTCCTGAGCGCCCAAGTTATGTCCTTTTCTTTGCAATGCTGCCTATAGGATTTCAGCGGGGTGTCTATTGCATACTTTTTTAGCAGAACAGCGCTTCTGCGCGTATCTTCGCTGAGTATATAGTCAACCTCTTTGAGAATGCGCAGAGCTCGGAGGCTGATGTCTTCCAGATTCCCTATGGGAGTAGCTACGATATAAAGGATTACTGACACAAATCAAGGATTGCATGGAGAAGCGCTGGGACAGCTCCCAGCATCCATAGAGGAGCAAAGCGACAGCTCAGGGCTTGCCTCAGACTCATAACCTCCTTTGAGGTAAGCAGTAAGGCGGAAGTAATAGAGCTGGCATCTATAAAAAGGCTCCACGACGGGGGGGGGATTACGGTAGAACAATTCCTGACTTTGCAAAGCCGCCGAATCAGCGCTGGGAGCATCATCAGCGTGAGGAAAACTAGGAGCTATGCCTCGTGCAAGATAAAGATTGTCTGTTTGGCCAGCCAAGAGCTTAGCAAGGGAAGAGGGCGCCAAAGCCACGTACAAATTGTAGCCTAAAAAAAGACTTTCCTCGTTAGATATGTAGTAGCTGACAGTAAAGGAATTCGCATCAGCGTCATAATGCAGGGATTCAATGACAGGAGCTTTCGCAGGGGGATAAGACAAGGGGACAGGCACAGCAGGGTCTTCTACATTGACGCCGCAGGCAAGAACAGAGAGCATGATATACAAATACGAGAATCTCTTCATAAAAGAGCAGGCAGGCACGGCTAAACGATACTTTTTTCTATGTCCAAGGTATTGACTCCCGACTTGCGCTTGTAACGAACGTGATCTGCCAGCGACTTAATGAGATGGATCCCAAAGCCCCCCACGGCCTGCCCATTTAGTATGGCAGCTATGTTTGGTGACTGCACGCTTTGGAAATCAAAAGCCGCCCCTTGGTCTTTGAAAGTAATATACAATTTCTCCTTCTCTTGGATGCGGACTAAGCATTCGAACTGAGGGTCTTTTATAGGGCTGTTTTTATAGGCGTAATTGACAATATTCACAAGGGCTTCTTCCGTGATCAGGAGAATGTTGTTTCTAAGGTCTTGACGCACCTGCCGTTCTGTCAGTATTTTTTCTACCTGCGCTAAGAGCTGGGAAACCGCATGCAGAGTAGCGGGCATATGGAAGTGGTACTTGCTGTGTTCTTTACTCATGAAGCAATGTTTTGTAAAAGAAGCTGCAATCGCTAGAGAAAGCGGCATAGCAGCAAGCTTAAATCATCATTTTCTGCAGGGTCTTTACAGAAGTCCATGACATTTTTAAAAACGCCGTCAATAATAGTATTTAAGTCCCAGTCTTTATATTGTACTAGGAGCGCAGACAGTCTGTCAAGGCCAAATTCTTCACCATCCGCATTGATAGCCTCAGTAATCCCATCCGTATATAGAGCGAGCAGACCCCCTTTCTCTGTTTGAATCTGCTGATTCTCATAGTCCATGGCCGCTCTTTCTTTACTCACGCGAATAATCCCAAGGGGCTTGCCCACGCCGGAGAGGCGCACGCATCCCCCGTCTTCTTTGATATAAAGCATGTGGTTATGCCCGCCGGAGGCATAGTGGAGTATTCTCGTAATGGGCTCATAGCGGGCCAAAAACACGGTTACAAACATGCCTCTGTTAGACCTGTCATACAACAAGTGATTGGCCTTAGATAATATCTCAGCAGGAGAATGGTAAATACGAATCAAGGTTCTCAAAATCGCGCTGGACATAGTCATAAAAAGGGCAGCAGTAATAGATTTACCCGAGACGTCTCCTATCAACATACTTACGCCATGCTCCCTGCCCTGCGAATGATGGTAATACAAATCACCGCCCACAAACCGCGCCATAATAGCGCGGGCTGCAATATCTACATACATGTGTGATCTGAATGTTTTCGGCAAAATAGCCTGTTGAATCTGCGATGCGATCTCCATTTCTGTTTCCAAAGCCTTTTGCTTGATCACGCTTTCTTGTAATAGAAAATTGGAGTATCCCTTTGAAAGAGTAGCGCCTATAGTGCTGAGAAGGCGAAAATCATCCGCATCAAACTGTCCTTTCTCGGGCTCAGATAGGCAAAGCACTCCATATGGCCGCTCTTCCTGCAATTCTCTGAGCACAATAAGGATATAAGAGGAGCCTGCCTTGCAATATTTATGTAAATGCGGATATTCTTCATCGTCTTTCAACAAAATAGATTTGTTGCTCTGATAAACATACTCCGCCAGCTCTGCGGGAATCTGCGCATTTTGCTGCTCCAGACTTGTTTTTGCTATGCCCTCAGCGCTCCGCCCAAGAAGCTGCTCGCTTTGTTCATCATAGATCAGTATAGAGATATTTCCTATTGCCAAGTTCTGCGCAAGTATCTTAGCGCTGTGCCGGAAGAGCTCATCTGCAGATTTGGCCTTCATTTGTACGTCTGTTATGGCATGCAGAGTCATTGTTTCTGTAAGTTCTTTCTTAAGGCGTATATTTGCATTTTCCAGATTGTCTAAAAGCGCGCGTTTTTGCAAAGCTATGGCTACAGAAGCGGCAAAACTCTCAAAAAGACGCTTATCTTCCTGAGTAAAGGAAGACCTGTCTATTGTATTGAGCGCTTCTATAACGCCTATGCACTTCCCATCTGCCAGCAAAGGGCATGCAATCAAGTTTTGCGTGTGAATATCAGAGAGCTCCCCGACCTTGCGCAGGACCAGCGGATTTGTTGCCGCTTTGTTTATGATAATGGTTTTCTTACTCTGGGCGCAAAGCCCGGCTATCCCTTCCCCGACTGGGATTCTTTCTCCTAAGAGCGCCTTCTCATCCTTACCTACAACATGCTGGAAATATAATTCCTTTGCTTCCTCATCCATCATAAATAAAGAGGCGTTTTGGCTTTTTAAAACACGGCATGCGCTGTTAAGAATGAATTGCAGCAGCTTTTGCGTTTCATTAGAAGCATGGAGAAGATTGGACAATTCCATAACAAACTCAAAACGCTCATAGAGCCGCCGCATCTCGTTTTGACACTTCAGCTTCTTGTAAAACATGCTGACGAGAAGCTTGATAGACAAAGGCATGGGGAGATAGCTTTCATCCCGACCTTTATGTACAGAGGCATGCGAAAATAAAAAGCTAAAATACTTGCCCCAGATTTGCCCCATTCTCAGATCCTTTTTATCAAAATTCTTCTTCTTGGCATCGCCAGCGCAGTGAATCCATCCCAGCTGCCTTTCTTGTATGATCAAGGGAACAAAAAGCATAGCAGAGAGCAGCTTTCTCCTTATTGCCCGCATATCTGCGGGCGAAAGAAAGGGCAGCGCAGGCGCCTCTTCTTCCTTTTCTGGATTGATATAAAAGCCTTTGTTATATGAAAAAGAGCGTTTGCAAAGGTCCAATATAAAATCAGGGTAGGACAGGTTCTGAAAGGAGAAAAGCTCAGCCTCTGCGTTAAAAAGTATGAGATCGATCCTTCGCAGCTTAAGAAATTTTTCAAAGTGAAGCATCTTCGTTTTGACAGCTTCCTCCACTTTTCTGTTAGGAAGGAGATACAAGCCGGCATCGGGTCCTGCTTGCAGCATGGGAATCAAATGTTCTGTCTGGGCGTGCATATTCGTTTTTGTTTTATACTAGACGCTTTATTTTATTGTGATCCACCTTAGTTTTGAGACCGGCTCTTAGAGCCGCATCCCATTCCCGTCTTTTTGACTCAACCTAGAAATTGCGTTCCATAAATATCACTCCTTATCAGATAGAGCAAAACTGCCGCGTACAAAAGAAATGTCAAGATGCCGGCAAGCCTCGGTGAAATCCCAGCAAGGCCCTGCGCTATCAGAATCTGCACAGGCGCTAAATTAGCCAAAAAATATTTTGGTAACAAAACATTAAACCTGAAAATACTGTAGATGATAGGAACAGCAAAGCCAAAGCAAAGCCATAACAGCAGAATCGAAGCTGCGGCTGTCTTCTCCTGAAAAAGAGAAACAAGATTCTTATAGCAAGCCCAAAAAAACAGCCCTTTGTAAATAAAGAGCGCATGGATAAGGCCCTCTTTAGCAAAAGCCCAGTCAAAAAAGGAAAAGAAATAAAAAAGCTTCTGCCCCCAAGACTTTTCTGCTATCCAAAACGTATTTAGAGAGTTTGCAAAGAGCAAATTCGGCCAAGAAAGCGCGCTTCCTGAAACAATACAAAGCAAAGATAGGCAGACGAGCAAAAAGCGCTTCCTGTCTATGCTGCGGGAACAATAACGCCAGAAAAGAAAGACAGCTTGGGCAGGTATCAAGGCATAAGCATAATAATGCACATGGATCAAACATAGGCCTGAAAGGCTGTAAAACAGATATAGGCGCTGCTTTGCGCTTTTTCTTGTCGTTACTAGATAGAAAAAATACCAGTTTATGGCAGAAAATAGGTATAACATCGCATAGCTGCGTAATTCCTGAGCCATGGCTATGTGCTGGAGAGTAATAGCAGTAATAAAGACCGCATACACGGCTGTTTTCTTATTATAGCACTCCTTTGCAAGATAATAGACAGGAACAAGGCTCAGGATACTCATCAGGGCCGAAGATAATCTCAGTTCCCAGAGCCCTGTCCCCCACAACTTAGACCAAAGCCACAAAAAAATATAATGGAGATTGGGATTATGAATATCAATCCCTAAGTTCTCTATAAGGGCGGTGAAGGAAAAAGAGGGACGGGAATGACTAAGACTAAAGAGCTCATCTCTCCAAAAGCCCCTGGCGTCCAAGCCGTACATGCGGCTGGCTGCAGCAAAAAGCACGCTCAGCAGCAAAAGAACATTGAGGTAGTCCAGCCGCTTGTATTGTATTTTTATAGCCTCCAACATGACTTGCTAAGACCTATGCGAGTCTAAAGCGGCATTTGCCAGAGAATCCGCATAGCTGTTTTTTTCGCGGGGGATATGCCTTAATGTATAAGCCTTGAGAGCTTTTAGCAGCTTCTGAGTCTCAGCAAACAAGGGGCGTATATGCGCTTTCCTGACCCGGTAGGCGCCGGAAAGCTGTCGGATGACTAATTCGGAATCCATATGTATATGCAGCTGCAGGTGTCCCCCATCAATACTTTTTCTGATGCCGGCAATGAGGGCGCGGTACTCGGAGATATTGTTCGTAGCTTGGCCTATTCTTTGCGATATTTTCCATAGCGCTCCACCTTCCTTATCCAATAGCACAGCGCCTATGCCAGCCGGACCCGGATTGCCCCGGCAAGCGCCATCACAGTACAAGCTGGGCCAAGATTCAGAAGGACTCTTCGTAACAGTTTGCATGCCGGCTTAATACTGCTTTTCACGGCTTCCCATTTTCATACCCCCGGATGGAATCGAACCATCGCACACGGCTCCGGAAACCGATGCTCTATCCACTGAGCTACGGGGGCTTTCGTCCCTGCAGGCAATACCAGTACAATCTACCAAAAAAGCTGTCCGCGCCAGAAGCAAAGCCGCCAGCGCTTGCGTATTTCTTTGCGTCAATGCAAGGAGTACAGCGCCTCAGCAATACGCCCCAAGCCCTTCTTCAACTGTTCTTCCCCCAAAGCATAAGAGATGCGGAAGGCTTTATCATAACCAAAAGCAATGCCCGGCACGGCAGCCACATCATATTGCTCCAGAAGATGGCGGCAGAATACTTGGGAAAGAGATTCTGAGGGCGACTGCTTGATGAGTCTCTGGAAAGGCTCCCCTTGCGCAAGCTCACTTATGTCAGGGAAGACATAAAAGGCGCCCTGTGGAATAAAGCTTTTGATGCCCGGCAGAGCAGAGAGCTTTTCACAGATCAAGTCACGGCGCTTGGCAAAGGCGGCGCGCATCTCGCCTACACAATCTTGGGATTCCTCCAAAGCCGCTATAGCAGCTCCCTGAGAAATAGACGAAGGGTTGGAAGTACACTGCCCTTGTATTTTCTCCATAGCAGAAATGACAGAGGCATTGCCTGCGCAATATCCGATGCGCCAGCCAGTCATGCTGTAAGCCTTGCTGAGGCCATTGACAATAAAACAACGTTCTTTCGCTTCTGGGACGAGCATAGGCAGATTATAGAAAGGAAGAGAATCATAGAGTATATGCTCGTATATATCATCTGAGACAATGAGTATATCTTGCCTTGTTTTCAGGACTTCCCATAAGGCTAGGAGAGCTTCTTTGGTATAGGCTGCGCCTGTAGGATTGGACGGGGAATTTAGGATGAGCAGCCGCGTTCTTGGGCTTATGGCGGCTTTTAGTTTTTCTGGACGCAGCAAGTAATGGTCTTCTATACCGCAAAAGATTTCCACGGGCTGGGCCTGAGCCATTTTGACCTGATCTGGATACGATACCCAGTAAGGGGCTGGTATCAGGACCTCATCGCCTGGATTTAAAAGTGACATAAAGAGATTGTAGAGAACGTGCTTCCCGCCATTAGCGCAGCTCACCTCTTTTGCCGTGTATGAAAGCTGGTTGTCCCGCTCAAATTTTTTTACAATAGCTTTCTTCATCGCAGGGCTGCCGCCTACTGCCGTATATTTCGTTTGCCCAGCCTGCATTGCCTTCACCGCAGCCATCTTGATATGTTCCGGCGTATCAAAGTCTGGCTCACCGGCCCCAAAGCTTACTAAGTCCCTACCTTGCGCTTTGAGCTCTTTAGCTTTGGCTGTAATAGCAAGGGTCAGAGAAGGGCTGATATCCTTCATACGCTGTGCAAGTTCTATCTTCATGTCATATTCAGGGGGCTTAGAAATTTCCGCGTTTGCATGACCAGCTTTATAGCGCTAAAGACCTTTGTAAATTACTAAAAGGCAGCAGAGACAGGCATGTGGCAAAATCAATTTCAAATTAGTACAACAAGGCCGGAGTCTGAGCGCCGCATTATTTCGGCAGTGCGCCCATGGCAGAGCGCTCGATGGCAGAGTGTTCGATACGCTCTGCACTTCGCTAGCCGTAAAGGCAGGCTCAGCAGCGCGGCGGCCATTGCAAGCATGAATATATAGCGCCAAATACATCGCACCTAGCCTAATCATAAATTGCTTGCAGCTACAAAAAACCAAGCAAATGCTCCCATCAGAATATGCCTCAAACAAATCAACATGACATTGTAGTAAAACGCGTTCTATCTGAGAAAAAATATGCCATTGATCTATTGCAAAACACGCTTGATAAAGCTATTGCAGACAAGCTTGATTTTACTAAGCTCAAGATGGAACAGGGCTCATTCATTGACGCCAAAGACCGCGAACGCTTCACTGATCTGCTTTTTAGTATTCCGCACAAGCAAAAGGAAAGTATTCGTATTTATGCTTTAATAGAGCACAAATCACATCCTGAGAAAACAGTACTTTGCCAGCTTCTTAGCTATCTTGCAGCAATTTACAGCGACAAAAAACCCCGCACTGTCGTAATTCCCATCGTCTTGTATCATGGTCAGCAGAAATGGAAGGTGGTGCGGGCTTTTTCTGATCTTTTAGATATTCCCGACGACTTATCAAATCCACTTCGCAAATACATTCCAGACTTTACATATGAACTTATTGATCTTTCTCCCACAGCTAATATCCAACAGTACCCTCCACGCATGCAGGCTTTTCTTGCTAGTCTAAAAGAAATCTGGTATTTATCAAAAAAGGAACACTTGGAAGCGCTGTTTCAGAATTATCTACGCAGCTTACATAAACAGAAGGATAAAAAATTAGTTGAAATTTTACTCCGCTATTTTATACAAAGTGTGGAGTTATTAGAGATTGAGATCATTGTTGAATTTGCAGATAAATATATATCAAAAGAAGCAGGAGAACGCGTTATGACCATCGCAGAACAACTTGAAAAGAAAGGCATTGAGCAAGGTATTGAGCAGGGTATCGAAAAAGGTATTGAGCAGGGTATTGAAAAAGGCATTGAGCAAGGTATTGAGCAGGGCATTGAGCAGGGTATTGAAAAAGGCATTGAGCAAGGTATTGAGCAGGGTATTGAAAAAGGCATTGAGCAGGGCATTGAGCAAGGTATTGAAAAAGGCATTGAGCAGGGTATTGAAAAAGGTGAGCAAAAGAAAGCCATTGCGACAGCTCGTCTTATGCTATCCAAAGGCTACCCCCTTTCTGACATTACTGAAATGACTGGCCTCACTGGAGCCCAGCTCAGAGAAGCGGGCTTGATTTAATGTATCTTGACGGCAATGCCTATGATTTGCCGATATGTCGCATTAGTGCACGTTTTTTATGACAACAAGGCTGCTATCTTCCCAGCGCGCGAACAATATTTAGAAGAAGTTTGGCATTTGGATAAAAAGGGAATGTTTCAAAAGAAAGTTGACAATAGTAAAGGAATGCTGATACTGGGGGAAGGTCTATTGATGATAGAGTTTTTGAAGCACGCCTAAAAAATAAGTGAAGTACAATATTATGGCAGATACAAAAAAGATCATTTTGCAGAGTGGCTATCAACCCTTCCAAGAAGCTTAGTAGCCTATTGCATCGGCTAAACCAAGCGATGAAGCGCCGACTACCTAAAACTTCAGGTTCAGCAGTCAGCAGTCATTCCCGTTTTTAGCAGAAGAGTTAAAGAACGAACAAGCTGAGTAAGCCGCCCATCCCTAAGTCACGCAAATATACGCCGCAAGCGCTATTAACAGAATACGCGCAAAAAACATGTCACTTAGCAGCTTTGATCTTCTTATTCTTTTTGCCTATCTTATTCTTACGCTTTTGGCAGGCCTGTGGCCCTGGCAATTCCTGCAGGCAAAGCCTTCGCAAGCGCAGCTGCATGGCTCTCTTGCTTCTTTTTTCCTTTCCAATCGCCGCCTGCCCTGGTGGCTGGCCGGCATAAGCATGGCTGCTACAAGTTTTGCGGCAGATACTCCCTTGTGGGTTGCAGGACAAGTCGCAAAGCATGGTATTTCTGCTAATTGGCTTTGGTGGAGCATGGCTGCTGGCGGCTTATGCACTGTTTTTTTCTTTGCCCGGCTGTGGAGAAGGGCAGGCGTGCTCACAGACTTGGAATTCATCAGTCTGCGTTATTGCGGCAGGCCTGCTTCCTTTTTGCGCGCTTTTCGCTCTATTTATATAGGCTTTGTGCTAAATTGCATTGTGATGGCTTGGGTCCATCTGGCATTAATACATATCTGCGAGGCGCTTTTCCCAAATTACGATGCAAAGATGATAGTTTTGTTTTGTCTCTTGCTCACGCTGCTGTACATAAGCTTGGCTGGTTTGCGTGGAGTTGTGGTTACGGATTTTTTTCAGTTTCTTGTCGCTATGGGCGGCTGTATTTTTTTAGCATACTACGTTTGGAATCATAGCGCTATTGGAGCTAAAGCAGGTCTGCAGGAAAGCTTGGGTGAGTCCTTTTTTCATTTTCTTCCCTCCATCCACGATGCTTCTGCAGCAGAGGCTGCAGAAAGGGGAAGCGCAGGGAAGCTTGCGATGGGCTGGGCCGACTTTTTGGCTTATGTATTACTGCTTTGGTGGGCTTCTTGGTACCCTGGTTCTGAGCCGGGAGGAGGGGGATATATTACACAGCGTATCCTGTCTGCCCGTAATGAGAAAGAAGGCTTTTTAGCTGCCCTTTGCTTTGTGCTTGTACACTATTGTATGCGCTCATGGCCTTGGATTATGGCGGCGCTGGCGGCCGCAGCCCTCTATCCTTATTTGGAGGGGGCAGAGCAAGAGAAAGGTTTCGTCTATCTTATCAGGGATTTCCTGCCTTCTCCTATGAAAGGATTGCTGGCAGCCGCCTTTCTAGGCGCCTATATGTCGACGATTTCTACGCACCTAAATTGGGGCGCATCTTATTTTTGCAATGATTTCTACAAGGCCTTTCTTGCTCGAGATAAGCCAAAAAAGCATTATCTGCGGGCAGCCGCCTTGTTTAGCCTTATGCTCGCCGTAGCCTCTCTGCTCACTTCCCTATTCCTGCTGGATTCCATACACGCTGCATGGAGCCTGCTCTTGGAATGCACTGCTGGCATGGGTTTTGTTTTGCTTTTACGCTGGTACTGGTGGCGCATTAACGCATGGGCAGAAATTGCCTCTATGTTTATCCCTCCGCTGATTGTGTGTTTTCTGCGCTTGGCTTTGCCTTACTTCTGGCATATAGAAGCTCCTGCAGCTCCGCAAAGCCTGTTTATTATTGTGCCTCTCAGCCTTTGCCTGACTCTCCTTGTTATGTATCTTAGTCCTGCTGAAAAAGAAAGTCATCTTAGGAAATTTTACAACAAAATTCATCCCGCCGGGCCTGGTTGGTTTGCCATAAGCCGCAAAAAGGGAAGGAGTCTGCTGCCTCTTTTTTGCGCTTGGCTTTGCGCTTTGGCCTTTACTTACAGTCTGCTCTTTGCTATAGGGTCATGGCTTTTAGATGAATCTCATCAGTTTTGGCTTTGTTTTTTACTCTGTCTTGTTTGCGGCCTGCTGCTTATTTTGCTTATCAGGCGGGAATTTGGCAGGGAGCAGGAAGCTTAGGAAAGGAGGAGACCGCATAGGAAAACTGCGGGCAGGCTTATCTGCGCTTTTTTAGCTTGTAAGGCTGCGCAAATGGAGAGAGGTATTTTAGGCATGTTTCGTTTACATAAAATTTCTTTTGCTTCTTTGTTCTTTGATCTTTTTGGAGAGAAATATCAGAGCCTTTGGAATGGACCTTTCTTGAGCGCTTCTATCTCTTACAAGGAAGAAATAACAGCGCAGGCCACCATACACGAGCAGGTCTATTCTAAGCCGGATCAAGCCTCTCCCGCTGGCTTTACATACCAAATACGCTGGCAAGAGGAGCGTTGTGAAGGCTTCCTAAGGCGGGCGCCAAGCAATCTCAAGTCAGGAAAGGAAGTCCTATATATAGAAAAGCTTAGAGTAATGTTAAAAGCGCCATGGGGTCATGCCCTTTGTCTGGAGGGAAAGAATGCTGCGCCCCATAGCTCTTTTTGCGTTTTTTCTAAAAATCCTTTTTTTCTGTATCTCGAAGAAGAAACAAAAGCCCCTCCGGGCCCAGACCTAAGCCAAAGGGCGCAAATGTTTGTATCCTTCCCTCCCCTCTGGAGAAAGGAAGACTCCCAAAGTCTCAGCCTGCGCATAGCGCAGGCTCCTAGGAGAAAGCTGCCGCTTATGTCTAGGCAGAGGGAAGGGATGTATATAAAGGCTTTGGAGATGATTTGGGATTTTGGCCTGCAATCTATAGGCATGGAACAAAAAATCCCATTGCTGCCTTTTCATATTTTTGGGAATATACAAGACGCTGCGCGCCCAAGCCATACAAGTTTCAGCAGGGGCCTTTCTATACTGCGCAAAAGGAGCAGCCCCGCTTCTTTTCTTGAAAAGGCAGCCGCACAAATGGAACTGCATACAGGCTTTGCTAATTCTCAGGTTTTACGTTACAGCGTCCCCTATAGGGGCTTGCTTTGGCATTTTGGAGAGCGGGATTTGTCCTTTCTCAAAGCAAAAAGGAAGGAATTTGCATACAAACAGATCAAAGAGCACATATATTTGCAGGGACTCATGCAAGAGACTTCCTTCCAGAAACTTAGATCGTATTTTGACTGCGTGCTGATTTCCTTAGCCAGATCGCCTGCTGCTTTAAGGGACATGGGGGACTGGCTCGATTGGAAGGAGCCTCATTCTTTAGGGCAGGCCCTGCTCCAAATCAGTAAGGGGATACGCTCTTGCAAGCTTCAGGCAGCTTTATGTATTGCGCCCTTTCTTGCTGCCAAAACAAGCCGTGTTTTTCGCGAGTACCCTGAACTCTTTCTAAAAAAAAGCCATTCCCGCCATTATGAAGCGATCCTCTGGAATGGAGAGGAAATGTACATCTTTGACTTGAAGAAGCCTGAGTACTTACACTGGCTTTACCGCTGCATTCATACAATAAGCCATAAGTGGCATTTCTCTTTCCTGCTGCTTGAAGCTGTGGAGCTGCCCTTTGCAATGGGACTTTTCCCCATATCCACATACAAACAAGTTCTGGGAATTATACGAAAAGCAGCGACTAAGAAAACAAACATAGCGCTAAGAGAAGACAAAAAGCAGCAAGCGCTGGGCATAGCTAATCATTTGCTGCCCGCCTCGCCGGAAGAAAGGCGGGAAAAGAAAGCTTCTTTTGGCCTTCGCTTAGAAAGAATCTTAAGCCAAATGGTCTTGGAAAATTGTCTACATAAACGTTTCTATATATATACTTTAGACCCCATCTTGGAGGAGCTTCACAACTATCTTGGGGAAAGCTCAAAGAAATTTCGTCAAAGAAAACTCCGTCTGCTGTATACTATTATGGCTTTGAGCTCCAGAAGCTTTTTTTTGCCTTTCACCCTAACATTCACAAGTTTCACAGAAGAGGAATTCTCTAAAATGCTGCATCTGCATAGTCTGTGCTTTCGCTGGAAGCCGGAAGCCCTTTTCGAAGGATCACAAGGCTTAAGCGTAATGGGCTGGTATCAAAAAGCCGGGTTTTTAGGGATTTGGAATACTTCCTCACAAGTAAGAAAGCTGGAATGTGATCTCTTCGGACAAATAGAGGGCCTCAGCATGAGCAGCCTCAATCGCGCAAAAGATTATTGGACAGAGGAATATCTTCCGTGGTATCTTTCTGAAGAAAAGCTGCAGATTGCGCTTGGACCTTACGAAAGCTTTATAGCGGATTTACGTTAAAATAGGGAGAGGATTTTTCTTGTGCTTCCGAAGCTATAAGAAGGACCTAAAAGGAATTCACGGCTATGGCAGAGAAAGCTCTTTCACAAGAAGAAATAGATATGCTGATGCAGGATACGGCCCAGCTTGGGGAAATACCCCAGGTCCCTGCACAGTCCATAGATATTCTTGCCTCAGAAGAAAGGGACATTGCTCCTATGGAGCCGAGCTCTATAGACCCCAAAGCTCTGGGGGAAGTGCGCATGCTGCTGCAAAATGCCTTAGGAGAAGGTATAAAAAAATTGAACGGCACTTTTGCTCAATCAATACAGTTAGATATACAATCCTCTTATATGCCCGAGAGCTGCCTTTCCAAAGCAAGGCTGGAGGAAGAGCTGAAGGATTCTTATACAGTATGCCTGCAAGCTATAGAGCCTTTCTTTGATGTGCCTCTCCTGCTCTTTTTGCCTTCGAAACTAAGCCGCAAACTTCTATCGAATATCGTAGGAACTAAGGGGGCTCAAGAATCGGTACTAGACAGCGCAGAGATAGCTATTCTGCAGGAGAACATGAGCTCTCTTTTTACAGGCTTTCTCTCTCATCTGGAATCAGCAATAGGGCAAAAGCTTCATAGCAAGGGCTTGAGCATTAAAGACATGGGCGCTGAGAACTCATATCCCTGGCACAACAGCCACTACTATAAGCTGCAGATACCTTGCAGCATGGATGAGAATAAGGGGCTTGCAAAAGAATCACTGCATATGCTGCTCAGCCCTAGCACAGTAGAAGAGCTTTATGAAGCCCTGCAGGCTAAGAATGCGCATGCGAACGACATAATAGAGGAAAGTACAGGACCAATCGGACAGCCGCAGATGCTGGAAGTCTCTTTCCCCTCTTTAGATGTACAAATAGGAATAGGAGAAGTGAAGAAAGTGGAACCAAATATGAATCTACTCATGGACGTTCAGATGACGCTTACTGTCGAGTTAGGCCGAACCCGGATGTTCATTAAGGAAATATTGAGTCTTGGCGAAGGTTCAATTATTGAGTTGGATAAACTGGCAGGCGAGCCTGTAGACCTCTTGGTAAATGGCAAGCTTGTTGCTAAGGGAGAGGTAGTGGTCATCGATGAAAACTTTGGCGTACGAGTAACAGACATTGTGAGCCCAGCAGAGAGACTGCGAATCGAAACCCAGGAAAAGGCCTAGCGCATTAAAGAAGGGAGCAGAAGCTCATTTTGCCGACTCGCATTGGCGCATATAAAATCAGCTGTGTGTATTGCAGACTCACACGCTTTGCACGTGTAGAAAGCAATTGAAAATACTAAGAAGCTTATAGGCAAGAAACAAAAGGGGGCTTTTTTCTTGACTCTTAGTTTTTTGTATGCTCATATGCGCTGTAGAAAGCAATAATGAAAATACTAAGGACATATTTTTTTCTTGACTCTTCGCAATTCTTAGTCTTATTGGTTATCATGGACACACGAGAAGCAAAAGAGCAAAGCCTTACTCCCTTGCAGGAAATACAGATAAGGCAGGGCAAGCTGGAGATTAGCCTAAGCTGGCTAAAGTGGAGTCTTGTAGCTGGTTTTTCATTTATGCTTGCTGGCTTTGCTGGTCTTGCTAGTCTTGTGACTTATTTACACAGCGATACAAAGCAAGACATACAAAGGCTAGAGACAAGATTAGACTCACGCATAGACAAGCTGGAGTCTAGCATACAAGATATACGAATACTGCTTATACAAAAGCAGACACCCCTGCCTGCGCAGGCAGGTACACGCACAAGCCAGCGAGAAACAAAGCAAGCACGTACTAGCAAAAGATAGCCTGCTATTTTCTCCTTGACTCTTCCCTTATCTTTGCTTAGCTTTCGCTTAGCGCTCTATTCTTGTGTCATTGGACACAGCATAGGATCAGTATTGCATTAGGGCTTTGTGTTTTGTTTTTAGGTCATTCTCATAAGCGCAAGGCCGAGAGCTGCTTTGCTATCGTCTTATGGCTATAGCAAACCGGCTTTTATTATCATGGATACAAAAGAAGCAAAAGAAGCTCTTACTCCCATGCAGGAATTAAGGCAAGACGTGCGGGAGCTCAAGACGGGCTATGACTGGCTAAAAGCTTTTCATAGAAACGTGCTTACTTACTTGGCTTTACTTGCTGGCTTTGTTTGGTTTCTGCTTAGCAGGCTAGAGTCAAGGCTAGACTCACGTATAGACAAGCTAGACTCACGCATAGACAGGATAGAGGCTAAGCTTGACTTACTTATACAAAAGCAAGCAGGACAAGAAACAAGCCGGCAGGATACAAAGCAAAGCCCGGCAAAAAGGCAAGCTAAGAGATAGAGACTGCGATCATGAAAACAAAACTGGCATTATTATTTACGTTCTGCTTGCTGGCTTGTGCTGCTCTACCTGCGGTCTTGCTCTCGAATCCCACAAGCAGCGCCGGGGGGCAGCTTACAGATTGGCAGGGAAAAATAGAGAAGCTGGAGCTTGGCTTTGACTGGCTAAAGTGGAATCTTGCTATAGGTTTCCCAGTTTTGTTTGCTGGTCTTATCGGTCTTGCTAGTCTTGTATTTTTCTTATTTACTAGGATAGACTCACGCATAGACAAGATGGAGTCTGGCACAAAGCAAGACATACAAAGGCTAGAGACTAGACTCACGCATAGACAAGATGGAAGCAAACACAAGCCAAGACATACAAAGGCTAGAGTCTAATACAAGGCAAGACATGCTTATAGCTAGAGTCTCGTATAGACAGGATAGACTCTAAGCTTGACTTACTTATACACAAGCCAAGCAAGCCAGCAAGACATAAGCAAGACAAGAAGACAAGCTAAGAGGTAGAAGACAAGCGCATAATGAAGACAAGATACACATTATTATTTATACTTAGCCTGCTTGTTTGTATAGTTTTGCCCGCTGTCTTGCTATCCAATCCTACAAGCGCGACAGGTGGGCAGCTTAGGGATATACAAGGAATCAGAGACAAGGTCTTAGTGCTGGAGTCTGGCTTTGACTGGCTTAAGTTTTTAGGTCCCAGTCTTGTTTGCTGGTCTTAGCTCGGTCTTGCTAGTCTTTGTATTTTTCTTATTTACTAGGATAGACTCACGCATAGACAAGCTAGAGTCTAATACAAGGCAAGACATGCAAAAGCTAGAGTCTCGTATAGACAGGATAGACTCTAAGCTTGACTTACTTATACAAAGCCAAGCAAGCCAGCAAGACATAAGCAAGACAAGAAGACAAGCTAAGAGGTAGAAGACAAGCGCATAATGAAGACAAGATACACATTATTATTTATACTTAGCCTGCTTGTTTGTATAGTTTTGCCCGCTGTCTTGCTATCCAATCCTACAAGCGCGACAGGTGGGCAGCTTAGGGATATACAAGGAATCAGAGACAAGGTCTTAGTGCTGGAGTCTGGCTTTGACTGGCTTAAGTTTTTAGGTCAAAGTATATTCGCTTTCTTAGCTTTGTTTGCTGGCTTTGTATTTTTCTTATTTACTAGGATAGACTCACGCATAGACAAGATGGAAGCAAACACAAGCCAAGACATACAAAGGCTAGAGTCTAATACAAGGCAAGACATGCAAAAGCTAGAGTCTCGTATAGACAGGATAGACTCTAAGCTTGACTTACTTATACAAAGCCAAGCAAGCCAGCAAGATACAAAGCAAAGCCCGGCAAAAAGGCAAGCTAAGAGATAGAGACTGCGATTATGAAAACAAAACTGGCATTATTATTTACGTTCTGCCTGCTGGCTTGCGCTGCTCTACCTGCGGTCTTGCTCTCGAATCCCACAAGCGCGGCAGGCGGGCAGCTTACAGATATACAGGGAATAAGAGACACTGTCTTGATACATGCAGCTAGTTTTGGCTGGATTAAGTGGACTCTTGCTATAGGATTTCCTGCCTTGTTTGCTGGTCTTCTTGGTCTTGCTAGTCTTGTATTTTTCTTATATACTAGGATAGACTCACGCATAGACAGGATGGACTCACGCATAGACAGGATAGACTCACGCATAGACATGGACTCACGCATAGACAAGCTAGAGTAAACACAAGGCAAGACATGCAAAAGCTGGAGACAAGATTAGACTCACGCATAGACAAGATGGAGTCTAGACATACTAAGCTTGAACACTACTTATACAGATTATACAAAAACAAACAGCTACAAACACAAGCCGGCAGGATACAAAGCAAAGCCCGGCAAAAAGGCAAGCTAAGAGATAGAGACTGCGATTATGAAAACAAAACTGGCATTATTATTTACGCTCTGCCTGCTGGCTTGCGCTGCTTTACCTGCGGTCTTGCTCTCGAATCCCACAAGCGCGGCAGGCGGGCAGCTTACAGATTGGCAGGGAAAAATAGAGAAGCTGGAGCTTGGCTTTGACTGGCTAAAGTGGAATCTTGCTATAGGTTTCCCAGTCTTGTTTGCTGGTCTTATCGGTCTTGCTAGTCTTGTATTTTTCTTATATACTAGGATAGACTCACGCATAGACAGGTTAGAAGTAAACACAAGGCAAGACATGCAAAAGCTAGACTCACGCATAGACAAGATGGAGTCTGGCACAAAGCAAGACATACAAAGGCTAGAGACCAACACAAGCCAAGACATAAAGGAAATAAGACAGCTGCTTATACAACTTATACAAAAGCAAGCAGGACAAGAAACAAGCCGGCAGGATACAAAGCAAAGCCCGGCAAAAAGGCAAGCTAAGAGATAGAGACTGCGATTATGAAAACAAAACTGGCATTATTATTTACGTTCTGCTTGCTGGCTTGTGCTACTCTACCTGCGGTCTTGCTCTCGAATCCCACAAGCGCGGCAGGCGGGCAGCTTACAGATATACAGGGAATAAGAGACACTGTCTTGATACATGCAGCTAGTTTTGGCTGGATTAAGTGGACTCTTGCTATAGGATTTCCTGCCTTGTTTGCTGGTCTTCTTGGTCTTGCTAGTCTTGTATTTTTCTTATATACTAGGATAGACTCACGCATAGACAGGCTGGACTCACGCATAGACAGGATAGACTCACGCATAGACAGGCTGGACTCACGCATAGACAAGCTGGGAGCAAACACAAAGCAAGACATACAAAAGCTGGAGACAAGATTAGACTCACGCATAGACAAGCTGGAAGCAAACACAAGACAAGACATACAAAAGCTAGACGCCAAGCTTGACTTACTTATACAAAGCCTGCAAGATACAAAGCAAAGCCCGGCAAAAAGGCAAGCTAAGAGATAGAGACTGCGATTATGAAAACAAAACTGGCATTATTATTTACGCTCTGCTTGCTGGCTTGCGCTGCTCTACCTGCGGTCTTGCTGTCGAATCCCACAAGCGCGGCAGGCGGGCAGCTTACAGATATAGAGGATTTGAAACTATGACAGTAACGATGATTCATCTTTTTGGCGAAGGGAAGGCCGAGGGGCTTGGGCTGGGGAAAGAAGTTTTAGGAGGCAAGGCTGCCAATCTTACAGAAATGGCCAGCATGGGCATTCCTGTTCCTCCGGGCATTGTGATCAGCACGGAGGCTTGCAGGCATTACAACAAAAACTCTCAGTTTCCTCTGGGTTTAAAGGAACAGCTCAGTAAAAAGTTTGCTGAGCTTGAAGCTCTACTTGGGCGCAGGCTGGGGAGCAGGCAGAAGCCCCTGCTTGTCTCTGTGCGATCTGGATCGCCTGTAAGCATGCCGGGGATGATGGATACCATCCTGAATCTTGGTCTAAATGAAGAGAGTCTGGCCGGCCTCATGGAAGATACGCAAAATGAACGCTTTGCTTTAGACTCCTACAGGCGCTTTTTGCAGATGTTTAGCGACGTTGTTTTGGGCATCCCGCACAAGGCCTTTGAGGAAATACTGCATAGTCACAAGAAAAAGGCCGAGGTCAAGCAGGATTTTGAGCTCTCTCCTGCGCAGCTGCGCTCTATTATTGCAGACTACAAAGCCCTTGTCCAGCAGGAGAGAAGGCTGCCCTTTCCTGAGGACGTACAAGAGCAGCTTCAGAGCGCTATAGAAGCTGTCTTCCGTTCATGGAACAACGAGCGCGCCCTGTATTATCGCCGCATGAACCATATCCCAGACAGCTTGGGGACAGCCGTTACGATACAATCTATGGTCTTCGGTAACATGGGACAGGACTGCGGCACAGGCGTTGCCTTTACCCGCAATCCTTCTACGGGTGAAAAGCAATTCTATGGAGAATATCTTTTGAATGCGCAAGGAGAAGACGTAGTAGCAGGCATACGCACCCCTCATCCGATTACAAAGCTGGAAGAAGATATGCCGGAGATGTACCAAGAACTTTTTGAGATCCAAAAAAGGCTCGAGGCGCATTTTGGCGATATGCAGGATATTGAGTTTACCATACAAAAGAAAAAGCTCTTTTTGCTGCAAACCCGCAATGGGAAAAGAACCGCCGTAGCTGCCTTAAAAATAGCGGTAGATATGGTAGAAGAAGGGCAGATAGACAAGAAAGCCGCTCTCAGGCAAATTCATCCCGAAGCCCTGCCCTCGCTGCTTGCTCCAATTTTCTTAGAAGGGCCTAAGCAGGAGGCTATTCGGCAGGGGCGTCTGCTTGCCAAAGGCCTCAATGCCGGACCAGGGGCTGCCTCAGGGCTGATTGCCTTAGACTCGATAACCGCAAACACATGGGCCAAAGAAGGCAGGGATGTTATTTTAGTACGCCAAGAAACCAGCCCTGAGGACATTATGGGTATGGAACATGCCAAAGGTATTTTAACTGCGCGGGGGGGGATGACTTCGCATGCTGCCGTTGTGGCGCGGGGCATGAACAAGCCCTGTGTCGTAGGCTGCACAGCCTTAGAAATTGATTACGGCAGACATTGTATGAGACTCAGCAATGAGAGAGGAGAGATGATCCAGCTCAAGGAGGGAGATGAAATCTCTATAGACGGCGGCACAGGTGAAGTGATCAGCGGCTTACTTGCAAGGCAGTCATCTGAGATTGATCAATGCCTAAAGGGCGCACAAAGCAAAAGCGCTCTTACTGAGAATTTTCTAAAACTTATGGGCTGGGCTGATGAGGTGCGGCAATTAAAAATTCGCGCTAATGCCGACAGCCCTCGTGATGCCCTCACTGCCCGCTCCTACGGCGCCCAAGGCATAGGCCTTTGCCGTACAGAACATATGTTTTTCGAAGGAACGCGCCTGCCCATCATGCGCGAAATGATTCTTGCAGACACATTAGAAGAGCGCCAAAAAGCTCTCGATGCTCTGCTTGTTTTTCAGAAGCGGGACTTCACGGAAATGTTTGAAGCGATGGACGGCCTTCCTCTTACAGTACGCCTCTTGGACCCGCCTTTGCATGAATTTCTTCCCCATAGCTCTGAGCAAAACGAGGAATTAGCTAAGCGCTTAAATGTCAGCCCTGAGGCAATAGCCAAGCGTTCTGCGATGTTAAAAGAAGAAAATCCTATGCTGGGGCATCGCGGTTGTCGTCTCGGTATTAGTTTCCCAGAAATCACGCGCATGCAGGTGCGCGCTTTGATCAGCGCAGCTATTGCCGTGCAAAAAAAAGGCGTCAAAGTCTATCCAGAGATCATGGTCCCTCTTGTAGGGCATGCGCGCGAATTCGATCTGCAAAAGGAAGTCATAGACCAGACTGCCAGAGAGATCATGGCTAAGGAAAGAAACAGAGTAGACTATCTTGTTGGCAGCATGATCGAAGTGCCGCGGGCAGCTGTTATGGCTCATGAAATTGCTCAACATGCGCAGTTTTTCAGCTTTGGAACAAATGATCTTACTCAGATGACTCTGGCCTTTTCGAGAGATGACTCCAACACCTTTTTACCTGCATACATGGAATTTGGGATTTACGAAGTCAGCCCCTTTCAAAGCCTTGATGTGAAAGGAGTAGGAGAGCTGTTGAAAATCGCTGTGGCAAGGGGAAAGCAAAGCCGGCCTCAGATCAAGCTGGGCGTCTGCGGCGAGCATGGAGGCGACCCTGCCAGCATAGTTTTTTTTCACCAGCTTGGGCTAGAATATGTGAGCTGCTCTCCTTTTCGCGTGCCGGTGGCGCGCTTAGCCGCCGCCCAAGCTGCTCTGCAGGAAATCTAGTCAGCTATGCCCTCAAGTATCCCCCAGCCACGCTCATTGATCAAAAGCTTGTCAGACGTAGCCTTAGAACGCTCTCTAAGCAGGATATAGTAGTCCTTCCAAAATTCCCTCAGTTCCTCAGCTGTCTTCAGCGCATAGGGCTTGTGTCCTCTTTTCTGATAGTAGCCTGCTATAGGAATGATTACTACCCTGTCTAAGGCCTGCTTTGTTTTAGAGAAATCGAGTCTCAGGAGTATGTTATCCCTTTGCAGATCATGCAGGCTTCCAAATAAGAAATTCCCCAGCGAATAGGCAATCAGGCTTCCTTTGTATATCTCTATGGCTTGAGGCACGTGGGGGTGATGACCTATTACGGCTGCCGCCCCTGCTTTCACGAGTTTGCGCGCTAGTTTGATCTGCGCTGCTGAGGGATACAAAAAATATTCCCTGCCCCAATGGATGCTTACAATGCAGTGTCTTGTCTTAGAAAGCTTGCGCAATTCTTTAAAGGAAATGCCGGCAGATACGCCTGCTTTGCCGCCCTTACTGAAGATGGCAGAGATGCCTATATGCGAAAAAGAAAAGACCGCAAATTTCTGTTTGTGTTTTTGAAAGAGAAAGACTTTCTTGGACGCCGCCTCATTCATGCCGGCTCCCACATGAGCAATGGAAGATCGTGACAAGAGCTGGATCATATGCCTTAGCCCTGTTTTGCCCATATCCATACTATGATTGTTCCCAAGTATAGCCAGATCGACACGAAGCCTTCGGAGTACAGCCAAGTTCGTGCTGGGAGAGGAAAAAATATAGGCCTTGTTTTTTATAGGAAAACCCCTGTTTGCAATTACAGTTTCCAGATTGATGGCTCGGAAATCCGCTTCCTCGAAAATGGGGCTTAGATCACGTATAGGGCTTAGCAGTCCGGTCTCTTCTTGTATTTTCGCGACGCTCCACTGGAAATGCGTATCCCCTGCAAAGAGCAGGCGCGTGTAGTCCTTGTGCTCCCGCTTGTTTGTTTTGGCCAATAGCTTCTTAGAGCTGGAAGCAGCAGGCCAAGCGCTCGGCTTAGAATGAGAAGAAGCGCAGGCATAGTACAGCAGAGCGCAAAGGGCGCTCAGAATGAGAAAATATACTTTCACTTAATCATTTCCAAGTAAGAGCTCGTCCCAACTAGACTCTTGCGACACTGCGCTTCGACCATTGCCTTAAAGACTTGTTCAGCGCTTCGCCTGCCATGAAGGCGATGCCAACTCAATCTGACTAGGACAAAATAATGCAAAAATGATGCAGGCCGTCTTGTCAGAATTGGGCTTCTGCCCCCCATTTAGGCAAATACTAAAGCCTAAAAAAGGAGCAGAAGCATGTATAAAATAACATACGAGGCATCGAAAAAAGAAAGGAGGTGAAGGATCAATCTTTGTAGAAAAGTCTTGACACAATTCAGATAAAAGCGTCTCATCAGTTTAGACCTTTTTTAGGTCATGCTTTCTGCCTATGATCGGCCCTCTTCCTCTTTCTGACCATGCGCCGCTGCCTTTCGGCGTCTTGAAAAATACGGGGCATCCCCCTGCCCTTGCTCCTTCTGCAGGGATTCAAAACAAAGACATAAGCGCAGAGGAAAGAATGAGCATGGTCTTAGACAGCAAGGAAATACTTCGCCTTCTGCGCATAGCGCGCCCCATAAACATAGCCTTGCATGAAAAAGCAAAAGGTCTGCTGACAGATATACGCATATAAGGAAGGCCCCGCATTCCTATGATGGATGCTGCAGCCTAACGAGCGCTGCCGCTTATTTTATTGCACAGCTTTGATATTTTCTTTGATATGGTATATATCAGGGTCCAGAGGGTCTGGGATACGCCTGTATTCTAGTTTGACGATACGCGCAGGAGGGCCTGCAATGCGCGGGCGCGCATTAGGCAGGTAAATACGCACCCCTCCCGCATTTCCAAGTTTAATCTCCAAACGTTTCTTGGCTTCGTAAGTATGCACTTCCCCAGCATTGATAAGGCGGCCATGGTGCAGGCGGCCATCCTGCATCCATTCTACGTAGCACTCTTGAAGAAACTCAAGGCTTACCTGAATACTTTCATTAGCGGGAGCAATCGAATCCGCTTCAGACTCATCAGTACTTTTCTGCCGTACCAAGTCCCGCCTGACAAGCTCTTGGACCTGCACCTTAACCCGCGCAGAATGATCATGCAGGTTCAGGGCTGTAAACTGGATTTTCTTTTGGAGGCCCTGGAATTCTGATATATGACTACTGAGCACCATACTCTCTTGTTCGCGGATTTGAAAATGAAAATTCTTCTTGTCGTTGATGCGCGCATGAAAAAGACCCAACGCGCCCTTTGCCCCTTCTTTCTGCACCTGCTTAAGGCATAATTTGATGATCATGTTTTGCACGTTCAAGCGTATACTGTCCGGCGGGTCTGAGGAAAGAGTCTCTGTTTGCGGGGATGCGCCTATAAGAGGAAGCTGTACTATTCTTACCTTTCTTTCTCCTCCACAGTAGGGCTCCTCGTTCTGCAAAAAATCAAAATAGGCTTGGAAGACCTTCACATCAAAAAAGCGCAGAGACATGAAGAAAACAGCAAGCAGGAGCGCAAGGGGGAAAACAAATTTGATAGTCAGGCGTACTGCTGGGATATGGAATACATCAAAAATATTTACAAAGAAGCCTCGGGACTGGGTAAGCTCGGTTAGAGGAACAGGCGTGGTATCAATCTGCTGCTGATGGAACAGATGGACAAGATGCACTTTGTCTAAATTCAGAAAGTCCGCATAATTGCCAAGAAAGCCTATGGTGTAGGTTTCACCCGGGAATTTGCTAAAATCGTCCTCTTCTAGAGCTTTGATATAACGAGGATTGATAGAGGTCTCTTGGGATACGTCTTCAATAGAAAGATTACGGTCTACTCTTGCCTTTTGTAGTATGGTGCCCACCTTGTTGTGGAAGATAAGCGTAGTTTCATTTTTTTTAAGAGACATGTTTAGAACAAGAAAGCTCAGTTAATCGCTGACCAAAGGATTTTGCACAACGCTTACGCTATCATCAGGCTTGTACTGGAAGAGCTTCCCCTCCAAAGGAGGATTCAAACGTATCTTCGAGAATTCGATAGTGCTTTCTTTCCCGTAGCCATCATTACCTACTGCCTTATGGACCAGGTAGCTTTGGGCGTCTATATACAGCTTCATTTTCTCATAACCTCCTATTTTTTCCCTTTGCTCCAAGTCCAGAACAAACAATCTCTTCCCTGATATTTTTCGTGGCTGCTCTGCTCTGTCAAAACGATAATGGTATTTACGAAACAAGCGCTTGAGTCCTCTAAGAGGCGATGTGCGGAATATGGGGCTTTTGCCCGCATTCTTTGTTTTCAAGTCCAATGCCTGCTTTCCTACGGTATGTATGCGTCGTATATAAAACCACATAATACGCCCGTCAGAAACGATGAGATTCCCTCGAGGACGAAAGAATTCATAGCGTAATTTGCCGGGCTTTTGGTAATAAAACTGGCCTGACATGCGCTGCACTTTTTTATTTTCTTTAACTTTGATACGAAAACGGGCCGCATAGCTTTCTAGTTCCTCAAACTTTTTTGTAGCCTTACGGGCGACTTCAACGTTAGAATGCCAATTATGTAAAGGCTTTTCTGCCGCAAGCCTATCTGCCGCTATAGAAAGAGCAAAGCAGCCAAGGCTTAGACCCCAAAAAATGCCTAATACAACAAGAAGTCTTCGTTTTTTGCGAGAAGAAAAGTAAAAAAGCATATTGGCTCTACAAGGGCATGCAAGATAGGCGGGATTCCACCACTTGCTACGTAACGGAAGGACAGAAGGCAGGTCAAGCTCTTTTTAGTATTTCACGCGCTTTATTTCCTGAAAGTGGACCGAGGTAGCCCCTCTCTTCCATCATTTCAATAAGATTGGCAGAACGATTGTAACCTATGCGCATCCGCCTTTGCAGATAAGAAGTCGAAGTCTTGCCTGTTTCCCAAACTATTTCCAAAGCCTCTCTAAAAAGATCTTCGTTTATGCCTTCTTCTTGTGACTTCGGCTGCCCTGCTTCAGGGCTGGATTGCAGGTCTACATAGATGGCCTCGCCAAAAGATTTACTTTGTTCAACTATACTCTCTATCTCTGCTTCTGAGATAAAGGGCGCCTGCAGGCGGGTAAGAGCGGTGCTTTGTGGGGACTTATACAGCAAATCACCACGACCTATGAGGTTTTCAGCGCCATTTGCGTCTAAGATAATGCGGCTGTCTGTTCTCTGCGCTACCTGGAAGGCCACTCTGGCTGGGCAATTCGCTTTGATCAGCGCAGTGATGACATCCACAGATGGCCTTTGCGTTGCCATGATAATATGTATACCCACAGCTCTGGCCTTCTGCGTAAGGCGAATGATCGAATCTTCCACGTCCTTAGCTGCAACCATCATCAGATCAGAAAGCTCGTCAATCAAGACAAGAATATAAGGCATCGTCTCCAAGGCCTCTTCCTGCTCTATACTGTTTTGCTGAATTCTTTCATTATAGGAACGCAGGTCACGGCAGCGTAAATCCGAGAGTATTTTGTAGCGTCTTTCCATTTCATCCAAAAGCCAGCGCAGGGCCTTGCTTGCCTCATAAACATCCGTAATAACGGGCATAAGCAAATGGGGTATGCCTTCATAAAGCTTCAATTCCACCATCTTGGGATCGATCATAACAAAGCGCACATCTTCTGGAGAGGCATGGTAGAGAATAGACGCAATCACAGAATTCAAATAGACGGATTTCCCTGCTCCTGTGGCGCCCGCAATAAGCAGATGGGGCAGCTGCGTCAATTCCGCATATTGATTCTTCCCAGATATATCCTTGCCCACAACGATCTTGAGATTACCCGGCGGAGCAGGCAGGAGCTGGCTGAAAAGGACAGGCTCCCTGACTCTATTGGGGATTTCTATGCCTATCGTGGATTTGCCAGGGATAGGAGCAATAATGCGCACAATAGGCACTGCCAGATTCATACATATCTCGTTTTGCAAATTCACAACGCGCGCAAGCTTAATGCCCGGCTCCAGCTTGAGCTCATAGAGCGTAATAATAGGCCCCCTCTGCGTTGCGACCACTTCTGCCTGAATACCATACTCACGCATAACTTTTGTTAAACCTGTCCGTACTTCACTAAGCTCCTGTGCTATATTTGTATGAGGTATAGGCTCAGGCTCACATAGTATGTCTCTACTCAATTTGTAATCACGATAAGAATAAGGCAAAGAAGGTACTTGCGAGCGTATGAGAACCTCTTCATAGACATTGTTCTGCCTTTTTGGAGCGCGCCTTTGTTGTATCTCCGCCCTTGGAGACCTGCTTACTATCTCCCAGTTACCATCCTCTTCCTGAGTATCTTCCTCTCCATGCGCAAGCTCATCATGCAAAGGCGCATCAGCCTTTTCTTGGGACATCGTATCTGCTCTTTCTTCTATTTCCTCTTGGGACAGCTCTTGCGTCTCTTCTAGAGCATCTTTGGCGGCTTCCTCATCCTGGGCAAGGTCCAGAGGGCCCGCCCCCCCCCCGCTTCCCGCTTCTTCATTGATTCCATTTGCAGATTCATTCTCTACTCCCTCCTCATCTTCACCTCTATGCCTTGCATCTGAAATAGCGCCTGCCATGCCCCTCTCGGACTCTTGGCCTGACTGCAATTCCGCTGCTTTGCGATCTCCAGCTTGCGCATGCTCCGATTCATTCTGCCCGCGGCCTCCCAGCTCCAAAGATGCCGGGGACGAAGGAGCCCCGCCCTGCCCAGACATATACGATGATGAAAGCGACTCTTGGCCTGACTGCAATTCCGCTGCTTTATGATCCACAGCTTGCGCATGCTCCGCTTCATTCTGCCCGCGGCCTCTCAGCTCCAAAGATGCCGGGGACGAAGGAGCCCCGCCCTGCCCAGACATATACGATGATGAAACCGGCTCTTGGCCTGACTGCAATGCCGCTGCTTTATGATCCACAGCTTGCGCATGCTCCGATTCATTCTGCCCGCGGCCTCCCAGCTCCAAAGATGCCGGGGACGAAGGAGCCCCGCCCTGCCCAGACATATACGATGATGAAACCGGCTCTTGGCCTGACTGCAATGCCGCTGCTTTATGATCCACAGCTTGCGCATGCTCCGCTTCATTCTGCCCGCGGCCTCTCAGCTCCAAAGATGCCGGGGACGAAGGGCCCCCGCCCTGCCCAGACATATACGATGATGAAACCGACTCTTGGCCTGACTGCAATTCCGCTGCTTTATGATCCACAGCTTGCGCATGCTCCGCTTCATTCTGCCGGCGGCCTCCCAGCTCCAAAGATGCCGGGGACGAAGGGCCCCCGCCCTGCCCAGACATATACGATGATGAAACCGACTCTTGGCCTGACTGCAATTCCGCTGCTTTGCGATCCACAGCTTGCGCATGCTCCGCTTCATTCTGCCCGCATCCTCCCAGCTCCAAAGATGCCGGGGACGAAGGAGCCCCGCCCTGCCCAGACATATACGATGATGAAACCGACTCTTGGCCTGACTGCAATTCCGCTGCTTTGCGATCCACAGCTTGCGCATGATCCGATTCATTCTGCCCGCGGCCTCCCAGCTCCAAAGATGCCGGGGACGAAGGAGCCCCGCCCATCCCAGACATATACGATGATGAAACCGGCTCTTGGCCTGACTGCAATTCCGCTGGTTTATGATTCCCCGCTTGCTGATGATCCGCTTCATTCTGCCCGCGGCCTCTCAGCTCCAAAGATGCCGGGGACGAAGGAGCCCCGCCCTGCCCAGACATATACGATGATGAAACCGACTCTTGGCCTGACCGCAATTCCGCTGCTTTGCGATCCACAGCTTGCGCATGATCCGCTTGCAGATTCTGCCGGCGTCCTCCCAGCTCCAAAGATGCCGGGGACGAAGGAGCCCCGCCCTGCCCAGACATATACGATGATGAAACCGACTCTTGGCCTGACTGCAATTCCGCTGCTTTATGATCCACAGCTTGCGCATGCTCCGCTTCATTCTGCCCGCATCCTCCCAGCTCCAAAGATGCCGGGGACGAAGGGCCCCCGCCCTGCCCAGACATATACGATGATGAAACCGACTCTTGGCCTGACTGCAATTCCGCTGCTTTGCGATCCACAGCTTGCGCATGATCCGTTTGATTCTGCCCGCGGCCTCCCAGCTCCACAGATGCCGGGGACGAAGGAGTCCCGCCCTGCCCAGACATATACGATGATGAAACCGACTCTTGGCCTGACCGCAATTCCGCTGCTTTGCGATCCACAGCTTGCGCATGATCCGCTTCATTCTGCCCGCGGCCTCCCAGCTCCAAAGATGCCGGGGACGAAGGAGCCCCGCCCTGCCCAGACATATACGATGATGAAACCGACTCTTGGCCTGACTGCAATTCCGCTGCTTTGCGATCCACAGCTTGCGCATGATCCGTTTGATTCTGCCCGCGGCCTCCCAGCTCCAAAGATGCCGGGGACGAAGGGCCCCCGCCCATCCTAGGCACGGACAAGTAAGATAGGCCATTACCTTGCTCAAGCGCACGCAAATCTACTGCTTGCATATCTTCCTTGCTTGGTTCTTGCAGACCAGTAAAGCTCCAACTATTTCTGGAGTACTTGCCCGATCCATTGCTTTGCTCAGTTTGTTCTTTTGCTTGGTAGATGGAATGGAAATAAAAGCGCGTCTTATCAGAGTTAAAGCGGCCTTGGAAATACGAGCTGGTATGGGGAGGACGGCTGAGCTCTTCTTCGTTTTCCAAGACGCTTGCCGGCTCTTTGGGGGGCGCAGGGCTTGCTTGGAATCTCTTTTCCAAATCTTCCAAGGCCAGCTGCAAGCTGCGAGTTTCTTCAGAGGCCCGCAAGGAATAAGAAAAAGGCTGAGGGGGGGCTTTTTTCTTCTGCGCCCTTTTCGATCCTGTTGCCACCTGTTTTTCTACTCTTTCAAACCACGGCCTATGAATTGCTCTTTCTTTTTGAATATAAGGCTCATTGGCGCTGCTTTGTTTAGCGCTGCGCTTAGCTTGAGAAATCCTATCATCTTGCGCAGAGGGTATACATGCTTGGGAAAGGCTTGGGCTGTTCTTAGCTTGAGAAATCATATCATCTTCTGATATGCGGCGCTCTGAGGAAAAAGCTGCCTCCTGTTTTGTTACTGGCTCCTTGCGCAAGTAGGATGGAGCTGAGGGCTGCTTGGCATAGGCGCTTTGCGGGGCTGTAAAAATATAGGAATAGCGTTCAAAAAAAGCAGAAAGATAAACTTGCAGCTTTAAGAAAAAGAGAGAGATCGGCATGCGTATCGCTATAAAGACACCGCCTAATAAGACGCCTACTGCTAAGATAGCAGTGCCATAGAAACCGAATACGCCCTGCAATAGGCCTGCTAGACGAGATCCTACCAGCCCCCCTACAATCTGCGAGAGAATAGAATTTTTGGCATAAATCATGGAAGCAACAACAGAGCTGCCAAGCATCATGATCAAGATAGCCATGAAACGAGAGAGAGGGTCCGAGAAGCCGCCGCGCGCAATAGTTAAAATGCCAAGCAAAAGAAAATAAGGTCCCAGCAAAAAGGCAGACTTCCCAAATAAAAGAAAGAGTACCTCCGCTGTGTAATGCCCTAGAGCTCCAACCAGATTTTCTGCAGCTACGGGCTCTTCGCCATTAGAGATTTGGCTTTGGAAAGAAGAAAGAGCAAGGAAGATCAGGATAGCTCCGATAAAGAGGCAGGCGCCAAAGATTTCTGCAAATCCTGACTTCTTGCCTGCGCTTTCTTCCAATGCCTTCTCTGTACTTTCCATAACAAAGAGCCGGTCTCAAAAGTAGGCTCTTGCGACACAGGATGTGTAAGCAATTTTAGGGTCTCCCTAAAATTGCGTCTGTTCTAAAGACATTATCGGAAGTTCTTATTTTTAGCTGCGATGGAAAAAGCCCTGCCAAGCATAAACGCTTGTCCATATCATAAAAAAAGCCAGGCCAAGCATAAACGCCGGCCCGCTTGTTTAGAAGAGTCTTTAGGGGCTGTCAGGAGTTATGTAGCAGGCGCATTGCTGTATCATAGTTCCTGCTCTCCCAAAGCAGAGCTGCGCACAGTCACTCTTTCTAATGCCCTCTGCAAAATATCTATGGAAGCAAAGATCGTAATTTTCCTGCGCGCTCTGCTCAAAGCTGTATAGATGAGTTCTCGGCTCAGCAAAGGACCTTTCTCCTCCGGCATAGCCAAGACCACATGCTCAAATTCACTCCCTTGGCTTTTGTGAACTGTGAGCGCAAAGCCCGGCTCATAGGCCGGCAAAGCATCCAGGGGGAAGGAGCCTATGCTGTCTTTCTGTTTGAAAAAAACAGCTACCTTCTGCTCTGCAGCCGCAAAAAGAAGCCCCATATCACCATTAAAAAGCTGCTTATCATAATCATTTTCCATGACAAGGATAGGACAAGGCAGGGCTTGCCCTTCTTTTGCGCTAAGAATGCCAGCTTGAAGCAAAATTTGCCTTATATAACGATTCAGGGCTTGCGTTCCTTCTGGACCTTCCCGTAAGGAGCTCAAGACGCAAAAACGATTTAAGCTCTCCAGTATAGAATGTAACTCTGCGTCTTGGTAGTGACGGAAATGTTCCCTTACAAGCTCAGGAAAAGCTGGAGCAGCAAAGGCGCTTGTTTCGTAATAGCAAAGATCAGGATAGCTCTTATGATCTCGTATACATTCTAAGGCCTCTTCTATGCGGCCTTCTTGTATACACTGGCAGAGCAGCATGACGGCGCTTTTTTGCCCTGCCTGCGCTTGAATGCGGTAGTTTTGCTTGAACTGGACTATGTGATGGTCTAAAGCGCTGCGCCGAGATGCAGATTGCCCGAAATAGTCATGCAGCCCGCTTAGGCTGCTGGGGAGCGCCTCAGCTTGCATCGATGCGCAAAGACTACTAAAGACAGAACCCGCCTCCACGGAAGCTAATTGTTGATGGTCGCCTACGAGTATAAGCTTAGCATGGCTTGGCAGGGCCCGCAGGCAATGCGCCAGCAAAGAGAGATTCAGCATGGAGGCTTCGTCTATGAGCAAAAGGTCTATGCTAAGGGGCCTGTCTTTGTGATAGTAGAACATTGGCCTTCTTAGGCTGGAGCTGTAGCCAAGCAGGCGATGGATCGTTGCCATCTGGATTGTATCTAATATACTTGGAGCTGGCAGGCCGTCCTGTCCCCATTCGCTTTCTTTTTTCTGCAGAATCTCCTGCAAACGCATCACAGCCTTGCCAGTAGGCGCAGCAACTGCTATACGAAGCTCCTCCTTTGCCCCCCTTGCTTTGTGGAGCGCAAGGTGCAGGCGTAATATGTTTGCAATACATGTACTCTTCCCCGTTCCCGGCCCGCCGCTGATGATCAAGAAATTACGCAAAATAGAAAGCATAGCGGCGAGTCTCTGAGGCCTCCCAAGCCCCCTTGAGTTTTGAGGGAAAAAAGCCTCCAGCAAGGTCTGGCATTTTTTTTGATATTCTACTTGAGCATAGATGCTTTCAGGAGCTGCGCCTAAACTTTGCTTTATATACTCTAAGACTTCCACTTCATAATGATAATAACGATACAAATAAAGACGCTCCTTATACAGCACAAGGGGGCGCATTTCTTTTTTTGGCTCTTGCGTGACTAAAGTAGAGCGCCTGAGCCATGCCTGGCATTTTTGAGAAAGCAGCAGCTCTTGCTCTTTTTGCGCCCTTGCCTTGCTTTCTTCTTGCGAAAGCTCAGCGCCCTGGGCATCGAAAGGCCATGAGGCATCGCCTTCTTCCCATGTCCAAGCAGATAAGCGGCGAAAATCCAAACACACATGCCCCGAGCGAATTTGATAGGAGAGGAAACGCAAAAGAAGCGATCCTATTTGCTGGCTTTCGCTGCTGCTGGGGCGAAGAGAGTCAGGCATGCTTTGTCTTTCCAAAGCCAGCATCGCCTTGGAGAATTGAAGGTCGAAAGCATGATAGCGCATGTTTTGCTAAATCACTTGATGGAACTTTGTTCTTGCATAGGCCTCAGCGCCTAAGGAGGCAAGGAAATTTTTCATGCAGATAGGCAAGGCGGCTTTTTTAGGGCCTGCCCTTAGCTTGCCTTTGTTTCCTCTGAGGCTTTGGCTTGCTTTGCTTTTGATGCCTGCCTTCTTCCATATACTGCAGCAGAGCATTCATAATGGCGCACGCGCCTTGTGATAATACTGTAAAAGAAAGCATGTATAAAGTGAGCGGGGATAGCGATGAATAAGCCCAAGGCGGTAGTTTGCAAGGCAAGCCAGATACCACCTGCCAGCTGGCTTATATCCGTCTGTCCTGCGCCAGCTTCTATAGTCTGGAAGAGTTTCATCATACCAAGCACGGTCCCGAGCAGTCCTGCAAGCGGCGCCAGGGCAGCAATATGAGACAGGACAAAAACACGCTTTTCCATCTGCGCTATGAGACCTTTCCCCCCTCCTTTCTAAGGCCAAATCCCGGCTTTGGCTTGGGAGAGACTGCTTTTCTTGGTAAAGTTGGAAGATATTGTAATAGATACTATGATGAAGCCGCCAAGCTGCCCAAGGAAGAAGCCTGTGCCAGAGGCTTGGTGAGGGCTCTAAGACAGAAGGAACAGCTTTTGCCCCCTGCGTTGCCCGCTTAGGCCTTCTGGGCCCTTGTTCCCATTGCGTCGCCAAAGGCCAGTACGTAGCTGCAAAATATGTAATGCGTTCCAGAATAATGGAAAAAGCAAGCAAGGCAAAAAAATAAAGCAGCCAGCGCAGCGCCTCGCCGCTGAGGAAATAAGCAGTGTACATATAATACATATAAGGACTACAGGCTGGACTAAAGCTCCCGCTTCAAGTCTTTCTTGCAGCTTTGTGGGCAAAATCAATTTCAACATGAGCTGTAAAACATTATTCCATACACGCTATGAAAAGAAGGCGTCAAGCAATCATTCGGTGTTTGGCAGGTTGATATTATGTATATAAAACATTTGCGTGTTTGCAGCTGTAGAGACTGTGTCAAAAAAAGTCATGGCAAAACTTGTGTATAACTTGAAAGCACAAACAATACAATACAAAAGGCATTTCGGCAAGTCATAGGCATTGGTCTGGCGCGGCGGCCTCCCTGCCTTAGCGCCAGACTCTCGCACATCCTGTGCTCGTGACGCAATGCCTATGCCTTGCACTGGATTGTTGTAGTATGTACAGCATGCAGAGGCCCCACACTAAAGCGACATAATGCGGCGATTGTTAAATAGGGCGTTGTTGCGTAACTCACCTGTAGATGCGCTTAGCGCTCCATAAAACGCTTGCTGTTTTAGCGACATAATGTTGGCGTATGAAATCTAAATATAAACTTAGTAACTGGTCAAGTTACAATCGCAGCCTAATGGAGCGTATGAAACTCACTGTTTGGATGCGTAACTCACGAAATGGCTGATAAGTGCAATATATTGCGGTTATACGGCCTTCGCAAAATGAAAAATGACACTCTCGAAAATGCGTGAATCGGCCTATAAGCGCTATGTGTTACGTGGAATCGCCGATTCTCGCTTTTGCATTACGCAACAACGCCTGTTAAATAACATGCACAGAGTTTCATTGATTGGTCGGATGGCCCGTAGTCTATGCTTGTGCAGCTAATTTGAAATTGAAATAGCAATTTGCCTGACATAAAGATTGTGCGGGGAGATCATTGTGACAGCAGGGAGACATAAATTCACCTAATGCCCGAGGATCAAAGTCAAAAAAAAATATTACAAGAAAAAAAGTCTTTATCACAGTAGAAGTATATAGAAATATGTATTATGCTTCATGTTTCGCAATCAAGGTATCGCAATTGGACCCCTTATGGCTTTCATCTGCTCAATGTAGAAAATACGCAAAAGCGTCTCAAGCTTGAAAAGGGCCTGCGCCTGCTTTTTCATCACGCCGAATATAAAGAAATAAGCCCTCCTGCTTTTGATTATGCGGCCACTTTCCAGTTGACGACGCGCCATGCTAAGCATAACCCTGTTTTTCATATCCTAAGCAGCACGCAAGAAGAGCTGGCGTTGCGCTCTGATCTTACTGTGCAGGTTATCAAAGCAACGGCAAATGGGCAGCTTGCAGGCGACTGGCGTAAAGAAGAACTGCGTTTTTCTTATATACAGCCGGTCTTCCAGGATCATCCATGGGGCTCTGGCTATAAGCGGGAAATGCTTCAAGCCGGAGTAGAGCTCATAGGCGGCTCTACAAAAGGGCGCATACAAGAGCTTTTGCGTTTGCTGCGAGAGTGTACAAAACTCCTAGAGCTCAAACCGCGCATACTTTATGGAGATGTAAGGGTTATTGAAGAACTCTTTGCTGAGGTGCCGCACGCAATACGATCTGAGCTTTCCTGGGCTTTTCATAATAAAGACACAAGCATGATACGCGGTTTATGCGGCAGGCATAAGCTTCAGGCGGGATTAACAAAAATACTAACAGAGCTGCCTCTGCTTTGTGGAGATCATGAGAAGATGAGGGAGCTCAAGCTGTTATGCGCGCCTTATCCGAAGGTCTGCGCTCTCCTGCGGGAAGCTGAGGAAATAGAGGAAGATATGATTTTTGATTTTAGTCTTGTACGCGAGTTGTCTTATTATACAGGTCCTGTTTTTGAAGCCTATCTGCCGGGTCACAATGAAAAAGTCTTTACAGGAGGCGTATATGATCGTCTTTTTGGTGAGTTTGCAAGAACAGAGGATTGCCCTGCCTCTGGCTTTGCTCTCAATCTTTCTTTCTTGATAGAAATTGCCCCCTGATCATGTATCTTTGGCTCAGTCTTTAAGTTTTTTCCAAAGCAAGGCCTAAAGGACGCAGCGTAAAGACGCCGGCAAAGTGATCCTATAAAGGGGCATTATGCCTAAAATACAATGAGCGCTACATTAGTGGTAGGAACACAGTGGGGTGATGAAGGGAAGGCGAAATTCATCGACTACTTCAGCCATGCCATAGACTGCATAGTACGTTACCAAGGAGGAGCCAATGCCGGTCACACAGTTGAGGTAGGCCAAGAGAAATATGTTTTTCATCTTATACCAAGCGGCATACTATACCCTCATGCGCGCTGCGTTTTAGGCAATGGCGTTGTTTTGGATCCAAAGGCCTTTCTAGCTGAGCTGGGTTATTTAGAGAGAAAATCTATAACTAAGGTCAGAGAACGTATTATCATATCTGAATTGGCTCATATTGTTTTGCCTCTGCACCTTATTTTAGACATAGCTTCGGAACAAAAAGCAGGCAGAAATAAAATTGGCACTACTTTACGGGGCATAGGTTTTTGTTACGGTGACAAGGTTACGCGCACCGGGCTAAGGATGATTGATGTACTGGATGAAAAAAGACTAAGGGAGCGTCTTGCGCACATGCTTAATACCAAGAAACCCTTTTTAGAAAAGATACATGAGCATCCTGAAATCAAATTAGAAAGGCTGGTAGAAGAGCTGCTAAGCTTTGGCGAAAATGTCCGCGCCATGGTGCGTAATACTTCTTTGTACTTGAATGTAGATATTTTAGACAAAGGGAAAAGTGTGCTGCTAGAAGGCGCGCAAGGGACAGCTTTGGACATAGATTTTGGAACCTACCCTTACGTAACATCCAGTAATACTACTACGGGCGGAGCGATCGCTGGCAGCGGGATTTCCTTTCAGCACTTAAAAGAAGCAATAGGTATTTGTAAGGCTTACGTGACCCGCGTAGGAGAAGGTCCATTCCCCACAGAGTTCCATGGCCAAGAAGCAGAAATACTCCGCCAAAGGGGAAATGAGTATGGCGCCACCACAGGCCGCCCGCGCCGATGCGGCGCCTTTGACGTAGAACTGGTGCGTCATGCGGCTCGCGTAAACGGGCTTAGCAGCCTGGCGCTGACGAAGCTTGACGTCCTTTCTTCCTACGATTCTATCAAGATAGGGCTTGCATACCGCACAAAGCATGGAAAGCTGGATGCCTTCCCCGCTGTTTTCACGGAAGATTTAGAAGTGATCTATGAAGAGCTCCCAGGTTGGAAGTCTGATATCAGCCAGATTCGTAAAATGGAAGATTTGCCATCCCCTTGCCGCTCCTATATCGACCGTTTGCAGGAACTTGCAGGCGTGCCTATAAGCTTTATCTCTGTGGGACCAGGCAGGGAAGATACTATAGTAGTTTAGGAATAAAAGGCATCCCCAGCTTCATGACATATAAAACGGCGTGCTTGTGATACAAATACGCCGCACTGACGCCGCATACTGCAACAAAGCCCCAGCTCCCCGGCCCTTGTATAAAAAACGTTTTTTGCTAAGAGCCGGTCTCAAAAATACAAGGAATACGAGAGACGGAGGTTGTAGTTTTGCATATGCTTGCTGTTGTGATCTTGCCCTTGATTGCGCAGAAAATCCAGTTTGAGAGCGCTAAGGGCCTGCGTATTTCCACTACGCTTGGCAGGCTTTGTATGTTCCAAAGGAAGAAGGAAAGAAGACTCGCCAAAATTGCGTTTTGCTTTGAACTGCCAGTGCTTGTATAAAAAATATATTCCCGATGCAAGTGAGAAGCCTGCCAGCGCTGCGCTAATTTGAGCGTATTGCGCATTTTGCCTGCTTTGCCTTTGCGCTTTGGCGCTTCCAGATGGGCTTTGGACGCCTCTTTCTTGCGCAATTGCGTCCTCATCACGGATTTGCTGCGCCTTGGAGTTAAAAAAGAGCCAGCCTGCAAACATCAGCGCAGTGGCTCCAGAGCTTGCAAGCGCCGCTTGGCTGTACGTCAGCTTCCCTATAAGAAAGTTCTGCTCTTGGTAATAGCTGAGGGTATCGCCCCGCTGGAGCTTCAGTTTGATCTTAGGCGTGTTTTTTGCGTCAAGTACTAAAGTGATGTGGCGCTCAATGTAGTTTTTTTTATAGACACGCAGGCGATGCTTGCCTTCCGGGAGCGCTTTACGGCGCAAAGGGCTTTGGCCGAGATACTGCATATTCAGATAGACCTCCGCTCCCGGAGGCTCACTTTCTACTTCTAAGGAAGCTTTGTGCGTGATGGGCTGCATGTCTAAGAAGAGCTGCGTATTTTGCCCAGCTTTGAGTAATATTTTTTTTGAAAGACTTTTATATCCTTCGTGTACCAAACGCAGATGATAGGAGCCTGCCAAGACTCTATGCTTAGTCAGGGGAGCTGTGCCTAAATAACTTTCATCTAAATAGACATGAGCGCCCTTTACAGAGTCCAGTGAAAACAAAAGCATATTGTCAGCCCAGAAAATACCTTCTGCAAATTCTACTAAGGAAGCCAAGTTGTAAGGCTCAGAAGAGGAGGTACCTAAGGAATGTACAAATATATGCCCAGAGACAGCATCGCATAGGAAAAAGCCGTAAGCTAAAATGCTTTTATCATCATAAGGACGATAGATAAGGCCAGCCAGAATATAATCCACGTCTAATTCTTGAGCTGTGGCTAAAAGCTTTCTTCTAAGCGCTTTTTTTGCCTCAGCCTCAGCCCTAAGGCCGCCTTGCCAATGCCTGGCAAATATGCCCTCTAAGTTTTCTTGAGAGAGCCTTTTTGTATTGATGATAAGCCTTGCGCGCTGCTCCAAGTCTGCCTCGTGTTTGGGAGATAGGCCATGCGTGTAATAACGTTTTTTCTTTTCTTGCTCTATAGGCTTTACTTGAGGCAGGATGCGCATGACTTCCTGAGGATGAGACAAAGTAACATAAGCGATATGTGACAATCGTCCTGCCAGAAATTTGGCTAGGGAAAGAGATAAATGCGCAAGGAGCTCGTCTTTTTGCGCTTGGTACATGTTCAAAATAAGCAGCCGTCTTTCTGATTCATAAACGTTAAGAGATGCGGTGTTGCGCGCTCCTAAGTCAGAAAACATAGCAGCGCCGAGAGCTGCCAAAAGGCATAGGGAAAAGCAAAATTGTCTCAACCTAACAAACAAAGGCCTTAAGCAAAAACAAGACTCTGAGGAGTCAGGAGAATGCGGCGGCCTAAGCTATGCGCAAAAAAGCGCTTCATACTCCTTAGGATCGTTTTTTAGCAGTGTCCAGTAATTTTAATATGTCTTCGATAAACTGTTTATGCTCGTACAGTACAGACTGCAGCTCCTGATGCTTATTGGCCTGCATATATTTACGCACCAATTCTCCCATAGATTGACGTATCATGCCGTCTAGGTTGGCGCTATCTGCTTTTGCCGTATCGGCCCGAGTGCGCATAATGTTGCTAATCCTTTGACCTCGCTTGGTGCGTGCCTCTTGGCTGGGCCCGTGACCCTGCAAAAACTTCTTGAGACTTTCAGGGCTAAAATTTTCCATACAATATAAAGAGAGTTTTCGGGGAAAGGCTACGCATAAATCTAAGCTTTTTTCAAAGACTAAGCTGACTAAAGAAGCGATATAAAACGAAGCTGCGAAAAGCTGTAAATCAAAGAAGTTTACTCTGCTCCAGTAGCGCATGGGAGCCCGGAGCTGTCAAGTATATCTAAAGTGAATCCTGAAGGGAGTCTACTTTTTTCTAAAAAAGGAGAGAGCATTTGCGTGCATTATGGACCTTACTATGCGCTTTGAGCTTGTGTTTGCTGTGGCTCTTGTATTGGCGTTTATCGGGTAATCATGTAGATGTTTTGCTCAAAAAAGATACGCCCTTTGCATTACGACTCGCTATAAAAGACGATAGACCAGGGCAGGCTTCATCCGCCCCCTTGGCTTTCTTAGCGCATCTTATTCTCTTCCCAAAATACAAACGTATCCTTTTGTACTCCTTAAACACCAAGGCCTATAAAGGCAGAAATTGGATAAGAAAGCTGAGCCCTGCAGATGCTGATAATCTTAGCCAATACACGGGGATAAAGACGCTGGGTTACATACATCTCCGAGCCAGCCAGGGGGCAAGATTGCTGGATTTAGCAGGGGGCCTGCATTTCTTTTCAGATCAAACTCTTTTTCTAAAGCAGGCCAGATACCAATATCCACGGGGATTGCGCTATTATCCGGGAGAGCATGTCACGGAATATATGACACATGAAGAGGCAGGCCTTCCTAGTAAACTTTCTAAAAAGTCCACGCACGATCATATGGAGCTTTTGTTCCGCCAAGAATCCATGCTGCTTAATCTTTTTTGGCACCGCGCTAAAATAGCAGAGCATTTAGGAGACAGCAGGCTGCAAAACTTTGCTATGTCTTTACTCGAGACAGACTTGAGCCAGCCTGAGCTGCAAAGCTTGATGGCCTATATTCTCGCAAAGGACGTGCATATGAGTGTCCATGAAGCGCCTTTGGCTTTAGGGAAATCGCAGGTTTTGATCGTTAAAGAAAATAGAGCTCAGGCCTTATTTCAAAAAAAACTAAAGCAATTCAAGAAAAGATGGGCTGAGATGCAAAGGCAAAAAGACGCTTCTTATACCCTGCGGCTGCTGAATGGGACCTATAAGAAAGGCCTGGGAAGGAAGCTAAAAAATGTTCTCCAGAGCCGGCATATCCAAATTTTGGATGTAGATAATCATGAGAAGAAACCCATAAAAGGCACAGCGCTTATTGTTCTCTCCGGCAACAGTTTTGAAGCTGCGCATTTTATGAAAATTCTCAATATCAAGCCACTCTACGTTAGTTTCCAACGTCAGGCATCTGATGTGGACCTTGTTCTGCTGCTTGGAGAAGATTTTCAGCTAAGGCAAATCAAACTCAAATGAGCTAAAGCTGCTATACATAAGAGCTGGCCTTGCAAAGTCGCTGCCATAAGCGTCTTACAATTCCCCGATTTTTTGCCTAAATTGCACAGCCTGAGGAGCGCGCAGATCTCTTGTAAAACGAAAAGCGCCCTTTGCTCCAAGGAGTATCAGCGTAGAGCCCATAGCAAAATAAGCCATCTCTTCTCCCTGCGCTATTTTGATCGCTTTCTCATACCTGTGACTGCGCGTCTTTCTTTGCCATGTATTGGTCTGGACAGAGCTGTCATAATTTAAGTTTATAGAACCCACGTTTACAGCTCCAATTTTCACTATAGCCATAATAGCTTTCCCTGACATAAAAAAAGTGATAAGGCGTTCGTTACGCACAAATAGTTTAGGGAAAATAGTCACAGCCTTCGTATTCACGGGCAAGAGACGGCCTGGCACATAGAGATAACCGAGTATTTTCATATCGCAGGGAGCGTAGATACGGTGGCAGTCACGGGGCGAAAGATAAAAGAGGGCATACTCTCCTCCTGAGAAGCTATGCTCGTAATCAGAACGAAATAAAAGCTCGCCAAGGCTATACTTACGCCCCTTTGCCTGGATCAGAGTATTATTCCTGATAGGACCTGCTATAGAAAGGAGGCCGTCTACCGGAGCCAGCAGGGCTTTTTTAGAGTTTTTAGGCATGGGGCGGGCATTGGATTTGAGGCGCCGCGTAAAGAAGTGATTGAGGCTGTGGTAAGCGCTCAGCTCCTCTTCGCTTTCTTCCAGATTTACCCCGTAACAGAGACTGTACAAGCGCAGTATGGGAAGCTGTATAGCTTTGGGATACGCAATACGACTTAGTATGCCAAAGAAGCGGCTAAGGAGCGCGGTAGGGAGGAGATAGAATAGATATAGCATGACTAATACAGCTTTGCTTATGCAAAAGGGCGCAGGCTACAGACGTTTTAGTTTTTTGCGAAGCACTCCGTAGTAATGCACGCATGGGGCAGCGATGAAAAGAGAAGAATAGGTGCCTATCAAGACGCCAAAGAGAATGACAACCGCGAAATCACGTAAAGAGCGTTCACCTCCTAAGAGGATCGCCGCCACAGCAAGCAAAGTAAGCAAGGAAGTGATCATAGTACGGGAAAGGGTCTGAGTTAAGGAAATGTTTACGATTGCTTTGCTCGTGGCCTGCGCTCCTTCTTGGGAATTCTCCCGAATGCGGTCAAAGATAACAATGGTATCGTTGATGGAATAGCCTAAAGTTGTAAGGACAGCGGCCAGCACAGGTATGCTTGGCTCTATGCGCATGACGCCGACAAGGCCAAGCGTAAAAAGCAGATCATGGATAAGAGCGCAGGAAGAGCCGATGGCAAAGGGCAGGTCAAAACGAAAACTTAGATAGAGGCCTATGGCAATAATCGTGTAAATCAAAATGCGCAGGGCGGTCTGCGTTAAGTTTGCTCCATAACTGGCGGCAATCGTTTCACTGGAAAGAACAGCTTCAGGGGCTATGTTTAGCAGGGGCAGGAGCTTTGCTTCTATTTCTCCCGTAATGCTTGCGCTTTCCTGAGCAGCCGTGTCTAACATGCCCTGCTTCCTAAGCTCTGCGCGCCTTGCCTGCCGCTCTGCTTCTTTTGCAGCAACGATAGCCGCTAACTTATCCCTGAGCTCTGGTCCAAATTCCAAATCCCAGTGATTCTCAACAAGGCTAGTCTGTCTTATTATGTAATCTTCTCCTAAATCAGATTTTTTTAGCGCATCTTCCAGCTCTTTTTTCCCCATATGCTCCGGCAGTTGTAAAGAAAAACGTATTCCTCCATCAAAACTCAAAGAAGCAGCAAAGCCGCCATAATGCAAATAGGTCACAGCAAGCATGCCCACGATGGCGCAGAAAGACAGAGACATAAAGAAGCCTTGGTATTTGCTAAAGTTGATTTCCTTCATAGTTTTGCTTTTGCTTTTACTCCAAAGCCTATAGAAAGCCTTCGCATAGGCAAAAAGCGCGCTGCCCAGTCAAAGAGAAGGCGTGAAAGATATAGAGCCGTAAACATAGAAGTAAGCAGGCCAAAAAAGATGACTATGGCAAAGCCCATAATAGGCCCGTCCCGCGGCATCCATAAAATAATGGCTGCTATCAGAGTTGTTACATTGGCATCTACTATGGTCCAGGTGGAGGCATGGAAGCCGGTTTCTATAGCAAGCATGGGGCTCTTGTTTTCTCTTAATCCCTCTTTGATCTTCTCAAAGATAATGACGCTTGCGTCTACTGCCATACCCACAGTCAGAATAATCCCAGCAATGCCGGGCAGGGTAAAAGTAAATTCCAGCAGACTCATGATGCCCATCATGATGAGCAGGTTGCAAAAAAGAGCGATAACGGCAATGCAGCCGCAGAGATGGTAGTACAAGATCATAAAGAAGAGCACAGCGCCATAACCTATCATGATCGAGATGAGCCCCGCTTCAATGGAGCTGCGTCCTAAGGTTGGTCCTACTGAGGAAACGGAAAGCAGTTCCATAGGTATGGGCAGCGCTCCTTCTTGAATCACATTGCTAATCTCTCTTGACTCTCTTTCACTGAATTGCCCGCTGATTACGCCGCTTCCTCCGTAAATGGCTTCCCGCAAAACAGGGTCCGACATGACTCTGTCTCCCCATAAAATAGCCATACGCTTTCCTACGTTTTCTTTCGTAAGGTCCCCGAACTTCTTGGCGCCCTCTCCTGTAAGGCGAAAATAGATTTGAAACCAAGCGCCGTTTGGATCACGGCCAGACCAGGCGCTCTCCATTTCGCTGCCGTCAAGCAGCGGGGGGCCAAGCACTCGGAACTCACGCGGCAGCAAAGGGGAGTTTACTTTGTTTCTGGCGCGGCGCCAATGCAAAAAGAGGCGACCTTCTTTGCTTGTTAGTTTTGAACGCTTGATGATAGAATCCAAAAGAATCTGGACCTCTTCAGGATTGAATATCTTCCTGCGGTAAATCTTTCTCATAGCCTGCAGGTCTTCTCGGTTTTGGGCTATGCCTGCGACTCTCCTTGTGGCATCATCATTTACTATGCGGTATTCTACTGTTACAGTATCCTTGATGCGGGCAAGCACCTCTTTCGAATTAGCTACCCCCGGCATATCCACAGCAACGCTATAACTGCTTTCTTGGACGCGTACTTCTGGTTCTGTTAGGTTTTGGGAAGCCAGGCGTTTATCAATCACGTCTTTTGCGTTCTGTAAAAGCTCAAGCTTTTGGCCTTCTTCCAGCACAAGCCTTGCCTCTAAGCTTGCGATCTCATTTTCTTTTTCGCTTTGTTTTTGCGGGTCTTTTTCTGTCTTGAGCTCTGCTTGGAGTTTTGCTATCTGAGGTAATAATTTTTCTTTCATGCGCTCCAGATAGCTTTGAAAATCTGCCCGGAAGACTGCTCTCATGCCTCCTTGTAAGTCCAGACCTAGTTTGATCTTCAGGTTTTTGCTTGCTTTATCACGTAAGGAACCCAGAAAGGCCTCGATGGGATGAGGGAGTATGCGGCTGAGATAGGGATTGATCAGATCAGGCCGGGCCTGAACTAGCTCATTGAGCTGAGCTGCCGTGACAAAACTATCTTCGATAATACAGCGATATTCTTCTGGAAGCCCGTCTCCCTCTTGGGCCCTGCATTGCTTGCCGGGGAAAAAATACGCCAAGCCCTTTTTGGAGTCCTGTAAAAATGCAGTGATGTCCTTTGAACTAACAGGTTTTTTTTCTGACTTGGGAGACGGCAGATTCTTGTGGAAAGCTATGACAAGTTTCTGAGGTAAAACATTAGGCAGAAAAAAAAAGCAAGAAAGTCCCAGCGCTATAAGCGCCAGAGTTGTACGCGGCCATAGATTCATTCCTCTTTCCCTGTCTTAATCTTTCTTCTTGCTCGAGTTCGCATGAGAGCGCATTCTGTACAGAAATAAGCCTAGCAGGAGAGCAAAGACAATCAGAGCATTGAAGATAGTGCGTTTACTTGGAAGCTTTGTTTCTGTTTCTGCGCCCTGATCGCGAAACTTATCTTTTGCGAAGTCGGGCGCTTCTTTTAGCTGCTCTTCTTTGGATGAGGGTAAGGCTTGCATCTCTAAGGCCTTGCCAGACCTGATATTTTTTTCATCAAGGCTTCTTTGGTATCCGGGTAAAAGCTGCAGCTCAAAGCTTGGCAGCTCCACTATTGTTCCTATGATGCCATCTCTTTTACTTCGCCTTTCTTTCTTGAGGCTTTGCCTTGCAGCAGGCTTGCTTGCTTTGTCTCTGCCTTGCTTCCACTCTGAAAGGCCTTGTACCGGCGCCTGCGCAGATTCCCCAAGAGGGGCTTGCTTTCTTTTTTGCGTATTTTGACCTGCCTTCTTTGGCTTAGGCTTTATGATGCTTGGCTGCTTTTGGCTTAGGGGAGATGATTGCGCCCCTTTGTCTGACTCTAATACAGAACCCGGCCCTGCCTGCTTCCCAGAATCTATATCTTCCTTTGCCTTTGGCGCTATAGGTTTCTTCTTGGCAGGCGCAGGCGCTTCTATGGCAGTAGTATTGGAATCCTTCTCAGGGCTATGCTCTTGGGCAAAGAGGGCTGAGCTAAGGAGAAGCATAGTAAGAACGTATATAGAAGAAAACGCAAAGCTATGCGGCGCCAGCTTTTGTTTTCTATGAAGCAAGAAGAAAAAGCGCATGGGATAGTAATTAACCGGCTTTTTTAGGAGTTTTGCCTTTCTCGCGCACCTGACTAAGAGCTGAACGTAAAAATTCAATGCGCACGCCATCGCCCACATTTACCAAAATACTTTCATCTTTCACGGCAGCGACTGTGCCTAAAATGCCGCTGCCTGTGACAACAGGATCACCTTTTTTCAAGGAAGCCAGCATAGCTTTTTTCCTCTTCTCTTCTTTCTTTTGCGGGTAGATCAAAAGAAAGTAGATAAGAACAAAGATAGCTCCCATCATAAGGAAAGTAGAAGCCCCCATAGCGTCTTGGGCTGGCTTTTGCGTGGGACTTTGCGCTGGGCTTTCTGTTACTTGCTGCGCCAAATAAAAATAAAGTTGTGACATGACTCCACGTAGGAATACATGCTATATTCTGTCTATCATATTTTATTGGGCAAAATCAATTTCCAATTAGGACAGCCATGAAAGAAGGCGTCAAATAATCATTCGGTCTTTGGCAATGTATATAAAACATTTACGCGTTTGCAGCTTTCGAAACTGTGTCAAAAAAAGGTCATGGCCAAACTTGTGTATGGCTTAAAAGCGCAAAGGATGAAGATATTACTGCGATCATTTGTGAGGGCGGCAGCGAAAATAAAGATTGGCAGCGCATGCTGCATACTCTTGTCTACAGTTGCGATCCTGGTAAAGCATATCAAAAAGGCTTGGTGGAGTAGACGAACGCTATACTCGACAAAGTATGTACCATCGCTTGTTTGTTCATGCAAAAAGATATTTACAGATTGTTGAAAAACATGCGCAGAGTTTCATGGAATAGTCGCTTGGCCCCTAGTCTATGCTTGTCCTAATTTGAAATTGAAATAGCAACATAGACCTATTTCTGCTCTCTGTAGTCATTGTCCTCGTCTGTTCTTTTGGGCGGGGTTGTAAAATAGTGCAGGGCTTTCTTGTAATCAAAAAGTTCTTCTGGATTGGCGACCTCTTTCTTTAGCCTCTCCTGCACGAGCTCATAGGCTTTATGACTAAGATCGATGCCTATCCATCTGCGGCCTAGCTTTTCTGCGGCAACGCAAGTAGTAGCGCAGCCGCAAAATGGGTCCAGCACAAGGTCGCCTTTCTTGCTGCTTGCCTTGATTATGCGTTCTAGTAAGGCAAGAGGCTTTTGCGTAGGGTAGCCCGTGCGTTCTTTAGCTTGAGTATTTAAGCTGGGAATATCTGCCCACCAATCCTTAGGTATCCGCCCTCTTGTTTCATCACTCCACCCGCTTTTATCTCCAAAGACAAGCACATCATTTAAATTGAAGATAAATGAATTACTTTTCGCATAGCGAAATATTATATCATGTTTCTTCTTGAATAACCTTTTAGCATTAGTTCCACCCCATTTATAGCACCACACTATCTCATTAATAAAGTTCTTCTCACCAAAGACGCAATCCAGAAGTATTTTCAAGTAATGCGACATGGTGGGATCGCAGTGCAGGTATATACTGCCCGTTTCTTTTAAAACCCGATGGCATGCTATAAGCCGTATGGCCATGTAGGCAAGATAGCAGAAGTTGTAGCTTGTCCGCCCTTCCATTCCTCTGATGCCATGCAAAAATGAGCGCAGCTTTTCTTGATCTTCATCTATCTCTTGCAGCCATTCCTCTTTTACATCATCTTTTGTAAATATGTCGCTAAACTCCGCGCCCTCTGCCTTGCTTCCTATAGGCGCCGTAAAGACTTTCTTTTTGTTGAAGGGCGGGTCCAAGTATATTAAATCAATAGACTCGCTGTTTATGCCCCGCAAGACATCTAAATTGTCATGACAAAATATAGCCCTCTTCGGTATTTGTGGCATGTTGTGTGTATCGACATATATTGCGCTTTCATTTTCTTTCATAGCCTGACTGCTTAAGGAGCGCCATGTACGGAGTAAGGAGTACGCTTTGCAAAGTGATGGCAGAAGGAGGTAAAGCATTTGCACGAAATGCTATCAAGAATGAACGACAGCCTGCCGGCATGCTTCACGCTAAACGAGCTGCTTGAAAAACTGCTCCAGGCAGCAAGGCAAACAGCCCAAGAAGGAGAAGCGCCCATAGTCAGCTTAATTTGTGAGCGTGCTCCTGAAAAAAAAGAAGCATACGCTGAAAATAAGCCTGCTCAATGCAGCAAGGCTTCTTTGGGCCTAGAAAGCTTTCACCTGCTTGCCCTGTGCTCCAACTCTATTTTGAAAAAAAAAGACCCCACAGCGCACAGCGAGGTCCTTGCCATAAGGGAGGTCTGCGCGCTCAAGCAAAGGGAACGCCTGACTGATTGTATACTCATATCTACTCTGGAGCCCTGTCTTATGTGTAGCGGCGCCATCGTTCTTGCGCGCCTGAAGCAGGTCTACTATTTATGCTCTCGTGATAAAGAAATAGGCCTTAGCTGGCTTTTGGAGCATAGCAAAAACACAAAGTCAGCCTTTAACCATTATCCTCAGATGATCCATTGCGAGCAATACGATGCGAGGTACCGCAAAATTTTACAGACTTTTTTTCAAGAAAGACGCAAGGCGGCATTACTCCACAAGCAGCAGCAAGCATAGAAGAGGTGAGGAAATTTCCTGTTTCACTGAGAATTCCTTGTCTCTTGCCAAGTCTTCTAAAAACTGGTCTTAAGATCTCTTTAGTTTAGGTCATATCTTAGTTTAGACAGCAAAAAGGAGCAAAAAAATGATATTATTAGAAGGCATGCACCACATTTCTTTAGGCAGCGCAAATCTTGCAAGAACTGCTAAATTTTACTGTGAGCTTTTCGACTTTGAGCTTATAGAAGAGGCGGAAAAATACTCTCTGCTGCATTTAGGCGCTCTGCATATCCGTTTCAACCATATCCCGAGCTATGAGTCTACGATCAAAAATCCGGGTGAGACCAGCTTTGCTTTTGTATTAGATGTTGATGATTTTACAGAAGCTATCCACGAGCTCGAAGAAAGGGAAATCGAAATTATCAAGGGTCCTGTCCCTATAGAGTCAGGCGAGTCCCTGCTTATCGCCGATCCTGATGGGCACTTGATTGAGCTTTTTTACCAAGAGTAGGCGCATTTGGGTATATACAATAGGCGGCTCAAGATTCATATTGGACTTGCAATTTATTGCGCTGCTTCAAACTAAAAACACGCCCTAAGGCATATGCGTATAAAATAGGAGTGGCTATGGAGCTTGAAAATCTGAATTACGTAATTTTAGCGGGGAGCTGGGAAGAGCTGACACAGTATGTGAATGATTTTATTGCTGATGGCTGGAAACCAATCGGGGGCATATGCCTAGATATGAAGGATCAGTTCTATCAAGCCATGATGAGGGAAAGCACGAAGAATGACAAATGACAGCGTAGAAAAATATAGGCAAAGAGCAGCTTATGCAGCTTAGGAAATATCTGTTTTTTGCGCGCTTAGGTCTTCGCGAAGCGCATATTGCACTTCTTGAGCCATTTCCTGCGTGCTGATCGCCTTTGCCTTCTTTGCTGTTATGTCCTGAGTGCGGGCGCCCCTTCGTATAGCGCAAGCTACGGCTCTTTCTATCTTCTGGGCTATTTCTTCCTGCGCAAAGCTGTAGCGCATCATTAAAGCTGCCGAAAGTATCTGGGCGATGGGATTAGCCTTCCCCTGTCCAGCGATATCAGGGGCGCTTCCTCCAGCCGGCTCATACAAACCAAAGGAATTCTGCGCATCTTTGCTCTCAGCCAAAGATGCGCTGGGCAGCATGCCAAGGCTTCCACTCAAGACAGAGGCTTCGTCACTCAAGATATCACCAAAGAGGTTGCCGCACAGAAGCACATCGAAAGCGCTTGGCGCCAGAATGATCTGCATAGCCGCATTATCTACATAGAGATGCTCCAGACTAAGCTTGGAGTCATGTTTTGCATTGTATCTGCAGACGGAGCTCTCCACAACTTCCCGCCAGAAAAGCATACTGCTAAGAACATTGGCCTTGTCTACGCTGCTTACTTTCCTTTTCCTCTTGGCAGCCGCAGCAAAGGCTATATTTGCAATACGCTCGATTTCCCTGCGCCTGTAGAGCATTGTATCAAAGGCATGCTCTTCTTCGCCATCCCCCTTACGGCCTGAAGGCTTAGCAAAGTAAATACCCCCTGTTAGTTCCCGCACAATTAAAAGGTCTATACCATCTTCAATGAGCTCTGGGCGCAGGGGGCAGGATGGCGCTAATTCCTTGTATAAAAGCACAGGGCGCAGATTAGCGCACAGGCTGAAGCGCTTACGCAAAGGCAGCAGAGCCCCTCTTTCAGGCTGTATTTCAGGCGGAAGTTTTTCCCATTTAGGCCCCCCCACAGAACCGAAGAGTATAGCGTCGCTTTCTTCACACAATTGGAGAGTTTCAGGCGGCAAGGGATGGCCCCTACGGTCTATGGCTGCGCCGCCTACAAGGCCTTCGCAAAAAGAATAAGCTGCGCTTTCTTCAGGAGGCAGGCTTGTTATAGCTGCTTGAAGAACGTCCAGCGCTGCCTTCATTACTTCGGGGCCGATGCCATCTCCCGATAAAACAGCTATTTTTTTTGCGTTGCTCAAATACCTAAACAATTTTAGAGCTTATTTATGAATAAGGGCTGAAAAGCCGTGGGCGGCCCTAGATATCCGGGATCCACTTTCCAGAAGCAAGAATACGCACAGTGGCTTGTTTGTATTTTCTCGCCTGCGCTGCCTTAGCCTGCCGTACACGGACAGCATATTTGAGTTTGCCACCCAAGCCTACGTCATAATCCCCCTTACCACTTATATACAAAGAATCAGATTTACCTGAGAAATACAAACGAGTATGTATGCCGCTGCTCCTTCGCTGCAAGAGCATATTTGCAAGCGATAGGCTCTTTTCTTGAATCCCGCCTGCATGAGCAAGGGTTTTTAAAGTCTCTTTGTTTGCTAAGAGCGCATCTTGCGCCTCTAATTTGAAATAACTATAGGACTTACGGATCAAATCACTTGCTGACAAGCCCTTGCCATCATAGCGGTACACAAGATCGATATCATGCGGCGGCTCTTTTGTGCCGGTCAAAAATTCCAAAGCATTTTCATTGCCCTTTACTGAAAGATTCAAATCCAGATCATGCCTTGGAAGAGTATCATGAAAATGCAGGCTGTACTGAAATTGGGCATGAAAATGCTTTTCTTCAAATTTTACATCTACATAAGCTCCATCTTCCACGTCAGCATGCCCGCCTCCAAGGAGAGAGAGCCGCCCTTGATCTTCTCTTTCTATGCCGGGCGAGCCAAGCGCTACATTCTCTGCGTTATATCTTATTTTTGTCTTTTGCCTCTCTAAGGCAAGGCGCAAATCATCACGAGTGACTTTTAGCAGGAAGCGCAGTTGTTTAGGGAAGGGGGGGGCAGCTTCTATTTTGCTCAGCTCTATGTGCGCTCTAAGGTCCAAGGCGGAAAGCAAACTTTGGTAGAGTCGTGTTTTTAAGAATTCACCTCGCTTTACTTCTAAGCCGTGGGGTATACGTATTTTTGTACCTTTTTGGAAAATGCTCTTCGATATAAACTGAATTTTGCGCAGAGCATGCGTTAATTTTAGGCCTTCCCATTTTGCCTGCATCTGCAAGACGGGCTGGAATTGTATGATAGGCCATCGTCTCTGCTTAGGCTTAGTATCCAGCAGCAGAGTCCCATTCCCTTTGAGATTGAGTTTAGACTGCAAATAATGCCCTAAGGCCTGAAAACTAAGAAGACTTGCTAAAGGACGGCCCTTTGTTCCGCCTCCCTTCTGAGATTGGCGCCGCATGCTGAGCTGGATTTTTTGAAAAAACAAGCTGTCATCCCCAAGACTGAGGGAGGGAAGGCTTAGGTCTTGCACAGAAAGTGTGCCTTCAGGATAGAATCTATTTTTACTATGCAGCAGCGTCACATCTAAATGAAAATCACCCTGCAAAGAAGCTAAGGAAACAGCGCTTTTTTTCGGGTGCAGGAAGCATTTCACTTTGATCTTGTAAAGAAAGCGATCTGTATGCAGAGCGGGCATTTGCAGGCGCTCAGAGAATTTTGTTTTTAGAAGATCTATGGGAGCTTTTTCTTTTCTTTTCGCAAGAGATAACTCAATATCTCTTTGCTTCAAATAGAAATGAAAGCTTAGATTCTTTGTCTTTGTCTGCCCTTGTCTTGCATTTACGGCCTGAAAGGCAAGTTTTCCATCAGCCTTTTCTATCTGTATATCGGGCAGCAGGGCGCTTTGGATATGGGCGCTCAGTTTCTCATAATTTAGGTCCAGCTTGATTTGAAATTCTTGAGCATATGCAAGCCTTTTGCTTGTGAGTACAGCTTCTCCATGGAAGAGGCCGGAAGACGCATTATGTATGATTTGGAAGATGGGGAAAATCTCTTCGCTTTGGCAGGCCCTGTGACAGTAATGCAGGAGAGAGGAGATGATTTGAAAGGGGACGGCATGAAAGGAGAGCCTGCTTGCTCCATCCCTATCTGTCTCTATGATGAGTCTCCAATCCTCTGCTTGCGTTTCCTTGTTCTTTTTTTGGGAAGTCTGAAAAGCTTGTATAAGGACACGACTTTTGTAGGCAGCAGGGCGGGCATGGTTGTGATGAGCCGAGTCAGATGCAGCTGCCGGCATGATTTGTTTATTGCTTGCCTCATGCGCCAAGACAGGCCATAGTTTGACATTGGCGTGAAAACTTTTCTGTAGTAATGGGGCTTTCTGTTTCTTGAAAGACGTAATATGAAGCTTGCTGAGCTCAAGCGGCAGGCCATCATGCAGAGTAGACATCGCTATCCTCTTTGCAATGCTTCCCCAGTCACTGCGTATCTTTTGCAGTATTGCAGTCTTGTAAGAAGTTAATGTCAATTTTGCCTTATCCAGCTTAAAAGCAGTGAAAGAAGGATTTTTGCTAAATAAGGCCAGAAGAGAAAATTTTAAAACAGCCTCCTCAGCGCGGAGCAGATAAAGCTTTTGCTTGTTTTGTATGCGTATGCCTTTCAAGATGAGGCCGCGCAGGAGGTCTATTTGCGCCCCCTGTATACTAATATGCACATTCGTGTTTGCCGCCACCTCTTTGCCGAAGGCGCTGCGCCATGTTTCTATGCGAAATTTACGTGCAAGGCTCCTTTCCATGAGGAGAGGCAAGTAGAGCAGACAAAAGCCTGCAAGGCCCGCCGATATAACAAGCGTAAGCAGAATTTTTCTAATTCGTAGAGTCATGACACGCAAAAAAGCCATGCTTTAGTATTGACGGAGAGCCGTCAATCATTCCTTTAGGATAGTGATCGGCAAAACTTGCCAACTTGCGCTATTTCAATTTCAAATTAGGACAAGCATAGACTTCACGGGCCATCCGACCATTCAGCTGATCCTTCAATCTGACTAGGACAAAATCATGCAAAAAGAATGTCTGCAAGGCAGGGCGAAAGCGAAATGCAATTCTGCGCGCAGGGCGGGCTTAAAAAGTCAAACTGACAGCTTGGATACAAAAACAGAAAACTAAAAACGCGCAGCATCCAAAGAAAAGCTAAAACAAGGCGGATTCTTTCCTATATTCTCTGATCTGCATTAAAGTGGGGGGAGTATGAAAAGTATGGCCGTCTATAATTTGCTGCGCTGTTAGTATTTGTATGCACTGATATTGATTCGGCGGCATATCATCTTTCCATATATACTCCCGCTCACCTTTTTTTTCCGCTGTTTCTTCCATTTGCTCACTCGGCTCTTCCTCTAAAATGAGACCCGCCATAAAGGCTTTTTCTTTTTCCATAGTCCCCCAAAGTTCACGCAGCATTGCGGGATTAGCCTGCCTGCCTGTTTTTACCGAAAATATCATTTTCCCCCATATATCATCTCCTTTTTTATCTTTTCCAAGATGAATAGTCATTTCCCCATCTACGCCGCCATCGCCGCTGTGCTTCTCGTTTGGATGCCCTCCTACTTTTCGGATTAGAAAATCTTGTTTTTGAAATGGGTTTAATTTGTCATAGGCGTTTTTGCTTTCTGGACTGCCATCTAAGTCAATATACTCTGCTTGTTCTTGGCCTAGACAGTTATTTTGGATTCGTTCTTTGATTACCCTTATAGCCAGCGGGCTTATGTCAATTCCTATCCACTTGCAGTTGTTTTGTATTGCGCTATGCACAGTTGTGCCACAGCCGCAAAAGGGGTCTAAGACAAGGCCATTTTCAGGACAGCTTGCTTGTACGATGCGATTCAGTAGAGCTAAAGGCTTTTGCGTGGGGTAGCCAAGACGTTCTTTTGCCGATGGATGCAGGAAGGGCAAAAGCCAAACATCGCCTAATTTCACGCCTCTTTCATTCCTATATATTTTATATCTTTCCCCTCTTAGAGTCTGCATTCTGTATTCTTTGCCCGTATTCTTTTCATATATCCAGCTTTCCTTTCTCCCCTTTTGCTCATTAGCAGACTTTTCAAAAAGCAGTCTAAAAAAACTTCTCTCTTTGTTTTTAGAATAGCGAAAAATAGTATCATGCAGTTTTTGGAAGTCTGCGCTTGTGGCCGTCCATCGTCTATAGTGCCAAACTATCTCATTTCTAAAATTCTCGCTTCCAAAAATGCTGTCCATAATGATTTTAATGTAATGGCTGGCAGTCGGGTCGCAGTGATAATAAATGCTTCCAGTTTCTTTTAATATCTGCTTCATCAAAACAAGACGCTCTGCCATATAGATCAGATAGGCTAATAACTTTTTGTCTTTCGTAGGCATTTTTTCTACAGACTCAATCCATATCCTAAGAAAATTCTTTAGTATATCCGAAACACCCTCCTGCATCTCTAAATTCTCTTTGAAATGCGAAAGCATATGTTTCGTTTGGCTTGTATATGACCACATGTCAGAAAAGGCCTTTTGCTGCGCTGTCTTACCCTTCCCTTTATATATCATATTATAGACACGGTTGGAATTAAAAGGCGGATCAAGGTAGATAAGGTCTACTTTGACCCCTTTATCTATAAGCTTCTGCAGGGCTTCTTTACAATCCGCGCGGTATAATATGTTTTGGTTGATAGTTATCAGGCTGTCTATGGAATTACCTGGCGCTTTGACTTGTGACCTTGTCATGTCTATCAATCTGCAAAGGGTCTTTTCTATAAGCAAGCAATTTTAAGACATAATCCTGCGCCCTGCTTCTTTTAATTGGCAGCAGGCGCATTTTATTCCAAAGTAAAAGTCAGCAGGCTTAGAGATTCCCATCACAACTGCGCTATCATGAGCTTTAGGGATGCGGGAACTTTAGCGGGAATGGAAGCAATAGCCTTTATTGATGTTTCATGTCTTTGGCTTGCTTGTGAGAGGCAGAAAGAAGGTAGCGTGAATCTATTTCTTCTAAGGAAGCGCAGCCGCACAAGCGCATAGTATCTTTCAACTCCAGAGCATAGCGGGAGAAAAGGGCCTGCACAGCTTCCTGCCCCCCCCCTACTGCAACAATCGCAGCAGGGCGTCCTACCAAAACAGCTCGAGCGCCCAAGGCAAGCTCTTTGAAAGCGTCTTGCCCAGAGCGCACTCCGCCATCTGCTAATATACAGATTTCCCTCCCCAGCTCCTGGGCTATACTGGGCAGAACGCGCGCTACTCCAGGCATTTGATCCAAAACACGCCCTCCATGATTGCTTACTACGATTGCATCCGCTCCTATTTCCAAGGCGGCATAGGCGTCTTCTATACTCATAATGCCTTTCAAGATGAAGGGCAGCGGAGTCCTCCTGCGCAGCTCCTTAAGTTTCTTGATGCTATAAGCATGCGAGGCTTGTTTTCTCAGCTGCATAGTTTTCAGGAAGGCAGCATCAATGTCAATACCTACGGCAAGAAGGCCGAGTTTATGCGCAGACTCTAGGCGCTCTGCTAGCATTTTGTGGTCAGCTCTGGGCTTAAAAATAACGATGCCAAAGCCTTCTATATCTGTTTGCCTCAAAGCCCGGCGGATCAACTGGTATTTCGATGGAGAAGCCCCATCTCCCACCCACGCTATACTGCCATTGCTGCGCAATGCCTTCAGAAGCGTGTAAGCCAGTTCGTATTCTCCTATCGCTCCGTTCATATTGCTTTGCGCCCCTGTCATTGGCGCTGCCATGATGGGATACTCAAACTTGCGTCCAAAGAGTTCCAGACTAGTATCAGTGTGGATTTCTTCTCCTATGTAGCGGGGGACGATGCGCAATTCTTTCAGAGCGCGGGAATTGTCTTTAAAGCTTTCCATCTGCCCCAAAGCGCCCATGCCAGGAACGCCGCTTGCGCAATGTTCTCCATCACAGACTTTGCATACCCAGCAGATGCGCTCACCGAATGCGCTGCGCGCCTTTGCATGAATGGCTTGCCAATCCACGCCATAGCTCTTGTCTACCTCTATTTTCAAACAGCGTAGCGCCTTTTTTATAGAAAGTTCCGCTTCCCTAAGACTTGCCCCCGTAGCGATAATATGCCCTGCTTTATCTATGTTGCTTGTGGCCTGCTTTATGAGCTCGCCTTCCTTGCAGGATATGTATATATATTCTATGCCCGGCACGCTGCGCATTCTATCTACGCCTTCCAGCTTCATGATTTTCCCAGGCGGGCATAAAATACTTCTTTCTATAGCAACGGGCCTTTTTTTGCAGCTGTTTTTTGTTTGAAAGCCGCCTTTGTTTTTCTGCCTCTGGCTGCTCTGAGCCTTTGCTATTTCCTTGATCGCCTTTTGGGGCTCATCTCCCAGGGCCAAATGTATAGCGCCCTGCAGGACATCCACTCCAGAATGCAAGGGGTAGGTGTGCGATGACATAAAGCCGCCAGAGAGACGCGCCGCTATCTCGCCTATCTTTACTCCCTCCGCCGTAATTTTCAAATCTCCTTTCGCAGCCCCTCTGTATATGCCTAAGGCCCGCATAGCTTTTCGCATAAGCTCTACGCTTTCTTGTAGTATCAGGGGGGCTTGCATTGATGGCATGTTATGTCCAATTTCAATAAAAAAAGGCTCATGCGCAATAATGCGATCCGCTATGCCTGTTAGAGCAAAATTTTTATCCCATGCCAAGGCATCCACAGACAGCTCTGGCCCTGGCATATATTCCTCCAGTATCATTTCTCCCGTAGGGGAATATTTTTTCGTATGGCGAAAAGCTGCGTGTATATCTTCACGCTTCTCAATTTTAATAACTCCGCGGGAGCCCATATTTTCTGCAGGCTTTAAGACTAAGGGGAAAGTAAGGCAATCCATAGCTTCCCGCGCTTCTTTGAGAGACCATAAGGAATAGAAAGGCGGCCCAGGCAAATTGTGTTTTTTGAGGCGCCGGCGCATCAGTACTTTGTTGCTGCACGCTTCGGCGTCTGCATAGCGTATGCCTGGCAATTCCAAGGCGCTGGCAACAGCAGCTACAGAGCGGCTTGCGTCAGTTCCTGCCGTAATGACGCCGTGGACAGCCGTCTTTTGGGAAAGCATGCGGGCTTTGCGTACGCAGCCTTCAATATCGCGGGTACTCATCAGGACTTTATGATCTGCCAGCCTTAGGCCTGGCGCATCCAAGGACATATCAAAAACAGCCGCTTGCAGACCCATAGCGCGGGCCTTTTGAATAAGAGGTACCTGAAGAATACCACCACCGATGATAATGAGAACACGCAAAGTACTGCCTTTTAGAACCACCTACTCTTGCCTCAAAGAAATGCGCAAGAAATACATTCTTCAAAAGGAAATAAAAAGCTTGCATCTTTATGAATTGCACGCAACACTATGACTCTTTTAGAACTATTATTTATGTATTCTTATCGCTTGGGCATACCGCTTTATTTGTGTTTTTTTCTATGTCTTGCCTTTGGATGCCGCTGCCAAAAGCTGCAATACTGGGGAGAAAAAGATCGCGCAGAAAAAGATCACCTCGAACGTTCACTCGAACGTTCATATAAACAAAAGGAATCAGAAATCGCAAAATGGCAAAGCAGGCTGCAAATTAGCTGGGAGCAAAGCCGCAAACTTCATGAAAACATAGGAGCATTGATGAAAGAAACGCAATTACAAGGACAACTTTCTCGTAAAATTGGCCAAGCTTATCTGCAAACAGGCCGCTATGACTTGGCTTCCTATTACTACAAAGAGGCTTTGGCGAATTCCTGGCCTGCAAGCAAGGACATGAGGGACAGGCATTCGCAATCGCGCTTTGAAGCGTCCCTATCATTTTTCGATCAGGCTTTGCTCAAGCAGGCTCCCAATCCAGATCTTATGTATGAAGCAGCTCTGGCCTATGCCAATGCCTCGCGCGCTCTGGGCTGGGAGCAGCAGCGCTTTCAGATAGCGTACAAGCTTCTAAGAGCTATGCTAGGTCTCCGTCCTGAAGACACGCGCGCCATGTATCAGCTGGCTTTGCTCTATGCAAAAACCACGCTCCACAGATACCGTAAGCCAGAGAAAGCCATAAAACTCCTGCGCAAAGCGCTACTTTTGGAAGAAAAAAATATATCTGCCCGCTTTGCTTTAGCTCATGTGCTTGCCCAAGAAGGCGAATTAGAGGAGTCTGCAAAGGAATACGGCGCTATCCAGGAATTGCTGGTGAAACTGCATGGACAAGGTATCATAAAGGGCCTATTGGCAAGACATCCCAATTACATACGCGCCCGCAAAAACCAAGAGAAGCTGCAAGCATGTATGCGATCTGAAAAGGAGTGTAATTTTTGAAAAGGGCCTTCTCTTTGCTGTTCTGTATTTTTTGCGATCATCTATGATCCAAAGCAAAGCTGTATCATATGCCAAATCCAGGCCTTTCTTTAGAAGAAGCGCTTTTTCTATCCCATTTACCTTATAGGAGAGCTGTATTTCATTGTGGAGCTTGGAAGCAGACAAATGGGCCTGGGTCGCAGGAATGGAATGCCTTTCTCAAAACATTTTTTCTGCCAAAAGAATTAGCGCAGGCTCGCCGCCAGGCATCGCTTACAGGGGAGCTCTCATCTTTGTCTATAGCCTCTTATGCCTGTCCTATAGAATTCCTTTCTTTTTGGGACGAGGCTTATCCTGCGCAACTGGCAGCCATTTATGACCCTCCTCCCATCCTTTTTTCTTGGGGAAGCAAGTGGACATCCTACGAGAAATATTTGGCTTTGGTAGGCACACGAGCAGCGCATCCTTTGTGCAAAGCGGCCACGCAAGCTTTTATCAAAGAGCAAAAGAAAATGTTTCTCGCTGGCGAGAGAAACAAGGGGGAGGCTATGGGAAAGCTTTGCATTGTTTCAGGCTTGGCGCTTGGAGTGGACAGGCTGGCTCATATGAGCGCAATAGAGCAGGGGCTGCCCGGCATAGCCGTTTTAGGTTCTGGTTTAAACAAAGCCAGCCCAATCAGGAATCTGGACCTGATTCGCTCTTCTTTCAAGAAGGGAGCCCCATTTACGCTGCTTACAGAATTCCCGCCTCATACCCCAGCTTGCCCCATGCACTTCCCCAGGCGCAACCGTATTATTGCCGGCTTAGTTGAAGCAGTCTGCGTAATACAAGCGCCGAGGAAAAGCGGCGCCTTGATCACTGCGCGTTATGCCATGGAGGAAGGCAGAGATGTCTTGGTCTTCGACCATCCTCTTTTTCATAAGCAAGCAGGCTCTAATGAAGGCGGGCAAAGGCTTTTATCCAGCGGCGCGCAGGCCGTGAAACTGCCATGTTTGCATCAAAGGATCAAAAGCGCTCCCTCTCCTTCTTACAAAAGCACCCCACAGCAACTGGAATTCTGGCGTTCTCAACTACAAGGCGCACAATACTTGGGCTCTTCTCATTACTTACTTGCTGAAGATGAGACAGACCCGCAAGAAGAAAAAGACCTTGACAGCAAGGCATAGGCATTGGCATTGGTCTGGCGCAGCGACTTCCATGACGGCAAGGCATTGGCATTGGTCTGACGGCAAGGCATAGGCATTGGTCTGGCGCAGCGACTTCCATGTCTTAGCGCCAGACTCTCGCACCTCCTGTGCTCGTGACGCAATGCCTATGCCTTGCACTGGATTGTTGTAGTATGTACAGCAGCAGAATGGGTATAGGCCTGTGCTACAGCCCTAAAACGTTGCCGGGACATCCATGTCTTAGCGCCAGACTCTCGCACCTCCTGTGCTCGTGACGCAATGCCTATGCCTTGCACTGGATTGTTGTAGTATGTACAGCAGCAGAATGGGTATAGGCCTGTGCTACAGCCCTAAAACGTTGCCGGGACATCCATGTCTTAGCGCCAGACTCTCGCACCTCCTGTGCTCGTGACGCAATGCCTATGCCTTGCACTGGATTGTTGTAGTATGTACAGCAGCAGAATGGGTATAGGCCTGTGCTACAGCCCTAAAACGTTGCCGGGACATCCATGTCTTAGCGCCAGACTCTCGCACCTCCTGTGCTCGTGACGCAATGCCTATGCCTTGCACTGGATTGTTGTAGTATGTACAGTAGCAGAATGGGTATAGGCCTGTGCTACAGCCCTAAAACGTTGCCGGGACATCCATGTCGCAACGTTGTATATGTGGCGTACGGTTGCATACAACTTGGGCGGGGCTGTGACAATGTGGCGTCTGGGGATAGGCGGCGGGGGAAGTGATGGCGCCTGCGTTGTTGTAGTAAGCGGCCTTGGTCTTGATGACGGCGGGTCTTATATTATGAAGGCTTGCATAGCACAGCTATGAGATGAGTCATCTGATGGATTATTGCAAGACAATATGAAAAGTAATACGGAAGGTATCGTAAATGAGTTTATCGCCAAGCCCTTCAAAGAACTTGCCTGACTTATATTTTACATTGAACAAAGTCCGATCTAGTTTCAAAAGGCCCTTGGCATGGATTTGATCAGGCTTTTGGCGAAACTGAATTTGCGCTGGGAAGCGAATCTTACGCGTAACGCCGCGTATTGTAATCTTTGCTTGCACTATATACTTTTGGGGCGCATTTGCAGCTACATTTTTCTGAGAAGCTTGAGGCCTTGCGTCCAGAATGCGCAATTTGGCAGTTGGATACTTGGCGCTGTGGAAAAAATCTTCTGACTTGAGATGATCGACCAGTTTTTGATTGTATTTTGGATTGCGCACGTCACTGCATGTGATACTGTTCATATCGATGATAAAAGAGCCGCGTAGGCGCTTGTTTTTAAGGCGCAAGCGGCCGCTTTTCACGCTAACAAAGCCAGTATGTTTGCCAGAAACTTTAGCGCCTTCCCACTCCACTTGGCTACGCTTGATATCAACTTGATAGTTACGAGGCTTGGCAAGCAAAGGCGATGCCTTTAGCGATGCCAATAAGATCAACATTGCATGCGCAGTCAGGTAGCATGTGACTCTGAGTTTCTTAGATGGGTAAAGGGTGGATCTTTTCATAATTGTACACAAGCTTGTTGTAGTGATCAAAATGCAAGTTCTGCAATTTGCACAACGCAAACTTTAGGCGCAAATTGATACAATGCGAGTGAAGTGTCAATTCAAAAACAAAGGCGATAGAAAACGATCTTTTACCGCGTAAAAATATGCTAAGCCCGGAAAGCTGCCTCCAAGTTCAGCCTCATCTTGCGTTGCTTGAGACACAAACAAAAGATGTCTATCTAAGCAGGATAAGATGATAGCTTAGGACTTAGGAGCCAGCAGCAACTAGAACAACTAGAAATTGAAACTTTCCAAAGCCTCATCTACGCTGCGGAAGATTTCAAAAACAGCTGCAAGACGCGTGATTTCCATCAATCGCTCTACTTCCGCATTCAAAGCCGTAAAAACAATACGTCCATTCATGGCTTCTACGTGCTTGTAAATATTTAAAAACACGCCTAAAGCTGCTGAATTCAAAAAAGGAACCCGCTTGAGATCCATAATAAACTTAGGCGCTTGTCCTGGCTGTATACAGTTTTCAACTTTTTCTGCCAGCTTGTACTCATCTCCAGCTTTGATAGCTCCTTCTATGTAGACGATATGTACTTCACCCTTTGTTTGTACCCTTATTTTCATGATAAACCCCCGCTAATATAGTAACGAAACGTAAATTAAAGAAGTTACTCTTAATGTCTAAAGAGATATTTAAGAAAAGATATTCATTTCCTTTTAATGAAATATTTAAGAAAGAGGCGCTTGGCTTTTGACAAACTCTCTTACCAATTCCCCTTTATTTTGTTGCCTTCTTTCATCTCAAATTCCAAGACAAGCACCTGATTTACATACATCATGTACGAAGCAGGCTCTAAAGAAGCCAAAAGAAAGGAGGCAGACAAATCCAGACAAGACTTTCTCAAGAGCTCCTTATCTTTGTAAAGATAAATTTCTATGGGAAGGGAGTTTTTTTTCCCCCTTACAAGTATAAGCTGAAAAGAAGTATCCTGATTCCCCAACTGCAAGAGTACATAGTCTTCCTTATCTTCGTTCCCTTTATGTATGTTTGACTTGCCAAGTACGATGACTTGGGAATACATAATATAATTATGGCATAATATATCCTTATCACCAACAAGGCCCCCGCTGGGTGGCAGGTCTTGCTTAAAGTCAGCTATTGCAGAGCGCAGCCTTTTTTGCACGCGCGTTTTGGGATAGGCTGATCTTAGGAGGCGCTCAGGTTTATACATCTCGAGGTTTTTCATTTGTAATTCCAGGGGAGGCCTCCGAAAAGGCAAGCGCTGTGTTGCGGCGCTCGGCGCGAATCATGATATCTTCCAGGTGACGAGCTGCAATACGCAAGCGGCGTGAAATAGTAGATTTGCTGACCGTAAGTAAATTTGCTATGCGGGTCATCTCGCCCACAGTATTTAACTGTTGCAGCGTTTTGTGCGCATAGCGCTTTCTTTGGCTAAGGCGCTGTACCTCTATATGGCTTGCACTTTGATGGATACGTTGATTCAAATAAGCGATGCGCTCCCTGCATACTTGCGTCTTTTTGCTTTGCTTTTCTCTCCGTGCGCGCCCTTGCGCTATAAAGGATTGCACTTTGCTTGCTGAGCCTGTCTTTTGAATTACAAAATCAAGCTCATGAATATTCAATTCCAAACCTAAATGGAGCTTCACAAGCAGACTCATATGCATAGGCAGCATAGAAAGCAAATGACTATGCTCTTCCTTAGGGCTGTTTTCTTTCAAAACATCATGGTAGAAGGCGCTGGGCGCGCTTTCCAAGGTTTCAGGCATAAAATGTTTCTCTTCGATCTGGCGCCTTCGCCTATAGCGTACATAATTAAAAAAAGCATGCCTTACATATACGATCAAAAAAGGAAGGAAAGGTCTGTCTTTGTTTTTGTTAAAGGCTTGAAAACAAGCGTCCAGCTTTTCATAAAAATCCACGCAAAAGTCATGGGCTAATTCTCTATCCGTAGTCAGGGCATAAGCGCTTCTGGTAAGGACATGCCAAGTTTCCTTCATTACTTGTTCTAGATCATGCGTGCGATCATAGAGCTCAGGCAAATGATCAAGGTTATTATATTGCTTATACCTGACTTTGTATTGTCTATTCATAACAATAATAGGTGCATAAAGATATTCCTGCACGACTCTTTTTTTTGATTTCGATATTTATTTTTGTATTTTCGGAATGATGGAGCAAAAAATAAGGCAAGACATGACATAATACTTAGCTTATGAAAACATAAGCTAAGTATTTTAAGGCATTCTCTTTTTGCTTCTTATACAAAAAGTAAAGATATGCGCAAAAATGATTCAGGCAGCTGCCTCTTTTGCGCGTCCATTTGCTTTTTGTGATAGGCGGGAATCAAAACGCACAGACCGCGCAACGACTTTGATACGGCTGTGTTTTTTACCTGCCTTGTCTTCCCAACGGTCCTCACGTAATTCACCTTGTACAGTTACCCGGCTTCCCTTGCGCAGGTACTGACTACATATTTCCGCAAGCTTCTCCCAGCATTCCACAGGGAAATAACTTACCGCCTTGCCTTGCCCATTCCATTCGTGGTTTGCAGCCACGCGAAATTGAGCCACTGTTTTATTGCTCGATGTATGTCTGACCTCAGGGTCTGCCGTGAGGTTGCCATCCATAATCACTTGAGCTATATTTTGCATATTCTATCCTCTCTTTACACATAAAAATACAAGGATGTTATCCTGCCAGATTGCATCCTTGAGGCAAGCCTTAGAGCTAAGCCTTACTCTTTTAAGGTTTTTTGCTAAGCTTTTGTTTTACTTTTTTTTCATAGGGAGTATAAATAAAATTTGACACTCTCCGTCATGGTCTAACCTTACAATATAGGGATGATTGGGACAAGCAGGACTGCCGAGACGGCTTTCAACTTTGCGCTTTCGGGCGCGTTGCGGTACAGGCATCCGCAATGGCGCGAGCATATACAAGCGGAGCAGACGGGAGTCATAGAAGGCGCGCAAGGGCTGCGGCCTGATATTCTCATTGCGCCGTCAAACAGCAGTCCTGTCATTGTTGAGACTGAATATCATCCTGCCAGGACTGTTGAGCAGGAATCCATAGATCGGCTTGGCATTAATCTGGCAAATACAGGGCAGCGTATTGAGCATGTATTCGCTGTTCGCATTCCATCAAAGTTAAGTTTCGAATTGCAGGACAAGATCAGGGATAGCATTGATGCCGCAGAGTTTGAATACTGCATTTACTCGCTGCGCCGTGACGAGTCACAAGATCGCTGGCCGCAGGCAGGCTGGATAAAAGGGGGCATTGACGATCTGGCAACCAGCATAGAGGCGTCCACCTTGTCAGAAAGCCTGCTGGCCGCCAGTACAGACACGCTTGAAAGAGGCGTAGCGCAATCGGCGGCTATACTTCAACAATCACAATCCAATGCCGCTGCCCTGATAGCTGAAAAACTCTGCCAGGAGGCGGGAGAGCAAACTAACCGCATGGCAATGGCGATTATTGCCAATGCCATGATATTCCATTCCCGCATTGAGGGGAAGCAGGGCATCCCTACGCTATCATCATTAACAGGTCGCTCCGAAGTGGTGAAGTGCTGGCAGTGGATTGTTAATGAAGTTAATTACTGGCCGATCTTTCATATTGCCTCCGACCTGTTGACCATCATCCCTTCCTGGGAGGCAAGCGGCGTACTAGGTAGACTAATAATCATGACGGACAAGCTGACGGCAATGGGCGCCACTCGCATTAACGACTTGGCCGGGCGGGCATTTCAGACTCTTATTGCAGACAGGAAATTCCTGGCCACCTTCTACACATTGCCCGCATCGGCAACCCTCCTGGCGGAACTTGCCATATCCCGGCTTGATACGGATTGGCGCAACAGGGACGAGGTAACGGCATTACGTATTGCCGACTTTGCCTGTGGCACAGGCGCGTTACTGAATGCCGCCTATCACTCGATATGCAGCCGCTACAGGCGTGCAGGCAATGACGATGCCGACATACACGCCAGCATGATTGAAGCCTCGCTGTACGGCTTTGACATCATGCCGTCCGCTACGCACCTGACAGCCTCTACGCTGTCAAATACGCACCCGGGGCTGACGTACAACACAACGCAGGTTGCCACCATGCCCTATGGCTATGATGAGAACAACGTGGCGCAGATCGGATCATTGGACCTGATAGACAAACAGGAAACCATGTCACTGTTCAGCCTGGGCCGGGAGCAGTTGCCGGGCAAGGCAAACGAAGGCAACAGGCATGATGTGGAAATGCCGCACGAGTCGATGGATGTTGTCATTATGAACCCGCCTTTTACCAGGTCAACCGGGCAGGAGGCTGAGAAAATCGGCGTTCCCGTTCCGTCCTTTGCGGGGTTCGGAACGACAGAAGTAGAGCAGAAAGCCATGAGCGAGCAGCTTGAGATCAGGTGCCGGTCATTGCCTGACAGGGCAGGACACGGCAATGCCGGACTGTCCTCTAACTTTATTGATCTGGCGCACGCCAAGCTGAAACCCGGTGGGGTATTGGCGATGGTATTGCAGGCTACCTTTGCCCAGGGCAGTGGCTGGAGTAATGCACGAAAACTGCTGGCAGAGCATTATGAAGATATTGCCGTCGTGTCCATTGCCAGCACGGGTACCACCAACTATGCCTTCTCCGCCGATACCGGCATGGGTGAAGCGCTGGTGGTCGCGAAAAAGAAAAGAGACAAGTCAGCCGGGACGGGCAAATACCTGTTCGCCAACTTGCGGCGCCGGCCCGTGCATCATGTGGCGGCTATCGAGGCGGCCAGGTCTATCGATGAGCATAGAAAAAACGGAAGTGACGGAACCATTACGCTGGGCGATCAGTACCATAACGGAAGCTGCATAATCTCTGATCAGTATATCGGCGGCTGTGTCGGGCTTGTAGAGTCGGGACTGGCGAAGTTTATCGGCGGACTTTCCGCAGGTGAACTCAGAATGCCGCGGGAACTGAACACCGCGGCCATTCCTGTAGTCACACTGGGCGAGTTGGGCGACCGGGGGCTTTATCACATGGACATATCCGGCAAGGAAACAACCGGCGCAGGACTGCCCAGGGGCGCGTTTGATATTGTTCCGTTGGAGGGTGTCCCCACATGGCCAGCGTTGTGGTCGCATAATGCAGCGAGTGAAACCAGGTTGATTGTTATGCCGGACTGTCAGGGCAGGGTACGGCGTGGCTGTGATCGAAAAGCTGCTGAGACATGGAATAAGACAGCATCGCAGTTGCATTTTAATCGTGATTTTCGTGTCAACTCTCAACCGTTAGCCGCTTGCCTGACCCCTGATCTGACCCTTGGCGGTACTGCTTGGCCCAATTTTCTTTGTGCCGATAAAAGATGGGAGCACTTGCTTGTCTTATGGGCCAACACCACTCTTGGCATAATGGCGTTTTGGTGGAAAGGGTCCCGGCAACAGGAAGGCAGAGCAAGGCTGACGATTTCAGAACTCCCATCTCTCACTGTCATTGACCCGCGCCAATTCCATCACGATGACATTCAAGCATGGGACAGCCTGTTTCATCGGTTCAAGCAGGAGACATTCCTGCCCGCTAATGAGGCTTGGCATGACGATACGCGCATTGCGCTGGATAATGCGATATTTGACTTGCTTAATGTTCCTCAGGCAATACGGGAAGGATTCGATTTAATTCGCCGTCAATGGTGCAATGAGCCATCGGTACACGGCGGGAAAAAGAGTAGCGCTAAACTGCAACTGTGATGACATGACTTGTTTTGCCTGCGCATTGCTTTTAGCCCCTTACAAAAGCTAAGAGCGCAAAAAAGGCTTGACTTTTTAGCAGCAAATGATCTTATGGGGAGGCTGGTACTAGCTAGGGACGCGCTTGCGTATACGTATCGATGTTGATTAGGGAGGATTCATAAGACATGAGAAAATGGGCAGCTTTCATCTCGCGTATTACTTTAGGGGGTATTTTTACTTTATTTGGGGCAAACGGGCTTGCGATGGTTTTCCTAGGACAGGGCTTTATTGATGTCCCGCCCCCTGCCACGCCTGAGCAAATATCCTATTGGACGAGCCTAAGCGCTGCGAATGTATTGGCCATAGTAAAGATTGTAGAATTCTCCGCAGGCCTTATGCTTTTAAGTGGAGTCTTTGTACCCTTGGGCGCTGTTTTACTGGCTCCTATTGTGGTCAATATACTGCTCTACCATATCTACATAGCGCCGGGAGGCGAGCTCATGACAGCCATCCTGATCATAGGTGAAATTACTTTGGCATGGGCTTACCGGGATCGGTACAAATCTCTTTTTACCATACAGCCTGGCTTGTGAAAGGGGCTGTTGCAGGCAGGCGCTAAAAGCCGCTTCTAAGAAGGCTGCCATCAGCTTCCTATGCCGTAGTTTGTGATAGAGCGCTGCGCAGTTTTTCTTCGAGTTTTGCAAACAAGGAGCTGTCTATTTTCTTCTGGCTAAAGATTTCGATTTGTAAAGACGCTTGGTACAAGAGCATAAGATAGCCGGGTATTACTCCAGCCCCCATGCGAAGGGCATGGCATAGCAGTTTTGTTTGCATGGGTTTGTATACAATATCAAAGACCCAATGCTTTTTTTTGATAAAATTTTTTGGTAAAGGCCAGTCCTCAGAAAATCCTTCCATACCAAGAGGCGTAGTTTGTATGATCAGTTGTATGTCTTCTGCTTGCATCGCTCTGTAGTCAGCAGCAAAAATACGCGCGCTGTAATGAGGGTGTTTGTTTATCAGATTCTTTCTGAAGGCATGTATCTTCTTGTTATTACGCCCCGCTATCCATAACCCGGCAGGCTTCGCATCTAGGAGGAGGCTGTGCGCTATGGCCAGCGCCGCTCCTCCATAGCCAATGATAAGGCAGTTGCTGCCCTCTAAAGTCCCAAGATAGCGTCCTATGGCTTTTAGGGCGCCCGGCCCATCCGTATTGTAAGCGTGCCATTTCCCATCTACAGCCTTGAGCGTGTTTGCTGCGCCCGAGTAATGCGTCAGAGGGTCTTTGAGCTGCGCTCTCTTAGCAGCCCATTTTTTGTGAGGAATCGTGACGGATAAGCCCCTTATGCCCATATCCAAAAGCAATTTCCCCGTATCAGCATGTACCTTTTGTATAGGAAGAGGGATATATGCGGCGTTTTGTTTGTAAAAAGCAAAGGCAGCGTTATGCAAAAGCGGACTGAGAGAATGGCTGAGAGGATGACCTAGGATGCCATAGACTTCGGTACTTGCGTTGATCTCAGGATACATAGTATAGTGAACAAAGTGGCAGGGCATCATGCTTAAGACAAGTTTTTTCTTTATGCAGGCTATGAATATATTTAAGTTTATAGGTTTGAGGTCAAGGAGGGCTTAATTTTTCTTTTAAGCTAAAAAGAAAAGTAAGTGAGTTTTGTTGTTCGGCGAATGATGGGCAAAACTATAAAAGATGCGGGACAAGCGTATCAAAACGTATAGTTCCCATGATTCTTAAAAAGCGCTTGCCTTATATGTATTTTCTTGTAGTATAGACGCACAAAAGCTAGAAAGCAGGCCAAACGCCAGAATAGACAAGCTGGACACGGACATAACCGAAAACGAAAAGCCGCTTATACGGCTCATATCAGCGAATCAAATAGGAGCAATCAGCTTGGCATCAATATGGGAAGGGGGGCTTTATTCCAAAATATGGAGCGGACTCTAATGTCATTTTTCAGATCTGCCAAAAGTGCGCTCATCTTAACGGGTGTGCTGACCTGCGCCTTGGCCTGCTCCAGCGACGAAGACGAGGGCGGCCCAGCCGCCTCTAACTGCCGAGCCGGCGATCACTACAGCAATCGTGACGGCCTTATTGATTACACGCTGGAATGTTACAGCAACGGTAAGAGGAAGATTCTTATAGATTACCAAGCAGACGGCGTGACAAAAAACTCTGAGCACACTTACTACGAAAACGGAAATGAAAAGACTATTATATTCTACCAAGACGACGGTGTCACAAAAAAGTATGAACATACTCACTACGAAAACGGAAATGAGAAAACTTATGCAATCTACCTAAGCAGCGGCGCAAAATACTACGAAAGGGCTCACTACGAAAACGGCAATCGCAGGATAGTTATAGTCTACAAAATCGACAGCGTAGAAAAATCCCACGAATTCACTTACTACGAAAGCAGCGGTAATAGGAAGACATGGATAGACTACCAAAGCGGCGGCGGAAAATCTACTGATCACCCTATCTGCTACCAAGAAGACGCGTTTATTCCTGAGCCATGCGTGCTGGCAAAACATGGCTGCGATCTGCACTATAGCTGCGCAGAACTCACTTTATACGGCGGTGGAAAAAACAACTGCGTAGCCGGCGATTATGACGCAGGCGGCGATACAAAAACAGATTTTAGCATAACTTGCTATGACAACGGCAATCGCAGGACTTATATAGGATTCCAAAGCGACGGGGTCACAAAAAGCTCTGAGCGCACTTGGTACGAAGGCGGTCAGCTAAAGAACACTATAGACTACCGGAGCGACGGCACAAAAGAATCTGAACGCGCCTACTACGAAAACAAGAACGAGAAGACCGCTATAGACTACCAAGCAGACGGGGTCAAGAAAATCTCTGAGATCACTTACTACGAAGGCGGGCAGCTAAAGACTTCTATAAACTACCAAGAAGACGGCACAAGAATATCTGAACACACCTACTACGAAAACGGTACTGCGCAGACTATTATCAACTACGACAGCGACGGCACAAAAGTCTTGGAAAGCGCTAACTACGAAAACGGTACTGCGCAGACTACTATATACTACCAAAGCGGCATAAAAAGCAGTGAACATACTTACTACGAAAGCAACGGCAATACGAAGACTACTATAAGCTACCAAAGCGACGGGGTCACAAAAGACTGGGAAAGCGCTCACTACGAAAGCAACGGTAATATAAAGACCTATATAAACTACGAAGACGACGGCATGACGAAAAGCTCAGAAAGCGCTAACTACGAAAGCAACGGTAATACGAAGACATGGATAGGCTACCAAAGCGACGGCATAACAAAAGACTGGGAAAGCGCTCACTACGAAAGCAACGGTAATAGAAAGACATGGATAGACTACCAAAGCGACGGGGTGACGAAAAGCTCAGAAAGCGCTAACTACGAAAGCAACGGTAATGCGAAGACCTATATAAGCTACCAAAGCGACGGGGTGACGAAACGCTCAGAAATCACTAACTACGAAAACGGTAATAGAAAGACATGGATAGACTACCAAAGCGACGGCACAAAGTCCAGCGGCTACCCTAAGTGCTACCTAGACGACGGCAGTACTGAAGAGCCCTGCACGCTGGCAAAACACGGCTGCGACAGCGCAAGCGACACCTGCATAAACTAAGATCATCGCGGCGGCATGCCATTGTTGTTTTCTCGCTTGCATTTCTGGCATATTGCAAAGAACGTAGTATCCGTCTTCCTCCTATGGAAGCGGCAGCAAGGCACGACTTGTTCTGGTATGCACAGCTTATGTTTTGCGGGGAGGCAGGAGGCGCAATGCAAGAAACAAGTATTTTTAGCAGAATTATCAATGGTGAGCTGGAAAGCTCGAAAGTCTATGAAGATGATAAGTGTATTGCTATCCATGACCATGCTCCAAAAGCGCCTGTGCATATTTTACTCATTCCACGTAAAGTAATCCCTCAGCTTTCTTTGCTGGAGGAAGAAGACAAAGAACTCATGGGCCATCTTATGTCTCTTGTTCCTAAGATCGCTAAGCAGGCAGGTATAGGTCATGCTTATAGGTTGGTTGTAAATGACGGCGCTGAGGCCGGCCAGACAGTCTTTCATTTGCATCTGCATATTTTAGGGGGACGGCCCTTTGCATGGCCTCCCGGCTAAAAAGGAATAAAAGGCCAGCCACTTTTGCAAATTGCCGCAAAAAAGAAGAGCAAAGACTAAATGAAGCTCAAAAGCATACGACTCCTTGGCTTTAAGTCCTTTGCAGATGACACGCGTATTGACTTGGGAAGCGGGATCAGCTGCATAGTAGGGCCCAATGGCTGCGGGAAATCGAATATACTTGATGCCTTCCGCTGGGTTCTGGGAGAAAAGTCTGCTAAGGGTCTGCGCGGGCAGCACATGGAAGATTTGATATTTGTGGGTACAAGTCTTCGACAAGCTGCCGGCATGGCTGAGGTAGAGATTCACTTTGAAAATAAGGACCGCGGCCTGAATGTAGATCAGGATCAAGTGAAGATAGCGCGCCGCCTTTATGTTTCCAGCGTCAGCGAGTACTACTTAAATGAAACAAGAACCACGCGTAAGGCGGTAGAAAAGATACTGCTGGATACCGGCATAGGGAAAAGCTCGTACTCTATTTTAGAGCAGGGTAAAATAAGCGATGTGCTCAGGTCTACCCCAGAGGAGCGGCGCATTCTTTTAGATGAGGCAGCTGGTATTGCGCGCTTTAAATGGGAACGCCAGGAAGCAATCCAAGCCCTCCAAAAGACAGAGAGCAATTTGCAGCGCCTGAATGATATTTGGAAAACAAAGGAAAAAGAAAAGCTAAGACTCCAAGAGCAGGCTGCAAAAACGCAGCGCTATAAAGAGCTCAAAGCTAAGCTGGATCAGCATGACCGGCGCATGCGCTATTTAGACCTGCGTAAGTTATACGAACAATTGCAAGAGACAGAGTCACGGCTTGCCGCATCTAAAAAAAAACGAGAACAGCATCTGCTTCGCATGCGGGAGCTAGAAGAAGAGCAGGCTCATGCAGCGCAGCAGCGCCAAAGTAAGATAGAAGAAATTCACAGCCTGGACAGCCGCTCACAAAGGGACAAGGCCCAGCTTCATTCCATGCAAAACCGCCGGCTTCACCTCCAAAGCTCTCAGAAGGAAGGCAGGCTGAGGATAGAAGACTTAGATAAACGCCTGCATACAGAGGGAGCTAAGCATCGCTCTATTCAAAAGCAAATAGAAAAGGACCGCCAATTAGAATTCAATTTGGCTGTGGATATAGATAAGCTCAGGAGTACAAAAACTTCTATACAAAACAAGATCAGCGCATCCCAAGCGGCAATAGAAAACAATCTGGAGCAGCAGAAGACAAAGCAAGATCAGGCCCGCCAAGCAGAAAGCCGGCATAAACTGCTTTTGGATCAGTTAAAGAACGTAACCCGTGACCTAATCATGGATTTAGAGCAAAAAAAGGAAGGTCTCAAAAAACGTGAACAAGCGCGCTCCAATCTAAAAAAGAAAATCGAGAAGCAGCTCAAGGCCTTAGAAGAAAGCCATAAACATATACTGCAGTTGCTGCAAGACAAAGAGTTGGAAGAGGCCGGCGCAGGCTTAAGAGAGCTCAGCTGCCTTGCGCTCTTAGAGGATTTTCAAGCTTATGACGCCATCGAAGCTGAATTCCGATCTTTGCTTTTTGACCCCAGCGGTTTGCTGGCTGCAAAAGAGAATTTAGATCAAGAAATGTACAATCTTGCTAAGGATGCGGAAAATATGCAGGAAGAGATAGGCAGACTGGAAGGAGAATGCAGGGAGCTGAGATCCGATCTGGAGAGCAGCAAAAATACAAAGCAGGAGCTGGATCTGCGAATTCGAGATCATGAAGTGCGCAAAGAATCACAGCAAGAACAACATAAAAGCAGACAACAATTACTCCATGAATCCAAAGAACGCTTAGATTATTTCGCCAAAGAAAAGGAGCTGCAGGCTGCAAAACTCGCAGCAAACATAGAAGACGAAAAAAAACTTATAGAGGAAATAGCGAAGCTGCAGGAAAGTTTAGACAGGCAGAATCAACAAATAGCGGAGTTAAGGCCTCAAGTGGAACAAAACAACAAGCTGGCGGGAAAAATCAACGATGCCATCAAGCAAAATCGCCTCCTGCTCGAGGAAAGCCTTCCTGAAATGAGCAGGCAGGAGCGAATAGAAGAGCAGCTGCGCGTAAAAATCAACCAGAAAGAAGAAAAGCTCTATCATGACTTTCAGTTGACTTTTGCTGAGCTCAAAAAGGAAATGCAAAGCGCTGCGCTGCAGTACGCTGTCGAGCTGGAGGGGATGCGAAAATTAGAAGAAGAGATCAAAGCTTTGGGAGCTTTTAATGCTTTGGCTCTAGAAGAGCTAGAAAAGAGCCAAAAAGAGATGGAGGAACTTAGGCAGCAAAGAAGCGATGTAGAAGAAGCTCGTAAAAATATACTGCAGGCCTTGGAGGACATGGAAAAGGAATCCCAGCAGCTCTTTGAAACAAGCTTCAAGGCGGTAAATCAGAAATTCGAAGAGGTCTTTAGGCGGCTCTTTGGCGGAGGTAAGGCCTATCTTAAGCTTATAGACGAAAAAGACATACTCAAGAGCGGGGTGGACATTATGATCCAGCCACCTGGGAAGAAAAATACCAGCATTGCCCTGCTTTCTGGCGGAGAACAAAGCATGTCTGCCATTGCTCTCATTTTTGCCCTGTATTTGGTGAAGCCCTCGCCATTCTGCTTCTTGGATGAGATTGACTCGAACTTGGACGAAGCAAATGTAAAGCGCTTTATGAATATGCTAAAAGATTACACAGAGAATACGCAATTTCTTATTATTACGCACAACAAGATCACCATGAGCTATGCCAAGTCCATCTACGGAGTTACGCAGCAAGAAGTAGGCGTAAGTCGCCTTGTATCACTAAGCCTGCGGGAAAATAAGACGAAACAGACAGCCTAGTTTCGCTGCAAATGAGAAGTCAGACGGCAGCTTGATCATACAGGCAAAAAGTCTTGCCAAGAGCTGCAGCTTTTGTGAAGGTGCCAGCTTAAAGGAGGGAGAATTGTAAATGGACGAGCAAAGGATCCGCGATGTGATTCGCGCTATTATCAAAGATTATACAAAAGATGACGTAAAGCCCGAGGCCATCACAGACTCAACCCACCTTGTGGATGAGCTGCAAATTGATTCCTCACGTATGGTTGACATCATGCTTGCTTTAGAAGAGAAGCTGGATATTGACCTTCCCGACGAGGAAACAGAGAACGCAAAGACTGTAGGGCAGATTTTGGAGATCATTCAAAGCAAAGTAGATTGAAAGGCGTGATTTTTCCAGGCCAAGGCTCGCAGCGCCCTGGCATGGCTCAAGATTTTTACGAAGGCTCTGATAAAGCCAGGGCTGTTTTTGACAAGGCCTCGCAGTTGCTTGGCATAGATATGCCAGAGCTTTGCTTTGAGGAAAACGAGCTGCTGGATTCCACCGCATATACGCAGATTGCCCTGCTTACGGTGGAAATGGCTATGTATCTGGCGCTGCGTGAGCTTTATACTTTCCAAGCAGACTATTTTGCGGGACACAGCCTTGGTGAATTGACGGCCCTTTGCGCTGCAGAAGTCATCCCCTTAGACGATGCGCTCCTGCTTGCGCATAAGCGGGGAATGTTAATGCAAAGGGCAGCGCCTTGCGAGGGCGGCGCCATGCTTGCCCTTCTCCATGAAGACATAGAACAAAGCTCTTATCAGGATATGGTGAAGCAAAGAGGGCTCGAAATCGCAAATTACAACTCTAAAAAGCAGAGCGTAGTATGCGGGAAGGCAGAAGATATCAGGCTCCTCCAAAAAGCCCTGCTCGAAGAGGAAAAACACAGGCAAATCAAAGCCATCCCCTTGCGTGTCACTATTCCCTTTCACTCCAGTTTTTTGGCATCTATGGAGGAGGAATACGGGGACTATATACAAAGCAGAGCAGAGGGATGGAGCATAGAAAGGGCTTCCCGCGTTTTGTCCAATTTCAGCGGCGCTTGGCACAAGCCGCAGGAGCTCCTTCTTTCTCTTGTAAAACAGGTCAGTCATCCTGTCAAATGGATTGACAATATGCTGGCCATGCAAAAGCAATGTTCTGTTGTTTATGAAATAGGGCCTAATAAAATCCTAAGCGGCTTCTTTGCCACCTTGGGCGTGAAAGCGCAGGCCTTGCTTAGTCTACGCAGAGCTAAAAATATTTTGGAAGGGCCCTCCTCTGGATAGCTCCAACTCCAACATTCTTATCAAACTAAGGCCTATTATAGAAAAGCTGCAAAGCTCTTCTCTCCTGGAAGGTCTCCCTAGTCTTTCTCATATCCCCGGCCCTGCGGGGCCCCGCCCCCTTCTTGCTGTCTCGGGAGGCAAAGATTCTATGCTCCTTTTGTATCTCTTCTTTTTGCTGCAGCAAACCGGAAAATGCGCTCAAATTGCCGTCTTCCATTTAGATCATAGACTAAGAAAAGAATCACACAAAGACAAGGCTTTCATCCAAGAGCTCTGCTGCGATTTAGCTGTCCCTTTTTATCACGAAACAAAAGACATTCTCTCCTATGCCAAAGAGTGGAAAAAAAGCATAGAGGAAGCGGGGCGTTGTCTGCGTTATGAGCTGCTTGCAAAAGAGACAGCAAAGCTGGGTCCTGCTTATGGAGTAACTGGGCATCATGCGGACGATTACTGTGAAAGCCTGCTGATCCATCTCCTGCGCGGAGGAGGTCCTCAAGCCATGCGCAGTATGCCGCTTTGGAAGAGACTCTATGGAACAATGATCATGCGTCCACTTTGCTGCCTTTCCCAAAGCAAAATCACTGAGATAGTCAAAGAATGTCAGATACCTTTTTGCGAAGATTCTAGCAACCAATCCACAGCCTTCCTGCGCAATCGTATACGCAAGCGCATTCTTCCCCTGCTGCAACAAGAGGGTCTGCAGCCTGTTAAGTTATGGCATAATTTCCATCCCTTAGTACGCAAACAAGATTCCCCGACTTGGAAAAGACAAATGAGACGCCCTGACTACCTGAAACTCGACCGCCTGCTTTTTGCGTCTTCGCAGCGCCAAAAAAGACTGTGGGATATTTGTTTGGAAGGCCTGGGCGCAGCTCCAGCCCAAAGAGCTTTTTTAGATGAAATTGCTAAGCAAATGACGCAAGGGCCTGATTTTCGTCTGCATTACAACTGCTCTTCCTTTTTCCTATGGTCCAACAGAAGAGGGCCAATTTGGCTTATAGCGCCTCATGCTGATCTTTGGCAGCCCTATCGTATAGTTTCTAGCAGCATTGCTTACGGGAATAAAAAGAGACTGGAAATTCTCTATAACCACAAAAAACGCATATATCTTTTAGAAAAAGGACAAGAGATACAAAGCTTTGCGCCCGGCATGAAGGCGCAGCTTAAAGATAAGGGAAGGAAAAAACTGGCAAAAATCTTTCAGGAAGTCGGCCTGCCCCCCCCCATACGCCGCAATTTACCCCTTGTCGTCCAGGGGGATGAGCTCTATGTGCAAAGAATATGCCTTTCTTTTTGGGATACTATGCAGGACCGTTACTGAAAATAAAGCCTGCAGCCTCCTTGGGCTACACAGGCGCCCAGACTCCGCCTATTACCATCCCCGCCCGCCGTCAGCAAAACTAAGGCCCCATTATTACAACAACGCCCAGACGCCTCTTATTACCACAAAGGCCCCCGTCAGCAAAACCCCCGCTGCCTATTCCAAACGCCACCTACTACAGCCCCCGCCCCTGAGCACAAAGCCTAATGCGTCACACATAAAAGCTGCGAATAGAAATCGCACTGGCGCGTGGCGCCAGAAGCATCAAGTCTTATGTTATTGGCGTAAGTGCTACGCCCATGGAGCCCACCTGCTGTATTACTATTGCTAGTCCATGCAGAGCCAGAGTTAACGCATGCCCCGTTGTTATGATATACAAACTCACCCTCCGATGCATATAAGCCAGTGAAATAAGAAACTCCCAATCCATCACCGGCTTTGACGGAATGGAGCGCCGCCATGTCTACCGTAAAGAAGTCGTCCCAGCTGTCTGCAATGCGCGTCCCATCGGGCCGTAGGACAGGGCGCACGTCGCTGCCGCTGCTGATGATGTCTTTGGGGTTCTGGCTGCTCGTGGCAAGTACAGCCTGGCTTGTTCCAGATGTGGCCTGGGGCGTAGCATTGATGGCGCTGGCTGCGCTGGATTGGAGGGCTGCGCAAAGGGCGTCTGCGCCAGCTATGCCGCTTGTGCTGCTGCTGCAGGTTGTGCCAGAGCCGTCTCCCTGCATATTCCCCTGCACTTCGCAGCCGCTCAGCCAGAGATAGATGGCGCGCTGGCAGCTGTTATCACTCATATTGGCAGCCTCCCCGGCCCCGCAGGAGCTTACGCAGGCATCTCCTGCCAGATTGATATATTCGCCTTCATCGCAGGAAGTCACGCAGGCATCTCCTGCCAGGTTGATATATTCGCCTTCATCGCAGGAAGTCACGCAGGCATCTCCTGCCAGATTGATATATTCGCCTTCATCGCAGGAGGCCACGCAGGCATCTCCCGTCAGATTGATATATTCGCCTTCGCCGCAGGAAGTCACGCAGGCATTGCCCGCTAAGTTGACATATTCCGATGCGGGACAGGCATCCAGGCAGGCGTTTCCGTCCGAGTTGCGATAGGGCGCACTTTCGCTGCAGGCAATACAGGCATCGTCTGCGGCGTTAGGGAATGAGCCTTCGCCGCAGGAAGTCACGCAGGCATTGCCCGCTAAGTTGACATATTCCGATGCGGGACAGGCATCCAGGCAGGCGTTTCCGTCCGAGTTGCGATAGGGCGCACTTTCGCTGCAGGCAATGCAGGCATCGTCTGCGGCGTTAGGGAATGAGCCTTCGCCGCAGGAAGTCTACGCATGGCACACCCGCCAGGTTGACATATTCGTCTTGGCCGCAGGAAGCTACGCAAGCTATCGCCCGCCGAGTTGACATATTCGCCTTGGCCGCAGGAAGCTACGCAAGCATCGCCCGCCAGAGTTGATATATTCGTCTTGGCCGCAGGAAGCTACGCAAGCATCGCCTGCCGAGTTGACATATTCGTCTTGGCCGCAGGAAGCTACGCAAGCATCGCCTGCCAGGTTGACATATTCGTCTTGGCCGCAGGAAGCTACGCAGGCCTCACCCGCCGAGTTGACATATTCGTCTTGGCCGCAGGAGAGCGCGCCGCTACCACTATCGCCCCCACTATCGCCCCCACCATTGCCTCCTCCACTGCTGCCGCATGCGAAGGCAGATAGGCACAAGATGGCCAGAGCTATGCTTTGATATATAGTTGTATTGTTCATAATTTACCTCTTTAGAACTGGTCTCAAAAATACATCCATGTATTTTTGAGACCGGCTCTTAGTTAATGTATCAGCAAGCGCATATAGCCTGCGGCATTTGCTGCAGCCATAGTGAGCACAGCATAATACATGGCAAGCGTTTTTTCGCTATTTGCAAAAAATCACAAGACCGCATTTGCTGGCCTTTTGCATCATAATAACAGTTAGCGCAGCGCACAGCAAAAGTCAAGTACAAAGAATCACGACCAAATGTGACTTAGATAAAGAGACTACCTGCGGCTTGTCCCTGCCTGCTTTTGCAGCAGTAAGTCGAGCTTAGAGTCTATCTTGTCTATGCGTGACTCCAGCTTGTCTATACGGGAGTCTAGTCTTGACTCTAACTTTTGCATGTCTTGCTTTATATCCTGCTTTGCGTCTCTTATCGTAAAAAAGATAATCGCAAAGCCAAGTCCCATGAACGTAGCTATAAGTCTGTGGCTCCACTTTAGCCAGTCATAGCCGAGTCCTAAGTATTCTAGCTTTACTTTTAGGCTCTGCAATGGCCTAAAGTCTTCTTCTTTAGCTAAGTCTTCTATGCCTTGAAAAGTTTGTGACGCCTTCTTTTTCATCATAATAACAGCTAGCGCAGCGCACAGCAAAAGCCAAGTACAAAGAATCACGACCGAATGTGACTTAGAAAAAAAAGCCATCCTCTCATATAAAAAATGCCACACAGCGGGCGGGAGCCGGCAATACAAATTACAGCTACAATTCTATGACTCCACTTTAGCCTGTCTTTCATTCCCGTATCACGGCCTAGGGCTTCTTGCGACTCTTTCTTTCGCATATAACTCATAAGACTAAGAATTGCTGCAGAGTCATGGAAAAGTATATAGTTTGCAAATCACAATGCTATTTTTCTTCTTTCTGCATGAGTTGTTTTTCTAAGTGTTTTACTTTCTTGTTTAGGTCTGCGATTCTGTGCGATACGTACGTGTTACGCAGATACTGATCGAGAGGCTGCGGCGGCAGCCCCGCATAGACTCCGCTTTTGGGAATGCTTTGTACTGCGCCTGCGCGGTGTACGAGGACAGTATCGTCAGGTATGTTCACATGGTCCAGAGTGCCTGTTTGGCCGCTAAGTATGACGCGCTTGCCTATCGTAGTAGTGCCGGAAATGCCGCATTGGGCTATAATGATGCTGTTTTCTCCTATATGGCAGTTATGCGCCACATGGCACAAGTTATCCATAATAACGCCGTCATCAATACGGGTTTCATCAAAGGCTGCGCGGTCTATGGTATTTAAGGCCCCTATGACCACCCTGTTGCCTATTACAACGCGCCCTGTTTGCGGGATGCGGACATTCTTTTTGCCTTCCTGCGGGTTTTGGGCAAAGCCGAAGCCCTCAGAACCTATTACAGCGCCTGTTTTGATGATCACATCCTCGCCTATGAGGCAGGAATAGCCAATGCAGACCCGGGGATGAATGATTGTGCGGGCGCCAATACGCACATCTCTTTCGATAATAGCGCCTGCAAGTATAGCTACGCGCTCAGCAACTCTGACGCCGGCTCCAATCACCACTAGAGGCCCTACAGCCGCGCTTTTGGCTATTTCTGCGCTTTCATGGATTACGGCAGAGGGATGAATCCTGGTCCATTCTGTAGCAAAAAAGTCCCGGTCCATATAGCTTTGCTTGAGTAATGCCATTGCCAGAGATACATTATCTGAGATGAGCACGCTTTGTTTTGGGTCCAGACGCAAAGCGAGCTTGGGACTGCTTACAACAGCGCCTACTTTTTTGCTTTGAAGCATAGGCAGGTACCTTTTGTCTGACAAAAAGACCAGACTATGCTCATCACCCTTATGTATGGAACGTATGCTGCGAATCTCGCAATCAGGCCCCTGGATTTCTCTAAAAAGACCTTTGTAAGCGGGATTTTGCGCGTACTCGTGGAATATGTCGGAAAGCTTTTTTTGCATGTTGCAGGAATAACAGTCTTGGCATAGAAGGCAAGCCTAAAATATGCCTTTTAGAAATATAAGGACTGGCAAGCTAAAATTTTTCCTAAGCTCAAAAAAGTGCTTGTACTCCAGTGGCAGGTCAGGCAAAGTAGTGATCAGTTTAGGAGGAGCATTGAAATATGAGCAAACGATACGCATTTGTAAAAAAGCAGGTGAGAGAGGATATTCCCACCCATCGCCCTACTTTAACGAAAAAAGAGTTAGAATCTGTTTTGGACTGCCTGATATGCGAGCAGTTGATGGAGGGCTCTATTACCCAAAGCTTTGAGAAAGCCTTTAGCAGTACTTTTTCCTATCGCCATAGCCTTGCTGTCAATTCTTTGCATTCTGCTTACCATCTTGCTTTCCTTGCAGAGGGGCTGGGACCTAAGGATCATGTTATCTTAAGCGCTTTGTCCTCAGAAGCGGCCTATGATGCTGCGTCATACCTGGGCGCACAGATAGATATATTGGACATAAGTCAGGGCTCCTTTCATCCCGACTGCGAAAGCGTCATCGCCTTTGCAAGGCAGCTCAGAAAACAAGAAAAAGAAAGCAAAATTGTCTATGTAGCTGAGCATAGCTTTGGCTCTGCTTTGCTTTTTGATCAAGAAGAACTCGAAAAAGAAGGCATTGCTGTTATAGAAGACATTACGGGCGTGCTCGGTACGATGAGGGAAGAACAAAAGCAGGGAAGCTCCTCTGCCGGATTTTATGCGGGCGCTGGCGCAAGGCTCGCCCTATGCGGCTTTGCGCCCTACGATCTCCTTACTACAGGCAATGGCGCCATGCTTGTGACTTCTCAGAAGCCGCTTTACAAAGCGATGCAGGGCATGCGTTATCGGGATGCGGCAGGGCCTAAAAGGCATGCGCTGAGTTTTGATTACAGGTTAGGAGATTTTCAGGCAGCTATGGGCATAAACCAGCTCCTGCATCTTGGCAGTACTTTGAATCGACGCAGACAAATAGCCCAGCTCTATCTGGAAAGCCTGCAAAAGAGCCCGCACGAGAGCTGTTTCCAAGATCATAGGCGTGATGCCTATCTGCGTTTTCCTGTTATCTTTCAAAAAGAGAGTGGAGAGGTAATGCGTTATTTCCGTTCCCTGCAAATAGGTATTTCCAAAGCGCTTCCTATTCCCCTCCACCATTTGCAGGGGAGTGCGTCTTTGGAATGTGCGAATGCAGAACGTATTTTCCGCCGTGCTTTTTGTATCCCGCTTTATCCTAATTTGAGCGCAAAGCAGGTAGAACGTATTTGCTCTGCTCTGCGCGCTTTCGTGTAATACAAGATGATCGCTGTGTTTGGCCTGCTCTTTGCGTGGAGGGGCTAAATCGCTTTTGCTTGATGGCTAAAGCCCATGGATGGGGTTTTGAGGCCAGTTCTAAAGATACGCATGCCTCTATTGTGAGAATCACGGTTGCGCAGACTTTGCTTAAGGCGGGGCAGCAAGGCATGTCCTTAGAAAGACTGCTTGAGCGCATAGCGCCGATGGCGCGAGTTGTTGACTTAGGCCAGCACATGGTCAGCCTTGATGCTGCTGCGGCATTCAAGATGCTAGATGATAATAAAGATGATGATAAGAAATAGCATGCGCGTATTGGTAGCCCTGCCTGACTTGTATTTTGCTTAGGTCTTGCATGAAGAAAAAGACAGCTCTAATGTTCTAAGCCAAGCCTTTGTTTCTGGAGGGAAGGCGTGCATAGAGCGCGCTGCTGCTTGGGCAGTCTCTGACATCTTTGCCCAGGTTTTTTGTAATATCCTAAGTACTTTCTCTTGGCTGTGTTTTTTTGCGAAGGCAGGAAGATAGCAGCTTAAGAACACAAGGCATACTACGTCTTCTAGTACAGCGCTCTCTAGGTCTTTTGCTCTGTTTCTAAGACCTTTCATTCTAAGGCCTTTCTTGGAAAGCAAAAATTGCACTCTGCTTTGCATCTTGCTGTCATAACCTGATGCAGACAAAATCTCGCCTGCTTTTTTTGCATGAAATTGCAGGAGCTCCTGCCTCCAACGCAAATAACCACTGCGCCCTTCGGGATAATTCTTGCGGGGAATCTGCCATCTGCAAATATGCTGCGCGCGCGCAGCTAAGGCCAGCGCCTCAGAAGCCTCTGCATGGTATTCCTGCAGGCAGGCGCTCATCCTTTGCGCATATAGTAGTTCGCGGGGGTGTTTTTGACCCTCTACGATTTCATAGTTTGGGTCCTGCGCATTTGCGGCGTCAAAAGCGGCTATGGCTTTGTTGTAAGAAGGGCTAAACTGCATTTCAACTTATGAGTAACTTTGATCTATTTTCATACAATCATGCAAATAAAAATAAGCTGTTTAGGAAGGGCCTTTCTTCTCGCCAAAGGGAAGCACCAAAAGGAGCCCTGCCAAAAAAAAGAGACCCGAGCCAAGCCATATGAACTTCACTAAGGGATTGATCCATATCTCTAAGCTTGCCAGGATGACAGCAGGGAAAAGCTCTTGGTATGCCTTCCTGCTCCTTCCTAAAAAATGGTAATAGCTTTCATAAGCATGGTTTAAGTTTAGGTCTCCCTCTGGGCTTGTTATGCTTCCTAATTGGATATAAAGGTCTTCATGTAAACGCGAGCGCATGCCCGGTTCACTAGTCGGCGTTCGGATAGATTGCATTTGGGCATTGCGTGCCAGCAAGCCTGAGCGGGGATTGATTTGAGGATAAAAGTGGCGTTCTGTTCGTATATGGCCGTCTAAATGGTAGCCTCTAAGAAAGTTTTTGCACTTCGTCCAAAAGCCCCGCATACTTGCTTCTTCCTGGGCTTGCTCGTAGCTTCTGGGGTTTTGTTTGAGTATTTGCGCCCGCTCAGGGCTGGAGATCCTGTCATGTATGTAGTAATGGGCTTCTTGTGAGATCGTGATAGCAGCAGAGGATTCCAAATGCTTAGCCTGCTTGGATAAGAACACTGGTCTGAGGAAAAGTTCCCTTGCTTGTATTTCATATTGCTCCACATAGGCCTTATCTCGACTAAAATATGCTACAGCAGAGCTCTCTGGTGACCATGGTCTTTTGGAATAGAGAAATTCCAGTTTCATGCTCTGCTTAAAAGCAGAACCCGCATAACCTATACATAGAAAGACAACAGCCAGATGGACCAAATAGCCGCCGTAGCGTCCTTTGTTCTGAAAGAAGAGGTGGCGCAGAGCCTGCAGGATGCTCTCATCAAAACGCAGGCGGCGCGATTGTATACCTTGTTTGTACTCCTGAAATATACCCGCTATTACGAACAAAGACGTGCCTACAGTCAGGATAGCCATGATCTCACTCGTAAAGGCTGTGCCCCATAGGCCCACATCCACTCCCGAAGAGCGGCGAAAAAGAAGCCCATATGATGCGGCAAAGATGACAGCTCCCAGCAAGCCTGTTAGTAAGGGCCAGCGCAGGTTCCTGCGCCAGCTCTTGGCTGCGCTTCTCTTCCATGTTAAAAGAGGCGAAGCTCCCATAAGAAAAAGCGTGCCTATGCCCAGCGGAACAAGCAGGCGATTGTAGGCGCCTTGTTTCCATTCTATTTTGTAACATTGCCACCCTTCAGACCACGAGCAGTCCAGCGGGAGAAGGGGAGAAAAAACTCCCAGAAGAATAATGAGCATGGCTAGCAGCATCAGAAAATTGTTGAAAAGCAAAGTGCCTTCTTTCGAAGTTAGGTTTTCTACAATGCCTTGAGGGCGAAGGCTGGAGCGTGAGAAATAGAGAAAACGAAAAAAATACAAAGCGCTGCCCATAATAAAAAGAATCATAGGCAGACCAATCGTAGATTCAGCAAAGGTGTGCGGCCCTTCTAGAATTCCGCTCCGGGTAATCCATGTCCCCACAAGGCACATGTGATAAGACAAAGCGATCAAAAAGGCATTCCAAAAACGCAGCATGCCCCGCCGCTCCTGGACGATGATGGAATGCAAAAAGGCGGTGCATATGAGCCAGGGCATAAGGCTGGCATTCTCGACAGGGTCCCAGGCCCAATAGCCGCCCCAGCCTAGCTCTTCATAAGCCCACTTGCTTCCTAAAAGTATGCCTGTCCCTAGGAAAAACCAAGAAAAGAGAGACCAGCGCCGCAGCAGGGGCCAAAGGCTGGCGTGAGGAGACTGCGCCCGCAGAACTTGGCAAAAAAGTAAGGCAAAGGGTACAATAGCGCTCACGTAGCCTATATATAGTATAGGAGGATGGATGATCATAGCCCAGTGCAAAAGCAAGGGATTGATCCCGCGTCCTGACTGCATACTTTGAGGGTAGATGCGAAAGGCCTGCGCATCCGCAAAGAAGAGATTCAAAATCGCAAAAAGAAGCTGCGCGCAAATAAGGATGAGACAAAGAATGTTTTGCGCCTCTCTGCCAAAGATTTTTCTTTTTTGGGTTTGGAATAGGGCGATGCTGGAGAAGAGAGCAAGCAGCCAATACCAAAATAGCAGGCTGCCGCTGGAACCTGCCCATAATGCGGTAAAGCGAAAAAAGGCAGAGAGATAAACCGAGCTATTTGAGACTACATAGTGGTTACTCAAATCGCTGCTCAGTAAAAGCCAGACTAAAAGCAGGAGCGCTAAGCTTATGCACAAGAAATTGCCGTGCAAGGCCCAGGAAGCAAGACGCCCGGCATCTTGGCGCGAAGGGATTTGCAGTATGCGCAGCAGTCTGGACTTGAGAGGCGCAAGGACCCCAAAGAGTATATAGAAATATTTCCGGTTTAGGCTTTCTTTAGGATTTTTTCCCCGCCAAAAATCAAGCAACTCCAGGCTTAAGGAGCGAAATAACTGACGTTCAGAACGCAGGCTCAGCGAACAAAGCGCCATAAGCAGGGAAAAAATAAGCAGACTCCCCGAAAATACAAGGAGGAGGGCTCCTAACTCATTCATAGGGCAAGGGGAATTGCAGTTTCAGATAGCCATCATCTTTTACTTCGTACTTGGAAGCGCATTTGGCTTCGATGCTTGTGGCAAGGAAACGTTGCGTTACAGGGTCAAGATAGCCATCAGCTCGTATAGGAGCGCCATCACTAAATGTATTAGGCAGCTGGGTAGAGCCCTGATAAAAAACAGGAAGTCTGTAATTCTGCTTTTGCCTTTCCTGCCTGATAATAAATTCCGCCTGCTCTCCGTGCCTGCGCAGTATCGAAGCCTCTTGTACAAAACCACGAATACGTATTTCCTTGTTATAGAAACTTTCAGGTTCCTGCATCAGCTCATATAAATCCAGCACACGAATGGATTGCTTGACCTTTGTTTTATTAGCTAAGGCAAAAATGCTTAGGGAGGCTAAGATCAAGGAAAACACGAAAAAAAAACGCAGCCTCATGAATCTTTCTTCCTCCTTTTATCTTGTAGTCTCTAAATTATTACTGCGATGAACTCTTATGAGGCTTGAAGAACTTTAGGGATAAAGATTTGGTCTCTGTACCATCCGCAAACAGGACATATGCGATGCGGCATAATATAGCTGCCACAATTCTTACATGCGCTAAGGTTAGGCTTAGATAAAGCATGATGTGAGCGCCGTGACCTTGTTTTTTGGCGCGAGGTCTTACGCTTGGGGACAGCCATGTGCGTAGTAAAAAGGCTATGTGCTTTTTGTCAAATAGTTTTTGCCTTCTTCTATACAACCTTGATTGATCCTTCAGGCAGACTTATCCTCCCCGCATACGAAAAAGCTTGACTAAAATTGGAGGCAGAAATGAAATATGAAAGTAGTATTGTTGGCGAGTGATACTCCTAAGTTTCACTCTTACTTTGTAACTCTCTATAACAAAGCGGCTTCTTTCATCAAACAGCATGTCATTCTCATACAAGGGAAAGCTACTGTGGATACCTAACCTCTTTACTTTGGGGAATTTGAGTCTTGGTTTTTTTGCTATTCTATTGATACTGCCCGCTTATCCCCAAAGCACTTCCAATGCCCATGTCATTTCCGCTATCTTAATATGTACGGCTATGCTCTTAGATGGATTGGACGGCTTTGTAGCGCGGCTTTTCAAAGCGAAGTCAGACTTGGGCGCGCACTTGGACAGCTTAGCGGATTTGGTCACCTTTGGCATTGCCCCTGCTGTTTTGCTCTATGTTCGTATTTTTGCGCGTTTTAATTACGAAATGAAGGGCCATTTTTATATACCTGCAGGCATGTTCCTAAGCGCAATTTGGCCGGTATGCTCAGCTTTTCGCTTAGCGCGCTTTAATACCTTAAGACAAGAAGACAGCTTTATAGGCCTCCCTTCACCTCTAGCTGGCTGCATTGTTGTTCTTATGCACTTGGTGCTCAGTCAAGTACATGCCCTTTTTTCTGAAGTCCTGATAGTGATTGTATATATCTTCTGCGCCTTCATGATGGTCAGCACAGTACGTTATAGTAAACCGCAGGTCTCTTTTTTACGCCGTTTTTCTAAAGAGCGTTTTGCTATCATTCTATGTGTAGGTATTTTTGCTCTATTTTTTATTGGCTGGCAATACGGCGCCATTTACAGCGCAGTGGCTATCTTGTGCATGAGTTTTGTTTATGTTCTTACGGGCTTGGTTGCCTTTGTCATACATAAAATCCAAGAATACCGTATATAATACTTTTTTAAGACATGGCTGCTGTGAAGAAAACTTCTCTTTCCATCACAGATCATCTTATCAACAGCCTGAAAGTCACGCTATTATCCCAGTGTAAGCATTGCCTTGGGCTGGGCTTTGTTTGCAGTCAGCAGTCAGGCTTTCTTTTGTGTTCTTGTATGCAGGGCCATTGCCAGGAAGATAAGGACGAAGATAAGAGCTTAATGTCCCCATGTCTGCCGCCTTATGAACGCTATTCGCAGGAGAAGAAAGATATCATCTTATGTGAATGCAGGGAAGCGCGCATCAACCTGGCAAGAATCACGCATTTGGAAAAAGCTTCGCAAATACCTCCCAAGTACAGGGGCGCTTTCCTCGAAGATATTAGTACAAACCATGTCCCGAATACGAGTCTCATTATGGCACTGTCTTATGCGGAGGAGATCGTTTTTCGCTATGCTAAAAGAGAAAAAAAACTCATAGGCCTCTACCTATACGGCGGTACAGGCTGCGGCAAAACTATGCTCTGCTGCGCTTTGCTAAATGAACTGATACGCTTTCACAAAACTTCCGTGCGTTTTGCAAAGATCGGCAGGGATATTATAGCCAAGCTGCGTTCTTCTTACAATCCTAACTCAGGCATTTATGGAGAGGGCATTAAAATAGAAGAAAGACTTTCCTCTGTACCTGTTCTTCTTATAGATGATTTTGGGATGCACAGAGAAACAGAGTGGGTACAATCTGTACTTTACAACCTTATTGATACGCGCTACGAAAATGATCTCTTGACCCTCATCACTTCTAATGACCCTATGTCCTTTTGGAAGGACACGGCGGGGGGGCGGGTTTATAGCCGCTTAAGGGAAATGTGCCGGGAAATCCATATCAAGGCGCCGGATTACCGCGCAGAAAGCATACATAAGACACAGCATGCCTTTTAGTTTTGCCGCCTGACTTTCGCATATTTTACCTTACTCCTATAGCAGACAATGGCCAGACAAAAGAGATGTACAAAAAGCGGGCAAGTCTATCTAGCTTTAGGCTCCAATGTGGGAGACAGAGAACAAATGCTCTCCTGCGCACGCAATGCCATCGCTGAAATCCAGGGGATCAGAATACTTGCCGCTTCTTCTGTCTTGGATAATCCGCCCCTGCTGTACGAAGATCAGCCTCCTTTTCTCAATCAGGCGCTGGAGTTAGAGGTAGACGCTCATATAAGCCCCCATGCTCTGCTAAGAAAACTTAAGGAGATTGAAAAAAAGCTTGGGCGCATCCCGCGTTTTCGCTATGGGCCAAGGGAGATAGACCTGGATATTTTGAGTTATGGGGAAGTATCTATACAGGGAGGGGATTTGACTCTGCCGCACCATGCCTTGGGGAAGCGTTCTTACCTGGAAAGTCTCCTGCATGAATTACAGAGCAGCGCAAAGCAGCTGCAAGACAAGGCCATCTCAAGAAGCTACCTGCTCAATCCTTGCAAAAAAAACGACTGTAACGTTGAGGTGATATGGCGTCTATAAGATCGTCTTCTATCAGCGTGGAAGTCTTTTCCTGACATATATGTCTTGCAATGTACTCTGCGCCTAATATAGAAAAAAGCAGGGCATGGGAAGAGTATGCCGTGCTCAAATACAAGCCCTGCTCTTGGGAATGAAGAGGGCCGCAAAGAGGCATACGATCCGGGCTGGAGCAGCGAAATGCCACGCGTGTATTGAGCTTAGCCAGCCAAGAAGAAAGGGATGAGCCGCCCTCTGCATGCCCTGTAAGACCTCCTGCATTAGGGAGGAGCGCAAGCAGGCGGTGGTAGAGCATTTCGTTCTGTTTGGGTTCCATTTCTGCCTTCGTGTTCCATTCCTCAAAGCTTGCCCCCACAAGACAGTTTGCCTGCGCATCTACCTGCGGTATACAAAAACCATCGTAGCTGAGAGGACACAGGAGAGCTTGGCTGAGCCCCTTAGCAGGCATGAGAAAACTTTGCCCCCGCACCTGCCTTAAGACTTTTTTGAGACAGAGCTCCCAGGGCGGAGCTATGCCTTCTATGTATGCAAGCCCGCCTGCGCCGCAGGCTAAAACGAGATAGCGGGCTTCCAGCTTCCTTTTCCTTGTGTCGTAAATATGCCAGAGCCTTTGCTGCGCATTGTATTCCAAGCGAAGCGCTTCGTAGAAGTAGCGCAGATCTATCTTTTTTATGCCTGATGACCGCATTTTCTCTCCAACACTTAGGTGCGCTTGGCATAGGTCCTTAGGAGAAAGCCAAAGAGCCTGCGGGAAAAAAACGCCGCCGCAGGTAGTCTGCATACCGCAAAGTTCGCTGGCCTGCTTTGTATCCAACAATTGTATCTGGAGACGGCGCTGCTCTAAAAAGAAAGGCAGATTGCTTGCAATGCGAAAGCGCTCTGCCAAGCCTTCTTTGTGCGCTAACTGCAGGACTCCGCAGGCCTTGTTTCGAATGGGGCAAGAAGCGCAAAGCAGTCTTTCCAAATGGGATAAGAAATAGAAAAAACCGCTTAGGCTTAAGCGCATCTTAGCGCTGGGCTGACGATGTAAGATAGGCTGCGCAATGGCTGCCGCCTGTCCTGAAGCCTCCTTTGCAAGAGCTCCGTGACGTTCGAGGAGACTTACTGCAAAGCCTCTCCTCTGCAGAGCCTCTGCTACAGCCGTTCCTGCCAGCCCGCCTCCAATAACAACTGCTTTTTCCAAAATGAAAGCGCAGGAATGCCATAGCGTCCCGTCTCACTGTTTGTACTCTTCTTCGCTTCTATATGTCAAGGGCTTCGCCATGTGCTTGTATAGAAATAGTATTTTTTTCTTGACAACTCCCAATAAAAAAGCATAGTCATCCTATTAAAGCAGGATACTTGCATGCAAGCTCATGGCTGGCTTGTTCTTGTCTGATAGCTGCTTTGTTATTATGCTAAAGGAAGAGTCACAAGAAGAAAGCCCTGCAGGCTTGCAAGCCCTAAGGCAAAAAGTAAGCGAGCTAAATACTAGCAATGAAAAGCTAAGCGCTGGTTATGACTGGCTAAAGTGGAGTCATAGAAACTTAATGACTCTTGCTGCAATAGTCCTGTCTGTTGTTGGCGTAGGTTTTGCAGTGCTATTTTTTGCTATAAGGGACACCAAGCAGGATATACAGAGGATAGACTCACGCATAGACAGGATAGACTCCCGTATAGACAAGCTGGACTCCCGTATAGACAAGCTGGAGTCACGTATAGATAGGATAGACATAGACAAGATAGACTCTAAGCTTGACTTGCTTATACAAAGCTTAGAGATAAGGAAGCAATAGAGACTAGCAAGCCTGGCTTGGCTAGTCTGAGCCAAGATAGACAAGATAGACTCTAAGCTTGACTTGCTTATACAAAGCTTAGAGATAAGGAAGCAATAGAGACTAGCAAGCCTGGCTTGGCTAGTCTGAGCCCTGTCTGCGTGCAGCGCACAGGCAGGCTTGCTCTCTAAGATAGCAAGGATAGCCTCCAGGGCGCTCTGAGAGCACACAGAGTCGCACCGGGCACCCTTGTGCCTTACATAGCCCTGCCCTTGCGCATAAAGACGTCTTGCTGTGCCTTGTGCCTGCAAAAAGCTATTGCCTGCCCTGCCCGCTGTGCATATATTATATATTAGAGGCGCCGGGCCTGCGGGGAATATAGCAATGCAAAGCGGGCGCCGGGCCTTGTATTTTTTTGTAAGACCTACAGACATTTTGCACACTAGGCTGCTTGCGGCTCAAGCTATCCTTTATCAAAAACCTGTTTTGGCGCAGGCTCTCACTAGAGCTATGCGGCCTTCCCTCGTTGTATATCTGACATACTCTGTAATGCTTCTAATACCCGGATCAGCAAGAGCGCTTTTGAGCGCACTATATGCTCTTTCACTCCTAATAGATTTTGTTTTATTTTTTGTAGACATGTTCTTAATTGGATATAGGTCCCTCCTTTGATTGTTTGTGTTGCAAGCAAGCAGTAAGGAGGGGCCTCAAGCCCAGAAAGCGTGAAATATGTTCGTAGGTTGTATACATGTTTTACAGCATTATCCTTGACAAAATGCTGCGCTCAGGGAATCGTATATTTTATATTGAGCGCTGGTATATAAGTCCCTTCCCTTCTTGCATTTTGGTAGTTTTTCATGATAGAAGCGCAAAATCTGAGCAAGTACTATGGCTCCCATCTTGCCCTTGACCAGCTTAGTTTTCATGTAGAGCGGGGTCAAGTAATGGGCCTTTTGGGCCTAAATGGGGCTGGGAAAACAACCTGCTTGCGCATTCTCAGCGGCTATCTTATACCTTCTGGCGGCGCTTGCTCCATCAATGGTCTGGATGTCTTTCGTTCTCCCATGCAAATCAAAGCCAGTATTGGCTATCTGCCAGAAAACCCTCCATTGTACACGGAGCTGACAGTAGAGAACTATTTGCTTTTTGTAGGGCGCATGCGCGGTCTGGCTCTTAGTTTTTCTAAGGAGTGGGAGAGAGTAGCAAGCCTTCTTCATATAGGAGACATACGTCATAGTTTGATACGTCATCTTTCCCTTGGTTACCGCAAAAGAGTAGGTATCGCGCAGGCCCTTATCGCTTCTCCTTCCGTCTTGATCTTGGATGAGCCCATAGCAGGGCTGGACCCATTACAAATCATAGAAATGCGCAAGCTCATCCGCTCTTTGGCTGGACAATATACCATCATTCTTTCCAGCCATATACTTACGGAAGTAAGCCGCACTTGTGATAAAGTTGTGATCATTCATCAAGCAAAATGCCTTGCTGAGCTCCATAGCTCTGATTTGGCAGAAAACTTAGAAGAACGTTTTATCTCTTTGACCAGCGCTAAAAGCTCGTCCAGAGTAAAGGCTGCAAACTGACAAGGCATATGAGCTCTCCCAAACATTCTCATTCCAGTGAAGAGGGCGCGCCAAAGCCATTTGGGGGCAAAAAAGCGCTTAGACAAACTTTCCTTGCTCCTTTTCAAACAGCGCTGGGGCGCGCGTGGTGGGTCTTTGTAAAAGAGCTGCAATCCTTTCTAGCGTCAAACTTTCCGCCTCTCAGCATGGGGATCATCATCTTCCTTTGCGGTATGCTGAGCGTCCTGCCTCATAAAACAGAAAACACTTATGAAGACACGGCGCGCACGATCTTTCACATGTTTTACGTGCTCATTCTGATGGCCGGCGTCTTATTTTCCATGTCTGCTTTTGTTAGTGAAAGGCGCCAAGGCACCCTGGAGCTCCTCTATACCCTTCCCGTAAAGGACACCCAGCTTGTGATTGGAAAGTTTTTAATGGGCATTTTCTTGTGCGGCTGCTTAGCTGCGATCATGAGTCTCTTTTATGTCTTCTGGATGGCCGAAGCCCCCTGGTACATCACTTTATCAGGATGCTTGGGCCTTTTTGCAGCCGGGCTTTACGCATGCAGCGTTGGAATTTTTGCCTCTTCTTTAACAAACAGCTACTTGCTTTCTTTGCTTATTGCCTGCCTTATCATTGGCATGATAGATATAGGAGGTTACTTCGCAGGCTTGCTGCCTTCGCCTGCTAAGGAAATACTAAGCCATATCCATGGCCTGAATCAGTTTTTTGCTTTCACCAAAGGCATCATACCCCTGCGCCCTCTTGTTTTTTTTGGCAGTCTATCGGGGCTTTTTTTATTTCTTTCAGTGAAAGTTTTAGAATCACGCAGATGGAGAGGGCGCGCAAATTAAGCAGCTGTTCATAGGGCTTTATATGCAGACTTACTTAGCTAAAATGAAGTTAGACCTTGTTTATCCCAAAGCAGGGCTCTTTGTGTATCTGCATGGCTCTCTCTTTTTCTTGTTTTCCTTATACTACGCAGAGAGCAGCCCGCTTGGCCTTTTCTTTCTGGCTTTGGGCCTGCTTTTGCTCCTTGCGGACAGTATTCTCTTCCTGCTGCTGCGGCCCGCATCCTCAGCCGCCCTCTCTTACTGGATGGCATGGGCCTTAGGGCTTTGTAGTCTTGTACTTTTTCTTGCGTATTTCTTTTTGGATATGCCGGTTCAAAAACTTGAAGGAGCTGAGCTTTCTTTGCATGGCCGCCTCAGAAGGCTGCTGCTTTTTCTTTTTGTCTTTGCTTACAGCGCAGCGATAATCTGCCGCTTGATGCTTAGTTTAGCCCACGGGGTAGAAGCCCAGGACGCACGAGCCCTGCGCAAGCAAAGGCAAAGCTATTTGCAAAATTCCATAGTCTCCACGCTTTTTGTTTTTTTTCTGGTGATCTTTGTAAATTACCTGACGTATTTGCGTAATCCCTTCTGGGACCTAAGCCCCGGCTATGTCTCCTTTAGTGAAGATGCGCGCAAACTCATACAAACAATTGATTCGCAGCTGGAAATACACGCATTTTTACCAGAGATACAGGCTGTAAAGCTGCGCGAATCAAGCATCACGCCCCCAGCGCTCTACAAAATCAGCCCTGAGCTGCGCCTGCACCTTGAGCAATTACCAGCCTTGAATCCTAAAATCAGCCTTCACTTTTACAATGCGGACTTGGAAGCCTATGAAAGCAACGAATTCCCAAATATCAGAAATGGCGTGATTGTGTGCCGTAAACCCGTAAAAGAAAGCTCAGGCCTGGACCCTTATGATAAGCCCTATGTAGAAAAGAAAGTATACGTAAACAGCGAAAAAGACCTGCAGACTTTGGAGCGGAATCTGACTAAGGCCCTGCTTTATATAGCTGCGCCCAAGAAAAAGATATACTTCACAGAAGCTAATGGAGAGCCTTTCAGCCTTTCAGGCCCGCAAAGCCGTACTGATGGCATGGAACATTTGAAAGAGCAGCTGCGTTTTTACAATCTAGAACTCAAAGCCTTAAACCATACTACGAATTGGCCGGGCCCCATACCAAAAGACGCCGACGCTTTAGCCATCATTGGCCCCCGGGTAGCCTTTGGCAAGAAGGCGCAGGATGCTGTCCTAAACTACGTCCGTCAAGGCGGCGCATTGTTTGCAGCCGCAGGTCCAGACAGCTCTGAGGATTTCTCATGGCTACTCTTGCAAATGGGGACAGGCAAGTACCGTATGATGAAAAAGCCCTTAACAAACACGAATTTCAGCGGCCTCCTGCTTACAAATCACTATCAAAAGCATAGCATTACGGAAAGCATCAAAAATGTAGCAGCGAATAATGTACTCTTGTTGCAGCATTCTTATTTTGAAGAAAAAAGCATAGGCAATGCCAACACAGCCAAGCAGGCGCTCCCAAGTAAAGCCGGCAATTTCTCAAACAAGAAAGACAGGCAGGAAGCAGGGGACAAACAAAAGCAGGACAAAACAAAGAAGAATCAGAGTGAGGGAAAACAAGCTGTACAAGACTCCAAGAAACAAGAAAAGAAACAAGAAAAGTTAAAAGAACTAGAAGCGCAGGTCCTGCTGTACTCGCCTTTCAATTCCTATGTGGATTCGAATCGCAATAGCCGTAAAGACGCAAGGGAAAAATCTAAAAGGCGCATCCTCGCATTAGCCTACGCTAAGCCCGAAACACACCGAGGCCCAAAAGTCATTGTATATGCAGGCGCACATTGGCTTTCGCAAAGAGCGATCCTCTTTCCTATAGCGCACCGGAACTTACTCTTGGCATCTGATAGCTTCTTCTGGCTTCTGGAAAGCCCGCTAAGCGCTACTTTAGCGGCAAAAGAGCGGCCTTTGCGTAATGTTCAAGTTAGTGAAGAACTGAAATGGCGTCTTTTGCTCTTTGGCGTCTTCCTTTTCCCCATCACCTTGGCGCTTGCTCTAACAGCAGGCCTGTACTACTACCGGCGCAGGCATCGTCTTTTCATGACTAAGCAGCCCTGATCACAAATGCAATTATTATGAAAAGCAAAAGAGACATTCGCAGTCATGAAGGAGCTTAGAGCCTTGCATAAAACATATGGAGGACTTGCAGCTTAACTAAGAGCTGGTCTCAAAAGTCGGCTCTTGCGACCAGTTCTAAGAAATGGCGGCTCTTTCTATGCCTGCACGTGTTTATATCGTTTTAAGCGCTCTAGTATTTGCGCTCTTGTTTGCCCTCATATTGTGGGGGCCCCTAAGTCAGCAAGACGCTTACGAGAAATACATGGGCGAGGACAGCCGCCTTTGGGAAGAATCATGGCAAGTCATCGAGCGCTGGGAAAAAGAAGAAGATCAGTACCGCATCACCCGTTTTATCAGAAAGCCCGGCTTTTCCCGCGATACGTACTACATAGCTGTAAAGGACGATAGGAAAGAAAGCTATAAGCGCTATCACGCCAACTATAGAGTCAGGAGTATATTCTCCGATTGGCGTAGGCCGCAAATTCTCGCCTACTACAAGAAGCAGAGCCAAGCAAAGGGCGCCCAAGCCTCAGCAGACAAGGCAAAAGAAAAATACAAAGAAAGAGGCTTAGATCAAATAAACAAAAAGCTTGTCTTTTACAAAGCCCCCAGTTCCAAGCCTGTCTTGCTCATTTTGGGAGAAATGACAAGCAAGGACAGCGGCCGTATTTTTGCCCGTTCCTCTTTGCACTCCAAGTTAGACTTTATACTTCCGTCTTATTTGCTAAACAAGCTCAAATACGACAGCTTTGATTATCGCTCCAGAAAAGTAATACAGCTGCAAGCAAAGGAAGAGATAGAAAGCCTGCAGCTTCGCATCAACTCCTCCCCCCTCCCCCAGCTAGAGGCCGATGCAAAGAGCGCTAAGCATACAGTCAAAGCGCATAGATTCCACTTCCTAAAAGAAAAAAAAGACGGCCGCAGCTCTCCACAGCAGGAAAAGTGGTATTTGACCCGTTTCTTTGCTGATGGAAGCCGTGCAAAAGACGAATTAGCGGCGCCTGGCATGGGCAGAAGCTTTGCAAGTAGAATTGCAAACCTAAGTATCGCCTACTTTGAAGATTCCAAAGAAACTTCCGCAAACAAGCCCCTTGCTGCTATATGGGAAAAGGCGCAAAAAGATCTATTTACTATCACACTCCAAAGTAGCGAAGATAAAAGCTATCTATTGCGCGCCCGTCTTCCTTTAGACAACGTAAAAATTAAAGCTAAGCAGCTTGCCTTAGCAAAAATCGTCCTAAAAGCCTCTTCACAGGAATACATCTACTGGATAGGGCTGCAGGACTTAGCGGCTCTCAAAAAACAGCTTGCACGTATAGAGCAAAGCCTGCAAGAGCAAAAGAAAAGAAAGGAAGAAGCAGCAAAGACAAAAAGGCAGAAAAAATCAGAGCGCCCTGGGCTTTAGCGCTCTCAAGTCCTCTGGCAGCTCTTGTCTCTAAGCTCTAAAAGATGTCTCATGTCCATGCAAAGGCTGTGGCGCAGGCCTTTCATATATAAGTCAAATGAAGCAAAGCAGCAAAACTAAGAAAGGCAAATGGCTTTTAGAATACATTGTTTTACAGCTCCTAACAAAAACTCTTTCCTGCCTGAGCCATAGGCGGCGCACTAAGCTCCTAGCGCGTATCTGCCTTTTTATTGGCAAGGCTTCCAGCAAAGCAAGGAAGAGAATAGAAGAAAATCTGCTTTATGCTTTCCCAGATAAGGATGATGCCTGGCGAAAGAAGCGTATGGAAGAAAATTTGATCGCTATGGCGTACGTGTGCTCCAACTATATTGCGCGCTTTTATATGAGCAAAAAGCAATTTCACGAGAGCTGTATTAGCAAGCCTTCTGCAGAGGCTTTTAGACAAAGTCTTTACGAGAAAGATGAGAAGCCCTGCCTGATGATCACGGGCCATATAGGCGATATAGAAGCTCTGGGCTGTCATCTAGCTCAGTTTGCCGGACAGGGGGGGGGGCTGCGTGCTCTTGCAAAAAAACAACGTAACCCGTGGGTCAACCAATGGCTCTACAAAGTACGTAGCAGGTGGAATGTACTTCCTATTTACATAGATGACCGGCGGGCTATTAGCAATAGTCTGCGTTCTTTCCAAAAAGGGCATCTCTTTGCCCTCGCAGCAGACCAAGATGCGGGCAAGCAAGCGCCCTATTATCCCTTTTTAGGGCGTTTGGCCTCGACATATAGAGGCCCTGCTTTCATAGCGCGTATAAGCAAAATGCCTGTCCTTTTTATCTGGTCTTACTACCAGGAAGGAGCTAAGCTGGTAGTGGAATATGAGAAGGTAGCAGAGCCCAAAGTGGATATAAACGACGTAGATGAATGGGAGCGCCATTTTACTTATGCTTGGGTAAAGCTCTTGGAGAGAAAAATTCGTGAGCATCCCCACGCCTACTTTTGGCTGCATAAACGCTGGCGGCACCAGCCGGAAAATCCAGAAGAGCTCTGGGCTTTCTGGAATGCTTGGGAGAAAAAACACGCTTACCCTTTATCCCTTCCCTCCCAGATAGCTCCTAAAAAATAATACAAGTGAAAGAAAGATCAAGACAGACCGCCATAGCCACTTGCAGCTGCGCTTTAGCTCACTTCATGCAATGCGTTTAAGAGAAAAATATCTACAAGAGCTACAAAAGGCTTCCTTCGATGTCCTTATTATAGGGGGGGGGATCAATGGGGCAGTTAGCGCCGCTGCTTTGAGCGTGCAGGGTCTGCGCGTAGCTCTGATCGACAAGGGGGATTTTGCTTCTTTTACCAGTCAGGAGTCTTCTAATTTAGTATGGGGAGGCATTAAGTACCTGGAAAATTTGGAGCTTGGTCTTGTACGCAAACTATGCAAATCCAGAAACTTGCTTATGAAAGAATTCCCTTCCAATATACAGGAAATATGCTTTCTTGCCAGCATTGATAAACATTCTAAGTATAAGTCTTTTTTTCTCTATTTGGCAAGTCTCTTTTACTGGCTTGTGGGTAGTTTTTACACCCGTGCTCCGCGTTATTACAAAAAGCGCAGACTGGGAAAAGAAGAAGCCGCTATCAACTTAGAGAAGAGCTGCGGGGGATTTGCATATTCCGATGCTTTTTTACTGGAGCATGATGCGCGCTTTGTTTTTCACTTTATACGTTCTGCTCTGGATTATGGCGCTGTCGTTGTAAATTATGTAGAAGCTCTATCTTCCGTAAAAACACAAAATGGGGAATGGCTGACAAAAGCGCAGAATCAAAATCATGACCACAGCAATGCGCAGGCAGGCGAAGAAATAGAAATCACTTCTAAGCTCATCATCAATGCCTGCGGACCCCATGCGGACGCTTACAACGCCCTAAGCAAACAAAATACGGAGCATAAACATCTTTTTTCTAAAGGCGTGCATCTGATTGTCCCTGCAATTTCTAAAAAAAAGCGTATTTTAGCTTTTTTTGCCGATGACGGCAGGCCTTTTTTTGTCATACCACTTGGAGAAAGGTCTTGTATAGGAACAACAGATACCCGGCTGGATAGCCTAAACTTCCACATTGATGCTGAGGACAGGCGTTTTATTTTGGAAAACATCAATAAGCGCCTTAGATTGAAGACTGCCTTAACTGAGAGAGATATTATTTCTGAGCGCTGCGGGGTGCGTCCTCTGCTCATAAAAAAGCAAGCGGCTACAAAGAGCAAAGGAAAGGGAGATACAGACTGGCTTTCTCTTTCTCGAAAACACTTTATAGAAACTAATAGGCAGGAATCCTACATCACTATCTATGGAGGGAAGCTAAGCGACTGCATTAATATAGGGAACGAAATTATTGAAGAAGTAAGAAAATGCGGCATACACGGCAGTCCCCAAGTAATAAAGTGGTACGGAGAAGATAAGCAGGAGCTCAAAGAAACATTCCTGCGCCAAGCCTCTATACTGGGCCTTTCGCCGCTGCAAGGCGGGAGGCATAAAGACAACCCGGAATACTCTAAAGAATATTCCAGAGAATATTCCAGGGCGCAGGCTGAGCGTCTGTGGCGCCGCTACGGGAAACACGCCTTCAGCATCTTGGAAGGCATACGCCTGGACGCCGCGATGAAAGACATCATCATAAAGGACACGGATTATATGCGTGTGGAGTACCACTATGCTGCCTGCTCTGAAATGGTAGTAAAATTGGAAGATTTTCTGCGGAGGCGTACAAATATAGCTCTCATGCAATCCAAAGAAAAGCTGCTAAGGGACCCTGGTTTAGAACAAGCAAGTTCCATTTTCTTTGCTGATGCTGGCGGACCTAAATTGGAGGAATATAAAAAGCTTGTCTAAGACAGCTGCAAGATAAACACAGCCTAAAATTGATTATACTGATGAAGTATAGAATTTCCAAGATGATGCTTATGCTTTTTTTTATCACAGCCGGCGCGCTTGCCTTTGTTCTTATTATTGTTTGCGGCCTTTCTTGGTATTTTTCTTCCAAGTTGATGTATCCTCCTCATAATTATTCTCTGCGGGAAGAATTAGCAAAAATACATGAAGACCCTGCCCTGGCATCCCTCCCCATAGAAGAGCTGAGTTTCCACACCCAAGATCATTTGCGGCTTAAGGCATGGTATATAGGACAGAAGAAAGAAGGGGCGCCGGGCATAGTTATAGCGCATGGCAGAGGAACGATGCGCAGCTTTGGCCTGCCCTACGCAAGGCCTCTGTACGAGGCTGGTTTCCAAGCGCTCTTTATAGATTTACGTCATTTTGGAGAAAGCCAAGGCGCTTTCAGTTCCATAGGTTATCACGAGCGCCACGATATTAAAGCCGCTGTGGATCTCCTCGTAAAAGAAAAAAAAGCTTCCAGCGTAGGCGTTTTCGGTTTTTCTATGGGGGCTGTGGCCGCTATACTGGCAATGGCCGAAGACCACAGGATTCAAGCGGGCATCTTTGAAGGCCCCTTTATGGACCTCAAAAGCATTATCTCTTACCATAGCAGGAAAGATTACAAACTTGCTTCCAGTATGTTTAGCTTGATCTTATGGCTTTTTTCCAAACGCAGCCAAGTGCCGGTGGAAAAACTAAGCCCCCGCTCTGTCATAGGCAGCATCGCGCCAAGGCCTATCTTCATCATTCATGGTATGCAGGATGACTTTACCCCCCCCCTCTCATGGAGAGGCTATTTTTGCAAGCGCCAAAGAAAAAAAACAAATCTGGAAGCCGCAAAACGCAAAGCACGTGGAGGCATGGCAGAGCTATCCTGAGGAAGCCGTGCAAAGGGTCCGTTCTTTCTTCTTAGAGCACCTGCAGGCTGCAAGATAGCTTTCGAGCAGAGCATGTTACTGGAATACAGCGATGCCGTCCTGCTGGGCATCATTCAGGGCCTTACAGAATTCCTTCCCGTATCAAGCACAGCCCACCTCCGCTTATACAGTAGTTTTAGAGGCGCTCAGGATATTGGAACGGCTTACTCAGCTGTAATACAGCTTGGCACATGGTTTGCGTTATTATTGTACTTCCGGCATGATATTATCCAAATCCTTAAGGAGACGGGCGCAGATCTTAGCGGGCGCTTATCTGCTCATGCTCAAGATGGAGTCTCATCTAGAACATTACTCAAAACTTTGTTAAGTCAGGAAAATTGGCAGCCAGGCAGCCTGCTTTTTTTCTACGTATCTTTCGCTACTTTGCCTATTTGTATACTTGCTTTGTTATGCGAGCATTGGATTCGAGGACCTTTGCGTTCTCCAGAAGTCATTGCCGGGGCTCTTATCAGCATTGCCCTGCTTCTTTTATTATCTGAGTACTTCCATAACACGCAAAAGAAGAAGGGCAAAAATACGTAAAGGCTTAGAAGATATGAAGTGGAAGCTGGCCCTGGGCATAGGCTGCGCTCAGGCTCTGGCTTTGATCCCCGGCGCCTCCCGCTCCGGTACTACTCTTGCTGCGGGGCTATTTCTGTCTTTTAGCAGGGTAGCCGCTCTGCGTTTTTCTTTTTTACTTTCTATACCAAGCATAGGCCTGGCCGGCATCTATGAGCTGGTGAATGAATTTTCTGCGCTGCAAGAAATTGGTCTAGGCTCTCTGCTCTTATCAACATTCACAGCGGCTCTGAGCGGCTACATAAGCATAGCTTTCCTGCTGGCTTTTGTACAAAGCCATAGTCTTGTCAGCTTCGCCTTGTACAGAATAGCTCTGGCCTGCTTTGTTTTATTCTACTTTTCCTAAAAAGCTTCTATTCCCGTATGTCTAAAAGCAGACCGCGTATCTCATCCATGGCTTTTAGCATGCTAAAGGCCGTATTCTGGGAGACTGTATCAGCAAAGCCATCTTATGAAGGCGCTGATCTATAATTTCCATCCAGCTCAAGAGCCTTTTACTATTAACATGCTTCTTCATTTTTTTTATTCTTATATTCTTTTGTAAACTTGCTCTGGCAATGGAGCGGACCATAGATCGGTAAGCTTCTAAATACTTCTGCGTAGGATTAGCAATAAAATCTTTTTCTATCTGAGGTAATTGTTTCCACATGCGATTTAAGTCAAATTTCCCCACGTCATCAGGAGGCAGGATTTCATCCATCAGAACTTGAAAAGGCGGAGGCTGAGCAGAGCTCTTCCTTGTCTCCAGGGCGGGGCCTTTATGCCGCGCCCTAGGATGCTTTGTATTTGTTTCCAGTCTGATTTGCATATGCGGGATAGCAGCGGGAAAACTGCTCATGGAGCTCGGCAACAGAAAATTGGCCGGCGGCATTGGCCTGGTCTACATAGCCATAAACCCAAAGTGAATCTGCAAAAGGAGCCATAATACGAGAGAGCCTCCCCCATGGTCCCATTGCCATCCATACCATATACGGGAAAGAAGCATTCTGAACAAACTGACATAGACGGCGCAAATCTTCACGCCTTCTGGCGTAATATGCAAGTTTCACAACATCAACTTTGAGCAGCTCAGACTCACTTAGAACTTGCGCCATAGTTTCCTGGGGCGGAGTAGTCTCAAAATCATGCGTAGATAACACAAGTAATAGATCACAAGCCTTAGCCTTTTTTAGCATAGCATCGCGGTAAGGATTTTCGTATTCTATATCCACAGCATCTATGAAGGGCAGCATAGCCTGCCACTTTTCTATATAGTTTTCATGCTTTGTTCCTTTCACGCAGGCTTCTTCCCACCGATAGGTTCCTAGAAGGACAAAGCCCCGGCTCTTTGCTTCCTTAGCAAAATCTATAACAGAGCTTGCAACAGCAAAAGCATCCATATCAACGCGTAATTCCAGCAAACGTACTCCCATGGCCAGCAGACTCTCTTGCTCCTGAAAGCGCAAAGGCCGCTGCGCTATTGCCATGATCTGCGGCCTGCTCCCTAAGTCTACACCTGCGAAACTAAGCATCGTAAAATTGTAAGAAAGCGCTAAGGCGGCCTGCGCAGCATCAGCTTGGCATTTCGCCCTTCCTGTCGTACTAAAGAGGGGACCGGCAAAAAAACAAAAGAAAAATTGGTGAATATAGGAGCTTTCGATAAGCTTCTATTCTATAGAAGAAAGCCAGAACAAAGAGTCAGGCATGCGCGCAATAAAGAGGAAAAGAGCGGGCCAAAGGGCCTCCTGCCGCAGGCAGAAAGCCCAATTCCATATAACAACTCCTATTTCTCTACTATACGAAAACTAATACGTCTGTTAATACGGCTCCTCGGATCAGAGCTATCCAAAAGCTCGTCATCCGCAATACCGCGGTAGCGCAGTTTGTAACGAGAGAAACCCTGGCGCAGCAAGGCCTGATAGACCGCCTTTGCTCTTTGGGTAGAATACCAGATATTGCCTTTACGGCCGGCTCTGGCATTGCGAGGCCCAGAACTATCTGTATGTCCCACAACTTCCAAGACATAACCCTTCTCCATAGAGGAGAGCGCCTGCTTGATCTTTTTTCTGTTGCGGGAAGCCCATTTATTAAAATCCGCTTCCGGTACAAACACGGCCTTATAGGCAAAGCCATTACCTCCAGGCGAATACATCAAACCCCCTACAGCCCCTCTACTTGTGCTAGAACAAAAGCTTAATATACTTGCTGACAATAAGCATATGCCAAAAAGCACAAGTTTTCTTATACTCCTTTTTTGGAATTCCATAAACATACTCCTTTTTTCTTCTTTTCTCCTTGAAACTAAAGACAAGACGCTGTTCTAAAGCAGCTCAGCTAAGAATCAACATCCAGCCTCAAAGCATCCTAATTGCATCTTCGCAAACGAAGATAAGCGCAAAAGAACGCTTCACCTTTTATATTTCGTAAAATCCTTCACTTGTGTCAAGCAAAAAGCGCTACAAAAACTGCGTCAATCGAAAAAAACTTTTAGGGTATACAACCTACGGACATATTTCACGCTTTCTGGGCTTGAGGCCTCTCCTTACTGGTTGCTTGCAGAACAAACAAGCACAGGAGGGACCTATGTCCAATTATCAAAATGACTTACAAAAAATAAAACAAAATCTATTAGGAGTGAAAGAGCATACAGTGTGCTCAAAAGCACGCTTGCTGATACGCGTATTAGAAGCATTACAGAGTATGTCAGATATTACAACGAGGAAAGGCCGCATAGCTCTAGTGAGAAAGCCTGCACCAAAACAGGTTTTTGATCAAGGATACCTTGAACCACAAGCAGCCTAGTGTGCAAAATGTCTGTAGGTCTTACAAAAATTCCCAACCTTCCCATACTACAAAAAGCGCGCCTTAGAGTAGTAAGCGGCGCTCTGGGCGACAGCAGGCATTGAGATAAGCAAGCTAAAATTACAAAATCCGCCGCATCCCCCTGCCAGCGGCCGTAATGTTCTTTATTGCTGGAGACGGGCCATCAGCGCTTCTATGCGTCGTTGGTAGCTTGCTTTTTTTAGCGAAAAGAGCTGGCAGAGGTATTGGTAAAGGCGGCATTCGAATACAAGATGCCTGCCTACGAGCTCCTGGATAGAATGTTCCTGTTTATGGCCCTCAAGCAAAGACAATGTTTGTATTTCCTTAGCTGAAAAAAGCATATGGCGTGTGTTAATAAAATCAGGCCCTATCTTATCCAGCAAGGCGGGCACTATAGCTGGGTGAATCTGCCCCCCTACAGACAGGCGCAGATGGCAGCGACGCACGTAAGAAGCGATGCGGGCGCAATGCTTTGTCACCAGCTCATGATCTGTTTCTAAACGCAGCGAAGCTGCAAGGTCCGTGCGCGCAGCCGTTATCTGGCTAAGCTGGCTTATTTCTGGCGCTGCAAAAATAGCGTCCCAGCTGCTCTATTGCAGCAGCGCTCTCAACATTGATCATCTTCAAAAGGGTCTTGTAATACTTTTCAGGCAGCAGGGCTTCTAGGCTTTCGATAAACTTCCTTAGCGCATAGGGAGACTCGATCATAGGAGCAATCATGGCGTCCACCTCCAGCTGCGCCAGCGCGCGTATATCATTTCGCGCCTCTGGGCCTCCAATTTTTACGTAGAACGGAAGAATTCCTTGACTCAGCCGGCGCATTACAGAAAGTTCCTCAAAGTCCATGTCCTCTATCTCCGTGCCTGACTTAAGCGCTTTCAGCCCGGCCTTTAGCTTGAGTTCTTGCAAGCGCTCGCGCAGCTCCAAATAAGATGGAGGAGTATGGGGTATAAGCATATTGGAAAGAAAAACTTCCTAATATATAATCATATGTCATTTGTAAAGCTGGAAAAAAAGCATGACTACGCCTTGCTCTGTATCATGCGCCCTGAAGCGCTAAACGCCATTAACGCAGAGGTACTTGCTGACATATCTGCAGCTCTCAAAACAACTCTAAGCCAAGAAGATACAAGGGCCCTGATCTTATATGGAGCAGGTAAGAAAGCCTTCGCTGCGGGAGCAGACATTGCTGCCATGCAGGAAATGTCTGTAGAAAATCTTAGAAGCTTTCTGCGCCTGGGGAGCGGGATTTTTGATTCCATAGCGCAGGCAAATCTCATTACTATAGCGGCAATCAACGGCTTTGCTTTGGGAGGCGGCCTGGAGTTGGCCTTAGCCTGCGACCTGCGCCTTGCGGCAGATTCCGCCCAGATGGCGCTGCCAGAAGTGGGCTTGGGGCTTATCCCCGCCTTTGGAGGCACGCAGCGCCTGCCTAGAATGATAGGAGCTAGTCTGGCCCTTGAGATGATTCTTTCTGGAGAAAGGATAGGAGCTGCCCGCGCCCGTGAAATTGGTCTTGTAAACCACGTATATCCGCAAGATTCCTTTATGGAGCATGTGGAGAGCTTCGTACAAAAACTCTTAGCCAAAAAATCACATGCCGCCCAAAGCGCAGCACGGCGCGCTCTTTGGGAGGGCCTTGCCTTAAACTCTAAGGAAGGCTTGGAAAAAGAGCAGAGCATCGCTGCAAAGCTCGCCCAAGCTCATGACTACCAAGAAGGCTGCGCTGCCTTTCTGGAGAAGCGCCCTCCCCTTTTTAGAGCAAAGGCAGACTTCTAAATTATCACAATTCTTATCTTATGCAAAACAAGGGCAGGCTTAGCATACGGACACGCTTTGCGCCCTCCCCTACAGGCCATTTGCATATAGGCGGGGCCCGCACTGCTCTTTTTAACTACCTCTACGCTCGCTCGCAAGGGGGCGCTATGGTCTTACGCATAGAGGATACAGACAGGGAAAGGTCTCTGCCAGAGGCAGAGCTTTGGATTTACGATTCTCTTGCCTGGCTGGGCATCCAACCTGACGAGGGGCCAGAGGAAGGGGGCCCCTACGGTCCTTACAGGCAATCCGAACGTCTTGCCTTGTATCAAGAATACGCCCAAAAGCTGCTCCATAACTCCCTTGCTTACCCATGTTTTTGCAGCGATGAGGACTTAGCAGCAAAGCAGCAAGAGGCCAAGTTTTTAGGCAAGGCCTATGTTTATGACGGCAAATGCCGCAGCCTTAGCAAAGAAGAAGTAGAAGAGCGCCGCTCCAGAGGTCAGCCTTACGCTATACGTTTTCGCACAAAAGCCAAGGAGATCATTGTGGATGATATGATACAAGGGAAAGTGAAGTTTGATGCGCGCCTTATTGGAGACTTTATCATCGTCAAATCCAACGGCTTTCCCTCATACAACTATGCGGTGGTGCTCGATGATCATGCTATGGCCATCAGTCATGTGATCCGCGGCGTGGGACATCTCTCCAATACGCCGCGCCAAATCTTACTTTACGAAGCCCTGGCGCTGCCCCGGCCCAGCTATGCGCATATTTCTGAAATTGTAGGACCTGACAGGAAAAAACTTTCGAAACGACAAGGCGCCGCTTCTATCTTAATGTTCAAGGAATTAGGCTATCTGCCTGAGGCCTTCGCTAACTATATGGCGCTCTTAGGCTGGTATCCCCAAGACGGACGTGAATTTCTGCCGCCCCAAGAGTTACAGGAAAGATTTGATCTCAAGCAATGCTCCAAGAGCCCCGCTATGTTTGACTTTTTTTTATTGGAAAAAGAAAAGACCTCAAGGCAGCCGCACAAAACAAAGAACTGGAAAGACCTAGACTGGGGCCTGCTCCAAAAAGGCGTCAATAAAAAGTCTAAGCTCAACTGGCTTACAAATCTCTATCTACGAAAAATGCCTTTGGAGGAGTTATGGCCCCGGCTAAAAAGCAGGATACAAGCGGAGCCCTATCTCAGGCAAAAAGACGAAAAAGTCTTGCTTTATGCCTTTGATAATATACGTAAATATCTTGTCAATCTGCAGGAGAGCATGCCCTATTTGCGGGAGCTCTTCTCAGAAAGCAAGGCTGCGCTCTCGCAGGAAGCAATGGATCTTATGAAGCGGGAGACGTCCAAACAAGTAAGCGCTGCCTTTTTACAAGCGCTCAAAGCAAAGCAGGGCTCCTGCCAGGAAGCCGCTGACTATACGCAGCTTATGCGGGAAATAGGGCAGAGCTGTCAGGTCCAGGGGCGATCTTTGTATATGCCTATACGCATTGCTGTGACAGGCGCTATGGAAGGCCTAGAGCTGCCTACCCTCTTCTCTATACTTGGGCCGCAAGCTATTATTACAAGGATGGAACATATTCTTTCTTTCGCAATAAGAGGCGGTTCCAAAACTACATAGATGGGCTTTGGGGCGTGTTTTATGACAACAACAAGCAAAAGAAAAAACGTGCTGCTTTGCGGCGGCTCTGGTCTGATTGGCAGCGCATTAGCGCAATATCTGGAAGCAAGAGGCTATCAAGTTCAGATTTTGACTAGGAGGCCCGCAAGCCCGCAGCGCTATTGGGATCCAAAAAATGCCTATCTTCACGCTGATCTTTTGCAGTCGGCAGATATCATTATCAACCTTGCCGGGGCAGGTATTGCAGATCGAAGATGGTCTCAAAGCAGAAAAAAAGAGATTTTGGAGAGCCGCATCCAAAGCACAAGAATCCTATATCAGAAACTCCATGAGCTGGGACACCGGCCCTCCCTATTTATCAATGCCTCTGCCATTGGTTATTATGGCAACAGAGCCCAAGAGCTGCTGACAGAAGAATCAGGTCCAGGCCGGGGCTTTCTTCCTTATGTAGGGCAGTGCTGGGAGCAAGAAGCGCTGCGAGTCTCTGAGCTTGGCATACGCACTGTGATTTTCAGGCTTGGCGTAGTACTCAGTAAAGCGGGAGGCGCCTTGCCAAAAATGCTGCTCCCTTTTCGCTTTGGCGCAGGGATGCCGCTAGGAGATGGCAGGCAGTTCCTAAGCTGGCTCCACATAGAAGACCTGTGCGCCATGTTTGCGCACGCAATAGAAAAAACTTCTATGTATGGCATCTACAACGCAGTCAGCCCTCAGCCTCTCAGCAATTACGAATTCTATCAGACTATAGCAAAGCTCAAGGGATCTAAGCTCCTAAGATTCGCAATGCCCTCGCAGCTCCTCCGGCTGGGCATGGGAGAAATGGCATGCTTGCTGCTAGATAGCGCCTGCGTCTTGGCAAAGAAAATCCAAGCAACAGGCTTCCAATATAAGCATCCCACGCTGGAGGCGGCCTTGCGCCATCTCTTTGCCCCGGACATGGCAAAGAGCAAGCAGGGAGTCATAAAACAAAAAAAGAGCGCAAAACAAAGCTACGCCTTCTTTGACTTGGACCGGACACTGCTCCCGGATGATACTATGCTCCTTTTTTGTAATTATATCCTGAGAAAAGAAGCCATGCGCAGGCTCTATCTGCTGCTTTTCTTACCTGCGCTTTTCTTGTATTCTTTGCGTTTGCTTAAGCCGCTTTTCCTAAAGCGGGTATTTTACAGTTTTTTATATCGCATGCGCAAGCCTGCTTTGGATTTTTATGTAGAAGATTTTGTAAAACACGTGCTTAGACCCAGATTGTTTCCCGAAGTCCTCCACTTGCTGGATTCCCATCGCCAAGCTGGTCATAAATTGATTCTTAACACAGCCAGCATAGAGCTCTATGCCCGGCGCCTTGCTCAGGAACTAGGATTTGATCTATGCTATGCTACGAAAATGTACTGTCTGGACCCCATGCCTCTCTTCCCTGTGATCCCTCAAAATAACAGCAAAGAGAAGAAAGTTCAGGCAATGCAGCAGGATCACTTTGGACTTTTGGACGAAAAAAAAGGAGAAGCATATCTTCTTTCCTTATGGGGCAAGGCTTGGGATCAGGCCTATACATATACAGACAGCAGCAATGACCTGGCTCTTATAGGACTTGCAGATCATGTGGCGCTGATCCAAGCCACAGAAAAAAAGCTCCTGCATGCAGCGGCCAAAAAGGGCTGGACAATGCTTTCTCCCAGCGGCTCCCTTGGCAAGGCAAGACGTTTTTGGAGGAGTCTAGGGCAAATTACAGGTCTTTCTAAGTGTGCGTAGTCTATTTTTCTTACCGCCAAGATGCTGACTTCCCCCTTGTTTTGGCGTCTAACAGGGATGAGTATTATGATAGGCCTGCCTTGCCAGCGCATGTTTGGCAGGAAGAAGCCAAACATGAGGAAACGTCTCAAGACAAAAATCTTTTTGATAGGGCTTTGCCTATTTTAGGTGGAAGAGACCAAAAAGCCAATGGCGCTTGGCTGGCCCTGAAAGCAGATGGCCGTTTTGGAGCGCTTACAAATTACCGTGATCCTAAGAGGATAAAAAAGCATGCGCTCTCGCGGGGACTCTACATTCCTTCCTTTTTGCATTCACAAAAACTAGCAGGCGATTTCCTGCTCAGCCTCTCCAAAGAACAAGAAGACTCTAATCCTTACAACCTGCTTCTGGGAGATAGGGAAGCCCTCTATTACTACTCCAGTATCCGCAAAGAAGCCCAGAAGCTTGGGCCGGGCCTCTACGGTCTTTCTAATCATCTCCTGGACACTCCCTGGCCCAAGGTATGCAAAGGGAAGCGGGATTTTCGTAAACTTCTAGAGAGCCATAGGCCCTGTGAGCACGAGGCTTTTTTTATATTTTTGCAAGACAGACAAGAAGCTCCCGAGGAAGCTTTGCCTGATACAGGCATAGGGAAAGAATGGGAACGCATTCTTTCCCCGCGCTTTATCCACTCTCCTGATTATGGGACACGAGCCTCCACGCTTATGTATATCCATAAAGGAGAGATCATTTTCTTAGAGCAAAGCTATGACAGGCATGCAAAGGCAGCTGAGCGAAGACATTTTTGCCTAGCGCTACAAAGCGCTTAATTGCATGCCAAGTATTTTTACATGACTCTTGCCTGCGCCCTTGCCAGCCTATGCTTTTAGATGGCATACTAAGACAGCCTCTTTCTGCGCCTGCTGTGTTATCCATATATGTTGCGCTGCTCCAAGCCTTAGGCAGCACAGCGTAGCTGCACAGTCAGACTGAGCCCTGCGCTTTTTTAGTCCCCTCTTCAAATACAATGATCCTAAGAATCATGAAAAAGTTGTCAGGTTCCAAGTATAGTTGTCTATATATTTAAAAAAGCAGCGCGCCTTTGCGCATACAAACCCGCCTGTATGTACTGCCAGGAAAAATTTACTTTTTTTCGTTTTCTTTTGTAAAGACGATTTGATTTTCGAGATACAGCGCCCGATAGTGCATATAAGCTTTCTTAAACACCAAGCGCTTTTTCTTGTGAGCCCGCTTAGTAGGAGCAAGAGAAAGGTCTTGCTTTGGAAGAAAGGGAAGTTTTTTTAATAAAAGGCTTGACTATAGCAAAAAAAAATAGTCTCTAGTTTAAAGCGAAAGGGAGAAATACGTGCAATGAAAACATTAAGCATGAAAACATTAAGCATGAAAACATTAGGTTTGAAAATATTAGGTTTTTCGATCATTTTCACAGCTTGGCCTCTACTGGCTCAGCAGGCTGTACCAACACAAGACAAGGCGCAGGAGCTCGTGCCGGGAAGCAGGTTCCTTAACCCTGATAATCCCAGCCCCTTTGAAGCCATGCCGGGAGAGCTGCTTTCTGAGGAAATAGACTTAAACACCTTGACTGATCAACAGCGTCAAAAGCGAGACCGCAACCTGCGCGCTGATGAGTTGTGGAAGAATGCGGACTATCGTAATTACAACAAGTCCTTTGCAGACTTGCATAATCTATCGACGTCTTATACAAATAACAAATACAGGCTGGCCCTTTCCTCATATCAATCGGGCGTCAATACCATTATTAAGATGCGTGAGCAAGAAGAGCTCCTTCGCAAAGAAAGCGCTGAGCAAACACGGCTCAGCGAGAAGTGGTATTGGCAATTAATAGACCGAAGAGCAAGGGAGGACAGACAGATTCATAACCTGCGCCGGAGAGCGAAGGTGCAGGCAGTGACCTACTTTGCACGCGCTATCAAATCATATGGATGACGTGATCAACAAAGAATTACGTGAGAAAGCTGTCTTCAAACGTCTTCTTTCCGCAATCTACCGCAACTGGGCTATGTACCAATTTGACCTGGGAAATCTGCCGCAGTGTATCCCTGTGCTGGAACTCTATCTCCAAATAGACGAAAACGAAAAAGAATACCCCGTGCATAAGTATTTGTCTCAATGCTATGCCTATCAGGAAAACATACTCAAGAAAAACCGCCTTGGCACAGAGGATGAGATCTTTCGTTTCCGTTACAAAAAGAATGTGCATCTCCTGCGAGCTACTGAGCTCAAATACGGCAAGGACTCTGTAGAATACAAACATATCGTCAATCTTCTTAATAGAGACGAAATCATTACAGAACAAAACTAGCCACAAAACTTTACTGTGGATGGGTCGCAAAATCTAAAGGCAAAGCCTGCAAATGTAAAAGCAGGCATGTACTTCCCCTTTGCTCTGAAGCTGGGCTTGGCCATATCTCTTCTGGCCGTCCTTAGCACTGGGGGCAGCGTCTACTACGTCTTCCAAGAAGGGCGCGCCCTTGTTCTTGAGCAAATGCGTAATCGCCTTAAGGATATTGGGCGCTCCGGCGCGTATCTCTTCAACAATAAGCTGCGTGAGGACCTCAAATACCTGCGTGATCAAAGCTATCTCCATTCCAGTTTTTCCAGAAGTCCTGAGCAGCAAAAGTTGCTACTGGGAGAGGATGGCATAGCCCTTACGGATGATGATAGTACTTATGAGTCCATCCGCCCAGAGATTTCTGCAGAGCTCATGGCTACTCGCTCTTTCCAAAGGGTAGTGCAGGCGATGAGACAAATTCGTGAGGGGAGCCGCCAGAACATTCGCTCTCTCCGCAAAGTCCCTCCCCTGCACGTTTTACGTAAAAATTCAGATGACCTTCCCACTTTGGAGTACATTTACCTGCTTGTTCCAGTGAAAGGTTTCGCCTCGAGTCAGTATATCATGTATCTGGCTGATTCTGATTATTTGCCCGTAGACGATGATGGTACAGGCGAGCCCTACGAAGGCAATCCTATTGGAAATATCAGTTTTACCCTGACGCCGGAGATGGGCATGGGTTTTGCCGGCTCAGCTATTGCAGAAGAAGACTTCACTGAGGACCAATGGGGGGACGTTGTGATTTCTGGTTATGTCCCGATACTTGACAAGAAAAACCAAGTTATTTGTGTTTTGGGCATGGATTACAATGTCAAGAGTGAAGCTAACAAAATCGCCACTTTGGGGAGAATTTGCATCAGCGTAGTTGTGGCTGTTTTCCTTTTAGCGGCGTGTTTTGCTTATCTTTTGTCCCGCTGGTTTCACCGTCCCATTGCGATCTTAAAAGAAGGCGCACAAAGGGTAGCGCAGCGTGATTTCAAAACGCGCGTAAAAGTCGTATCTAAGGATGAGCTGGGGCATCTTGCCTATGCCTTTAACACGATGGTAACAGAAATTGACAGCTATGCTGCTTCTCTAAAAGATCTCAATACGGCCTTTGAGCGCTTTCGTGCCTCATGAACTGCTTCAGGAAATGGGACAGCAAAACATTGTAGATGTGCGCCTTGGCGATCAAGCTGAGAAAGAGATGACAGTACTCTTCTCAGATATACGTTCTTTTACCAGCCTGTCTGAAAGCATGAGCCCTAAGCAGAACTTTGATTTTCTGAATCATTATTTGAGCTATGTCAGCCCCTTAATTCGCAGCCACCAGGGTTTTATTGATAAATTTATAGGAGACGCCATTATGGCCCTTTTCCCTGCCCGCCCCAAAGACGCTATACAAAATTCCATAGATATGCTTCTAAAGCTCAATGAGTTCAACGCAGAGAGCAAAAAAGAAGGGAGGCCAGAAATAGACATAGGCATAGGCGTGCACACAGGCAGGCTTATGCTTGGCACTATAGGAGAAGAGCAGCGTATGGAAGGAACAGTCATTGCAGACGCCGTAAATCTGGCCAGCCGCTTAGAGGGCCTGACGAAACGTTTTGGCGTAAATATCCTAACAAGCGGATATACCCTGCAGCGAGTACAAAATGAAGGCCTTTTCCACAGGTCTCTAGGTTATGTCCGGGTAAAAGGTAAAAAAAGCGCTTTGGAAGTAATAGAAATCTATAACGCTGACTCAGAAAAACAAATAGAGCTCAAA
>CBDETG010000036.1:0-9371 GCA_965242745.1 Leptonemataceae bacterium
TCAACTATGTCTGTAAGAGAATAACCTTTTGCAAGCATGGCTCTGGCATTCTCAATTTTACCTTTCTCAATGCCTTTCTTTTCAAGTTGTTCAGCAATAGTCATAAGCTGCTCTCCTGCCTCTGTAGATATATATATTTATCTGCATATTCAACTTGGCATGTGCCCAATCAAGCCTGCATCTTTAAGCTGGGCTTCAGTGAGAGCTGTAATCTCAACTATGTCTGTAAGAGAATAACCTTTTGCAAGCATGGCTCTGGCATTCTCAATTTTACCTTTTTCAATGCCTTGCTCAATGCCTTTCTTTTCAAGTTGTTCAGCAATAGTCATAAGCTGCTCTCCTGCCTCTGTAGATATATATTTATCTGCATATTCAACTTGGCATGTGCCAAATCAAGCCTGCATCTTTAAGCTGGGCTTCAGTGAGAGCTGTAATCTCAACTATGTCTGTAAGAGAATAACCTTTTGCAAGCATGGCTCTGGCATTCTCAATTTTACCTTTTTCAATGCCTTGCTCAATGCCTTTTTCAATACCTTTTTCAATACCTTTTTCAATGCCTTGCTCAATGCCTTTTTCAATGCCTTTTTCAATGCCTTGCTTTTCAAGTTGTTCAGCAATAGTCATAAGCTGCTCTCCTGCCTCTGTAGATATATATTTATCTGCATATTCAACAATGACTTCTATCTCTAAGTTCTTTATATTCTGTATGCAATAACCAAGCAAAATTTCAACTACTTTTTTGTCTGCCTCACCTAATCCTTGAAAATAATTTTGAAAGAGCGCTTTGAGACGCTCCTTATCTGATAAATACCAGATCTCTCTCAAGCTGACAAAAAATGCCTGTAAGCGCAGTGGATAATTCCTTAGTCTTGGCTCTTTAGCAGTTGCTGATATATCCAATAGCTCATAAGTAAAGTCTGGAATGTATTTACGAAGACGGTCTTGCAAGCCGGCGGGAATATCTAAAAGAGCAGAGAAGTTTTGTACTACCGTCCAGCTCTGCTTACCATGATACAAGACGATTGGAATAACAACCGCGCGATGCTTATTATTTTGGTAGATCGTTGCAAGATAAAGAAAAAGCTGGCGTAATAGCGCTTTCTCTGGATGTGATTTATGCTCGATTAAAGCATATACAGAGACACCGCCTTCTTGCTTATTTGGAATGCTAAAAAGCATGTCAGTAAAGCGCTCGAGGTCATTAGCGTCAATGAATGAACCCTTTTCTATGATGAGTTTGCTAAAATCAAGCTGTTCTACTATTGCTTTATCGAGCGTGTTTTCCAGAAGATCACGAGCATACTTTTTATCAGATAGAATACGTTTTACTACAATATCATGCGAGTTTTGAATTTCCATAGAAGTAAAGCCTTTTTGCACAGACAGGGGCAGAGAGCTTGCCGCCGCGCTCAGACATCATCTAGACTGTAATCTGTAGGCGAGGGCAAAGGCTATCCATAATGCTAAGGCAACCTCGTCATCTCGAAAATAGCATTGGGCAAAGCCTGCGATAAAACAAGCAACACAAGCGCAAAAGAAGAACGCGCTCCTGCCTTGTGCAAAGCCTGCTTTTCGCTGCATAGCTTTCACGCTAAAAAACAGCAGAGCTAAGAAAAGCATGGCAGCAGGCACGCCGTACACATAAGTTAAATGTAGTAAATCACTATGCAAATGTCCTTTTGGAATAAAATGAGAGAAATACCATGTATCTGGATTTTCCATCAGGAAATTCTGGCGCCATTTTTCCCTTTCACTTTCAAAAGCAAACTTGCCTACTCCCCAGAAAGGTCTTTGCGCAATGAGCTCCCCGCTTTCTTTCCACATATAGGCCCGTCCAAAGTCTGAGATCCGTAAGACAGGCCTCAGCAAAGTTTGAGTCAGGGCTCCTTTAGAAACAAAATGGGCAAAGCTGATACACAAGCAAAGACTCAAGCTAGCGAGGAACAGCGGTTTTTTATGTCTTTGATACCAGGCAAGCAGCCGAGCTTTGTCAAAGACGCAACACGCTAGGATAAAGCAGGCAGCAGCAAGCCCTAAAATAGCAGAGCGCACGCCTGTAAGCCATAAGAGCGCTAAGGCAAGCAAAAGAAGGCAAAAATTCACAAAGGAGCGCCATCGCATTTTTCTCCTTACGCTATGCAGCGCTTCTCCTATGAGATATGGGATCACAATGATGAGAAGGCCGGCATAAGTAAGACGCGTGCTCATGAAACCTTGAGCGCTGTAAAAACTAACAGAAGCTATATCAAAAAGATGCGACTGATGGGGATTGGAACTGCTGTACTGCGCCACTTTTTGCATAATCCAGTCCCCCAGCTGCACTTCCATAAAACTTCCCGCTAAACCAGAAGCCAAAAGGCAAAGAACAAAAAGCCGCCATGTCCCCAGCAGACGGTCTACATGTCTTTTTTGCCCTGCTGAGAGCCATACCAAGTATCCAAAAAGCATTAGTATGATCTCCGTATCATCAAAAAGCTTGGTCCATGCCTCACCTATATCTTCCATACTGAATAGGCCTAAAACTTGAGTAAAGAAAGTATAGGCGAAGAAAAGAAAAGCTATAAGAAAAACTTTGGGGATTGCGGCTTTTGGCTGTGAATCTTCCTGTAATATAGGAGTCATAGAAGTACCGGAAAATTTTTTGACCATTTGCAAAAGGAGCCAGGAAAAAAAGCTCAAGCCCATATTTATGTATGTAAAGCTGATAGAAAAAGCCATGCTGACTATACTTAGAGAGATAAAAAAGAAAGTAAGTCTTTCCCATATTAGAGGCTTAAGCAGAAGGGATGGGATTTTTTTTATACGGCGGACATGCGGGAAGGAAAAGGCTGGGAGTTTTGTTTGGCTGTAGGCTAAGGCTATAGAAAGCCAGAAAAGAATAACAACCTCATCATCCAGAAAATAACACTGCGCAAGACCTCCTATAAATAATGCTAAGCATCCACAAAACAAATAAGGGCTCCAAGCATGCTCCAGCTCAGCTTCTTTTCTCAAAGTTTTTCTGCTTATTGCGCCCCGCATAATCTGATAGATCAAGATTAAAAACAAAAAGGCGGCGGGAAGGCCGCCTATAGCAGCCAAATGGAGCAAATCCTGATGGGCATGTCCCCTAGGAACGCTGTCAGAAAGGATAGTAGAGGCAGGGTAGGCTTTTTTGTAGCTCTTCCATTGCTCTTGGAGATAATGTTTGTATTGGCCGGCGCCGGTACCGAATAAGGGGCGCTCCTGAATGATTTGTCCGCTTTGGGCCCACAGCAATGTACGAGGGTCCTGAATCGCATCACCGCTTTGAAATAACAAAGAGTTTTCTTCCTGCTGATTATGTAATATTTTCCAAGATACCCATATGCTGCTAAGCGTTGTAAGCAAAACGAGAGCTGAGAGCAGGCAAAAACTTAAGATTTTTCTAGAAGAACAAAGCAGGTCCCGCCCGGCCAGATAAGCGCAGAGAGGAAGAATCACCGCTGTGCTGAGGATAGCAGAGTGACTATTGTTAAACCATAAAAGGAACAAGACACATAGTGAGCCGCTTCCAAAAAAGAGGATTTTAGATTTATTTTTTGTCCTGCACGCATAAGCAAGAAAAGCTAAGAGAACAGGGAAAATCAAGACAAGCATGCCGGCGTAAGTCAAGCTAAGGTTCATAAAGCCTCGGGTGCGATGAAAGGCCAGATCAGCTATCTGGAATCGGAGCTTGTCATCTTGGGGGAAATAATCGCCTAAAACAGGAACAAGAAAACCACTCAGCAATATGAATACAATACAGCCAAAAAAGCCATAGCAAATGACAGGGAAATAGCGCCGTCTTCGAGTGCGGGATAAATGCCATACAAGTATAGCAAAGAATAATAGGAAGACATCGCCCAGCTCATTTGCAAGACCTTCCTGCAAGAAAAGCCAGAAGGGCTTAGGGCTGCGCAGAGCATTGACCAGAGCGCTTAGCCATAAAAATCCATAAAGCAAAAGGCCCGTCAGCAAAGGCGGCGGGAGCTTATTTTGCCGGGAGAAAGGAGCAAACAAGAAAAGAATTTTTCCCCACCTTAGGCAGGACCAGGGGCGGTGTGATACATAGCTGCGTATTTGAGGAAAGAGCGCTGAGGCTTTTCTTAATAAAAAAAGCGTATATAATAAAAAGGCAAAAGCAAGACATATATGGCTCAGGCTTATAGAAACAGGTATAAAAGCTATTGCAAGGCTGGCAGCAACAGCGCTTTTTTTCTCCAAATCCAGCAGGGATAGGATTGCTTGGGGATTCAACTTCAGGCAGAAAACATATCCCGCGTTATCACGATGAATATCGATGAATAGCGATGAATATCGATGAATATCTTGGGAGAGAGATTTTACTTTTGTTTTTTAAGAAGCTGACTCAGACTTTCCAAAGACTTCGGGGAAGTGGCGGCGGCTTTTTCATTTTGCTCTTTTATACCGCGGTACACTTCTGTACGATGCACGCTTAAAGAACGAGGAGCTTTAACGCCCAGCTTGATCTGGTCGCCCTTAATGTCAACCACAATGACTTCCACATCATCGCCAAGCATGATGCCCTCATTGATTTTTCTGGCTAAAACTAGCAACTTACACTTCCAGCTGGCTTAAAATGGAAACTCTCACTTCGTGCCTATGATCAAGAGAGATGACCTGCCTCCCTATTTTTTTCTCTGGATGTAAGACTATAGGACCCTGCAAATTTGCAGTCATTTCTTCAGGCTTTTCTGCAGGAATAGTCACGATCACATAGAACATACACTTGTCTAAAGTTTCCAGACACAGCGCCTCCATGTCTAAAGAAGAAAGCTCAGGTACATATTTCTGCTTGCAAAACAAAGCTGGATCAATAATAACAAAAGCCAAGTCTGCTTTGCGGCAGGATTGCAGCCACATGAAGGGCGACTCTTCTTTTTCTTTTACAATAGCAAATTCTTTTTCATCTGGAAATCCATAGAGACCTTCAGAAAATTCATATATCTCCGTTGTGCTAAGTTCAATATCACCGAGAGCCTTCGTTGCAAGTAATGACATAAATACTCCTTCTCCTTAGTATAGCAAATAGATATAACACAAAACTAAAAAAGTCTGCAAAGAAAAGCCTGATACTCAGGCAGATCAACTATAAAAAATCAACGTAAAAAATCCATCAGCTGCGGGCGGATAATACGAGCTCCCACATGCAAGGCATAGTTATGAACGGATTCCAGCCACTTTAAATTCATGATAACTTCCGGCATATCCACCCCTTCGCTTTGGGCTAAAAGTTCTGTCATATAAAGGCTGTCCCAAGATATTCTTTTAGCATGCTCCTCAAGGCGGTTTATACGGGCGCCTACGCTTGTGCGGTGCCTTAATACATTTGAGACAGCGTCATCCAAGTTTGCTAAGTTAGCGCCGCCGATTTCTAAAATATCCCCTGCACGCAGATCATCCCGCAATTTTATCATAACAGCAAAAAGACTCATGCCTGTAAGCTGCGCATTTTGCGCATATTCATTCGGGGCAGCAGAAGGGTCTGCGCTCAAAAGCCCTATGTCTTTTAAAACTGTAGCATTCCCCACATCTTCCAGCCATATTTGATGAGGGCTGGATGTAGACAGGGAAATATAATTTTGTCCCACTTTGCGGGCCTGGACTGTCAAAGCAGCCTGATTGATCTTTTGGATAATATCATCAATCCCATCACCAACATTCACTTGGATCTCTGTGCCATCTATACGAAAGCTCTGGTATGAAAGAGAAGTATAATTCCCATTATCTACGCTCCCTGTAATACTCATATTCGTCGCCCAGAAAGCATGGTTCCCCGGCACATTTACCTCTATATACTGCTTCCTTTCTAACTCACGCAAATGCCTTCCTATATCACCATTGTAACGCACTCCTATAATCGCCTCTTCCGTCTGGGCAGCTCTTGCGCCCGTAGGCGCAGCTTGTATTGTTGTAAAGGGGACTTCCTTTGCTAAATGTCCGCCAAAGAGAGAGCGCCCTGTGCTGTCACGCCCATTAGCAATTTCTATCATAGAGCGCAGATGCTGATCTATTTCCGAAGCAATAGCATGTCTGGTCCCAAAGAAGTTATCCCCTTGGTAAATACCGTTAGCAGCCTGTACCGTTAAAACGCGGACTCTTTGCAAAATATCCGTAACACGCGCCAGCTCTCCATCTACCATGTTCAAGCGGGCCTTTGCTTCTCCTACATTCTTTTCAAACTGCCCCAGCTCTTCTACACGCGTTCGAAAGTACATTTGATTAGTCGCAGCAGAAGGGTCATCACCCGGACGTGATATGCGCCTGCCTGTGGCAAGCTGCTGCTGCATTTTATCAAGCTCTAACTGATGGCGGCCCAGGTTGCGTACCATTCTGGAACTTTTCATTATATCTGTAACGCGATCAAGCATCTTGCTATTTCCTGCTTATTCATAAACACGAATAAGCTTAGCATAAGGAGGCAATGCCTCGCCTAGACAAAGCGCACTGCCTTTTACATATCGGCCTGCTTTAGAAAAACACAAGCAAAAGAGTTTTGCTAAAAGCGATATTCTTCCTATTTTTTTTCTGAGAGTCTGCGCTCTCATGATTCCTATTGGCTCTTAGAAGGAAGCTTGATAATGGCAGCTGCGCCTTTCAGCAGCGTGTAAATGCTGACAGCAGAGCTAAGGAGGCAAAGCTAAGCGCCACTTCTTAGAGGAGGCTTGGCTTGTAGAGATCAGTTAGGAGGACTAAAGTTGAAGATTTCATTGAATTCATGTCTGGGGATATGCGCTTTGCGCTTAGGAGAAATATTTTGCATCTCCCATAACTCCTTCTTATTATTACGTTCATTTGCCGGGACTCCCAAACGCTCCCATACATTAGAGGGCAGCGGGCCCAAGCTGGACAATACGGGGGATATAATATGCAGCTCATGGGACTTGAGAAATTCCGCATAGGAACATAAAAGCTGCAGTATGTCTCTGTAATTCTGGTACATAAAGGAAAACATAGCCCCCCAAAGACTCAGGCCTATTTGATAAGCGTATATAGAAGCTACATGGAAATAATAAGCGGGCAAATCCTGCTCCATCTTGCTTAATCCCTTTAGCCAGCGTAAAATAAATTTGGCAGTGAGATATTCAGCATTGATTCTGGAAGCAAAATAGATAGGAGCCTTTTGCCCCAGGTATGGCTTATGGCAGCGGGCTAATTCTTGAAGCTCTTGTGGAGTGCGAAAAAGAAAAGCATGGATTTGTCTTCGGTATTTTTTGTCGTACTGTCTGGCCAGCATGCCGGCAAGATAAACACTGTGCTCACTGCTAAGCCCAAGCTTGTTGTGACTCTCTGCTAAGAAACGTTCAAATAATAAAAGAGAAGTACAATAATTTTCTTTACTATATGTCCTTTGCATTTTCATCGCATTGCCTCCAATGTCGCGCAGCATGCAAGAGACTAAAGCCAGCCTGCGCCTCCTGCAAAAGGACAGCATCCCTTCGCTGATACATCATACAATACATAAGACGAATAAAAGAGAAGTACAATAATTTTCTTTACTATATGTCCTTTGCATTTTCATCGCATTGCCTCCAATGTCGCGCAGCATGCAAGAGACTAAAGCCAGCCTGCGCCTCCTGCAAAAGGACAGCATCCCTTCGCTGATACATCATACAATACATAAGACGAATAAAAGAGAAGTACAATAATTTTCTTTACTATATGTCCTTTGCATTTTCATCGCATTGCCTCCAATGTCGCGCAGCATGCAAGAGACTAAAGCCAGCCTGCGCCTCCTGCAAAAGGACAGCATCCCTTCGCTGATACATCATACAATACATAAGACGAATAAAAGAGAAGTACAATAATTTTCTTTACTATATGTCCTTTGCATTTTCATCGCATTGCCTCCAATGTCGCGCAGCATGCAAGAGACTAAAGCCAGCCTGCGCCTCTTGCAAAAGGACAGCATCCCTTCGCTGATACATCATACAATACATAAGACGCTCTAAACAGCCTTCTTAGAGTCATGAAAAGCAAGAATCTGCAATTTATCAATACAGCGCCCCGCATTTTAGACACGCAATGGCTCTCTGTCCAGCGCTGTACACAACAAGGCCTAAAAAACTACAAGCCTATACTAATAAAGATAGTAAAATGAAAAGAGAAAGTCAAGACATTATTCCACCGTATTTGGAAGCAGCGCTGGCTTGCAAAGGAGCTAAGCATAATTATTATCTTGACTCAAGCCCCGCCTGATAGTCTTTGGGAGGGGCGGGATGTGGCGCAGGGGTAGCGCACTCGTCTGGGGGGCGAGTGGTCGCTGGTTCAAATCCAGTCATCCCGAAAGGCGAAAGCATAGCTCTTAGACTCACTTGAGGCGCCTCCAGCAGTATTTTTGCGTATATCTATGGTTTTTGCAAGTAAAGAAAAAGAAAGCTATCGTCGTTTCTTCTCTTTGCATCCCACCTTCAAAAGCCTCAGTCTTAACAAGAAGCTTTTTAGCGCTTTATTAGCTCAGGTTGTCTTACAGCGCTGCAATAAATCTACGTACCTGTACCGGCATGGAGATAAAGCTACCCATGTTTACGTAGTGCAGGAAGGCGAAGTACATATTATACAAGACGCCCAAAGCAATCGGCAGACAAAATTGCTGGGCATACATTGCCACGGCTCTTTATTTGGCGAGGTCAGTTTTTTAAGCGGGGAAATGCGCACCTCACATGCCCTGGCTTATCTGGACAGCAGCGTTTTTGCCATACCCGGTGACTTTTTTCTGCGCCTTTTACAAAGCGAGGCCGGAATCGCCTCGCACGTAGCCCATACGCTCTCTACCCGCTTACACCAAAATCTGAGTACGGAAGTGCAGCAAGAGCCTTCGCGTTTGTTTGCTCTTTTTTATCCAGACTTGCCCAAACGGGGTTCTGAGCTGTGTTTTCGCCTGGCTGAGGTTTTGAGCGGCGAGACCTCCGGCTCTACTCTCCTGATTATTATGAACAAGCACATGGCTTTGGGGGTAGAGGAGGATGCGCCTTCTTTCTCTAAACTATTAGAAGCCTACAAAGCAGGGGAGCAAAGGCTGCCCTTGACCAGAGCAGCAGGCCAGCGTCGTTTTGACATCATTTTGGGTACAGATATATATCTTGGTGATGCGAACATCAATGCTATGCTTGCAAGGCTTACCGGCTTTTTGGCGTACCTGCGCAAATACTATGGCCGCATACTCATAGACCTGGGCGACTCTATCAATCATCCCATTTTGGAAAAGATATTACCGCAGTGTGATAACATTGTTCTGAGCCGTAACGCAAACTCTGAAGATATACAAGAAAAGAAATGGAAACAATGCACCACATATGTGAAGCACTGCAACAAAGACTCCTTCGATAGATGTATCGTTCTTTCTGATA
>CBDETG010000037.1:0-47144 GCA_965242745.1 Leptonemataceae bacterium
AGGCGGCACACTTCTCTTAACGCTCAATTTTTACGAGCTATTCATACTTTTTGTGATAGTTTTTTGGTAGAGCTGCATATGCTAAACTATGAACATATTCCGGAGGATCTCTATGGAGCTCTTGGAGACCTTATGGATTTTTATGTAAGCTTTCGTAATAAAATTAACATCGAAAAAGAAAAACAAAGCCAATACAATACGAACAAGTTTTTGCAAAAAGCTGGCTAGCGCTGTGTCAGCTCTTAAGAAAGCGTCTTGTGTTAGAGATGCGAAGGAGGTATAGAGAAAACTAAGGCAGTCTGTTTCTACAAAAATAATTTCTATCAAATTAGGATTAACTTAGAAAAAGCTCCCGTAAATTTCTATAAAAGCGTATATGAAAACTGAAAGCAAAAAGATATTTCAAGAGGCGCTGGAATACGGCAAAGCCTGTTCTCTTCCTAAAGACCAAAAGGAATATGAATATCTCTTGGGCGCCTTTATCGGCAAAAACCTTGCTGCCCTGCCTTTTGCTATGAGAGAAAGAGCTATAATTACAATACATAAAAAGCATGGATACTCAGGCCTGCTTTATGCAAACCGCGCCGAGTATGTAAAGCATCTTCGTTCTATTGTGACAGATTTCAAGCGTATGCTTAGGCTTTCTCTTGTGAAGAAAAGCGCCTCTGGCATGAAAAGCGGTCAAGAAATCTTACAAATTGCAACGCCGACATTCCACAAACAAGGCTCCAGCTGCAGGTAGTAGATAAGAAGGTCTTTCATAGGAATCGCCCCCTGCTGCGCGGGGCCTTCTAAGTCTACAATAAAGCTGGCCTTGCTTTGAAAAGCGCTGGGCTCTGAACACGAAGCATCATAAGGCCCTTGTTCCATAGCAGGCATATCTCCGCTTTCTTTTTTGATAGGGCTTACTGCTCCTATAGCAAGAGCAAGTTTGACTCTTTTCTTTTGAGACATAGGGAAGGCTTCCTGCCCTGCGCTGAGGCCTTGCTTGGCTCTTCTCTTAGACTGCTTTTTTTTTCTTTTTGATTTCTTCAAAAATAGCTGCTTTTCATATTCCCAAAAATCGGGAGCATTTGTAAGAAGCTTGTAGCTTTGCTGCGCCTGCGCTGGGTCGTTAAAGGATAGGCGATAGCGATTCTTTTTTTGCAGCAGGTCTTGAGCTTTGGGAAGCTTTGCCAGCTTTTCTAAAAAAAGTATTTCTATTCCATCTGGGACCTTGCTTTGTAGTTTGCTTTTTTGCCTTTCCAGTTCCATATTGCCAAAGCCTTGTTCTTCGTAGAGCTCTATGTATATGTTTTCTTGTTCAGAGGAAAAATATAAAGGAAGATTGTCATAACAATGAATTTTCTCCTGCTTGTTATAGCCTTGAGAAAAAGTCATGGGCCATTGCGATCGGCGCAAAGACCTGCGGAAGACCTCCAAGGTCTCCAAATGACTAATGTAAATCATTTTCCCTTCTCGAGCATAAGCAATGCGCAAGACGCAGGCGCTTTGGAATTTAGCAGAATCTATATGCGCTGGCTTTAGCAGTTCAGGAGGGAAATCCGATTCCTTCAGGGCTTGAGGATGAGGTGGATTCATATTTTCACGCGTGATTTGCGCATAACGCCTGTGATCCTTCTGCAGCTGCTCTACTGGAATCCCTTGGATGATTTCATGCCAGGGCAGCCGTGTGCTTAGAGCTTTTTCTTTAAGCCAAAGATTGCGCAAGGGGAGCGGAATTTCCTCGCATACCCTCGCCCATATATCAAAACGAAATTGATCATCCCATGAATCGAAGCGCGCCCCCCGCCTATAGGCCTTAAGTATATAAGCGCCTGCTCTATGATCGCTCCGCGATAGAAGGCCTTCTATATAGGGCATCTCTGGGCTCGGCCCCTTAAGGCTTATTCTTTTTGAACGGATTTGAGACCTGAGTTTGCATAGAGCTTTGTGAAAGTAGGCAGCCTCCTTTTGTTCTTCCCACTGGAAAGTAGTAAAGGCCTTAGGGACAAAAAGAGAGACGGTGATATTTACTCTTTTACGTTTCCCGCTCTGCTCGGCCAGACGCCCGAGGGATTCTATAGAGCATGCGAGCGCTTCCGCCTCCTTTCCTTCTAAATCCGGCAGTCCCAGCATGAAATAAACTTTCACTAAATCCCAGCCCTTCTCATAGACCTGGCGTATCAGATAATGAAGATTTTCCTCTGAAGATTTCTTGCGTATGCGCTCTCTCTGCAGCTCTGATCCGGCCTCCAAGGCAAAGGTAATATTGCTCTTCCTGATTTGCGCCGTCATTTCCAAAATAGGTATAGTTTTGACTTGGACGCGCAAACTTGGCAGGGAGAGAGAAACGCCGTCTTTGGCGTAATTTTGAGCCATCGCAATCACCAGCTCCTCCAGCCATGGATAGTCTGCAAGAGAAAGGGAATGCAGGGAGATGGCATTATGACCGCTCTGTTTTAGCATCTGGCCGGCTGCCTGCACAAGGGCCTCTACTTCATGAGAACGAACAGGACGTTTCCAAAATCCAGCGTGACAAAAGCGGCAGCCCTGCCCGCAGCCTCGAGCTACTTCTACTACAACCCGCTCCTGAACTATATTGATGTTTGCTACAAGCTGGTATTCCAGCGCTCTGGGCGGCGAGCGGTAATTTCTCTTTTTGACTACAGGTCCTAGGTATCTGGGATAGCTATAGTGAGAGCTGCTTTGGATAGAGTACAAACTGGGCACAAGCAGAGCGTCTATAAGCCCTAAGTCTTTTAATATCTCACAACGGCTTTTGTTCTTAGCCTTGCCTTGGGCGATAAGCTGCGCGATTTCCAGTATCCCCTCTTCTCCGTCGCCAAGAAAAATGGCGTCTGCAAAATCAAAAAGAGGCAGGGGATTGGATACGGCTGTTCCTCCCAGCACAATAAAGGGTTCATGTCTAAAGCGCTCTTTACTTAAAATTGGCAGATGCGCCAGCTCCAAGGCGTAACAAAGGTTTGTGTAATGCATTTCATGGGCTATATTAAAGCCCCAAAGATCGAAAGAGGCTGCGCTGAGAAAATGGTCAAGTGAGTAGAGAGGCAGTGAGGCCTGCTTAAGCTGCTCATGAAAATCCGGCCACGGAAGGTAGGCGCGGTCTGCAAGAAAGCGCTCCTTGCGATTTACGCAGTCATACAAAATACGCAGACCCTCATTCGACATGCCGAGTTCGTAGGTATCAGGATAGGAAAGTAAAATACGCACCTGATCTTCTTTTAGTTCTTTTTGCTTGATGCGATACTCCCCCCCCACATAACGCCCCGGCTTTTCTACCCTTTGCAAAAGAGGCCGGAGGCTGTCCCAAGATATTCTCTCTAAAGAAGGCGAGAAGGCTATATGCTTCCGGGAGTTTTCCCGCTGCAAAAGCGAATCAGGCATGTGAGAAGAAATGAGAAGAGACATGAAGCTGAGTAAAAAAGCTTTTATGTAAGAAGCTTCTATAATGCTATGTCAGTTTGAGCATGCTCAAGCTGAGGAATTGCGCTGCTGTGATTTTTGCTAATTCCTGCGTGTTTTCGTTATTTGTCAAAGTATAAAATATAGATTAAAGAAAAAAGCAATTTGTAAGAAGCTGCCATGCAGAGTCAAAGTCAAGGTGGGTGGAGCAGCAATTCCAGCTTGGGATGCTGTGCCTGCAGGCTCTTGATGCGGTAAGCGCTTCGAAAAAGAACCAAAGGCCGCTTTTCTGAGTCATAAAGGATCATGTCATAATTGGAGAAGCAGCCTTTATCTTGCTGATGAAACCAACGAGAGCATTCATAGGGAAGATTTTCCAAAACGCAGGCTGCGCCATATTCGTCCTCCAAACGAAACTGGAAGCTCTCAAATTGCAGTCTCCCTACAGCTCCTAGAATATTTTGACCCTCTTGGTCATGGAAAAGCTGCACAAGCCCTTCTTCTGCCAGTTCCTGCAGGCCGCGTCGAAAGGCTTTCAGTTTCCTTGTATCCTGAGCTCTGAGGCGCACGAAAAGCTCCGGCGCAAAACATGGGATGGGGCTCATATTGAGAGAGGGCCCGTAGCTGATCATATCTCCAATACGAAAAATACCCGGATTACTCAGGCCAATAATATCTCCGGGGAAAGCCTCATCTATAGTGCTGCGCTCTTGGCCAAAAAAAGCGACAGGATTTGTCATGCGTATGGTTTTCTTCAAGCGCTGGTGATATACGCTCATGCCTCTTTCAAAAGCGCCGCGCACAATGCGGACAAAGGCAATACGATCGCGGTGCTTTTGATTCATATTGGCCTGCAGCTTAAAAACAAAGGCGCCAAAGTTATGCGCACAAAGATCGCTCTTTTCTTTTTGCGCTTGAGCAGGCTGCTGATTTCGTCTGTTAAGATCGAATACTTTTCTTTCTATGAATGGGGGGGGAGGAGCCAAGTGGATAAAATTTTCAAGAAAAGGAGCGACGCCAAAATTCTTCACGGCGCTGCCAAAAAAAACCGGAGATAAAGAAGCAGATAAGAAGGCCTCTTGATCAAATGGAGTCAAGGCAGCCTGCGCCAGCTCTATGCTTTCCTTAAAATGTTCGTAAAGACTTTGTTCTAATTTGCCTTCGCGCCGTAAATCTTCTATGCTGCATAGAGGCGCTGCGCCGGGACGGCTTCCAGAGTATCCCTTTTCAAAGCAATGGACAAGCTTCGTTCTTATATCATAGACCCCTTGAAAATCTGAGCCGGAGGCTATGGGCCAAAATAAAGGGCAGGCGCGTATGTGAAAAATCTTTTCTATCTCATCGAGCAATGCAAATGGGTCTTTCGTTGGCCTATCCATCTTGTTGATAAAAGTAGCAATGGGAATTTTCCTTTCCTGACAGATTTGAAAGAGTTTGATCGTTTGAGCCTCCACGCCTTTACTCCCATCCAGAAGCATAACGGCGGCATCCACTGCCATAAGCGTTCTATAGGTATCTTCTGAAAAATCTTCATGTCCTGGAGTATCCAGCAGGTTGAGACAGTATCCTTGGTAGCTGAATTGCAGTGCTGCGCTGGTGACAGATATACCGCGCTCCTGCTCCATTTTCATCCAGTCAGAGCGGGTTTTAGGACGGTTTTTTCTGGCGCGCACGTGACCTGCTAAATGTATAGCCCCGCCGTAAAGTAAAAGTTTTTCTGTGAGAGTTGTTTTCCCGGCATCTGGGTGCGCAATAATTGCAAAGGCCCTCCTTTTGGCGATTTCTGCGCGCAATCGTTTTTGACTAATAGGCATCTTTTTGGAGCTTCGTTTTGCTTAAAATGTGATACTTGGGAGCTGGCACAAGTCTTTTTTAGGCTAAAGGCTGCATGCGCATTTGCTGTCAATGGAAGACAAAGCTGCAATGGAGCTTTGGCAGGCATTTGTATGCTGGCTCAGTAGGAGAATTTTACTTGCATTTTTCAAAATTCTGTCTTTTCATGTGACTCTCAGGCTCTAAGCTGCTATGTTTTGCTGGACAGAAAAAGTCTCTCCTCTAACTTTATGACTTGCTCTCCTTAATCATGCAAAAATACTTGTGTCGTGTACGCTTGTGTAGCTTGCGCAGGCTGGCTAAGTTTTTTAGCTGCTAGAGTGCGCTAGAACACGCTAGAACAAAATAGCAGGGGCTAAAAAAAGATGGGTATTGCGTCTCTCAGCATAGGCATTATTGTCATTTGTTTTGCGTTTATCCCTATCCTGAATTATGGTATTTTGCTGCCTTGTATTTTAGGTCTTGGCTTTGGTTTGGCCGAGCTGCTATGGCTGAGGAAAAAAAGTCTCAGCGCACGCGATAACGAAAGCGCAGGCCAAACAGGCTATGCGAAACAAGATGATCATAAGAGCAAGAGTATAGCAATAGCAGGGACTACCCTAAACGCCTTAGCCTTAAGCGGGATTATACTATGGACTGCTTTTTTTTCCTATAACCTGCGTGATCTTTTTCGTATTCTTCCAGGCTTTGAGACAGAAGAGGCCTTGTCACAGAAGCCAAAGCATCGGGCGCCTTCGGATTTGCGGAAGTTTCAAAAAGACTTTGCTCAGGATTTCTTTAAGCGCTCCCCTCATAAGCAAATGCAAGACATACATAAAGATTTCCAAAAAGCATTAGAGAATTTTTTTCAAGATATAGAGAGGCATGGGAAGGGCCATTTTCGTAAAGAATTCAAGTTTCGTTTTCCACAGCGCAGGCAGGAGCAAAAACATGAAAAAGACCAGCGCCGCAAAAAAATCTCTCCTGATAAATACAAAAAGCCGTATGAGAAGCGCTACAAAGAAGTGATCTAGCAATGGGGTCAAAGAGGAGGGTCTGCAGCTTTGCAGCATGGGAGTTTTATGCTTGTACCCGCCGTTTTAGATTATTTTGTTCTTACTCTGGCCCTGCTTGCCTTAGCGGCTCTGTTTTACATAGCTTCCCGCATGCTCCTTGCGCCCGCAATACGTTCATACAAGAAAAAGCGGCCTCCCTTGCAAATAGGTTATCAATACAAGGTGCTTTTTTACGATCATGAACGTATGCGTAAAATAAGTCTGGGCCAGCTTCACGGGGAAATGAGCTTCCCTTTGCATGGGATTCGAGACGATCACTTGTTTATCAAATTCCAAAAAAATGCCGGGCCGCATAACTACACAATTTCCCTAGAGCCTGGCGGCATTGTTTTCTTAGGCCTGCCGCACAGCCAGCGCTATGAAAGGCTCAAAGGCCTGGACTCTTTTCACAGCGCAGAGCTTATAGGCCATCCCGCCTCCATACGCCTGGCTGCCAGGATGATAGATGGAAAGCCTCTGCATTATATCGATGTGGAACTCAGCATGGAACATTTTCTGAATGCCAAAGGAAGCAAGGTCATGGCTTTTGTTCTCAGTCTTGTAAACATTGTCCCTCCCATCAACCTAAGCGCGCTTGATAAAAGAGGGCTTTACCGCTTCCATACGCCCAAATTGGAGCAAAATACGATAGGAAGGGGATGACTTCGCCTCGCTTAAGGAACTATATACAAGAGCCCACTAAAAACGAATAGAAAAGCTTGCAGGCGCTTAGAGCTAGTAATAATAAGGCATGCGGGAGCAGGCCAGGATCTGCGGCCCTCGTTTTATGCAGGCAAATGAAAAGCAACTCTGCAAAACAGGTCTATCTATTGCCGTGACAACATAGACGTATTGCAAGGCATAAACTCCAAATGCGTAGACTTGATCTACTTAGACCCGCCCTTCAACAAAAAGAAAGTCTTTACGGCGCCCATAGGTAGCAGCGCAGAGGGCGCAAGCTTCAGAGACTATTTCCAAGAAGAAGACCTAAAAGAGGAATGGCTAAAGACCATCAAAGAAGACCGGGACGAGCTATACAGCTTCCTTATGGGCATCAGAGATTACGGCAACAAGTATAACTTCTGCTATCTTGTCTACATGGCTATACGAATTATAGAATGCCATCGGATACTCAAAGACACTGGCAGTTTGTATTTGCACTGCGATCCCACAATGTCGCATTATCTCAAAATACTTTTGGACTGCGTCTTTGGTGAAAAGAATTTTAGGAATGAGATAGTTTGGCAACGGGCGGCAGGGAGGGCAAGAACCTTTGCTCAGCATACGACCCAAAGCAATACGGAAGGAGATAAAGATATTATACTTTTTCTATTCACAAAGACTCCTGAATCATTGCTTATCTGGTTCATTTGCAGAATGTATACGAAACCTTATAGTCAGGACTACATTAATGCCTTTTTTCGCTATGAAGATAAACGGGGAAGGTACAAGTATCGGACGTACCTTTGTTTCGCCAACATTAACTATGGGAGCAAGAGCCTAAATCTCAAAGGATGTGACATATAAAGGAGTATCGCAATCCAGGCATCAAGCGGGCGAAGCTGGTCTAGTATCCCAAAGACTGGTAAAAAAGCTGGCAAAAGAGATGGATAATCGGGGAGAGATAATATGGAGAGAAGGTAAAAGGCCTTTGCGTAAAACTTATGCCAAAAACTATGCAGGTAAGCCTACAGGCAGTTTGTGGATTGATATACCTAATGTTACAACTGGACTAGAAAAAACCGGCTACCCTACGCAAAAGCCGCTCGCTTTACTAGAGCGCATCATCCAGGCAAGCAGCAAGAAGGGCGAGCTTGTGCTGGACCCTTTTTGCGGCTGCGCTACCACATGCATAGCCGCTGAAAAGCTGGGGCGCAAGTGGGTAGGAATTGACGTTTCTATAAAAGCATACGAGCTTGTGCAGGAGAGGCTCAAGAAAGAGGTCGCAAATCCAGAAGAGCTTTTTGATTACAAGAAGGCCCTGCGCTTTTCTACAGATCCGCCAAAGCGCACAGACCTTAGGCAGACAGACATAGATCAAAAATACGTCTACGTGATTTCTAACAAAGCCTACAAGAACGAATACAAAGTAGGCATAGCTAAGGACATACAAAAACGCCTAAACAGCTACCAGACCAGCGATCCAAACAGGGGCTATAAGCTGGAGCATAAGAAATTGACTCCCAGATACAGAGAGCTGGAAAAATATATACATACGGAATTGCAAAGCAGGCATGAATGGGTGAAGGCGGACTTAGAGACGATCAAAAAAACTATGAAAGATTTTGATAAGTCTTATCTGCTCTAACTACAATCACGAAAGCAAAATCTTTTTAGTAGACTGTGGTATATAGTTACCGGTATTTAAGAATCAGGAAGGCTTGCTGTCGAGCTTCTGCCACTGGGCGTCTTGTTCTGCTCTAAGCAGGGCCTCGAGCAGCTCCAGCATTTCTCCGTTCATGAATTGCTCTAAATTGTAAGACGTATAATTGATCCTGTGATCCGTAACGCGGCCTTGAGGGAAATTGTAGGTACGTATACGTTCTGAGCGGTCCCCTGACTTGATCTGTTCTTTTTTTAAGCTGTTATGTTCCGCATGGCTTCTCTTTTCTTCCAGCTTTGCTAAGCGCGAGCGCAAAATGCGCATAGCGCGGGCCTTATTTTTGTGCTGAGAGCGTTCATCCTGGCAGGACACCACCAGGCCGCTGGGGAGGTGGCTGATGCGTATAGCAGATTCCGTTTTGTTGACATGCTGTCCCCCTGCGCCGCTGGCACGAAAGACGTCGATCTGAAGATCGCTGTCCTTGATCTCTACTTCATTAGCTTCCCTTTCTGGCAAGGCCGCTACAGTAACCGCGCTTGTATGTATACGCCCATTGCTTTCTGTAGAAGGGATGCGCTGCACACGATGCCCCCCCCCCTCTTGATGCAGAAGGGCATAGGCTCGTTCTCCTGTAACAGAAATGCTCAGTTCCTTGTAACCGCCTAATTCCGTAGGCGCAGTAGACAATATTTCCACCTGCATTCCCAAGCGTTCTACAAGACGCAGATACATCTTCATAAGGTCTGCTGCAAAGAGCGCCGCTTCCTCTCCTCCAGTCCCAGCCCGTATTTCCAATATAATGCTGCGCCCTTCAAATGGGGAGGACGGCAGCAACAAGAGCTCCATCTCACGGCGCCTTTCGGCTAATTGCTTCTGGAGTTCCTGCGCTTCATAAAGAGCGGCTTCTCTGATTTCCTTGTCATGCTCTTCTTTTAGGAGCTCTTCTGCTTCCTCCCATTCCTTATGCAAGCGCAGGTAATTTTGTATTTTTTCATAGCGCTGCTTTTTTTGGGCATGCTGACGCAGCAAGTCCTTCCAGATACTCTCGTCTTGGCTGATATCCGGCTGAGCTAACTTTTCCTCGATCTCAAGAAAACTTTCTTGTTCTTGCTTAAGTCTTTCCAAAAAAAGGGCTTGCAGCATATTCCACACAACTCCAAGCGTGCCCTCGACAGGAATCGAACCTGTGCGCATGGTTTAGGAAACCACCGCTCTATCCCCTGAGCTACGAGGGCTTTGCTTAGGAATGCTGGTGGCAGCCCGGGTCTTCGCTTGCTTTCAGTCCGCTCTCAATACTGGCTCTTAATCTTGTATTTAGCGCGTCTATGTCGCTCTTTGCTACTTCTTCACCAGTTATATAAGGCTGTATCTTGACATAGACTGTGCCGGGGAAGATGCGCGGGATGAGCCTATGCTCCTGATAAGGCTGCAGTCGGCCTGAGTTGCGTATGCTCACAGGCTGCAAAGCGCTTTTGGAACGCAGAGCCAAGATCAAGGCCCCTTTTTTGAAGGGGCGAAGTGAGCCGTCTGCGTTTCCGCGCGTACCTTCAGGGAAAATGACAACAGCGCGCTGCTGCTTTTGCATCATAGCTGCAGCTTGCAGGAGAGCGCGCAAAGCATGCTTTTCGTTATCGCGTTTGACGGCAATATATTCCATACTCCGCATGACGGAACCTACAAAAGGCGCACGAAACAAGGAATCCTTAGCAACCCAAGCAAAATCTTTCTTTATACTAACATAAAATACCAAGATGTCCAGCAGACTGCTATGATTAGCCGCAATAGTACAGGCTTGATCTGTACAGAGCTTGTCTGCATTCTCCACACGCACTTTGATGCCGGCTATAGCCAAAAGGGAACGGGCCCACAGCACAAGCAAAGGGTGCAAGTGCTTGGAATCAAAAAAGACAGCTCCTAATCTAATACATAAAGACATGAAGATCGTCATGAGGCCCCATGCCAGCCCGATATACAGGCTGCGCAGCAGTATTAAGAATTCGTATATATATTTACGATGGAACTCTTCCCATACACCAACAGCGCTCATAAACAGCAAGCTTAGAAACAGCCTGCCAGGATGCCAAGCCTTTTTTCTCCTATAACGTTTTGTATCAGTATTTGCCTATGGGCCTTTGGCGCAAGACAGATGGCGCTAGTTTTGCACGCATATCATCTTGTGATAGCTCATATATTTTCCATTCCCTGCTACGCCAAGACTGCTGATACGGGATTTTGCCGACAAGCGCAGAAAAGAGCATGACAAGCAAGGCCTAAGGTCTACTATAATCCATCTATTTTAGGGAGATAAGCATATTACTCATATCAGTGGGAATCTAAGCGGGCTTGCGCCTTCCCAGTTGAAAGATTTAAGAAGGCTGGCTTTGAGGCGAATCAAGGAGGATGTCCTTGTTTCTCAGAACTTTGCCCGCTCTTTATGTAGTCTTTCTTTTGCTATAGGAAGGCAAATTGGAGCGCTCATAAATCGTAAGGGCAATGTGTCTCATCTCATAGTAGGAGATAGGCACGGCATCATGATCCCTGAGTTGCCGAAGAATTCTTCCCGAGCTCTGCGTGGCTTAAGGCTGGTTCATACCCATCTCAAGCAGGAAGGCCTTAGCCAGGAGGATATCTATGACCTCACGCTCCTGCGCTTGGATTACATTACGGCTATTACTATGGACCAGTGTGGTCTGCCTGCATTATTTTACAGCGCGCACAACATACTACCTGGGACAAGCAACATAGAAGAGCCCTGTAAGCCGGGGCAGCTGCTTGAAAATTTTTCACATAATATATCTGCTTTAGATGCGCATTTCATAAAAGAAGCAGATTCCCTTCGCCCACTGAAGGCGAGGAGCTTCGCTCTGCTGGCAGGCGTGTATACTCCCTCTATGCAGGCAAAGCGTACGCCGCAAGACTCTATGCTGGAGCTTAAAGAGCTTTGCCATACGGCGCAAATAGAGGTGGTAGAAGAAATCAGCCAAAAACGCTCCAGTCTGGACCCCATTACTCTCATTGGTTCAGGCAAGCTGAGAGAACTTGCCTTACGCGCCGTACAAAAAAACGCAGATATGATCGTCTTTGATCTGGAACTTAAGCCGGCGCAAGCAAAACGTATTTGTGAACTTTGTGACTTGAAAATCATCGACCGCACTCAACTCATTTTGGATATTTTTGCGCGCAATGCCACAAGCCGCGATGGGAAACTGCAGGTAGAGCTTGCGCAGCTTCGCTACCTCAAAGAAAGACTCAGCCAAAAAGATGACAATATGTCCCGCTTGACAGGCGGCATAGGAGGCCGGGGGCCCGGAGAAACCAAACTGGAAATTGGGCGCCGCCGCGTGCAGGACCGCATCCGAAGCTTGGAGAAGGCGATGAAGGCATTACAAAAGCGGCGCTCCCTGAATCGAGTAAAACGAAAGAAAAGCTCCTATATCGTTTCTATTGTAGGATATACGAATGCGGGGAAATCAACCCTTCTTGGCGCTCTTTGCTCCTCCCAAGCCCTCGTAAAAGCAAGTCTTTTTGCTACTCTTGAGCCCACTACGCGCCGCTTGCAGCTGTCCCAAGGGAGAGCGGTATTGCTGGCGGATACCGTAGGCTTTATCCATGAACTTCCTCCAGAATTAGCAAAGGCCTTTGCTGCGACCCTGGAGGAGCTGGCCGATGCGGACCTGCTTTTGCATTGCATTGACAGCTCTTGCCCCATGTACCGTCAAAAAATGCAGGCAGTAGAAACAATACTATGCCAAATGCAATTAGCTCATATTCCACGCATCTGTGTTTTTAATAAATGTGACCTCCTCCAAGAAAGAGACTGGAACTTTCTCCCTATCACTACAATGAGCAAAAAGCATGACAAGGAAAACGGCGGCATCTGCATCTCAGCAAAAGAAGGGAAAAACCTTGCTCTCCTTGTAAAAAAGATAGAGGAGGAGTTTTTCTAAATGGGACAGAAAGGCTGGCTTGTCTTATGAGTGATAACAAAAGCGAAAATCAGCCTATAAGCGCTATGGTGCCTGCGTGGAATCGCAGGTACTCGCTTTTGCATTAGGCACAAGGCCAGACGCCGCATATTACAACACCGCCCGCAGTCAGCAGAGTCCCCGCCGCCGTCATTAAAACCAACGCTGCATATTCCCAACGCCCCCTTATCACTACAACGCCATTTTAAGCCCCGCCGCGACGGCAGCGCTCTCAGCATCCGTTACATACCAGAACCAGCCGGGCAAGCTCAGGAGCTTTACATAGCAGAACAATCCAGCGCTAAGGCACAGGCATTGCGTCCCGAGCACAGGAGTTGCGAGAGTCTGGCGCTAAGAAAGGCAAACCTACAGGGCTGGCAATACGGATATGGTTTTTGCTGGAACTGTACATACTACAACAATCCAGTGGAGTCTGGGCGGCGCATTATGTCGCGTTGGGCGCAGGGTCTCTGCTGCTTTACATACCAGAACAATCCAGTGCAAATCATAGGCATTGCGTCACGAGCTTATATGTATGCGCTTGAGCGCGGGGCGCAGGTGCTCGTGTGCTGTACATACCAGAACAAGCCCGGCAACGTTTAGAGCTGCAACACAGGCCTAATACCCATCTGCGTGCTATACATATCAGAACAATCCAGAGCAAGGCATAGGCATTGCGTCCCGAGCACACGAGGTGCGAGAGTCTGGCGCTAAGACATGGATGTCGCCGCGCCAGACCAATGCCTATGCCTTGCCGTCATGGATGTCGCCGCGCCAGACCAATGCCTATGCCTTGCCGTCATGGATGTCGCCCGCGCCAGACCAATGCCTATGATTTGCCGTGTCGTCGCGCCAGACCAATGCCTATGCCTTGCCGTGGCGGTGGTTCTGCTGACTGGGGCCTTGTAGTCATATGCGGCCTCTGAGCGCCGCATTATGTCACATTAGGCGCAGGGGCGTTTTTTGTGCAAAAACACATTTTTTTCGCAACGAAAACGAAAATTAGCACCCAAATGCCCACCCACCCATTCCTTATAAGGGGGATGGTGGGGGGCTACTGTCGTAAAGCGACATAATACAGCAAATAAAAGCAAAATATGGCCTCTGCCCGCCGTATTATGTCACATTGGACGCAGGCGTTTTTTATGACAACAACGCTGCTACTTCCCACGCCTGCGCTGCTGCCTATGCCTTGCCGCCATCTTCGTATTGCTGGCTATATTAGGGCTGTGTACTGAGACCGCAGCCGCTGTTCATATCCGTGCTGATGCGGGTAGCCATTACTGCCGCATGAGCAGCGCTGGCATCGGCGCCGCTGCCAAAGGTATCTGCTGCTACGTTCATCATACAATTCCCGAAGCGAAAGCCGCCACCATGCTGCAGTTGAGCCGGCATATAAACTTCGACCTTGGGCGTGCTTTCACTGAAATACGAGGCCAACTCTTCTATACCTGCCCGATTGTGCATATCATCCAAGCCTGCGCCGAATTGCACCAGAAGCTCGGCGTTTACAGCTACGGAAGAAGCAGACGGAGCCTCGATGGCATCAGAGCTCTCACTTACAATATCCGGGCAGATATCAAGGAAAACATGCTGGCGGATCAGCAAGCCGTACCAGTAGGGATCATTCTCGCTTCTGGCTGTATCGAAGGCAGAACGAGAGTCGCCATTGCTGCGATTGATATAGGACGAACAGATTTGCGCTGTACGTTGACTAAGGCCCAAGTACTTGACATCATGTCCAGCAGTATCTGTCAGCAGGCTTACAGAATTGCTGCTCTCCCAAGTCCTCTTTGATCTCGCTTCACTATCTAAAGCATCTGAAAGATATACCGGGACGATTTGATTTGCTAAAGCGCTGTCGCCTCTTACCTCACTTGCCGGGATATTGAGCAAGGTAGCTTTCAGAGCCATGAGCTCACTTTCACTGGAAGCGCTGCTATATTCTGTAAACATATAACGCCAAATCATCCCTGAAGTAAGGCAATCTCGAGTCACAGTAGCATTGCTGTCTATTTCCGTCGGCTCAGCGCTATGGCAATCGGGATTAAGGGCTCTATGCCTCGCTCTAAGAACATTCAGAAAAGCAGTCTTTTCATTATCATCCATAGCTATAGCGTTCATAAAATTTTCCATTACGACTCTGTTGTTTTTCAAGCCGTCTGTTACTACGTTTTTACTAGGCGAGGACGGGCCATTGAGAAATACGCGCCCAAGTTGTATGCGTGCAATATCTGTCTGTGCCAGCGCGTAGGCAAGGATCGTGGCGCCATGAGAAGAGGCATGTACGTTAAACTTTGCATCATCCCCATTTACAAGTTCTCCAAACAAAGCAGCAGGAGCTGCAACTTTGCCATCCAGCTCGATAGCGCCAATTTCACCCTTGACGATGCGCATAAGATCCAGCAAATCTTTTCCGTTATCTTTAGGATTGAACTTGGCGAAATTTGGCGTACTCTTTAAGCATGTGACAAAATTCACACCCAAGCTGCATTCGTGTTTCAGATCCTCGGGATGCAAGCCCCGCTGCGATAATAGAAACAGAACTTTATGATCATGGCTTACTGCCTGCAGGGAGTTGCGCGGGTCAGCTCCCACATCTCCATTAACCGCAAAAAGTATCCTATTGACGGAAGCTGCAGGATTGAGCGCAACATATACTTCCGTTTTAATATAATCAAATGTATGCAGAGACCCTCGATAAACAGTCACGCCAGGGAGCTCTATCATCTCCTCCATTGCCTCTTCTTGATCAAATTGTGAAAAAGTGAAGCTATCTTGCGCATAGCTTGCAAGTTCCAACATGACAGGGCTGGAAGATTCCGAGGAAGTCTCAGCATCGCCGCAAGCGATAAGAGATACAATACAGCAGCATAGAAAGAGCGTCTGTATAGGAAATTTCAAAGCAAATATCTTGTTTATCATAATCATACATAGACGAAAAAAATCTGCTTTTTGCATCCCTTAATCGCGGTTTGTCGGGAACTATATATCTAAACCACAAATTGCTCATCTGATGAAGCCCTAGTATAGAAGCGCTTTTGAACCCGCCAAAGCAAAGCCACAAGTAATTCTATTAACAGTCTTGTAAGAGAAAAATTAGGGAGTATAAGCAAAGGCAGCTGTTTTACCCTATTCCTGTGGTCGTAGATATATAGTACTCGCTTACACATGGTTTTGCTACAAAAGATATAATTTTGCAGCAACTTTACTCATAAGCTAAGATACGGGAATATAGGCTATAGGTAAAGCTTTGGTTTTGCTTCTTGCGTGTCTAGGATGAGCGAATATAATCGCCGGCCTCTATCTCTTAGCTTGTCTTGTTTGCTTTGTGTTTTGCAGGCCCTGTGTTTTGTATAAGCTGTATAAGTAGTGTTCTTATTTCCTTTATATCTTGGCTTGTATTAGACTCTAGCTTGTCTATGCGTGAGTCTAGCTTTTGTATATCCTGCCTTGTATTAGACTCCATCCTGTCTATGCGTGAGTCTATCCTAGCATATAAGAAAAATACAAGACTAGCAAGACCGATAAGACCAGCAAACAAGACTGGGAAACCTATAGCAAGATTCCACTTAATCGAATCATAATCAGAGCTGAGAATTAAGACCTTGTCTCTTATTCCCTGCATGTCTATAAGCCGCCCACCTGCCGCGCTTGTGGGATTCGATAGCAAGACAGCGGGCAAAGCTATACATACAAGCAAGCAGAGCGTAAATAAGTATATCAGTTTTGTTTTCATAATACGCCGGCCTCTATCTCTTAGCTTGGCTTCCCCGCGGGCTTGCCTGCTTTGTATCTTGCTGGCTTTGTATAAGCAGTATTCTTATATCTTGTATGCCAGACTCCAGCTTGTCTATACGGGAGTCTATCTTGTCCATGCGTGACTCTATCCTAGTAAATAAGAAAAATACAAAGGCAGCAAACAAAGCTAAGAAAGTAAATATGCCCTTGCCTAAAAACTTAAGCCAGTCAAAGCCAGACTCCAGCTTTTCTATCTTTATCTGCATAGATTGCATGGGAGTAAAGCCTTGCTCTTTTGTTTCTTGTGTGTCCATAACAAATAAGTAAAAGCCAGCCCCGGCCTTGCGCTCTATGAAAAACTAAAAGAAAAGCGCAAAGCCCTAATGCGCTGGTCTTATGCTATATACTACAATAGACGATTAGCACAAGACTAGCAAGCGCTATTTTACTTTCTAAGCTAGGAATTGCTGAGAGTCAAGACAAAAAAATACGCAGTCTTTATCGCTTGTGCTATTTCAATTTCAAAATGAGAATAGATAGGAACAAGAGCCGTCTCAAAACTAGTCTCTTGCGACCAGTTCTAAAAATGGAAAGTTGTAATAAAAGATGCTTGTACTAAAAAAGCTCATGAAATAGGCAAAAGCTATTTGACAAGCTCTGCTTGTGTTTTACAGAGCAAGGCATGAAAAAGCACGGGTGCAGTCAGGAGTCTGTTGAAAAACTTCAAAAGCAGAGCATAGATTGCGTTTATTCAGCGATTCGGCGCAGTTTGTAGTTAGGTTTTGCGGTTGTTCAACAGACTCCCAGCTCTTACTCTGTTTGATCTGATCCGATATAGAACAAAAATACTGCTTTCATTTACGTAGCCTATGAATTTCATGTCCATGTTAAGAATTTTTTTATTGCATAGCCGCCATATGTGCGTATATATACATATATAACGTTTTTTATAGGGAAGGTACGTTAAAAGCCTTGAACACTCCAACGCCAGTCACAAACCCCTTTGATCTGCTTCCAGAAGAATTGGAAAGCCTTGGGCAGCTTTTGCATCCTGCCAATGGCGCTATGGTCAAAGCGCCCGTAGGCAAGCTTGTCAAAGCCCGATTCTTAAGCGCACAAGGGCGCAATTTCTACTTCGATATAGGAGAGAAGGAAGAGGGCATATGCCCAAGCAGTGAATTTCCCGAGATGCCTGCCGTAGGAGAAGAGTTTTCCATCATCGTTTTAGAAAGGAACCAGGAAGGCATAGCATTGCTTTCCAGAAAGGCAGCTCAAAAGAAAGAGGCTTGGGACGCAGTTATAGAAGCCGAGGCTTCTGAGACAAGCCTGAGCGGGGAAATTCTTCGCCAAGTAGCGGGAGGCTATCTCCTGAGTTATGGACCCCTCAAACTATTTATGCCGATGTCCCACTCGCAGCCCTATGTGCAGGCTGCGGAAGGCAAATATTTATCCCCGGGTCATCAAATAGATTTTCGTGTCTTGGAGTTGAAAACGCCTTATTATTCTGCCGTTGTCAGTCATACGAGGGCCATTGAAGAGCGCAATAACGCGCTTTGGGATCAGTTCTCGCAAAGCCATAAGGTTGGGGATATTGTCGAGGGGATCGTTATCAAAAGGGTTTCTTTTGGCGTCTTTTTGGAAGTGGAGGGCCTGGCAGCTTTATTGCACGTAAATGATGTCTCATGGCGAAAGAAACCCCCGCTGAAGAATAAATTTCATCTCAAGAGCAGGGTCAAGGCAAAGATTCTTGCCATAGACCGGGAAAATAACCGCATCAATGTAGGCCTAAAACAACTTAAGGATGAACCTTGGACATGGGCTGCAAAGGAGCTAGCAGTGGGCAAAAAGACGCGTGCTAAGGTGCTTAAGCTGACCAAGTTCGGCGCCTTTATGGAGCTCCAGCCAGGGCTGGAAGGTCTTTTGCATCTCAGCGAAGTGAGCTGGTCTCGCAAGCTAAAACATCCTCAAGAGCGCTTAAAGCAGGGGCAGAAAATCGAAGTGCAGGTGCTTTCCATGGACATAGAAAAAAAGCGTCTTACTTTGAGCCTCAAAAGGCTGCAGAAAGACCCTTGGGAAGCGGCAAGGAAAGAGATAAAGGCGGGAGATATTTGTACAGGCAAAATAACGGGCGTGCAGGATTTTGGCGTCTTTGTCCGGCTTTGTAAAGGCGTTGATGGGCTCCTGCATAGCAAAGAATACAGCTGGAACAAGGATGGCAAAAAAGATATGTTCCAGAAAGATCAGGAAATACGGGTAAAGATATTAGATATTAACTGGGAAGAGCGGCGTATAACCTGCAGCCACAAGCAGCTTCAAGACAGTCCCCACACGCTTTTCCAAAAAGAACATCCTATTGGCTCTCTCGTAGAAGGCACAGTCAAAGATAGGCATTCTTATGGCGTCATTGTGCAGCTTCCAAACCAGTTAGAGGCTTTGATCCCCAAAAGCGCAACGGGTGTGCAAATTACAGACGCTTCAAACATAGAAGAGCATTTCCCCAAAGGCTCTGCCGTAAAAGCTGTAGTCAAAGATATAGATCTAAAAAGGGGGCGCATATATCTTTCCCTCAAGGATTATGAGAAACACGCAGAAAAGGCAGCCGCAAAACAATATCTTGTCGACAATCAGCATGAAGCCGCTTCCCGTCCCTTTGCCGCTCTTTTGCAGAAAGAGGAAGACAAGTCCTAAAAGCCTTCGCATTGCTTTCGTAGATGGAAAGATATGCAAGAACTCATAAAAAAACTAAGCGCTACGCTGACTGTATACGAGAGGGAGCAGATGCTTCCTCTGATTGAAGAAATCCTCCATCTCAAAAAAGAAAAAAACGCAGTGATTTTAGGCCATAATTATATGAGGCCTGAAGTATATCATGGGGTTTCTGATTTCGTAGGAGACTCCCTGTATCTGGCTCGTCAAGCTGCCGCAACGGATGCAAAAATCATTCTCTTTAACGGCGTGCACTTTATGGCGGAGACGGCGTCTATCTTGAATCCTGACAGGCTTGTATTGATTGCTGATCCCCAAGCCGGCTGCTCCTTAGCGGAAAGTATTAACGAAGCAGACGCAGTAGAACTCAAAATGCGTTATCCTTCCCTGCCTTTTGTCAGCTACATAAATTGTTCTGCGGCGATAAAGGCGCAGTCAGATATTTGCTGCACAAGCGCAAATGCCCTGCAAGTAATAGAAAGTCTGAATTCTGAGCGCGTAATTTTCGTGCCGGACATGTATCTTGCGCGCAATGTACAGGAACATACGAAAAAGGAAATTATTGCGTGGGAAAAAGGCGCATGTATGGTGCATGAACAATATGAGGTGGATGATATTGAAGCGCTGCGTAAACAATTTGATATGCTGACAGTCATTGCGCATCCTGAATGCCCGCCTGAGATTATCCAAAGCTCAGATTTTTCTGGAAGCACCTCGCAGATGTCCAGCTTTATTGAAAAAAGCAAGGCTGAGAATATCTTTCTGATTACGGAATGTTCTATGGCTGACAATTTGCGTACAGATTTTCCTGAGCGCAATTTCGTATCTACCTGCCATACTTGCCCGCATATGAAGCGCATTACTCTGGAGGGAGTGCGGGACGCCTTGCTGTATGAACGCTTTGAAGTCAGGGTGGAAGACAGATTCCTAAGGCCGGCGAGGCGGGCGCTGGAGCGTATGCTTACGCTGCAAAACTAAAGCCCTGCCATGCCTCTGCTCTCTGCCGTAGTCATCACCTTTAATGAGGAACAAAACATAGCCCGCTGCCTGAATTCCCTAAAAGGGCTTGCAGATGACATTCTGGTTGTAGATTCTTTTTCTACAGACCGCACCAAGGAGATATGCGCAGCGCAGGGCGTACGTTTTTTGAGTCATAAATGGGAGGGTTATTCCAAAACGAAAAATTTTGCGAACTCTCATTGCAGGCACGATTGGATTTTATCTCTAGATGCTGATGAGGAGTTATCGCAGCAGCTTAGGGCTTCTATCATGGAGCTCAAAAAAAAGCTGGGAGCAAAGCCGCCGAAAGAGGCCTTGTTTTACAAAATTCACAGGCTTGCGAATTACTGCGGGCATTGGATCAGATACAGCGGCTGGCAAAGCGACCTCAAGGTGCGTCTTTTTGATAAAGAGCTTGCGCATTGGGAGGGGTCTTATGTACATGAAGTTTTGGCCTTCCCCTCAGGCATAAACGAGATTCCTGTCCTGCAGGGTTTTTGTTATCATTATACGGCCCGGACGCAGGAAGAGCATCTCAGGAAAATCCATCGCTATAGTGATCTGGCTGCGCAGAAATTGCTCGCACAGGGAAGAAAAACGAATTATCTAGAAATTGCGCTTCAGCCTGTCCTTGAGTTTGCCAAGAAATTCTTTTTGAAGAAAGGTTTTTTAGACGGCCCTATGGGCTATATTGTAAGCCGTAATTGCGCCAAAGCCTGCTTTTTACGCTATTGGAAGCTCTACAAGCTCCGCAAAGGCCTCTGACCTGAGCGGCTGAGGAAAGACAGGCCTGCCGCATATGCCGCCTTTTACATATTGTGATCGCAAGACTGACTCTTTCCTGCATAATAGGCATACTGCTTATTATTTTTTTCTTTACATTGCTTAGGCTGCTTCCGCCCAACATCGCTATGCATGATGAGCTGGCAATGCTGCTTTTAATCGTTTTTGCTGTTTTTGTCATTATGCCTGCTAAGAATAGGATATTAGCTTTTATCCTTCAACAAAGGAAAATACCCATTTATCCTGATCCTATCATGAGCGATGTAGAGCTGCCCAGGCATCCTATGAACGTGGAGAGCTTGTTTTCTAAGGATTTTCCTCTTTTGGCTGCCTATTTAGGTCTGCAATCAGCTGCCTTAATTGTATTGGAACCAAACCGCAAAGCCTATCGTTTGTATTCGTACCGGAAAAAAAAGAAAATTGCAGAACAACTCTTGTCTCGTAGGAAGTATGACAGGCTCTTCCAGTTTTTGGCCAAAGTAGAACCCGGCTCCCTGCTGAGAGATAATAAGGCTTTGCCGGAAGGAATTGCAAAGGATATACATGCCTTAGAAATAGACAAGGTTTATCCTTTTTCGTATCGCAAAGTGCCTATGGGCTTTTTTATCTTTCAAAAAGATTTTCAGTCTTCTTATGCTAATCATGTTTTAGAAATTTTCAGACATAAGGCAGCCTTGGCAGTGCAGAACTCTATCCTTGCCCATCGTGTTATAGACGGACGCATCTATGAAAGAGAATTTACCGTAGCAGAACGCGTACGCAAGGCCCTGTTTTTTAGTGATGCCCCTAAGATCAAGTCGTACTCCATCAGCCATTATGAGCAGGATTTCCCCTTAATGCTGAACTATTTCCCACTGCAGGACAATCATTGGCTTTTTATGGCCATATACGGCAGGTCTATGAGGGCAGCTCAGGCTATACTTACATTTAGCATTGTAGGACATATTTATTCCTTTATCCACCTGCATACAAAAACAGAACTACATTCCCTTTTATCTTCTATTAAAGAGCATGAAGACTGGATAAAAGCGGAGCATTCGCTCGCCTTACTTTTGATGAAGCTTGATACGCAGTCAAATACGCTGGAATATCTCGGCAACAAAGCCTTCAGCATTTACAAAAACTATAGCAGCAAAAGAGACGCTCGAGAAATTCATAGAAGAAGGCATGTAGACCTGCAAGAAGAAAAACAAAGCGCAGAGATAAGGCCCGGCTTTAGCTTTGATATATGCTGCGCCAAGGCAAAGTTTTTAACTATAGCTTACGATCAAAATGAAAACTAGAAGATACCGAGTACTGCCTTTGCGTCTTCAGAAGCCATTTCATGCGGGTTCCAAGCCGGCTGAAACACAACTTCTACGTCTACTTGCGGCACCACTCTTGTTGCGGCAGCATGCACTTGAGCTTTGAGCTGTGGTCCATAGGGGCATGCCATAGACGTAAAAGTCATCTGGACTTTTGCCTTTCTGCTGCTTTCCACAAGAATCTCATAAATCAAACCAAGCTCTGTCACGCTTAGGCCTATTTCAGGGTCTTCCACCAGGGAAAGTTTTTCCCAAATATCCTGCTTGAGAGGCGCAAGCTGATCACCATCAGTTTCCATCTCTTTGTTTGCTTCCGGTTCCTGAGCAAGAAATGGGGACATAGTAGAGCTTAAATACGTTTGCAGCGCAGCTGTCAAGCAACTTAGCGGGGCAATATGATTTTTGCGGGGGGTATATAAAAACAAGCAGCAAGCATGAGAGCTTCACAGGCGCAGGAAGTAGAGAATTTGCCCTTGTCAATTATGCAATCAGATATTTTTATGGGCGCATGTCTGCTTGCGGCTATACAGAAAAGGCAAAGATTAAGATACGCCTGGACTCTCCTCTTAGAAAGGATGCAAAACAGGAAAGGCTTAGATTGACAAGGCAAAGCATAGCGAAGGCCTCCTTACACACAGTATGCCAAGAAGCTGCCTGCCCCAATTTACATCACTGCTGGTCACAAGGCACGGCAAGCTTCATGATCCTAGGGAAAAATTGTACAAGGCGCTGCGCTTTTTGCAATGTGCACACAGGACGCCCCTTAGCCATAGACCCGGAAGAGCCGCAGCGTTTGGCAGAAATTGCAGCGCAAATGGAACTAGAACACATAGTCATCACATCTGTAGACAGAGATGATTTGCAGGACGGGGGCAGCGCTCATTTTGCAGACTGTATTCGCTCTGTGAGGGCAGGAAGACCTAAGCTGCGTATTGAAGCGCTCATACCTGACTTCAAAGGAAGGCGGGCAAGTCTTGAGCAAATTTGGGAAGCAAAGCCTGATATTATCAATCATAACGTAGAAACAGTCCCTTCATTATACAAAAGCATTTGTCCACAATCAAATTATGAAAATTCTCTTAGAGTCTTAAGGCTTTCTACTGAAGCTGGTTTTCTATGCAAGAGCGGCATCATATTGGGCTTGGGAGAGAGGCGCCTGGAAGTAGAGCGGCTTATGCGGGATTTGTCTTCCTGCGGCGTGAAGCTGCTTACTCTAGGGCAATACTTACAGCCTAGTCCCAAACATGCGCCGCTGAGAGAATATATTTCCATGGCTGCCTTTGCAAGACTAAAAGAATATGCTTTACAGACAGGGATTCCATACGTAGAAGCCGGGCCTCTCGTCCGATCATCCTACCATGCTCAAGACAGCTTAGAAGCGTATTATGAATCTTTGGATACGTGAAATACAATATGTCTTAGTCTTCCTTTCTTTGCACTGTTTTATTACAGGCTTTTTAGGAGCACAGAGCCTGGCTTCCCGCAGGAAGCATGAAGTTGCTTTGACGCTCAGCACCTATGCTCCCGTGCCAAGCACTGCGCTGGAAAGACTGCTTCGGCCGGGTTTAGGAGCGGGCCTTTTTTACCGCACAAATTGGCCTGATATTTTCTTTACAGAAGTGGTTATGGCTTGGACTTATATGGATTCACGTCAGACGCAAAGTCTGCTGATAGCGCCTCTTTTTGGAGCTCTGGGATACCGTCTTCCTTTTGAAAGCCGTCTGGATATTTTTGCAAAACTTGGTCTCGGAAGCAGCTATGTAGAAGTGCGGCCGGCGAATGTCCACGGCTGGCTCCCTTTATTCATGAGCGGCGCAGAGCTTTCTATACTGGCCGCAAGATTTCTTCGCGTAGGCGTGCGCTTGGATTATTTTTTACTTTACGAACAGCATCTCAAAAAACCTAAGGAGCAGCAGCACAGCCCGCCCGTATCCGGCCATGTGGACGGACGCTTTCAAGGCAGGCAGGATTTTCGGGTGTACAATGCTCACGTTTTGCGCTTTGCCCTGCTCTTTGGCTTTGTTTTTTGATAAGATTGGGAAGGATGATCGCTTTTACAAAAACATTAGGCTTGCTGCCCGCATTATTTCTATTATTTCTATGGATGCTTTGTCCACTTTCCTGCATGGGCAAAGACGGCGAAGTGCTGCTTTCTTATTTGCTGAATAATCGTATGACTGTCATTCTTAAAGGAAGTTACGCTACTGATCATCCCCTAGACTGGAGCGAAATGAACAATAATCAGATTTACGTAGACAGCGATGACAGTTTAGGGAGCCTGAGCCATCAAGCCCGAAGTTCCTGTGACCCCTACAGTGACAGTAACTGTGTCCCCTCTTATGACTCGCTGCCTATATATCTGGATTTTGGCGGAATACGCCTGTCTACAAAGGCGCAAAGCTTGGAAAGTATCAATGACATAGGGGATACGGAAGAGTTTTGGGATATCGCCTCTGCCCAACGTGAAGTATATTGCAATCAATTGTACACAGATAACAGACAGCTAAACACCTGTCATAGGAATGGGGGCGAAGGAAAGTTTGCGGATTTTATGAACGGAAAAGGGGCAGTCTACCCTTCTGTAGATATTCCAAGCGCTAAGTACCTGCATGTGGGGCTTTATGTTAGGCGTTTGATAACTGGCTGGGCATACAGAGGAACTGAGTTGATTGACAACGCTATCTTTGATAATGTAAGGGTGCAGGGCGCAAATATTGCTTTCTTTGCTGCGCATGATCCGCCTTCCAGCTCTACGGATGCGCCAAGCTCTTCCTTCTCTCAGTGGTTTCCCTTATATTATCGCGCCGAGGATAGCGATGCTCTGGACAAAGGCATAGCTTACTCGCCTGTTGTGTTGGAAATACGCTTTAACATGAAAGAAAATCTCATGGTGCATGGTTATTCTTTTGACAGCTCTACGGGCCTAAGCTCTAACAAAGTAATTGGCTTTAGCGACTGGCGCCGCGATCATAGAAGTGATAGTACAATCAGCAGTAGCAATTTAGGCGGGAATGTCCTTATGCGAGCGCGTTTTTTCCATCCCCATGAAGTTTCACGCCTTGACATCAGCAATACCAGCCCGATGCCTGCGCCTACAAGGCATTATTATGCTCTTTACAAATCCAGCCAAAATGATCGCACAAACAATCTTCCCTATGCGGCTACTCCTGCTCGCAGTACCACAAATCAGCTCAATCATATCTCTCCTGCTTCTTATGAATTGCTATGCCAAGCAGACCTAAACCCTGTAGATGGCTATCCAGAAAGTAACTTAGGCGACCCTATGCCTATTGTGATAGACGATCATCCACAAATCATGCAGATCAGCTATCCCTGTCCTCCCTAACAATGCAAAGCCACGGCAAATCATAGGCATTGGTAGCAGCGCATCAGAGCCCCCGCCGCATATTACAAAAACGCTATTTTTAACCACAGCCGCCAGCATTATGTCGCGTTGGGCGCAGTTAGCAACACCAACGCCGCTTATTCCAACAACGCCCAGACTCCGCATATTACAAAAACGCTATTTTTAACCACAGCCGCCAGCATTATGTCGCGTTGGGCGCAGTTAGCAACACCAACGCCGCTTATTCCAACAACGCCCAGACTCCGCTTACACCAACCCCGCCCGCGCGGTCAGGCTATTCCAAGCCCTGCTCCAGACGCCGCGCTGTTTCGAAGTCTTCTTGGGCGCCCGCAGGATCACCTGAGGCTTGTTTAGCTGTCCCGCGATTGTAATACGCTTCGGCAAACTTAGGGTCTATCGCAATAGCTCTGCTGCAATCCTCTATGGCCTCGGCATACTTTTTTAGTGCGATCTTTGATTCCCCGCGATTGCTATATACTGCGGCTGACTTAGAGATCGCAATGGCTCTGTCGTAATCCTCTATGGCCTCGGCATACTTTTTTAGATTGTATTTAGTTGCCCCGCGATTGTTATATGCTGCGGCAAACTTAGGGTCTTTCTCAATAGCTTTACTGTAATCCTCTATGGCTGCGGCATACTCTTTTCGCGCATCTTGAGCTAAGCCACGCGCATTATATGCCATAGCATAGTTAGGATTTATCGCAATGGCTTCATCGCAATCTGCTATGGCCTCGGCATACTTTTTTAGTTTGTACTTAGCCACACCGCGATTGCAATATGCCTTAGCATAATCAGAGTCTTTCTTAATGGCTTCATCGTAATCCTTTATGGCGCCCGCAGGATCACCTGAGGCACGTTTTGCATTCCCGCGATTGTAATATGCTGCAACATAGTTAAGATCTATCGCAATGGCCTTGCTGTAATCTTCTATGGCTTCAGAATAACGTTCTTGCTGTGCTTTTGCATTCCCGCGATTGTAATATGCTACGGCATCCTTAGGCTCTATCGCAATGGCTCTGCTGTAATCCTCTATGGCTGCGGCATACTTTTTTAGCTCGTCTTTAGCTGCCCCACGGTTAGTATATGCTACGGCAAACTTAGGCTCTATATCAATAGCTCTGCTGTAATCCTCTATGGCGCCTGCATGATCACCTGAGGCACTCTTAGCATTCCCGCGATTGTTATATGCTGCGGCAAACTTAGGGTCTTTCTCAATGGCTTCGCTGTAATGGTGTATGGCCTCCTCATAATGCCCTTGCTTTTCTTGGGCAAAAGCAGTATAAAAGTCCTGCTGCGCTGATTCGAAATTCTTGTCATTGGCAATAAAGCCAAAGAGATCGGGGAACATTGTATCTCGATTGATATTATGGCATCGATCCAAGAGCTCCAATATCGCTTTTTTGTATTCTTTCTTTATCTCTACTAAGCGCACATGTTTTTCTTCTATATAACCGAGGGGCGCATGGACAAAAATACTGCTTTGGGCGGCGACGCGCTCATGCGCATGTTGCATTGCTCTGGGCCTGATGATTGCCGCCTTGCCGAGGAGCGCTGGATTGCCGGCGATTCTTGCCCTGCGAATGTTATCATAATGAATCTCGTCGACCTCCTCCATCGTATCCTTGTCTACGATGATCAGCTCCGCCTTCTCATCAAAAACGCCATCGCAGGCAAAAAACAGGGCCACATACAGGCTTTCACTAAAATCAATCAGCGTCGTCTCTGCCTCGAAGTGCCGCAGCTCCGTCAGTATCCCGATATTGCTGTAATGTTGCGGGAAACGGCGGCGCGCTTTGTCCACGACTTCTTTTTCGATCTCAACGGGGGCAATGTATCTGCTCTCTATATGCGCAAAAATCTCATCATAATTGCGATAGATGACTGAGCTGATGCGGCCTGCTCCCTTCGCTGGGAAGACTTCTTTGGTACCGCGGAATATGTATTTCTTGCCGTCCGCCTTAGCCAGCAGACTCTGCTCGATCTTTTCTACAAACTTCTTTCCATCACTCACGTTTATATCAGCCTCCCTTCAGCTTTGCATAGCATTGCATCACGCCTTCTTTGATTGCCTCCATGCGCTCGCGCTTTTTTTTGTCCTGAGGCGCAAAGCTGGCCAGCACGTGCCGCAGCTCGTCGGCGCTCAGCTGGTAGACCTTGGCGACCATGGCGTCAATCTCGTTTTTGGCGCGCTGGCGCTTTGCCTCAGTGAGGAGGCCGTGCGTCTTGTGCGTGGCTTTTTTGCCGAAGAACTCTTGCAAAAGGCGATCATAGGCTGCGCTTGTGGAAACAAGGGAGGCCGCCCTTTCGATGAGGGGCTGGCAATAGGGATGCGCAGCTGCGCTGCGCCAGCGCGGCAGGGGGCAGGACAAAACAAAGGCGGAGCTGAGATTCATCGCAATCTTTTGGCGTATAAAACAATCGATTACGAAGCTGTTGCAAAAGGCGCATAGCAGAAGGGCGGCGCCGTTGCGGCTGAGCACGGCGCCTTTGGCTGCGGGCGCCGTCACATAAAAGTGGCTGATGCTGTTCCCCGTAAAGACTTGGGGCGGCAGGAGGGCCATGATCCAGGTGCGCTCATAGCCGATTATATTACGAAAGGCGAGGCGGTAGTCCTCGTATGGCAGGCGCGCCGCCCCTTCGTCTTTTGCAGCGCCCTTGCGCTGTAGCAGGGGCTGCGCCTTCTTTACATTGATCCAGTATCGCGGCTTTTCGTAATAGCTGTCGTACTGCCAGAGCATCTTGCCTTCATACAAGGGCAGATGGCGGGAGCCATCGGGCCCCTGCCAGCTCAGCGTTTTTTCATCCCAGCGCGCCTTTTTCTTTAGGGGCCCCTCCTTCTCAAACAAATAGGCGTGGTTGGTCATATGAAACTCGTTTGCAAAACGTACAGACCAGCTCTGGGGCGCCTCTTCTTCTAGGCGCGGGAAGGCGCTCAGCTTCTCACTGAGGCGCACATCCCTTTCTGACTTGTATTCCATGATGCTGAGGCTTTGGGGATTGAGCTTTTGGATGAGCTGGGGCTTAAGCTGCACGTAGGGGCCCTGTTTTTGGGCGGCCTCCTGCAGGGCCTCAAAGCTGCGCAGCATGAAGGCGGCCCCAAAGCCCTGCGTTTTTGCGCCGCAGCTCAGGCTCAGTAAAACGAACTTATAGCTGCGGTGTACGTTTTCAAAGATGCCCTCCTTGTTCTCAAAGCCGTAGAGGAAGTGCAGGCGGGTTTTTTCTAGAAATTCCCTGCGCAAGTCAGCGCAGCCCGCATCCGTATAAAAGCCGCTGGGGATGACGATGCCCAAACTGCCCTTATCACCCAGAAGATAGTAGCTGCGCTCCAAAAATAGCTTGTAGAGATTGATGTCGCCCTTGCCTCGCAATGGATAAAAGGGCATTTTGCGAAAGTAGTCTGACATAGCCGAGATGCGGCAGTTGTACTGGAGCCAGCTGCTTTTTAGTTTGCTGTCTTTTTTGAAGAGCCTGGCTACTGCCTTTTTGGCCTCGTTTTTGTCTAACTTGCGAAAATCCTGAATGCGCTGCTCAAAGAATTCCTGACTGTTGGGCTTCCACGCCTCCCAGGGGGGATTTAGCAAAACTATGTCGAAGCCGCCGCCTCCCTGCAGGGCTGGGAAGAGGTATGCCCAGTGCAGCGCCTTCAGGTCGCGCTCCGTATTTAGGCGAAATGCCCGCAGCTCCTTTTTTGCCTCTAAGTCCTTTGCAAAATCAATAAAGTCGACCTTGTCCTTCGCTGCTATAGAGCGCATGCACATCGCCTGCTCTAAATAGGGCCCCAGCAGGCCGGTGATTTTTTGCTCCAGCTCGTCTATCTTCCTGCGCAGGCTCAGGGCGGTCTGCGTGTCCTTTTCGTTCTCGTATGCAAAGATCAGGCTGCCGTGTTTTTTTAGGAGCGGGCTCATGTTTTGCATATCGCATAGGCACTGTTTTTGGCCCTTCTTTTTTTCTTCTATCAAAAGATTGCTGATGCTGCGCTCGTCCAAAAAGCCGGTCAGGGCGTTGCCTGCGCGTATGTTAAAATCGATATTCGGCAGGGGCTCCGGGATGTCGCCCTGCATCTCGTTTGCCATGCCCAGAAACAAGCGCAGCTTGGCGACTTCGGCGGCCTCTTCTAGGAGATCAAGGCCGTATATGCAGCGCTGCACGATAAAGCGCGCCGCCCTGTAAGGCCTCTCAGAGACGACAGCAAGCGCGTAGTCCTTAGCAATGTGGCTGCGCAATTTCGCAAAATGAGCGGCATCGGCGCGCTCTATGAGCTTGAGGTGCAGGCTGCGCAAAACGTACATGGCGCGCACCAGAAACTCGCCGGAGCCGCAGGCAGGATCACAAATGCGCAGCGTGCGTAATTTCTCATAAAAGCTGAGCAGCGCAATTTCGCTTTCGTTTGTGATAAAATCGTCGAGGCGCTCGTAGGGCTTGCTCTGAGCCCGCAGGGCTTGGGCATAGTCCAGCAGATGCGTTGTAATGGTAGACTCGGTCAAGAATTGCGAGAATTGCGGCGGCGTATAGTAGACGCCCGCAGATTTGTTTTCTCCCAGTGAATTTTCAAAGATATAGCCTAAGATATAAGGATCAATGGCGTCGGCTCCCTCGCTCTGATCTTCGTTGATGCTCCATTCCCAGCTTTCAAAATACTGTAGGACCTTTCTAAAGCCCTCGTTATCGATTGTTATTTTAGGGCGCCCTTCTTCTTCCGATTCCAGGCGATGCGGCAAAAACAAGCCGCCGTTCAGGTAAGGAATGTCCTTCCCGACGATCTCCACATGCGCCGGCTGCCTTTGCTCCTGCGGCTGATTGATGCTCTCAAAAAAAAGTATCTTCAAAAAATCAGCGTAAAAGTTTTGCCCGCTCTGCTCATAGCTGCAAAACTTCTTCCATAAATAACGCTCATCTTCTTCGAGCAGCTTCTTGGCCTGCAAAAAATACAAAAAGATCAGCCTGTCTAAAACAACCTGCGTATAGAGGCGGCGCTCCTCGTCGCTGTCTATGCCGCTTATATGATTGGCCAGGGCGGTGCGCTTTTTTTTGTACTCGCTATAAAAGCTCCTGGATACGTCACTGCGTTCAAAAAGGGCGTAAAAATCCGCCAAATTGTCATAGCGCAGACGCAGCAGGCGCTGCACGCTGAGCGGGATATGGCTTGGGTCTTCTTTTTTGAGCTTGTCTTTTTGGATGATGTAGCGCTGCAGCCGCTCCCGGCCCTGGCTCTGGTCAATGCTGTGGCGCAGGAAGCGCCATTCGCAAAAGTCATCGCTGATGGCCAGGCAGCAAAAACGCCCCGGCACGTAGCTTCTGGCGATGCGCTCCACTCGTGAGCGGTCTTCGTTTTGATCCAAGAGATATATCTCAATATAGTTTTCTGCTGCTGATCTCAAGGCCCAGCCGCTTTGCATCGCCTTCCAGCAGGCTTGGCTGAAGCCTTGCGTCTATGGAGAGAAAAAACTGCTTGAGCTCCTCTGAGCTTTGGATTGCTAAAAATTGCGCCTTGAGCTGGGCTGCCTTGTTTGGAGCGCTCAGAGCGGCGTTTGGCGTATTTTTGGCAGTACGGCGGGGCATTCTAGTATGCTGCTTGCAGGAACTGCAATATAAAGCAGCACGTCAAGGTTGTTTTTGTAAGAATACAATTAGCAGATATTACATGTCATGCAGAATCCATGCCTAAATTTATATGCGCTTAGCTACTGTGTGTACTAAGGTGATCAGTCTGTTTTCAAAGGCAGGCGTTTAGCTACTTTGCGTACAGAAAATATCTGATCTTCGTCAATGACTTTTATGAAAATGAGGTGGGGTTTACCTACTGTGTGTACAGAAAATATCTGATCTTCATATAAAAGCTCCCCCGCTCTATCAGCATCTTCCCAAGTATCAAAATATTGTATAATTACTTTCTTTTTCATCAAAGCATGCTTCCCTTTGTAATAACGAGTCATCATTCCCTGCTTCGCCATTTCCTTAAATACAGAAGCATTCGCATTTATTTCTTTTTGTTTCAACTTCTTTAGATCTTTCATAATATTATATACAAAAAATAAGACTACTTATTTAACCACTAATAAAAACTACCTTAAATTCATCAATCATTCTTGTCCCCAATCTGTAAGCAACTGATTTCGTAGAATAAAAAGCGTTGTTTTCATTCCCTTGCGCTGTAGTAATAGAGGGGGAGACGTAAAACCTTCCAGCAGGCTTGGCTGAAGCCTCGTGTCTCTGGAGAGGAAAAACTGCTTGAGCTCCTCTGAGCTTTGGATTGCTAAAAATTGCGCCTTGAGCTGGGCTGCTTTGTTTGGAGCGCTCAGAGCGGCTTTTGGCGTAGTTTTGGCAGTACGGCGGGACATTCTAGTATGCTACTTTCCATGAACTGAATATAAAGCAGCACGTCAAGGTTGTTTTTTGGGGGTGAATTTTTTATTCTTGACTAAAAAATTGGCGTGTATATAGTTGTATGTTGAGGTGATACTTATGAATAAAGAGTGCTATGTAAGATTTTTGGCCGCAATCAATGCCCACTCTGTTGAACATTTACTGAAAATTATTGATACTAAAATTTCTGATGGCTATATACGCATCCACTTAATGATAAACTCACCAGGCGGCAGCGTGGCTCATGGGTTGGCGCTATATAATATCCTAAGAAGTAACCCTATAGAAGTATATACTTACAATATAGGCTCAGTTGATTCGATTGGAGTCGTTGTTTTTTGCAGCGGCGATAGACGTTTTTCTGTGCCGAATGCACGGTTTTTAATCCATCCCGTGCAGCTCAATATACAAGGACATCATGTTTTTGACGAGCATGCGCTGAGTGAACGCACAAAAAGTATTAAAATCGATCAACAAAATATCGTAAACGTAATAGCGCATACAACTAATCAAGACGTAGAAGAAATTAAAAAGAAACTACATGAGAGAACAACATTTACGGCAGCAGAAGCCAAGAAACAATCATTAGTGGATAGCATAACGGAAATGCCTTTTATCCCACCAGACGCTGAAGTCATATCGATTCCTGAATCATCCGCTACTCCCCCCAACCCCCCGCAAATACGGCTCCCAGGTGGTTTGATAGTGGGAATCAATGATAATTTCACAAGTATTTTTGCAAATGGCGTCGGTTTTACGCATATGCAGTCTTGTTTCTCTAAAACTTTCTAAAAGGGCCAGTTAGGCATATAGTTTCCATTTGCCTAGCCATCCATATAGATGGCAAAGCGCAGGCGCCAATGGATCTCATCAGCCCGGTATAGCTTCTCACTTAAGCTGGCGTCTTTTTCTATCTCCTGCTTGTAAAACTTCCCTAAGGCTTCTGCCAAAGGCCGATGGAGTTTGGGATGCGGCACGCTGCCTAACTCGAAAGCCATATTACGAAAATCTTCTTGGAGCACGCGGAAGCGCAGCGCACTGCGCAGATCATGGATTTTTAATACGCGGTGCATGTCGTCCAGCTGGCCTTCTATGCCCAGCCCGCCTGCAATGCGGCGAAAGCTTGTGTCGTGGAGCAAACTGCCGTCCTTGCTTAGCAGCTGCTCTAATAAGCGAAGGAGCTTCGCCTGCACGCCTGTGAGCTCTTTGCTGCGTGCTCCCAGATTGGAGACTTTGTTTAGTTCTTTGCGCTCCGCTAAGATTTTTGCAAAAAAAGCATCCAACCTCCGCTCCATTTCTTCAACCTGCTGCGGCTTTACAAAATGACTGCGGCGATAGCCTTCCTGCCGGCCAAAATCAAGGCTGAGGAAATCCGAGGGGGTCTCTTCTCTTGCCTTAAGCTCTGCGCCGTCTATCATGCACCAGTGCTGAGAAAAAATACGATCTTTGCTTTCGTTTTGGCGGCGGCCGTATATTTCATAGAAGCGATACAGCTGCTGCGGGTTTTTGCTCGTGATCGTGTAGTAAGCTGCTTGTCTACTATCACCCATGCTGGCTTTGAACTCAGCAAAATCGCTTTTACGGACCTTGTTATCCAGCGCGCTGCGATACAGAGCGTTACGAAAAAAGTCGTCTGGAGTCTCGCCCTGCACCTTTGCCAGCATTGCATTAGGGCGCTCAAACTGAGAAAGCTGCCCGGCCTCCTGCATGCGCTGGTATTCCACGCCTATCTCTTTGATACTGAGCTCCTCTTCCTCGCTTGATAAGATAGCCATTTCTTTACCCACCAGCACTCCCACTTGTTTGATCTTGGCTGCTAATTTTTCAAGCAAAGGCAGAAAGTTACCAAAACTCTCGTCCGGTACCAGATTGATGACGCGTACCTGATTGCTTGAGCCTATGCGATTTATGCGCCCTACGCGCTGCACAATGCGCATGGGGTTCCACGGCAGGTCAAAATTGATAAGCAGATTCGCATCCTGTAAGTTTGCGCCTTCAGATAAAACGTCCGTTGTTATCAAGAGGTCGAGCTGTTTTTCATCGGCTATCTGCCCTGCCAGACCCTGCCCCATAGGCGCAAAGCGCTCTAATGTTTCACGAAGCTTGTGATCATTGCTGTAGGTAGCTGCAAAGCGCAAATCCAAGCTGCCCTTAGCCACAGCTTCCCGCAGGCAGGCCTCCAAGTAATAAGCCGTATCCTTGAAGCCGGTAAAAACTAGGCATTTCACGAAGCGTTCACTTTTGAGCTTCTTAATAAAACAATCGATTTTCGGATCGACAATGCTCAAAGCATTGTCCTTATCTTTGCATAATGGCGCTAAGCGCTGCTCAATAAACGCTTCGATCCTTGCAGTATCTTCGTTTATCCACCTGCGCACATCACTCGGCTTGATGGTGCGGCGGTACTGCGCCTGCTCTGCGCCGGCCAAGTCGTCCTTGCTCTGAGAGAACAATTCTTCACCCTCATCTACAGGCTGGATATGCGTTTCTTTCTTATATTGATTGTATTCTTTGATGATCTCCTCCAAGTCATTCCCTTGATCCAAGGCGGCTAAGAGTTCCTTTTCCTTTTGCAGAATGTTTTGTAAGGAGCAGTAAAAAGCATAGAGGCTGGACTCTATGCGCTTAAAAAGCAAGATCAAGAAAAGCCCTGCCAGGGCCCGCCCCGATTCCAAGTTCGGATTGGACAGCAATATATGAGGTAAATGCAGTTTTTCAAGAAAGTCCCCTAATGCCGCAAAGAGCTTCACAGAGCCTTCGGGATAAACATATTTTTCCTTATATACTTTTGGATCATAAAAAATCAGAGGCTTGCCGCCGATCTCTATATTCTTGTAGCGAGTCTTTAAGGTCGAACGCATGCGTAAGAGCATCACCTCATTGAGTATGTTCTGCACTTTGTCAAAATTGGGCTGATAATCCGCTTCGCTTTCAATCTCTGAGAGTTTTTTCTTTTTCTTGAGATCATTAAGTCTGCTGAGTAATATATCAAAGCTCTTGGGAGTAAAGCCCGCATTGAGCAGACGGGTGTCAGTAACGCATAATTGGGACAGGTTTTTCAAATCGCGCAGGGAATTATTAAATGGCGTTGCGCTCAATAATAAAACATGCGGTCGCTTGGCTGCCTGATTGATTAAGGTAGTCAAATTTCTATAAAAATTGGTATGATGGTTGCGCGCATTATGCGCTTCGTCAATTACAAGCAGACCCAGCTGCTTTTTGCCGCTGATCACGCTGCGCCATTCACGCGCATTTTGTTTTAATTTCCCGTGCGAAATAAACTGCAGCCGCCCATTCACTTCCAGCTGAAAATCTTCTTCGAGAGTTTCCTTCCATTGCAAGATGAGTTTCGGAGGTATAACTACAAGTATATTTTCGCCTTTCTCGTAATAGCGCCTGATGACCTCGGCGACAGTAAAGGTTTTACCTAATCCTACCGAATCGCAAAGCAAGGCGCCGCCCAAGCGTTCCAATTTGCTTAGAAGATTCTGCGCTCCCACTCGTTGAAACTCAGCCAAAACATCTCTTGGTCTGTCCAGTTCCTTTCCTAATATATTGTCCAAAAAATATTGGATCAAAAGCAAAAACATCTGGTATGGTTGGCAGCATACAAGATAGAGATCTTGGTATTTTTTCTTGTGAGCTATATTTTGCTTCAGTAAGCTGAAAAGCTCTTCTTTAATGTCTTCAGTATTTTTCTGCCAAAATGTATCAAACCATGTCTGCAACTCGCCGTAATATAGCTTACCTTCCTGACCTATGCTCAATTCATTGTTTTGGGTTAAGCCCTGACGCGTAAAATTAGAAGAGCCTACGATAGAATACAAATGAGTAATGCTGTTTGCGCCGCTGGTGCGGGCCAAATAAACTTTCGCATGAAAAAAGTTTGACGTACATATACGGACATCCAACTGATTTCTCGTCATAAGTTCCAAAAACAATTCGGCTGTTTCATGCTTGCAGCTCCCCAAATCCGCTTCGATTGCTTGTAAAACTTCTTTGATCTGCCTTTCTGCAGTCATCATGCTGCCTGTTAGCAGCAGGCGGGAGGTAGGTCGATCCGTATGTGGACTGATAATCGCTTGAATACGCGGGAGTGGCTGTTTTTGAGAGCCTGTATTTGCGATATGTTTTTGCAGCTCGTCTGCGATCATCTCAAAGCCGCTAACATAAAAATAAGCAACAGCGATCTTGAGACTCGAGAAATGCGGAACTATAAACTTGTTTAGCGTAAAATCCAGACTGCGTTCAGGCGCGCTATTATCAATGATATGCGGGAAATCCATTGCTACCAAGCTAAAGGCCAATCAATGCTGATCTGGATTACTAAACAAGCTAAATATTTCGCTTCGCAAAAGTGTGCTAAAGCCAGACTGAAGAGCCATGCCTTTTTTTGCCAAGCAGCAAAATATGTTGTAAAATGCTTGTATCTTTCTTAACTCTTATATTTATCTCGCAGCCTGCGTCTTGTAGCGCTTTTTTCAAGAACACACATTGCCCAAAGAAGACCTATATATATACAGTTTCGCCCGGCTTTTTAGAGCTTTGCGGCAGTCTGTCTGCGTTGGTGATATAAGATAAAAGTAGAAAAGCAAGTCTCCTATGAGCAAGGCGTTACAGTACAATAACCAAAACGAAACAGAGATCAGCGCAGGCGCTGTGCCGCAGCATGCGCCTTTGATAGCATTGCGCAATGCTGTTGTTTTTCCCAGCGTCCTGCTGCCCATTTTCGTGGGGCGTAGTGAATCCATAGGCCTTATAGAAGAGGCGGGCGGTATAGGTAGCCTCATTGCTCTTTTCACGCAGCGCTCGCCTAAGGCAGAGCGCATCAGCAAGACCTCTCTTTATACTACGGGCACGCTTGCAGAAATCCACCGGATCATTCCTATGAGTGAAGGGGGCTACCAGGTTTTTCTTCAGGGCATACAAAAAATCAAACTGGAGAGCATCATCCAAAGAGAACCTTATTTCAAAGCAAAGATACGTTCGCTTGCGGAGAGCAAAGATATATCCCTTAAGGAAGCTAAGGAATTTCAGCAGAGAGCGCTCCACTATATTTCTAAGCACCCCGGCATGCCGGATGAAATTGCCTTTTTTGTCAAAGGCCTGGACAATCCCAGCGCCCTAGCTAACCAAATACTCTTTTTTTCTCAAAAGAACGTAGAAGAAAGAATGCGTTTCCTCAAAATGAACAAGGTCTCTGAGAAAGTAAGAATACTCAATCAGGAACTGCAAGAGGAAAGCAACAGAATCCATATGGAGCAGGAGGTCAAGCTTAAGGTCGAGCAGGATACGAATCGTATACATAAGGAATACTATCTTCGCAAGCAGCTAGAAGTGATCCGTAAAGAATTGGGCGAGGTAGACGAGGGAAGCGATGATCTGGAAAAACAGCTGGGTCAAAAATGGCTGCCTCAATATATGCGTGCGGCTGTTGATAAAGAGCTCAGGCGCCTGCGCCGCTCACAAGAAGGGGGGCCGGGCGCAACTATGGAAGCTGTGCAAATCCGCAACTGGCTGGAGCTCGTTTTGGAATTACCCTGGGAGCCTCCTGCGCCAAAGGAAATATCTCTCCTTCGCGCAGGCCAGATTTTAGATAAGGAGCATGCGGGACTGGAAGAAACAAAACAACGTATTTTAGAATTCCTCGCTGTGGAAAAACAGACAAAAGAGGGCAGGGCGCCTATACTTTGTTTGCTGGGTCCGCCGGGGGTGGGGAAGACGTCTTTGGCATTATCCGTGGCGCATGCCCTGCAAAGGCCCTATGTACGCGCAGCTTTAGGCGGCGTGCGCGATGAGGCAGAAATCCGCGGGCATCGGCGCACTTATGTAGGCGCTTTGCCTGGGGCTATTATCAAGGCGATGAAAAAAGCAAAGAGCACGGACCCCGTTTTCCTTCTAGATGAGATAGACAAGACCAGTCATTCGGCGCATGGCGATCCCTCTTCGGCCTTGCTAGAGGTGCTGGACCCTGAGCAAAACCATGCCTTTGAGGACCACTACCTTGGAGAGGCTTATGATTTGAGTCGTGTTTTTTTTATTGCTACCGCTAACAGCATAGAGAATATCCCGCTCCCCCTGCAGGATCGCATGGAGATTGTCAAACTTTCCGGCTATACGATGTCTGAAAAGAGCCTCATTGCAAAGCAGCATTTGCTGTCACAAGTAGCAAAGGACCTGGATTTGGCTGCAGATCATATCCATTTGACGGAGGGCGCCTTAGAGAAATTGATCCGCAATTATACGCGGGAGGCAGGCGTACGCGAGCTAAAAAGGAAGCTGGAAGCCTTAGTCCGCGCCAGCTTGTATCAAATCCTTTACAAAGAAGAAAAGACAAAAAGCAGCGCCCCTTTACAGAAAGCGCCTGCGCAAAACAAAATGCAAAAAGCCCCTCCTGCTCTTTGCTTTGATGTAGAGCAGACGCAGGCTATTCTTGGCCGGGAACTTTACCATCAGGACTATAAAGAAAACTTAGGTATACCCGGCGTGGCTGTAGGGCTTGCGTGGACTCCCGTGGGGGGTGATATACTCTTTGTTGAGGCTGCCTCTTATGACGGCGATGCTAAGTTACGGCTTTCTGGTCAACTAGGAGATGTGATGAAGGAGTCTGCATATATTGCGCTTTCCTTTTTGCGCACCCACAGCCAAAAACTCGGCATCAGCGCCCATATCTTTTCCAAGAAGGATGTACATGTCCACATTCCCAGCGGCGCTATCCCTAAAGACGGCCCTTCTGCAGGCCTAAGTCTTTTGGCTGCCTTGAGCAGTCTTTTTTGCAAACAGCGCCTAAGCCCGGACATAGCCATGACAGGTGAAATTTCTTTAAGGGGGCGTATTTTAGCAGTGGGCGGGGTTAAGGAAAAGCTTTTAGCAGCCAAAGCAGCAGGTATACGTAAGGTCTTATTGCCTGAAAAAAACCGCACAGAGGTAGAGGAACTTCCTGCGCATGTCCGTTCTCAACTGGAGCTTCTCTATCATAGCAGCATGCTGGAGTTTCTGGAGGCAGTACTGCCAGCGCGTTCCTCTAAGAGCCGGTCTCAACTAGGCTCAGCGCTTCGACCATTGCCATAAAGGCTTGGTTTTAGCTATTTTGCATTTGACAAATATCAGGGCAAAGACGAAAATATACACAGTTTGGGGCTGCAAGCTATAGCTGGACTGCGGGCCCATGTTGCTTTCATCATGACATTATATTTGCTGCTTAGCTTGGCTTTGTTTGTACTGATCTTTTTAGCCTTAGCCATTGGCCTGTTTTTTGGACGCTCACTTTCAAGCGCATCCTGCGCTTCCCTAGTTCTGCAGCAGGGAGATGAGACTGAGACTTGCAGCATATGCGGGCGCAGCGGCCCTTCTTGTGAGTAAGGCCTAATGTTTCTGCCGCCTGCGCAAGCTTTATGGGAGCAGGGGCGCTTTTTTGCGCTGCTTGTGCGGCTTCATTTCTTTTCAAAAAAAATATGTCTATGCCGAAGCCGGGAGAGGAGCCCTATAATCTCAAGGGGAAGAGCATCCATGAATTGGAGCTTTTTTTTCGTAGCATAGGAGAAGCGCCTTATAGAGCCAGACAGGCCTTTCGTCATATCAATGCCAAACTGCTTTCTGAGATCAGCGCTTTTAGTGATTTCCCCCTTGCTTTAAGGCGCAGGCTTCAAGAGAGGCATTTCCTGCCGCAGTTGCAGCTTTTGCATCGTAGTATAGAAAAAAAGAAGAAGAGAAAGTTGGATTACTACAGCTCGATGGAAAGGAGGCGTGCAGCTCCTACTGAGAAATATATTTTTGAGCTTCCAAAAGGGCCTAAGATCGAGACAGTTTGGATACCTGCTCATAATGCCCGCCGTACCGTGTGCCTCTCATCTCAGGCAGGATGCGCCCTGCGCTGCTCTTTTTGCGCTACCGCCCTTTTGCCCTTTCAAGGTAATTTGGAGGCATGGGAGATACTTGAACAACTCTACAGCGTGCTGCGCCTGCATCCTAAAGAGAAGCTGAGCAATGTGGTCTTTATGGGCATGGGCGAGCCCTTTTACAACTATGAAAACGTCATTTGCGCTGCGCGCATCATCCATCACCCCCTGGGCTTAGGCTTGGGCGCACGTCACATTACGATCAGTACAGCTGGAGTGCTTCCATTTATAGAACGCTTTATACGCAAAAGAGAGCCTTTTACCTTAGCGATTTCCTTAAACCATAGCAATGAAGAGGGCAGGGGGGCTATCATGGATATTAACCGTAAATATCCTATGAGCGCTCTTTTGCAGGCGGCCCGGCGCTTTACAAAAGAGTTAGACCGGCCTATTACTTTTGAATATGTTATGATACCCGGCGTCAATATGAGTAAGCAGTCTGCAAGAGAGCTCATTAAAATTGCGCATTCCGTGCGCTGCAAAATCAACCTTATCCCCCTAAATACGCAGTTTCATGGCTGGCCAAGACCGAATCCCCAGGAAATCCATCACTTCCAATCACAGCTCCTGGAGGCGAATGTCCCTGTCTTTCATCGCGGCTCTCCAGGCTTGGGCATACAGGGGGCTTGCGGGATGCTGGCCTTGCAGCAATAATAAAGCCTTGTCTTTTTCAAAAGCGCCGGATTGGCAAAATGACCCTGTTCATCCACTTTCGTACGTCTCCTTATACAAGGGCAGGCGCAACATGAGAAAGCAAAGGCGGGCTATTCTATGCAGGCTGCGCTTCGCCCTTGTAAAGACAAAAACAAAAACACAGCAGGTGATATCGAGCAAAAAAGTGTTGCGAAAAAAAGCTTAGTAACTTAAGGTGCTTGGTACATTGAGCATGATATAATGGAGGTCTTCTATAAAAAGCGATGAAGACACTTACTACGAGCAACAATAAGGAGTCTATATAGGCTACATCGAAAAAGAAAGACAAGGGCAGTATATTGGAGCGGCCGGGACCTGTCCCTTATCCATATTTTCTTTTGACACGATTGAAAAAGCAGCCGAGGCGCCAACTTGCTCTGTTGTAGTCTGCGCGCAGCCCAGAGTGAGCTAAGGATGCAGCCTGCAAATCGATATGGTCCTGCTGGCGTGCTTTGTATTTTGGATTCGAAGGAGCGAAACTACGAAAGTGACTAAGGCTTGACGTGCTCTGTATTTTAGTAATGCGATGGAAACCCTGCAAAGACTCTGCTATGGCCTGAGTATAGGAGCATTCACGCTCTTTCTTCTATACAACACAGATACCTGGTACGGTATTTTAGCTTTTTTTGCCGTGCTGGGCCTTTCCTTCATGGCCTTAGGCGAGTTTTATCTTTTAGCGCAGAGGAGCTCAGAGGAAAGGCCTTTTCGTAAAACAGGCTTCTTTTTTGCCTTCTGCTGCATTCTTTTTTATTACAGCCATTACTTGCATAAAAAGGCGGAGGCCGGCCTGGATTTGGGAGCTGTCTTTGTTTTTGCTTTCCTGGCAGACTTTGCCCGTGATGCCCGGGCTTTGCACTTGGTACCTCTGCTTATGGTCTTTCTGGTAATTTGCGCAGGCATCCTGCAAGTTACCAGACGCCCTGTGAGGGGCGCTATTTACAGCCTCTCTGTTACGGTTTTTGGGCTTGTGTACCTGGTCTTGAGCTTCTGCCAGATCTTTATGCTGCTTCTTTTAGAGAATAGTTTTTTCTACTTGTTGTTGTTTCTGTTGCTGCCTATTGGAGCAGACAGTGGCGCCTACTTTGCGGGGAAATTTTTGCCAGCACGACCCATAGGCCTAAAAGCCAGTCCACAGAAAAGCTATACAGGCTATGTGGGAGGGCTCGTCGCTGCTTTGTGTGTCGGCTTGGTATTTGTTTGGTCTTGCAGGGAGTTTGCGCCTGCAGCTCAGGTGAGCTTAGGATATATAGAAGCCATCTTCCTTGCGCTTTGCATAGCTGTTTTTTCTATCTTTGGAGATCTGCTTGAAAGCGTCTTAAAGCGGGATGCGCAAATCAAGGATTCCTCACGGCTTATCCCGGGGCATGGCGGCGTGCTGGACCTTGTGGACACGATTTGCTGGTCTCTGCCCCTGGGCTATTTCTATCTGTTTTTGCGCTCTTTGTACTTCCCCTGAGCCTTGCTTGCTTATGCCTCTTATACAAATGACGAAAAGGCAGCGTGACTCTTGCAAAGCGCAAGAGCTTAGTTTTGAGACCGGCTCTTAGCGCCTATGATGAAGGCACGACGTTATATTGTTGCAATTGGATCTAATATTGATCCCCAAAAGAACATAGCAGAAGCGCTGTCCATCTTGAGGCGGGAGCAAAAACTGCTTGGAAGCAGCGCCTTACGCATGACAAAGCCTGTGGGCTATCAGAACCAAGATGATTTTCTCAATGGGGCCGCATACATAGAAAGCCCTATGTCTTACGAGAGCTTTCGTTCCTACTTGAAGGATATAGAAAGGCGCTTGAAACGAGTAAAGGGTCCGTGGAAGTCTGGCCCTCGGACCATCGATTTAGATATTATTACTTGTGACAACAAGCTTGTGGACCGGGACTATCACACGGCATCATATATCAAAGAGCCTGTGCAGGAAATTCTGCGGGAGTATAAACTGCAGCTCCTATACGAGGATGTTCCTTCAGGCGCCTAAGATACAAGCTGCAAGTACAGCATGCTGCCATCGTCATATATACAAGAAGGAATAGGGCAGGGGCGCCTCAGAAATGGCATATAAGAAGCCGATATGGGAGAAGGCAAAGTCTGTGTTATAGACAGAGGCTTATGTGCGATTATGTGTAAAACAAGGCTTGGCTATACAGCATGCGCCGGCAAGGCGCTGAGATATGCGGGATGCTTCTTGTCCCAAGGCTTTGCAGCCCGCTGTTTGTTGTGGCTTGCCCTGTGCCTGTGTTTTTTGGCAGGGCAGCGCCGCACTCTCTTTGCGCAGGATCAGGGAGACAAACAAGACATAGAGGAAGAGGCGCCAAGCAGTGATGTGGAACTCGAGGGCTTTGCAGATACAAAATGGGACAGCTCCTTTGCTCAGGTACAAGAAAAGCTTCAGAACCTCGCTGCAAGCGGGGATAAGGACTTGGCCAGACTTGAGATTCTCCATCTTGTAATAGACCGCTTTATTTTGGTCCGGCGCAATGGCATTCTGTACCGCTATCATTTCTATAAACGTCCCTCTGCCCTTAGAGAAGAGCCATTAAACGAGGAAAAGGAAGGCCAAGGGCGTCTTTTTTACGTGCAAATACAATTCCCCTTACTAGATGCCCTTCTCGTGCAAAAGAAATTAGCAGAGCGCTACGGCCCTCCCAGCAGCGCTCCAAGTGATGCTGCCCAAGCCGGGCTTTATATGTGGCGCTTGCAGGGGGGCCGCATTTTGCAATGGACGGAGCCCTATAAACAGCGATCCTTCACGCGCAGAGTGGGCTATATTAGCAGTCCTGCGGCAAGAAAGATACGAGAGGACTATAAGCATTACTTTGACGCAAGCGACAGGCTCATGCTAGAAAAGTTGGAGCTGTAAAAAGCACGTACATGTTTGTAGCGCGCTGTTGTATGCTATGTTTGCCTTGCCATGCCCGTGCTTTCGTACATGATGCAAACTCGAAAGCGCAGCGCTTTTGCTGATGCTGTAATATGTTCCTTTTTCTTTTGTACTTTCTCGTGTCTTCGTATTTCCTCTGTATGTCCTTTGCTTTGATCCATCGATCTTTTTTCCAAAGAATGAGAGCCAATCATAGAAGCAGCGCGCGGCTGGCTATTTTTTTCATGGGCCTGGGTTTTATGCTCTCTTCCCTCTATCAGGCATACACTTACTATATTGTAAAACCGCACATAGAAGAGCAAAGGCCATATCAGGCTTCTCCCTAAGCCAAAAGCTCCTTAGTATTGAAGCAGGAATTACATTCTCGTTTGGGGCATTCTTGGGTCCTGTGGAAAGCTGAGCTGTTTTTACTCCTCTCAGCTTGTATTTTTGGAGGCACATTTATCGGTACCAAGATCGCATTAGAGTACTTCACTGCTTACTTTCTGCTTTTTCTTCGTTTTGCTTTGAGTTGTCTTTTGTTCTTTGTTCTTTTTTATCGAGAAATCAAAAAAAGCACGGGAAGAGAGGCAATGCAGGGCTTCTTTTTAGGCCTCTTGGCGCTTGCAGGCTTTCTTTTTCAGACTTGGGGGCTTGCAAGTACCAGCGCTGCTCGCTCTTCTTTTTTGACAGCAAGTCTGGTGATTTGGACTCCTCTTTTGCAGTGGCTTTGCTTAGGCCGCCCCCCTGCGCCAAGTACTTTGGGAGGCATTTTGCTTGCCTGTCTTGGAATCAGCTTCTTTGCCTGGGATAGCGGCGGAGGAATATCTTGGCGGCTCTATGAAGGGGATTTGTGGACTCTTTTGTGCGCCTTTGTGTTTAGTATATTCATCATCTTCCTTGATGTTTTTGACACTTCGCATAATACGGGATCATTGCTCTTTTACAAGGCCTTGACCGGCGCTTTGGGCGCCTTGTTTCTTGCGCTTTATCATCCTATGTCCCTGCCAGGGGAGGGCCTATGGGCGATAGAAAGGCTGTCGCTGCTTTTTTGGGTTTTGTATCTTGCTATTTTGGGCAATGGCTTGGCTCTTTTTTATCAAATGCGTTACCAGCCTTTTACTAGTCCAGCAAGGGCTGGCGTGATTAGCGTTATGGAGCCCATAAGCGCAAGCATCCTTGCCTTAGTTCTGATAGGGGAGGGCATGTCCCTTTATGAAATCATAGGCGCCGCATTTGTAATTTTGGCTATACTCTTTATGGAATTGTCTGCTCCCTTTGCTTTGCGCTTTTTTTTGCGAAGAAATAATAAAGCAAGCCGCTGAGCGTAAGCAGCAAGCCTAGCAGGGATTCCAAAGGGCGGTCATACAAAGTAATAAGAAGAAAGCTGCCTTGGATGATCAGTACGGGCAGGAGGACGCAGGGCAGGCATGATATGCGGAAAAAAGATGCCTGCTTCTGTTCTTTGATTTTGCTGCGCAAAATCCATAATGCAAGAAAGGTAAGAAGATTAAAGAGCGTGGAAGTGAAGCTGAAAAAATCGATGATGCTTTCATAAGAGTTTGTAAAAAAAAGAGAGCATCCCACAAGCACGCTTGCCCACAAAGCCTGCGCCGTGATAGCGGCGTTTGGGCTTTTGCTTTGAGGATGGAGCTGCGCTAGGGGGCGAAAAAAAAGGCCGTCGCGTGCCATGGCGTGCCAGGTCCTTGCCTTAACTAAAACCTGCGTGCTCACATTTGCTCCTGTACTGAGCATAACAAAAAGAGCAAGCACTAAGAGGCCTTCAGAACCTAGAGCAATTTTCATCGCAGCAGCCGCAATTTGGCGTCCCTCTGCAATGATGCCCAGTGGGCCTAGTATGTATACATAAGAGGCGTTTACGAGAAGATAGAGCAGGCCCAGCAGGCCTATGCCCCAAAAGAGAGAGCGGGGAAGGGTGCGTCTGGGTTCCTTTACCTCCTCAGCCACATAACTTGCTCCTTCCCAGCCGCTGTATGCAAAAAAGCAATAGCGCATCGCTCCTCCTAAGGCTATAAGACTTTCCCATCCCCACTCTTCAGGCCAAAGATAATGCTGCAAGTGGCTTGCTTTACCCTCGCTGGAAGTAAAAAAGAGCAGACTCATACTCAGCAAGGCGCTTAGCTTAAGAAAGCTTAGAATGTTTTGTAAAAGGCCTGAAAAAGCCATACCCTGCCATGCTGCGTAAGTGCAAAGCCAAATGAGCGCCAGAGCAAGCATAGCAAGAGTATGTTTCGATAATTGTATCCCCCATAATTCCTGCAGCAGAATGTTGCCGTATTCACTAAAGACCAGCGCCACAGCCACAATGGAAGCGGTTTCGCTGACAAAAAACATCGCCCAGCCGCGCAAAAAGGTGATCCACTCAGGATAGGCGCAGCGAAGATAGGCATAGGGTCCGCCGGAGCGGGGTATCATGGAGATCAATTCCGCATAACACAAAGAGGAAAGGAAAGTCGCTACGGCTCCTATGATCCAGGCAAGAAAAAACAAGCCTAGGCTCAGCTGAGCAAGAGGGACATTGCTGCCATCAGGCGCATAAGATTGATTCGTATCCAGAGCGCAGACAGCTAAGAAAATAGGGCCGGGCGTGCGAAAAATGCCGGATCCCAAAATCCTGCCTGTAACAATAGCCAGACTTTCTGGCAAAGCAAGTGATCTTTGGAAGGCAGACATGCGGGGAGCTCCGGGCCTTAGCTAAGAAAGTAAGATAAGAGCCTCGGAGCATGATATTCCCAGCTGGCAGGTCTATAAGGCAAGTACTTCTTGCGGCAGGGGAGGCTGCTCAGCTGCATAATAAAAACCATGCTTGACACTATAAAATTTATACTTGACTGGGCAGGAGCAATACTACTTCCTACTTCACTTGAGACAGTTTCATATGAATGTAAAAACCATCTTTGCTTTTGATATGGGTTTGGCTTCGCTGGGTGTGGCAGTACGAAAGGGCGATGAAATTGCCTATACTGCGTCATTGCTAATAGATGCAGCAGCAGCTCTAACAAAGCAGCAAGCAGAAAGACGACGTCAATATCGGACCCGGAGAGCGCACCAAGCACGCAAAACATGGCTTGCGCAAGTTTGGACTGAGCTCCAATTGCCAGGCATCTTGCTGGGGCGAGGGCACAAAAAAACAGAGCATGGTTTTGAAATAGACAAACTGGGCGACCTGCGTCTGGAGAAGGAATTTCCTAAAGCAGGAGATGAAAGAGTCTATACATCATGTCTCTTGCGCATATCATTGCTGCAAGGCAAAAAATTAGAAGCTTGGCAAATATATAAAGCGCTGCGCTCTGCTTTCCAAAGAAGGGGTTATGATTTGCATATACCATGGCTCAATGAGCAAAACGAAGCGCACAAACAAGAGAAGAAAGAGGACAAATTTTATGAAGAGGAAGTCAGCAAATTTAGAAAGAAGCTGCAAGAAATGAGTCCCAATCCTAAGCGCCACTATCCCTGCTACTATGATGCCTACCAAATGGGCTTATGGGATCCCGAAAGTGATACAATTACCAGCATAGGGCAAAACCATAAGGCAGAGCGAGCGCGCAGCTCATATGTGCCGGACCGAGCGCTGGTAGAGCGGGAAGTCTATGATCTGCTGCAACAAGCAGCAAAACAGCTGCCAAAACTAAAAGATAAAATTGGCTACATATTATATGGCGTAGATGATGAGCGCTTTCAGGAAGTATATAATGCTCAGCAGGATGATCTATCCAGGCCAAGCCAAGAATTAAGGGAATTACGCTATTCTTATGCAAGCAAACATGCCGGCGTTTTGGCTCAGAAGCGCCCCCGCTTTGATAATCGAATTGTAGCACAATGTTGTTTAATCCCCCGCTTTCATGTCTG
>CBDETG010000038.1:0-10227 GCA_965242745.1 Leptonemataceae bacterium
TAGTGTTGTAGTAATAATGTAGCGTAGGTTTTGCTAACTGCGGGCGTTTGTTGTAATAGGCGGAGTCTCGGCGCAACGCGACATAATACAGGTAAAAAAAGGCATATATGGCGTTTGAACGCTGCTTTACTGTCGTATTAGGAAGATTTCTTTAAATTCCATAGGGGCTCATGTGCGTTGTAGTAATAATGTGGCGTTTGGGCGCTCAGCGGAGCCCGGGGACGCTGTAGGATTGGCGGGGCTTTGTTGTAATAAGCGGCGGCTGGTGTTGTAGTAATAATGTAGCGTAGGTTTTGCTAACTGCGGGCGTTTGTTGTAATAGGCGGAGTCTCGGCGCAACGCGACATAATACAGGTAAAAAAAGGCATATATGGCGTTTGAACGCTGCTTTTCCTTTCTATAGGAAGATTTCTTTAAATTCCATAGGGGCTCCAAAAGTGAGAGGATTCAGGCCTGTGGGATAAAAAAGAGGCTTGCCCTGGCGTATGGATTTTTTAGGAATGATATAATGCGCTCCTAGAAGAGTTAAACTTATACAAGAGAGTTTTGTTATCCCGGGGAAGTCAAAACCTGTACTGGCCACAATAACAATGCCCGGGAAGGACTTTTTTTGCAGTTTTCTTAATAGGGAAAGGCCTGCTAACTGGCGCTCCATAGTAATATCGGTGAGCAATATATCAAAATAAGCCAAGCCTTTTTCTTCTATAACAGCGCAGGCGTCCTTTGCGCTTATGCTTTTATGGACTGCAAAAATCTTTTGCTCAAATAACGCGCCCAAGGCTTTGCTGTAGCGTTCGTTATCATCTACAATCAGTACCTGTTTTTTCTTCTCGCTCACCTAGGAAACATTCATTCCTTGCTGATGTAGGTTGTATAAATAGGTGTAATAACCATCATGTCTCATTAAACTTTTGTGCGTACCTTCTTCCAGGATTTTCCCTTTGGCCATAACCACGATCTTATCTGCATTCTCTATAGTAGAGAGTCTGTGCGCAATCACAAAAGTAGTCCTGTTACGAAAAAGACGCTCTAAGGCATGCTGAACCAGGGCTTCACTTTTTGCGTCTAAGGCAGATGTCGCTTCATCGAGTATCAAAAGCTGCGGATTTCGCAAAAGGGCTCTGGCGATGGCGATGCGTTGTCTTTGTCCTCCTGAAAGGTCCAAGCCTCTGTTTCCCACCATCGTATGATAGCCATCGGGCAGCTTGGAGATAAAATCATGAGCATGGGCCAAGCGCGCCGCCCTTTCTATATCCCGTGACATATAATTAGGATTACCATAGGCAATGTTGCTGAAAATGGTGCCATAAAACAAAAATATATCCTGCGTTACAATACTCATGCGTGACCTGTGTTCTTTAATATCGAAGTTTTCTATATTGTTAGCATCAAAAAGAATCCTGCCATGATTTCCTTCCTGCGCATCCAAGCGATAAAAACGCGCTAAGAGGTCCATGAGCGTAGATTTGCCGCCTCCGCTTTCTCCTACTAGAGCTACGGTAGAGCCGGCAGTCACTTCCAAATGAATCTCATCTAAGGCAGGCTTCGGCATGCCTGGATAAGAAAAAGTGATCCCTTCAAATGTTATGCTTTTTTTTAGAGGAGACATAGGAAGTATACTGAGAGGCCGTATTTCCGCTACGGTCATGTCTATGATCTCAAAAACACGCGAAGCTGCAGCGATAGCTCCCTGCGCCTTTGCATACATACCAGAGAGCTGAATTACGGGACGAATAACAAAAAGGAGAATCATAACAAAAACCAGGAATTCAGCGCTTGTAAAGTTTCTGGCATCTAAAAAGAATGCGCCTAGAGTCAAAATAGCTAAGGTGACCAATATGGAATTCAGCTCTACTAAATGAGGGCTGATATTGTTATAGAATGTTTCCTTGAAACGGCGCCAGTAAAGGCGCTCGTTGATACGCTGAAAAGTTTTCCTTTCCTGTTTTTCTGTCCCTGCAAAGCGGATCACCTTCATAGCAGCCAGACTTTCTTGTACATGGGCATGCATCTCTGCCAGTAGATTTTGGGAGCGCTTTGTAGACTTGCGTATCTTACGCGTAAAAAGCGTAATGGGAGATAGAATGAGGGGCAGGCTGACAAGTGAAAACAAAAGAAGCTCCGCATTGAAGTAAGCTAAGAGAATAACATGAACAAGAATATAAAAAACGTTCGTGATCGAGTCCCGCATATTGCTTGAAATAACCGCAGCTATATTTTCCACATCATTGCCCAGCCTGCTTACGAGCTCGCCGCTTTTTTGTTTATAGAACCAGCCCAGAGGCAATTCCTGCACCTTGGAATAGAGCTCATCTCGCATATCTCTAATAGCTTTGTAACCGCTGCCGGCTATAAAACGTATGCAGATCAAAAGTAGTAATATCTTGATGGCATAGACAGGCAAGGCCGCAAGCGCAGCAACAATAACAACACGAAGAGGAGGCAGGGCCGCTGCGTTCAAGCGAAGCTTAGCAAAAAGTATGCTTTGCATTTCCAGATTTTCCAGGGGACTAAGGGGACTGAGCTCTGCTTTGGCGGCATGCGCTAAGAGGCTGTCCGCAAATTCTGAAGTTATCATTTTTTGCTCTGACAAGGCGCTTTCGGGGAAGCTCGGCTTGTTCTTGAAATAGGATTGGAATCCCTTAGCTAAAAGCGTCCTTTCACGGCTGCTAAATTGCGTCAAATAGACCTCAGAGTCATTGTCCATAGCTTCAAACATAGGCACAAAGGCCGTAAGAGTGAGGCCATTTGCAAGAGCTACAAAGAAAGATAAAATTGTCCCTAAAAAGAAAGCAGTTCTATAGGGCTTGAGATAGGAGAGGAGTCGTATAAATGTGCGCAAAGCAGGACCTAGCAAAAACGACAAGCAGCACGATGCAAAAAGAGTATCGCTCAGGACAAATGGCGGCCTTGCTCTGGAGCAGATGCGCCAACTAAAATAGCCATATTGCCGGGGGGATGCTTGTTTTCCCGCATGATCTGGTGAGCCAGCCCTGTTTCCTGCCATGCAAAAGTACGAGACAGGCAAGGATCGATCTTTTTTTGTATAAGCAGATTATTGAAATCACGGCAGTTCTCATCATTGGCAAAATGGGAGCCCTGAAGCCGCTTCTGGCGCATCCATAAATAACGCAGGTCAGCAGTTGCGTTGTACCCGGTAGTGCCTGCGCAAATCACAACCATACCGCCTGTCTCACAAACAAAAAGCGAAGTAGGCAAAGTGCTCTCCCCTGGATGCTCAAAAACGATCTGCGGGTTTCTGCCCTTGCCGGCTATATCCCAAATCGCCTTGCCGAATTGGCGGGCTGCTTTATTCCATTCTATAAAAACTTCACCTTGATTGATCTGGCTGGTTAATGCTCCCCAATGCTGAAAATTCTTGCGGTTGATGACGCCCGCCGCTCCCAGCTTACTGCAATACTCTACTTTATCATCTGCGCTGACTACCGCAATCGGCAAGGCGCCGGCTTCTTTGGCGATTTGGATAGCCATAGCCCCTAAGCCGCCTGCTCCTCCCCAAATCAAAACTACATCGTCTTTTTGCACCGTATTGGGAGACCAATGATGCAGCATTCTGTAGGCAGTAGCGCCAACGAGCATATAGGCAGCTGATTCCTCCCAGCTCAGATGCTTAGGACGGGGAAGGCATTGGTGCGCCTGCGCCTTTGTAAACTGCGCAAAGGAACCCCAATTCGTTTCATAGCCCCAAATGAGCTGCGAAGGGGCAAACATCGGGTCCTTCCCTGCCTGCACCCAAGGGTCCTTTGCATCCCAAATGCCGCAATGGATTACAACCTCATCTCCTGCCTGCAAATCCTTCACCTGAGACCCGACCTGATATACAATTCCTGAGGCATCAGAGCCGCCTATATGGAAAGCTTCGTCTTCAGGCGCGCCCTTTTTTTGACGCGCTGCTATTACGTCTATAGGATAACCCAAGGCAGCCCAAACATTATTGTAATTTACGCCTGCTGCCATGACCGCCACTAAGACTTCATCCGGAGCAAGCTCAGGGACCTTTATGATTTCTTCTTGAAAGGCATCTTTGGGCTCGCCAAAACGATTGCTGCGCACAACTTGCGCATACATGCGCTTGGGAACTGTGCCCAAGGGAGGCAAAGCGCCCACAGGCGCTATGTCAGCTGGATTAGAATTTTCTATGCTCACACAATCCTTAATACGAATGCGACCTGTTCTGTCCAGCAATTTTTTTCTTCATCGCTCAGTTTTGTACGGCTCTTGAGGCGCAGGCAAGCTCAAATGCAGCCCTAAACCTTGCCTGACTTGTTCTGGTATGTGCAGTGCGCTTTGCTTCCATGCTGGGCTTGCTAGTCTCTTAGCTTTGGCTTTGTGTCAGTCTGTTTTTGTATAAGCTCTATAAGCAGCGTCCTAATTTCTTTTATGTCTGCCTCTAGCTTTTGTATTTCCTGCTTTGTGTCACTGTGAAAATAAGTCATTAATAACAACAAGGCAGGCAAGCTGATAACTAAAAACCACTTTAACCAGTCAAAGCTGACACTTAGCGTGAATACTTTATCTCGCAGCTCTTGCAAGCTCATAGGTTTTCTTTTTGTTTCTTTCTTTTGCATGACAACAGGGAAATCCTGTTCCGGCCTTCCCCAGTAATGAAAAGGCCTATACTTTGCTAGTCTTGTACTATAAGTAGACATAGTAAGCAGCTAAGTGTCAAGCAAAAATTCCCCAAACTTCCCAACGGCAAATCATAGGCATTGGTCTGGCGCAGCGACTTCCATGTCTTAGCGCCAGACTCTCGCACATCCTGTGCTCGTGACGCAATGCCTATGATTTGCACTGGATTGTTCTGGTATGTACAGCTCCAGAAAAACCATATCTGTTTTGTCAGCCCTGCTTTAGCGCCAGACTCTCACACCTCCTGTGCTCGTGACGCAATGCCTATGCCTTGCACTGGATTGTTCTAGTATACACAGCTCCAGCAAAACCCACGCTGCATATTCCAAACTTCCTATACTATAGCAAGGTCGCAGCCTGCATTTTTGTTCCACAAAAAAAGCGCGCCTTAGAATCGTAGCAAAGTGCATCTGCACTTTGCGTCTACAACGGCAAATCATAGGCATTGGTCTGGCGCAGCGACTTCCATGTCTTAGCGCCAGACTCTCGCACATCCTGTGCTCGTGACGCAATGCCTATGATTTGCACTGGATTGTTCTGGTATGTACAGCTCCAGAAAAAACCATATCTGTTTTGTCAGCCCTGCTTTAGCGCCAGACTCTCACACCTCCTGTGCTCGTGACGCAATGCCTATGCCTTGCACTGGATTGTTCTAGTATACACAGCTCCAGCAAAACCCACGCTGCATATTCCAAACTTCTTATACTATAGCAAGGTCTCAGCCTGCATTTTTGTTCCACAAAAAAAGCGCGCCTTAGAATCGTAGCAAAGTGCATCTGCACTTTGCGTCTACAACGGCAAATCATAGGCATTGGTCTGGCGCAGCGACTTCCATGTCTTAGCGCCAGACTCTCGCACATCCTGTGCTCGTGACGCAATGCCTATGATTTGCACTGGATTGTTCTGGTATGTACAGCTCCACAAAAAACCATATCCGTATTGCCAGCCCTGCTTTAGCGCCAGACTCTCACACCTCCTGTGCTCGTGACGCAATGCCTATGCCTTGCACTGGATTGTTCTAGTATACACAGCTCCAGCAAAACCCACGCTGCATATTCCAAACTTCCTATACTATAGCAAGGTCGCAGCCTGCATTTTTGTTCCACAAAAAAAGCGCGCCTTAGAATCGTAGCAAAGTGCATCTGCACTTTGCATCCACAGACGCCGATTATCATAACCAACGCCCCATACTACAACAGGTTTCAGACCTTCTTTAATAGGTTTCAGACCTTCTTTTTTGTTGCTCACTTTTTTCGTTTTTTCTAAAAAAATGTTTGCCCTTGTTTCAGCCTTGGATAAATTAAGTAATAGAAGCCCTTGCCTTAGGCAGGCGGCAATTTTTATTTAGGAGAGAAAATAATGGATAGATGTAGGAAAAAATTAGGTCATGCGCCCTACAATGCGCATAAGATTTTGTATAAGCGGGCGGGCCTTGGCTCTGCTGGCTTTTTTGGATCAGGCTGGGCTCTAAGCTCGGCTGTGTTTATGGAGGAAAATATGAGAAACACGTTTCAGAAAATGATGGAATGCGCGCCCACAGCGCGTATTGGAATGTATTTAAGCGGGCTTAGCGCCAGCTTAAGATCATGGAAAAAACAGCTAAGTTTGTCTCTGCTGACTTGAAAAAACGTAGCCGAGAAGGTCTTGGCCTTGGCGGCTTATTATGGAAGAACTTTAGCTTTGCTGACTTGCGATCAGCTAACTTTGGCTTTGCTAATTTCGGCGCTCGTTTTATGATGCTGGCTACCATCAGCTTGAGCCTGACCCTGGCGGGCTGCGATACCGGAGGCGGAGGTGGTGGAGGAGACTCCTCAGGTAATGGCGGAGGAGGCACGCCGACTTGTACGGGAAAGCGAGATTCTACAAAACGAGCAATGCGAAGAATGCACGGAGCCGCAGCAGTTTCCCAATGCGGACAGGACGGCCTGCGTGAGCAGCTGCCCGAAGGGCCAGATCAAACTTATGAACAAGCCTACATGTGAAACGGAAGCCGCATGCACGGGCGATGAGGTCCTGAATCCATCGGATAACACCTGCTTTGAGCCCGACTGCGCGGAGGGCGAGATCGCCGATACGACAACAAACACGCCGGGCTGCATCAGCAGGACGGAGTGCCTGGGCGACAGCAGCAGCTCCACAAGCGTGCTGGACAATGCGTGTATTACGGACGCCGCCTGCCAGAACATGGCGGGCCATGTTGCCCAGAGCGACGGCGTTTGCATGGAATGCGCGGGCACAAATAACGTGCGCAGCGTGGACAAAACCACCTGCATTAGCTGCGGCGGCCTGTCAGGACGACAGCAGCGGGCCAAACAGCCTGCTTGGCACGGACTGCGTCACAGACGAAGCCTGCCAGGACATGGCGGGGCATGTTGCGCAGGATGACGGCGTCTGCCAAGAATGCACGGGCGATACGATTCGCAATGCGGCGCAGACGGCCTGGATCAGCAAAACCGCCTGTGTTGCTTTGGACGCGCATATTGCGAGCTGCCGGCGAATGCCAGCAATGCGAGGGTCAAACGCCCTTTAGCAATGCTGGACGATGCCGAGCCTGCATTAGCACGATGCGGCCTGCACGGATGTGCCGAAGATGGCCGCGTGGCCACCACAGATGGCAGTATGCCAAAGCCTGCACGGGCGCATGATTCAACATACGCAGCGCGGACAAAAGCGAGTGCATGAGCGTGCAGGGACTGCCACGGACGGCGACAGCAGCAATCGAAAATAGCGTGTTGGACGATGCCGAATGTATTACGGATGCGGCCTGCGATTGCCGAAGACAAACCGCGTGGCCACAGCATGACGGCGTCTGCCTGAGCATTGCAGCGGGCAACACGCCATTGGCAAATACGACCACAGGCATGTGCGAGGCAGACGGCGACAGCGACGGCGTAGCTGATGGCGAGCGACGCCTTCCCTGACGAGGCCTGCGCCAGCATGGACAGCGACAATGACGGCTTTCCCGACAGCATAATTGGCGTTTGTACTGCCAGCTTGATCGCTGACAACTGCCCTGACGTAGCCAATGCCGACCAGGCAAACAGCGATGGCGACAGCGCGGGGGACGCCTGCGATGTGGACGACGATAACGACGGGCTGATAGAGATTGCCACGGCGCAAGAGCTCCACAACATGCGCTACAACCTGGCTGGCACGAGCTACGACGACGAGGCAGACAGACGGCGCTGGCAACGAAGGCGATACTGGCTCTACGTTGGGCGGGCCGATAAGCGCTACAGACTACTGCGAGACGGCAACGAATAATGTCTACCTTTGCGGCTACGAGCTTGTGGCGGACATTGACTTCTTAGGAGACGGCAACCCCGACACCACGGGCGATAACATCGACCTGAGCAGCGGAGACGGCAACTTTGATCCCATTGGCACTGTTACGGGCACAAGCTTTCCTGCTTTCACAGGCAGGTTCCACGGCAATGGGCATGCCATCTCCCACCTGGACATCCAGCACAGCTATACCGCCTCTGATAATTCTGATCTAAACCGTACGCGTGTTGGCCTTTTCACAAACTGCAGGAATGTTATACAAGACCTCTTTGTTATGGACCCCACTGTCACAGCAAGCCGTACAGGTGGACGCAAGACCCTCGTCACACTTGATACGGGTGTAATCTGTGGTGCCAACGGCATTCTGAGGAATGTGCACGTGCGCAATGCCACGCTGAATGTAAGCACAAATCGCTTCCTCTATATAGGAACTTTAATAGGTAATTGTAGCAGCAACAACAATTCCATTCAGTACAGCTCATCCCTGGAGCATAGCATTAGCGCAACCATAATGTCTGGCTCCCTCTTCAATGCTGTGGGCGGATTGGTCGGGCATGCTAATGGTACGTTACTCATCATAGCTTCCCGCTCGGATGGCGCCTTGTCGATAGCGAGTGGCACTCAGACAGGCGGTATCCTAGGTGGTCTTGTTGGCTCTAGGTTCTCAGATATACTAGAACTTGTGGGCTCTTATGCAGGCGGGAGCATCAGCAATGAGAGCACAGCTAACCAGACTGATTCTATGGGTGGCCTCATAGGAACATATCGTGAAGATAGAGGTACTCACATTTATTTTAGGCTGTACAACTCCCTCTCCACAGTGCAGATCTGTGATGGCACCCTAAGCGGCAGCGCCTGCGCTGCTGGGGCAGGCAATGACCGGGTAGGCGCCCTCATTGGCTCTTATGGCACAACAGCCAATAGCATCGTCGAGAACAATCTGGCCATCGGCCTTACGGAAGGCCTTACTGCCGGCAACGGCGATTCCGTGGGCTTTTTCGGCTACATGTTTGATAATGTGGATGACGGCGAAACGGCGGCGGAGGTCACAACGGCGCTCAACGCCGCCATTATCGGCAATTATTACGATAGCGCCGTAACGACGCTTGGCCAGCATGTCGGCGTGCTGCCTGCCATCGACCATGATGACAATCCCGCGACGGATGCCCAGCAGGTCATGAACAGCGATCTAACCGGCATTCGTTCTCGCACAACGACGCAGCTGCAGGTCACGGCCCCCGCCACTACGGATTCCGGCACGGCCGCTTATGTCGGCTGGGATACAAATCGCTGGTATTTCAAGGACGCCTCCTCCTATCCCGAGCCCCGCTACTACGACTACGATTGGGACCACGACGGCGACAGCGGAACTGCCGCCATCTCCATCGACATCTGCGAAGACATCACCCCCAACGATCCCGAAGTGGACCAAGGCAGCCCGCTAAAGCCCGATTGCGGCGACAAGCTGAGCGCGTTTCCGAGGGAGCCGGCGGAATAAGCAACGTTTATGGAAGCAAAGCGTGCGATGCACGCTTTGCCATGATTCTAAGGCGCGCTTTTTTTGTAGTATGGGGAGTTTGGAATATGCGGCGTACGGTTGCATATGACTGGGGCGGGGATGGTGATATGCGGAGTCTGGGCGCCGCATTATGTCGCATTAGGGCGGGGGCGCAGCGTTGTTGTAATAATGTGGCGTGGGTTTCTGCTAACTGCGGCGGGTCTTGTAGTAAGCGGCGTTTGGCCGCCGCATTATGTCGCGTTAGCTCTGCTGACTGTGGCGGGGATAGGAATAAGTTATCAGGGGGGCTGAGGCCCGGGGGTGTGGAAGTACTGACGGGGGCGTTGTAGTCATAAGCGGAGTCTGGGCGCAACGCGACATAATACAGGTAAAAACAGGCGGGCTTTGTTGTAATAGGCGGCGCTTGTGGCCCGCGGCGGGGGTTTCTGATGACTGCGCCGGGGATGGAATTAGGGGGAGTCTGGGCGTTGTTGTGATAATAAGGCGTGGCTTTGCTGACTGCGGGCGGGGGGCTCTGCTGACGGGGGGCGGGGTTGTAGTAGGCGGAGTCTGGGCGCCGCATTATGTCGTGTTAGTACAGGGGCTTTGCTGACGGGGGGCGGGGATGGAAGTAGGCGGCGTTTGTGGCCCGCGGCGGGGGGTTGTGCTGACAGCGCCGGGCGTTGGAAGTAGGCGGCGCTTGAGTACTGGGACGTTGGTTTTGCTGACAGCGGCGGTCTCGTAATAAATGGCGTCTCGGCGCAGGATTATGTCGCTTGTGCGCAGGGGTTTTT
>CBDETG010000039.1:0-16595 GCA_965242745.1 Leptonemataceae bacterium
GCGCCTGATGAAGCTACCGCCAACTGCCCGATGAAACGAGCGCAGGCTCCAGCGTCTTCCTCTGCGGCTACGAGCTTGTCGCTGACATTGACTTCAGTGATGACGGCGATGGCAGCCCCATCGACCTAAACGGCGCCACGGCGGGCAACTTCGATCCCATAGGCAGCGACCAAGACGGCTCCCGCTTCACGGGACAGCTGGAGGGCAACGGCCACAGCATCAGCAGCCTAAACATTGACATAACAGGCCGGCCAGCCGTAGCCGATCACACAAACGACGCCGGCCTCTTTGCTGCCTGCGGCACAGGCGCAAGCCTGAGGAACCTCACCCTCAGCACGCCCACGATCCAGGGACGGCGGAGCGTGGGCGCCCTTTGCGGCATAGCAAACGGCGCAGCGCTCAGCAATGCGCATGTGGAAGGCGGTGCCATCCAGGGGGGCGATAGCGGCAGTAACTTCGTTTTAAGCATAGGCGGCCTGGTGGGCACTGCAGATGACGGCTCTCAGATCATCGCCAGCAGCGCCAGCGCCAATGTCTCAGATGGCGGGGCTGTAAATGATAATATGGGCGGCCTGGTGGGCCTTGCAGATAACGGCTCTGAGATCATCGCCAGCAGTGCCAGCGGCAATGTCTCAGGCGGCGGGGATGGCGCTGATATTATGGGCGGCCTTGTGGGCACTGTAGATAATGGCAGCCGGATTGTAGGCAGCTGGGCCAGCGGCAATGTCTCTGATGGCGGAGATAGCGGTGATGCTATGGGCGGCCTGGTGGGGCAGCTGGGGCAGTTTGGTGATAACTCTCAGATCATAGGCAGCAGGGCCAGCGGCAATGTCTCTGATGGCAGGGCTCAAGGCGATTATATGGGTGGCCTGGTGGGCTATGTGGCAAAGGGCATTGTGCGCGACTCCCTTAGCCTTGGGGAAGTCTGCGATGGCGTGCTTACGGCAAGCTGCGCTGCCGGCGATGGCACTGACAGAGTTGGTCTTCTCATTGGACGCGCTTTTGGCGAGGTGAGCAGTAACCAAAGCGAGGTCTATAATGGACTGGCCCTTGGCCAGGCGAGCCAGAGCAGCGGTGATAACGTTGGCTTTATTGGTCAGATCTGGTACGGCACTGAGATGCAGCTGAATGCCATCATCGCCAACAATCGCTTTGATACAACAGCCGCAGGCTTCACAACGACCGCAGGCCGCGTCCCCAGCGACGTTACGGCAGGCAACCTGACTGGCATCGTCGGCGGAACTACTGCTGAGGTGCAGGTCTCCACCGCGTACAATACTACCTGGCTTGCCACGCGCTGGCTCTTTGCTGCCAGCGCCTATCCCCGCCTGCTGTATTTTGACTACGATCCAGCTAATCCCACAACAGAGAATCCCACCGCCTCCACCACCATCGACGTCTGCGAGACCATCACAAACAACGACCCGCTGGAAGATCAGGGCGAGGAGAATATGCCCGACTGCGGCGATGTTTTAGAGGCCTGGCCGCGGGCGCAGGAGTAGGCGGCGTATGTGGCCCGCGGCGGGGGGCTGTGCTGACGTGCGGGCGTCCGGTGAGATAAGCAGCGATTGGAATAGGCAGCTTTGGTTTTGATGACTGGGGCGGTGTTGTGATATGCGGAGTCTCGGCGCCGCATTATGTCGCGTTAGCTCTGCTGACTAGGGCCTTGTAGTTATATGCGGCGTTTGTACTCAGGGGCGTTATAGCGCTGACAGGGCGTGGTTGTAATAAATGGAGTCTCGGCGCAGGATTATGTCGCGTTGGGGCGGTCCTCTGTTGCTTGTACATACCAGAACAATCCAGCGCAAGGCATAGGCATTGCGTCACGAGCACAGGATGTGCGAGAGTCTGGCGCAAAAGCAGGGCTGACAAAACAGATATGGCTTTTTCTGGAGCTGTGCATACCAGAACAATCCAGTGCAAGGCATAGGCATTGCGTCACGAGCACACGAGGTGCGAGAGTCTGGCGCTAAGGCAGGGAGGCCGCCCGCGCCAGACCAATGCCTATGCCTTGCCGTGTCGTTTGCGCCAGACCAATGCCTATGCCTTGCCGTGGCGCTTGAGTACTGGGCCGCTGTAGGATTGACAGGCAGGCGGGGGTTGGAGTAAGCGGCGTTTGTGGCCCGCGGCGGGGGCTCTGCTGACGTGCGGGCGTCCGGTGAGATAAGCAGCGATTGGAATAGGCAGCTTTGGTTTTGATGACTGGGGCGGTGTTGTGATATGCGGAGTCTCGGCGCCGCATTATGTCGCGTTAGCTCTGCTGACTAGGGCCTTGTAGTTATATGCGGCGTTTGTACTCAGGGACGTTATAGCGCTGACAGGGCGTGGTTGTAATAAATGGAGTCTCGGCGCAGGATTATGTCGCGTTGGGGCGGTCCTCTGTTGCTTGTACATACCAGAACAATCCAGCGCAAGGCATAGGCATTGCGTCACGAGCACAGGATGTGCGAGAGTCTGGCGCTAAGACAAGGATGTCGCCCGCGCCAGACCAATGCCTATGCCTTGCCGTGGCGCTTGAGTACTGGGCCGCTGTAGGATTGACAGGCAGGCGGGGGTTGGAGTAAGCGGCGTTTGTGGCCCGCGGCGGGGGGCTGTGCTGACTGCGTGCGCCCGCGCCAGACCAATGCCTATGAGTGGCCGGGGCGTCTTGGCGCCGCAGGAACAGCAGAACGAATAATATCTAGATATGCCTTTGTGCTTGCTTTTAAGCCTATAAAAAGCGCATCTGCAATCAATGCATGGCCTATAGAAACCTCAAGGACTTGCGGCATTCTCCTGAGAAAGGCGCCGAGATTACTCTGATTGAGATCATGCCCCGCATTCACTCCTAAACCAAGTGCATGGGCTGCCTGAGCGCTCCTTATATAGGATTCTAAGACTTGCTCTTGCTTAGGCCCTGCGTAAGCTTTAGCGTAGCTCTCCGTATATAGCTCCACGCGGTCTGCTTTGACCTCATAGGAAGCTAATTGGGCTATCGCTTCGGCTTCAGGGTCTACAAAGAGGCTTACTCTTAGCCCCGCTTTTTTTATCTGCTTAATAATAGGCAGAAGTTGCTCTCTATCATGAAGCAAGTCCCATCCATGGTCTGAAGTTTGCTGCTCTGCAGCATCTGGGACAAGAGTACACTGATTAGGGCGCAGTTCCTCCACCATTTCCATATAGCACCCTTCCCTTTCAAAGGGATTACCTTCTATATTGAACTCTGCATGTGGATATTCATGACGCAATACACGAGCAAGCTCCCGCACATCTGCAAAGCGTATATGTCTTTGATCAGGGCGAGGATGCACGGTAATGCCATGCGCCCCCGCTTCCAAGCCAAGACGCGCAGCCTGCAGCACAGCAGGAGTGTTGCCTTTGCGAGCATTCCGCAAAAGAGCCACTTTGTTGAGATTCACGCTTAGCTTCGTATGGATTGGCATAGCCCAAGCCCCCCCGCCTATTTGCAAGCAAAGGAAGGTCGTTTATGACTGCAAGCCAAACTACTTCACAACTTTGATATGAACAGAGCTGGACAACTCAGGCCCATAAGAACGGTGAACCCCATCTGCAAACTGCAAGGTCAATTTATATTCGCCAGGCGCAAGCTCCATCATTGTTTCTATCTGTCCTGCGCCAAAATGGAGATGGTTTTCATCTGTAGGGATAAGCTTCCCTTTAGGAATAGGACCGCGATTGATCAAAATATGGTGATGGCCGCTATTTTTTTTGACAGGACCTGCTGGAAGAATATCTAAGCCCTGCGCTCCCATTTTCACCTTAAAGGGACTCGTGAGCTCTGCACCTTCCTGAATATTGACAAAGTAGACCTTCTTTGCTTGACACGAACTTAGCAAGAGCAAAAACAAGACAAGCGCAAAAGGCAGTGTGGCTGCATATAGTATCCTAAGACATTTACTCATTAGCTTCTTCTCCTTTCTTTATTTAGTAGTAAATACATGCTCAAGGCCTCAAGAGTTTGTGACGGCTCTTGCATACATTCCATGCCAACTTGCAATACCAGCTCTGTAAGACAAGCATAAATTCTCTCTTTTCCCTATCAGCATCCAATATAAGACAAGCCTCTCTATACAAGACCTTCAAGCTTTAGAAAGATCATCGGCAATACTACCGAAATGGATAAGACTTTTTTTATTTCATAAACCCATAGGCACTGGTAGCAGCGCTAACACGACATAATGCGGCATTCAGACGCCGCAATTACCATAAACGCATACCTGTCATCGAAACTAAGGCCGCCTATTACCAAGGCTTCATAATATTACAACAACGCCATTCTAAACGCCACCGCTTGCATTATGCCATCATCGAAGCTTGGTCTGCCTACAAAGGTTGTACTAGCACTAGCAGTTTCTCCTTTATGATTGGTTTTATAATACTTTTTTCATACATATTTACTGATTATTTTTAATCATATAATATAATGTTTTTTATACATATATATAGATTAATAATAAATATATTATATATCTATTATTAATCTATATATGTTATACTAAGAGCCGGTCTCAAAAGTAGGCTCTTGCGACACAGGTGTCGCCATTTGGCTGCCATGAAGGCAGGCGTTTGTCTCCTGCGTGCCCGAATAGGAAAGCAAAATAATACTACAATGCTGAGGCCCTACTCGAGACATGCGCGCCTTATTTCTGCCTAATAATAAGCAATATCTGCTATTGGATAAATATATGCTTATTTTTAAGCATATATTTATCAGACATCTAATATCTGCTTAAAAATAGTATAAACCCTGCCCTTCTCATAAATGTATTGATTTTTATTAAGCATATAATGGCGCTTGGCCAAGCTAGAAGGTGGAATCTATACAAATTTGCCATTGCCCTGCCCTTCAGGCTCTTGTGAAAGGACCTAGAGGGCTGGCATTTTGTCATGGCTCTGCTTGTCCGACATGTCTATGACATTTTAGCAGTGTCTGTGCGCGATTTATAGCCTCTAGGCAGGGTAGCTGGACTTCGCACCTGAGCGCTTGCAACAGCTTGCACATATAATTACTTGCTTGCGTCCTATCTATGCCAAGTGTTAAAAAATTGGCCCCTGCCCTTTTCGCTCTCCTCTATGCGACGCTCTGTACAATAACAGTGCCCTAAAGCACGGTAATGGCCCCATATATTACAATACTGTATCAGTCTTACACATTCCTCTTCTTCCTTCAAGCTACAACACGCGTTTTTAAGAATACACAGCCTCATAACATGGACCTGCGTTCATTACAAGCTCCAGAAGCACAGGGCCTTTGCAAGAGCATCCCGCACAATTGGGACATGCCAAGCTAATAACTGCACAGAGACTTGACGCCCACATATAGACATGCCAAAATATAAATGCTTGTTTTTGGGCATTACACAAGATATAATGCCAATATATTGGCATTATATCTTGGGCAGGTCCGTAATTTACAAGTTGCTACTTAATACAAAGCCTTACTTTGTCGAAAGACAAAACATGCCTTTATCAAAGATAGCTCTTCTAAGCTCAGGCGGAGACTGTGGGGGACTTAACGCCTTTATCAAAGGAGCAGCCAAAGCGGCTCACAATAGTTCCATAGATTGTTATTTAATACCCAACGGTTATGCAGGCTTGTATAATCTAAGGCGCTTTTCAGCTTTACCATTACTAGACGAAAAACGTATTACTCATAACACCTTCCCTATCTATTTAGCAGGCAGTGAAGCAGGAAATTCACGCGTAAAAATCTCTAAAATCCAAAACAAGGACAAATACAAACAAATTCAGGAAGGGCTGGCAAAGTTTCAGATTGATGCTCTTATGATCGCTGGCGGAGATGATACAGGGAGCGTAGTTGTGGAGCTTATGGAGCAAGGAATACGCTGTGTCCATATTCCCAAGACTATGGACCTTGATCTGGCGCCCTATAGCGTAGGGGCTGACAGTACCATTAACAGGATTGCTGCTTTTGCTCGTGACTTACGCACTACTGGCCAAACACACAACCGCATCATGGTTATGGAAGTTTTTGGGCGCTATGCCGGCCATACTGCTTTTCGTGGAGGCATTGGAGCTGAAGCTGATATCATTCTTATTCCCGAGGTGCAAGTAGACTTTGATGTAGTGTACAAGAGAGCAAGCTCCTTACTGAAAGAAAGAATACAAAAGAGTGATAACCATGCAGGCATGGTTTTGATCGTAGTAGCCGAAGGACTCAAAGACGCCTCAGGTTCGCAAATCGTAGATAAAAATGCAGCGCCAGATGCCTTTGGCCATTATCCACTGATCGGGGCAGGCAAGTATGTTGCAAGAGAGATAGAAGCAAGACTCAAAAAAGACCCATCTATAAAAACATTCATGCAAGATACCAAGCAATATGTAGCTGGACTACACGAAATCCCGGAGGTGCGAGAAATACGTCCCAGCCACTTGGTTAGGTGCGGCACAAGCTCAGCGCTGGATATTAGCTTTGGCATGGAAGCCGGCGCCGGGGCTCTGGCCTTATTGGAAGAAGAAATCTTTGGCGTCACTGTCGTATCCTATAGAGCAGCTAAGCTGACGTACATGGATTGCAAAGAAGCAATACAACAACGTTATGTAGACATGGCAGACATTGCCCTCTATGAAAGCTTAGGTATTTGCTTTGGGCGTGAAGTCTTAGCTGGAGCGCAATCAAATAAGCAAGCAAGATTAAAGAAAATAGAAAAAAACAACAGCCCGCCCATGCGCCCGTACTAAGAGCCTGCATTTTCAAGGGACGCCTCCCCGCTATCACAGCACATTCTTAAAAAGCCATAGGCTCAGGTATAGGGCGGGCTTCAAACAAATTTTAGCAAAATGCGCTTTTGCAAGCTTGAAGCAGCGCATAGCTTAGCGTATAAGCTTATATTACACATTGCAAAACTTCTTGCTTTCATTCACAAGGCAAGGGCACATCGTACAAGCAAGGGAGTGCAAGTACCTAAGTTCTAGCCTGGGCGGAACTTCGTCGAGCTTAGCTTATTTTTGGGATGAGGCTAGGAGTCTGTTGAAAAACTTCAAAAGCAGCGCATAGATTGCGTTTATGCAGCGATTCGGCGCAGTTTGTAGTTAGGCTTTGCGCTTGTTCAACAGACTCCTAGCCCCTGCCTATGTGTGAAGAAAAAGAAACTGCTGCCCTCCCCTGCTTTGTATTATGATGGGAATAAGTCCGCGCATCTAAGCTCAGGATACAGCTTGAGGCATTAGCCCCCTGCCCTGCCTGCTTGCAAAGGGGCAAGCTAAGCTCAGAGAGATGCCGAGCGCAAGAGACGGCAACAAAAGCCCCTCCCCTCCCCTTCTATGCGCTGGCCTTGCTCATACAAGAGAGCATCTCCCTGCAATACTGCCAGTAGTATTTCTAGGCTGGCAATGCGCAGCACAGAATACAACGAAGGCGACGGCAATAAGGCATAAAACAAGTGAGAATGCCGCAAAAAGGGATGGAAGCTAGCAAAAGGGCCATAGGCGCCCCCTGCAGGAGGGCCTCGAACAGAAGAAGGCGCTTTGCAGGTGTTTTTTAAGCCTTTTTCACAAAAGAAGGCAGGCCTAAGCAGATGCCCTGCAATAAGAACCACCCCCTGCCCTCCCAAGATCAGAGCTACGAGCGCTGGCAAAGGCCTCCTGCCCCTTGCCTATTGCCAATACCTGAGAGCCGCCGCTGTAAGGCTTTGCTGCAAAAACAGACAAAGCAGCCTCGCTTTTATGCGCCTCTTTCGGCGCTGCCTTTTCTAAAACAGGACTTGGTCTGGAAATGGAAGGCTCTCCGGAAGCGGCGCATAACTCCGCACATACTATAAATAAGGCCTGCCAAAACATATGGTATATCATCCCGCTGCCCTACTTAGGGCACAGCATTCTGGGACAATTTCATAAAGCAGACGCAAAAAACGCAAGTTTTTTTTAGCATTTTGAAAAAAAATTGCATCCGCTATTAATAGAACATAGTATGCCTCCTTCTCATCGCTTTGCAAAAGGCGCATCAATTAAAACGATATTTCCCCAGCTTATATTGAAGAGAGCCGCGTGAGATCCCCAAAGCACGCGCCATCTGCACCTGATTGCCCGCATGCAAAGCGTAGGCTCGTAATAATAAATTTCTTTCCAAGGCCTCAGAATGTTTACGTAAATTCAGGTCATCCCAATCCTCTGGAGCAGACCAATGGCCTAGGCGCAAATCGCTTTTTGTAATATTATTATCATGCGCCATGAGAAAGGCCGACTCGAGACTATTTCGCAGCTCCCGCCAGTTACCCGGCCAATGGTACACAGAAAGCGCCTGACGCGCCTCCTCTGATAATGATACAGCCCGCCGATAACATTCTTGGAACAAAGACATAAGTCTATCAATCTCTTCTGTTAGGCGCTCACGACATGCTCGTAAGGGAGGCAGGGTAATAGCATTATTCCATAGAAGCTCGCATAGAGCATGAAGAAAACGCTCTGCCCGCACCATCGCCCTAAGGTCGCGTGAAGTTTCAAAAATCCAAAGCTTCTGCTCCCCCTGGCAGGCAGTAAAGAAGGCTAGCAAGCGCAGCTGCGCCAAAGGGTCCAAATCGCCAGCTTCTTGCACAACGACCACAGGCTCCCGCCGGTGCGTAATGGGAATCCCCGGACTAAGCCCGCCTAAGCGCGCGCCTGCAGGGTCTCCAAAAAGCTCCCGCAGCTGCACAGCCTGTGAAAGGCGGCCCGGGTGGAAAAAAACAGCAGCATCCAGACTATGATATTTTGCTTTTAAGAAGGCCTGCACCAGCTCCTCCTTCCCAGAACCGGCCTCAGCGATAACAAGCATCGGGGATTTTTTTTCTAAAAGAGCAGGGAGCACATCTTGCAGCCACACAGGCAAATCCACCTTAGCATAGGCAGCAGGAGCGCGCTCCAAGCGGCCGCGGACACCCCTGAAAGCCAATTCCATATTGAGCAGCAAGCGCAACAAAGGCCCGGCATCCTGCACAGCTGAAGGCAGCTCTGCCAGCAATAGGTGTAAGGGCTCTGGTATCTGATCCACCGCAGCCCATAGACTGCAATCCTTACGACTCGCCTCTGCTGCAGGCAACTGCCCACAGGCTTTCTCCAGCAGAGGCAATAAGAGCTCCGGTTTTTGACTTAAAAAAGCGTAACGAAAATCAGGGTCTGCGTAGGAGCCTTTTTCCAAAAGACTAAAAACACCCCCTTCCCTTTGAAACAACATACAGGACGCACGGCGCGCCAAAAAAGATAAAGGGCTTTCCTGCGCGCGTAAGTCTGCCAAATGAGCTATGAAACTATGTAGCCAGGAATCTGCCACAACTTAAAGAATATAGGAGACGAAGGAAGCTGCTCGAAACAAGACTCCCTGCATCATAGCCCGCCAAAGCCTCCCTGCGCCTAATATATTTCGGCACAATAACAGCGCTTATCAAGCTATTTCCCGCCGCTCTAAGTCGGACATCCGACCATGCTGTTCTAAGAGAAGGGCTCTATGCTGGCATTTTAGAAGAAGGCAATTTTTTTTGAGAATTGACGCATTTTAAGATATTTTTATTGCACATTAGAAAGTTTTTTCATATATTAAGAGTATGGATACATTACATTCAGCATATTTTGTGGAAAAAAATACAGGTCCGGCTGGCATAGTTCGAGAGAAGGCAGAGCGCCGTACAGAAGATCAGATATTGCGTGAGCAAATTCTTAAAATGTACAAGATCACTTATTCCTTCCCCGCTATTGCCCGGGCCTTAGATCATATTATATCTTCTGCATATTTGCAGAACTTCTCCAATGGGCGTTATGACATCGCACCGCCGACAAAACGCATATTGCGAGAGCGCTTGCAAAGCATCACAGAGGAAGATCTTCTGCAAAACATACGCAGGAGAGGGCGCCCTCGCAAAAGTGGCGCTTAAATAAGACGCATAGAGCAGGGAATAGTTTCACAGCAGTCCCATCCTGCGTCCTACTCCCAGGCTCAGCGCATAGTCGAACGTTCGACTACAGCACAAAAGGGCCGTCCCTATTCACAGCAGAGCGCTTAGCTCCCAGCAGGCGCGATGCTATAGTTTTAGAAATTTTTCCAGATTAATAAAATTTCCTTTACAAATAGTCTGCTCTCCTATAAGCATGTCCCAGAGTGTCTGTCCTTACAAAGCCCATACACGTGATTGCCATCGCCAATCAAAAGGGAGGGGAGGGCAAGACTACTACAGCTATCAATTTGGCCTTTGGGGCCGCTAAGAAAGGGAAGAATGTACTGCTTATAGATATGGACCCGCAAGCAAATGCCACTGGTCTTTTCAAGGATACCCATAATATTAAAACATCCATATTGGAAGTGCTTTTAGAAAAAACCTCACTGGATTCTATTTTAGTCCAAACAAATTGCCCGCAACTCAGCCTTGCCCCTTCTCATATCAGCCTGGCAGAACTCGAGGCAGCATCATCCAACGTAGATGCTCCCTACAGCCTGCGTGACGCCTTACAAGAAACACATGCCTTTGAAATCGTGGTCATCGACTGCCCGCCAGCCTTGTCCCTCTTTACTGTAAATGCGCTTGTCACAGCAACGCATATCATTATCCCCGCACAGGCAGAGAAATTCTCCGTAGACGGCATGCGCGGCCTGCAAAACACCATCAACTCCATCAAAAGACGGATCAACCCCCATTTAGAGATCATGGGAGCCTTGGTAACACGCCTCAAGCCTAAAACCGTTTTGAACAAAACGATATTACCTGTCATTTCTCAGTTTTTCCCTGTCTTCCAGAGTACGATCAGTGAAGGAGTAGCTGTCGGAGAAAGCCATCTAGCTAAGCAGTGCATTTATGATTACGCCCCTAATGCCAGGCAAGCAAAAGAATACCAAGCCTTTGTAGAGGAGGCCTTGCATGAGCTCGAAAACTAAGAGATTAGGAACACTCGCAGATATTTACCAAGCACAAAAGCTAGACGGCGCCATCACTCCCTTGCGCCTGAGCCGTTTGAGAGCCTCTAAAGATCAGCCGCGCCAGGACAGAAAAGCAAGCGTAGAAGAGCTTGCGCAAAGCCTGAAAACAGACGGCCTGCTTTCTCCCATCATAGTGAAAAAAGAAGGAGACTTCTACCGCATTATCGCAGGGGAACGACGCTATCATGCCGCAGCAAGCCTAGGATGGGAGCAAATGGAATGCCGCATCATTTCCAGAAAAGAAGCAGATTACTGGCGTATTGCTATTATTGAAAACCTGCAAAGAGAAAACCTGAAGCCGCACGAAGAAGCCGCAGCTCTACAGCGCTTAAAGCAGCAAGAACGCCTCAGCGATGCCCAATTAGCTGAGCTAGTCGCTAAGTCGCGTAATTATATCACAGAAATACTCGGAATTGCCTTACTACCGCCGGATATCCTGGAAAGATGCCAAAATCTGGGAATGCAGCAACGCAATATGCTCATACAAGCAGTACAAGCCTACAAAACCGGCAATATAGAAGCTTTTTTAAGTTTATACCGTAAAGGCACAATACAAACGGTGCGCGCAGCACGCCAATTCAATCAATCTAAGAAAGTAAGCAAAGCCAAAAAAGCAATAAAAGCTGCACCGCACGCAACACCACTAAAATCACAACTACAAATAGAAGTACTCGGAAATATCATCACAATACAATGTGCCAGCAAAGAACAAGCACAAGCGCTTGCTAAACAACTCCAGCATACTTTCTAGCTCATAAAAAGCTCCATTATACCATCATCATGGCACAGCTCTATATTTAACTTAGCTTATGATTGCTATATAAAAGACGGCATATTTGTGTCTTGCAAACAGACAAGATTTTTACGAACCACTACAGTAAATAGCAGCGTTTAAAAAAATATAAAAAATTACACTTGCCTCCAGATATGTGACATAATACGTTGACTTTGGTACAAGCTTTTTGTAAAATCAAGAGCAAGGGCTCGGAATGCCGGGATACATCATATCTTCCATCGCTTAAGTGTGGAAGTGAAGTCAAGCAATTTGGAGGTAGAAAACTACAACATAACTGTGTCGCTTAAGTTATGAAAGTGAAGTCGAACAGTTCAGAAATAGGGAAGCACTATCATTTTCATTGAGAAAGCGATAGTACGAAGTGAAAATGGACTCAAAGCAAACACATACATATATGAGCAGGCTTATGACTATAAGCATCCCAGCCTTAGACGCCTATAACATAGCAAAGCAAAGAAAGTATTACCTAAAACCTTGGGCCATCTTACAAACAGCAAGCCCCTTTTTATGTTTATTGTTAAGCATAAAATTTTCCAATATCAAAAATAGGGCGCCTTATATACAATACACAAGGCGCCCAGATTCCACAAGGGATAAATTGACTATAAGGTACACATATACACCTATCTCCTGTGGCGTCAAGAAAAAAAAGATTTTTTTTCATCATAGGAGGTACCGAAATGTCAGTAGGAAATCTGCCGTATTTTAAGTTTGTTACACATATTATACGTAGTCATGTCTGGGCTAGGCTTTCACCGGGAGCACGGACTTTGTATCCTGTCTTACTCAGTTTCTCTGATGGCAATTTCAAGCCAGTTTATCCAGGGACAAAAACTTTATTAGAACTGACGGGATTTAAGCATAAAGCAAGCCTGCGAAAAGCCCGGAATGAATTAGAGCAAAAGGGCTTAGTAACCTTATGCAGGGGAACAGGTCGAGCAAACACGTACTACCAGTTCCGCGCCGACTTCACAGCGCACCCTCAGGGGGATAGTTCCCACACCCTCAGGGGGATAGGCTCAGCACCCCCTGAGGGTGGCAGAAACGCACCCTCAGGGGGTGCTGAAAATACATCTCAGTACAACCAAATTCATATATCTATAAAGAATCAACCAAACACGGAAATAAAAAACCCACCAGAGACAGGGGAGAGGGGAGACAAGGACAATGAAGAGAAAGCCAAATGGGACTCCCTGAAACACCGCTTTGGCGCAGAGGCAGTGCGCTTGGCATGTTCCGAATGTCGTCTGGGGTCTTTGTACCCTTCCTTGCACAACGTAGAACAAATATTAAACCGCTCTTCATCGGGACAGGAAAAAAGAAAGAGAACTTGGTCTGAGATAAAAAGAGCTCTTGCCAGAGAAATCTCTCCTATGAGTTTGGACATGGTATGCCATGCTTTCCAAAAGGAGACAGGTGATTTGCTTATATTTGAGGACTCTCTAACAGAACATCTGAAGATGCTTTTACAGCAAGTGTGTCCCAGGGTTTCGTTTAAGCCGCCTGAGCATATTGTAAGGTCTTCTGAGGACTTCGAGAAAAACATCTTTATGCGCAGCATTGACTCCCGCTCTGATGATAAGAAGTTTTGAACAAGGCTGAGCTGACTGACTAGAGGGCAAAAAATGAAAGAAGTAATTTGTATTTCTCATCCCCAACGTTTACGTATAAGCAGCTGGTCTTCACTTGGCCATAGTGAAGAGGCGCCGGGCAAAGTCATAAGTTGGCACAGCGAGGAGCTGGAAGCGCCGCTCCTAATATCATGCGTTGCGGCTTTTGACAGCATCTCGCACTTTAATTGTATCTCTATAGATTTGCACAAGGAATACAGCTCTTTTTTCCCTAGCAAGCTGCGTTTTGAAATATCATTGGACGGACAGGTCTGGGAACCCCTGGTACACGAGGCGGCCTACAAGCCCGGTCCTCACAAAAAGGCTGTTTGGAATTTTCCACTTAGCTGCGCGCGTTATCTTAAGTTTGTCTTTTTAGCAGATAAAAAGAACCTGAACTCCAAGTATTTCATAGCCTTTGGTGAGGTACAAATCTCTATAGCCGGCGCAGCTAACTTAAAGGTTTCTAGTGAGCTTGACCGCTTGTGGGTTAAGGATAACATCATTGACCGCCGTCCTGAGTATGGCTGGTCCACAGCACCGAGGGCACATTTGGAGAGAGAGTACATAGAAATGGATTTAGGCTCTGTAAATCGCATTGCCGAATTGAGGGCTTTATCCAAGGATGATCCCGACACGTTTTTCCCGCTTTCGTTTCAACTCTTCTATAGTGATGACAACATCAGCTGGCACCTGCTTTTTGAGGAGAGGTCTTTTTTAGCAGAACCTGCCTGCTGGTATAAATGGCGCTTTCTGCCTGTAAACGCTCGATACATGCGCTTTCTTATACTGGAGGGGGCTCGCACTCGTGAGGCCAAATATATGTCGCAGCTTATAGAGATAGAAATTTATGCGCATGCAGAAATTCTAAGCGCAAACGCAGCTCAAGGAGTGCCTATACTTGCGTCTACCTTGCGCTCAGGTCTTGTGCGCCTTGCAGCAGATGGGGAATATAAGGAAGGGCTTGCTGTGCAGGCAAATGATAAGAGACTTCACAGCGCAAGTTGTGAAAGTGAAGGCATCGTAGAATTAGCTGCGGACGGAGAAAGTAATCCCAGAGTAGCAGTCCAAGGCAATGACAAGCGCCTCAAATATGCGACAGAAGATATGGCCGGGATCGTGCGTTTGGCGCGCAACGAGGAGGTTCGCACAGCGCACGTTGTGCAGTCTGATGACAGCCGTCTTAAGCCTGCAAGTACAGATAAAGCGGGCTTGGTACAGTTGGCCCGCGATGGGGAGAGCCATCCAAACTCGGTAGTACAGGCAAATGATAAACGCCTGCAAAACGCAAGCACGAGGCAGGCGGGCCTTGTGACATTGGCCCAGAGCGGGGAGGCTAGTCCCAATAGAGTAGTGCAGGGCAATGACCTGCGTCTGACTCAGGCGACTGTGGAGAGAGCAGGGCTGCTTCGTTTTGCTCGTCATAATGAAGCGGCTCCGGAAGCGGCAGTTCAGGCAAACGATCCCCGCTTTCAGAAGGCTAGCACAGCCCGCCCAGGCATAGTAGAGCTGGCTCGTGACGGGGAAAGGCAGGCAGGCAAAGTCCTGCAAAGTAACGATATACGCGTACAGCCAGCTACAGAAAAACAGGCAGGTATTGTACAGCTTGCAGCTCCCGGAAGCAATTTGGAGCAGCGCGCCGTACAAGCTCATGATCCCCGCCTGCACGATGCGCGTAAAGCTCTGCCCCATAAGCATGACTACGCCCCTTTGAAACATGATCTTAGTTCTCATGAAGGCGCATTGCAAATCTCTGCCAAACAAGGAAAAGGCTTCCAAGGCATTGCCAAAGCTCCTAAGGGCCATGCTCCTATTTATTCTGTCAATGAGGGGGGGGGGGCTGCTATTGTAGGGCAGGGCCACAAGGAGGGGCTTTTAGGAGCTTCACCCGGCACTGGAGTCCTAGCCTTCGGCATGGGGAAGGGGACAGGGCTTGTTGCCGCCGCACAGAAGAATGCAGCCGGAGTTTTCATATCTGAGCAGAATTATAGTCTGGTTGCGGGGGGGAGAATTAAGGATCGCAACTTAGCTTCTTCTTCCTTAGCCCTTCTTACTCAGGGTCTGTCCCGTTTTAATAACACGATTTGCCTATCCCAAGGCATGCGCTGTATAGCTTCTTACTTCTTCTTAGGGGAGAAGGAAGATTTGAGGCCGGGGGATTTGCTTTGTATAACGAAAAATGGGGATAGGGTACACAGGGCTCGTGAATCTCATAGCAAGTCGGTTTTGGGCGTGGTTGTAAAGAGAGAGCAGGCGGGGATCATCTTAGATAGCCCGGCAGAGCTTCTGCCCCAAGGTGAAGCGCCGGCGCAGGGTCCTTTTGCGCCTCCTATTTTCACAGATAAAGTCCTTGTAGCGATTAGTGGAATTGTTGAGGTACAGGTTTATGCAGAGCGGCGCCCCTTAAATGCGGGTCAGCTTTTGGTTAGTTCTATGGAATCAGGCTTTGCAGAAGCCCTTGATCTTAAGGCTTATGAGCCGGGCACAGTCTTTGCCCGCAGCTTAGGCAGTTTGTCTAAAGGAAGGGGGAGAGTCCGGGCTTTGCTTTGCTTGGCTTAGCTGCTCATTCCTTAGGTTTGTAGAGGCTAGGGCAGGATGAGTCTATACATTGCTGATGTCTACAAAGGGGCTTGTGGCCGCAGGCCTGTCTTTTCCTTTGAGTTTTTTCCTCCTAAAGACAAAGCTGGGGAGGAGAGACTCTACGATACTATCAGCAAGCTTGCTCCCCTAAAGCCTGATTTTGTTTCTATTACCTGCGGGGCAGGGGGCTCTACCCGGGGCAAGACGAAGGAATGGTCCTGCGAAATCCAGAGCCGCTATAAGCTAAGGACTATGGCGCACTACACAAGCATTGGGATGGAGCCTAAGGACGTAGAAGCGCATTTAAGGGAGCTGGCACGGGCAGGGATACGTAACATTATGGCTCTGCGGGGAGATGTGCCTAAGGCAAGCCCTGATTACCAATGGAAGCCCGGCGGCTTTCGCTATGCTAACGAATTGATCAGCTACATACGCAGCTTAGAGTATCCCTTTTCTATAGGAGCGGCTGCCTATCCCGAAACGCATGTAGAAGCAGAGAGCCCCGAAAAAGACTTGGACAACCTAAAGCGCAAGGTAGATGCTGGGGCGAATTTCTTAATTACGCAGCTTTTTTTTATCAATGAGCACTATTTTCGTTTCATAGAGCGCTGCAGGGCGCTTATGATAGACCTCCCCATAGCGCCTGGCATCATGCCTCTGACAAGTTACAAGCAAATAGAAAAATTCACCGCCATGGCAGGCTGCA
>CBDETG010000040.1:0-14314 GCA_965242745.1 Leptonemataceae bacterium
TGCGGGCTTGTAGTCTCTTACTTTTGGCTAGTACGTGTTTGCTTTTGTATAAGCTGTAAAAGTAGCGTCCTTATTTCTTTTATGTCTACTTCCAGCTTTTGTATGTCTTGCTTTGTACTGGCTTCCATCTTGTCTATGCGTGACTCTATTCTAGCAAATAAGAAAAACACCAAGCCAGTAAACAAAGCTAAGAAAGTAAATATGTTTTTGCAAAAAAACCTTATCCAGTCATAGCCGATACTTAGAGCGAAGACTTTATCTTTTATGTCTTGCCCGCTTGAAGGTTTTGCTTTTGTTTCTTTCTTTTGCATGACAACAGGGAGAGCCAGTCCTGACCTTCCCCAGTAATGAAAAGGCCTATACTTGGCTAGTCTTTTACTATAAATAGACATAGTAAGCAGCTAAGTGTCAAGAAAAAATTTCCCAACCTCCCTAATACTATAACAAGGTTTTGATCCTCGTTTTTGTTCCACAAAAAGCGCGCATTAAATCCTAAGCAAAGCGCATCTGCGCTTTGCGTCCACAGACGTCCCATACTACAAAAAAAGTGCGCCTTAATATCGCAGCAAAGTGCATCTGCACTTTGCATCCACAGACGCCGCTTATCATAACCAACGCCCCATACTTCATCAAGGTTTTCATCCTCCTTTTTGTTCCACAAAAAAGCGCGCATTAGAATCATGGCAAAGTGTGTATGCACACTTTGCATCCCCAAACTCCCCATACCTCAACAGGTCGCAGCCTGCTTTTTTGTTCCCCAAAAAATTTATTTTTTTACAATAAAGACTTGCCATTTTCTAGCGCCTGTCTAAATTAAGTAATAGAACTGTCCTGCATGCGGGCAGTCATTTTTTATGAAAGGAGGACATGAAGATGTCTATTATAAAAAAACTTAGGGAATGCGCTCCCTATCATGCGCATAACATTTTGTTTAATCAGCCGGGCCTTGGCTCTGCTGGCTTACTGGAAAACTTTGATTCAGCTGACATGCGATCAGCTAAGTTTGACTCTGCTGACTTGCGATCAGCTAAGCTTGACTCTGCTGACTTGAGCTCAGCTAAGCTTGGCTCTGCTGACTTGAAAAAACGTAGCCGAGAAGGCCTTGGCCTTGGCGGCTTATTATGGAAGAACTTTAGCAAGGCAGCCAACTTTGGCTTTGCTGCATGGAAAAGCAACGCAGTTGCATGGAAAAGCAACGCAGTTGCATGGAAAAGCAGCGCAGTTGCTTTCGCCTCTCGTTTTATGATGCTGGCTGCCATCAGCTTGAGCCTGACTCTGGCGGGCTGCGATACCGGAGGTGGTGGAGGTGGAGACTCCTCAGGCAATGCTCTGGAGATAATGGCACGCCGACTTGTGCAGGACACGCGAGATACTTAAGGACGGGCAATGTGAAGCCTGCCCTGCGCAGCAGAAGCCCAATGCTGACAAGACGGCCTGCATCAGCGCAGACACGCCGACATGCACGGGCAATCAGGCGCTCCAGAACAATCAGTGCGTGGCATGCACGGATCCCGCAGTTTCCCAATTCTGACAGGACGGCTTGCGTGACCAGCTGCGATGATGGAGAGCTCAAGCCCGACAACAAGCCTACCTGCGAGACCATGGTGACTTGCACGGGCGATATGATTCACAATCCGGCGGATAATACCTGCATCGAGAACACCTGCTTGGCAAACGAGCTTGTCAATACGACTGTGACCCCGAACGGCTGCATTACGAAGAGCAAATGCCGGGGCGACAATGGCAAGGTCGTGAGCACAAACGAGCAGAGCTGTATTAGGGAAAGCGCCTGCAGCAGCGTGTCTGGCCAGGTTGCGACTACGGCGGGCAATTGCGAAGTTTGCGAAGGCGAAACTTCTGTCGTTAATAAAGAACAAAACGCCTGCATCAGCGAGGCCGCCTGCCAGGGCACAAGCGACAGCCCCACCAGCCTGCTTGGCAATCGCTGCATTACGGACGCCGCCTGCCAGGACATGGCGGGCCATGTTGCTACTGATGATGGAGTCTGCCAGCCATGCGCAGGCAACACGAACGTGCGCAACGTAGACAAAAGGGCCTGCATTACCGCGACGGCCTGCCATAGAGGCAACAGCAGCGGGCCCAACAGCCTGCTGGGCACGGACTGCATCACGGATGAGGCCTGCCTGGACATGGCAAACCATGTTGCGCAGCACGACGGAGTCTGCATGGAATGCGTGGCCCCGAAGATACCCTTCGTAGCCACAGGCACCTGCGATTTGGACGCCGACGGCGATGGCATAGCTGATGCAAACGACGCCTGCCCCATGGGCGAGGCGAACGATGACGAGCCACGACTGGGGACGCCAGCGCCGACACGGCTGACCCCGATGGCGATGGCTGCAAGAACAGCGAGGACGTAGACGACGATAACGATGGGCTGATAGAGATTGCCGACTACGAGCAGCTCCAGTACATGAAGTACGACCTTGCCGGCGCAAGCTATGACGACGAGGCTGACGATGGCGCCGGCAACGAAGGCGATATCACGGGCGCTTCAACGCAAGCCACCGACAACTGCACAACGGCCACAGACCGCAGCGTCTATCTTTGCGGCTACGAGCTTACGACAGACATAGACGCAGGCGCCAGCTGCCCCAACTACGACGGCACAAACGGCGATGATCTAACGCCAGACGACAGCGATGACGATAACGCCGATGACTGCGGCAGCGGCCAAAGCGCCTGGGTGCCGGTGGGACAAAACACAACAGCTGCCGATAGATTCACGGGCGCTTTTGACGGGAACGGACACAGGATCAGCAATCTCTATTACAAGGGAATCAGAGACTATAGTGGCTTTCTTGGCTATATAAATGGCACGACAATAAGGAACGTAGGCCTAAGCAATGTCTACATAAACGTAGAAAACCAAGCTAGCATTGGCGGGCTGGTGGGAGCAGCAAATAACAGCAGTATAAATAACAGTTATGTGACGGGCAGCATCTCGGGTAGCAATTTTACCGGCGGGCTGCTGGGGACGTTATCAAATAACAGCAGTATAAATAACAGCTATATGACAGGCAGCGTCATGGGTGCAGATAGGACTGGCGGCCTGGCGGGAGAATTAATTCATAGTAGCAGAATAAGCAACAGTTATGCAGCGGCCAACGTCTCGGCTACTATTTATGTTGGCGGGCTGATTGGGTTCTTGGGTAGTTCATCGGTTGTAGCAAACAGTTATGCAACAGGCAGTGTCACAGGTAATTCTAACACCAACAGCGGTAATTACGGCGGGCTTGTGGGTGTCATGAATACAACAAGTATAAGCAATAGCTATGCAACAGGTAGTTTACATGGGCCTGCTACTAATCAAGGCGGGCTGATAGGGTGGCTGCCTTCTGGCACAATCACGGGCAGGAATTATTATGTGGCTGCAGAAGGCACGAATGGCATCGGCAGCGGTACCTGCGCAGATACCGTCTGCATACAGGCCGGCGCGGGCGTTACGCCTGCCATCACAGATGACGCCGGCCGCTATGCCTGGCTCCAGGCCACCCTTGATGAAAGCGCCGCCACTGACGCCACGCCTCCCGGCTTGGGCTGGGACAGCGATATCTGGGGTGATTTCACCACCGCCGGCAAGTATCCGTGCCTCAAGAACATGCCCAAGGGCGCGCCTGTGTGTGAGTAGTCTGTCAAGGGGGCGCAGGGGCACGGGGGCGTGGGGCTTCTGCTGACGAGGGCGGGGATGGAAGTAGGGGGCGTTTGGGCCCCCGTGAAGCCCGGGGACGCCGTAGGATTGACTGCGGCGGGGTTGTAATAAGCGGAGTCTGGGCGTTGTTGTAATAATATAGCGTTGCTTTGCTGACTGGGGCGGGCTGACTGCTCTGGTGACGGGGGTTGTAATAAATGGCGTCTCGGCGCCGCGTTATGTCGTATTGGGCGCAGACGTTTTTTACACAAAAACACGTTTTTTTCGCAACGAAAACGAAAATTAGCACCCAAAAGCCCACCCACCCATTCCTTTAGGGGGATGGTGGGGGGTCTACTCTCGTAAAGCGACATAATACTGGCGGCTGGGCTGAAAATGACGTTGTAGTAATAAGGCGGCGTTTGTGGCCCGCGGCAGGGGTTTCTGCAGACTGGGGCGCCCGGAGAAATAGGAGGCGCAGGCGCTCTGCGTGCTGTACATACCAGAACAATCCAGCGCAAATCCTGCTGTGTTGGGTTATGAAACTTTTAATGCTCCAAGATTCCCTTCTTGGCCAGCGTATGCAGAAGGCTGGAGAGCAGAACAAACAATACGGCAATCATTGCTATAGTAAGGATAGGAGGAGAAAGCCAAGCATATTGCCAGGCAAAGCGTAATTTGAAGATGTGAATGAGCAAAAGCGCAAAGGGCACAAGCAATAAGGTTCCCTTTTCGATGCGAAGCGCGCGCTTCCATGCAAAGCTGCATTCCTGAGTATTTTTATGGAAACTGGAAAGCTGCGCAGGAAGCAGGCGCGGGACTCTTTTCATGTATGCAAGATACTCTTGCGCAAACTTCCGGAGCAGGTAATCCTCCTCAGCAAGCATAATTGCCATATACATAAAATAGAAAAAAGGCAGTATGGCATAAAAGTGCAGAAAATTTGCGCTTATACTGAGTCCGCTTAGAACACAAAGATTTGCCAGATACAGCGGGTTGCGGCAGTGAGCATATAGCGCGTCTTGAGCCAAAGTCCCTGTATGTATTTTTTTCTCTAAGCCGCTTCGCTTGATATGCGTATAGCTGAATGTGAGCAATCTCAGCAGCAGCCCAAAGAAGACTACAACTGCGCCGAAGATACTTAAAAATAAGTCTGCTGTGGAATTCGTTAGAGTTTCAAGGGGATAAGCAATAAAAGCAAGACTCAGGGCAAAAATGATGGAAAAGAGCGTATCCCTCCAACGAAAAATAAAATTCCCAAAACTGATCATTGTTTAAGTGGCCCCATAACTAAAAAACTTCCTAAGCATTCTATAGAAAAGAAGCAAAGCTTTGTGAGGGCAAGTCTTTTTTGCAAGCGTGGATGCGGTTACTCTAAGAGGCGTCTTAGCTCTTGTATCTTGAGCAGGCGCAGTATCAGATTTTCAGCAGAAGGGAAAGCATTGCACGAATATAAAAAGGCGCCGCGCTGTGAAGAAGTGATGCGGCATAGAAGTCAGGCGCTTTGCTTTTTTGTTTTACATGTGTACTGCCTTACAATAAGATGTATATGAAATGTCTGCGCAAGTAAAGAAAGAATATTGGAGCTCTCGCATAGGCATTATATTGGCCGTCATGGGCAGCGCTATCGGTCTGGGAAATTTCCTGCGCTTCCCTGGCCTTGCTGCACGCTATGGCGGCGCCAGTTTCCTTATCCCGTACATTATCGCTGTTATTATTCTTGGTCTGCCGCTGGTTTGGGCTGAATGGTCATTGGGCCGGATGGGCGGACAAAAAGGCTATCACTCCAGTCCCGGCATCTTCCATGCTCTGTGGAAAAAACCCTTCGCTCCGTACATAGGCGTAATTGGTCTGATTATACCCATGGGTATTTTTATGTACTACATTTTTATCGAAGCATGGTGCTTGTACTACGCCTATGAGTATCTGAAAGTTCTATTGGGCGTGGGGGAAAGCGGCCTGCATTTAGGACAGGATGCCCAAGCCTACCAGAATTTTTTCAACTCATTCATAGGGAGCAAACAGGATGGAGCGCTTTTCCAGGGAGGCATCTCCGCAGCCTTGCTGGCTGTCTTACTTAGTTACGCTCTCAATTTTCTGATCGTGTATCGCGGTATCCAAAAAGGCATTGAAAGGATTTCTCTATATGCTGTTCCTATGCTCTTTGTCTGCGCCTTTCTTTTACTTCTGCGGGTGCTGAGTCTGGATGCGCCTTATCCTGACAAACCTGAGCAAAGCCTCTTGGGAGGCCTTGCATATATGTGGAACCCAGGGAGCGCGGAAAGTTTTTGGGCTTCCTTATGGAATGCGGAGATGTGGCTTGCTGCTGCCGGCCAAATCTTTTTTTCTCTTTCCATAGGTTTTGGTATTATCATCACTTACAGCAGCTATTTGCGTAAAAACGAAGATGTCCTGCTCTCGGGCACAACTTCCGCTTCAGGGAATATCTTTGCAGAAGTCGTTTTGGGAGGCATGATCACAATACCTGTTGCCTTCATTTTTTTGGGGAGCGCAGGCATCCCGAACTCCAGCTTTGCTCTTGGTTTTGTGAGTCTCCCTAATGTCTTTGCGCACATGCCTTATGGCAGCATTGCCGGCTTTCTTTGGTTCTTTTTGCTTTTCATTGCCGCGCTTACAAGCTCACTTTCCATGCTGCAGCCTCTTGTTGCCTTTTTCCAAGAAAGCCTTGCCTTCTCAAAACAGGCTGCCCTGCTTCTTTTACTTACAGTGAGTCTAACAGGAACAATGTTTATTATGTATTTCTCACAAGACAGCCGCGCCTTGGATCTCATGGATTTCTGGGTGGGTACAGCTTTTATCTACGTCCTTGCCACTTTCCTGATCATTCTTTTTGCCTGGGTCATTGGCAGCAAAAAGGCTTTGGCAGAAGCGCAGCGGGGCTCCCTATTGCGTATTCCTTCCTTCTTTGCTTTTATCCTGAAATATATTTCTCCCGCCTACCTTATTGTGATTTTCCTTTTCTGGCTCTATGAAAAAGCCCCGAGTTACTTAGAGGAAATACAGAGAGAAGCTGTGGCGCGTTATACGCTTTTTTTGATTTTTGCTTTAATTGTGTTCTTCCTTGCGCTTACCAAGTTAGCCCGGCGGCGCTGGGAAGGCAGCCGGGAAGTTCCGTCTGCCTTATCTAAATAAGCAAAGGAGTACAGTCATGACGCCTATCACATGGATATTAATGAGCGCAGCTATAGGAGCTGCTACGGCTTTTTTTGCCTGGGCTCTTTTCTTAGCGCTTACTCGAAAGTAAAAACAGGGCTTTTTATTACATGAGGGTGCTGCACCTAAACTCAGAAAAAAGTTGGCGCGGGGGCGAGCGCCAGACCCTTTATCTTATTCAGGCGCTGGAAAAAGAAGGAGTGCATTCTTTTCTGGCCTGCAAAAAAGACTCCGCCCTGCAAGAGGCTGCTGCAGGGCATCATTTCCCCTGCTTTGGACTGGCCTTTCTGAACGCATGGGATGTGTATACTGCTTGGCAGCTGCGCAGGCTCTGCCTAATACATCAGATTGATCTCATGCACGCGCATACCTCGCATGCGCACAGCCTTGCCTTCCTTTCCCTGCTCTTTGCTCATAAAACGCCTTTACTTGTTACCCGCCGCGTGGATTACCCTCTGTCTTCTAATTTTTTTTCAAGATACAAATATGAGAGCAGCAGCGTAAAAAAGATCATCTGTGTTTCTGCTGCAGTGAAAAAAGCAATGCGGGAGCAAATACAAGAAAGTCATAAGTTAGAAGTGATTCATTCTGGTATAGATATAGAGGCTTTTTCCAGGCAAAGGGGGAAAAAATCTCTGCTTAGAGAGCAGTACTCCATTCCTGAGAATAGTATTTTGATAGGGAACAGCTCTGCTTTAAGCCCGCAAAAGGATTATTACAGCTTTATTGATACTGCGGCCCTTGTGCTAAAAAAGAGAAAGAATACGCATTTCTTCATCATTGGAGAAGGTAAAAGTAAGGCAAAGCTGCAAGCATACGCCTTTGCAAAGAAGATAGAACAGAATCTGCACTTTACAGGCTTTCGTAATGATATAGAGTATATTTTACCTGAATTGGATATTTTTCTTTTTACATCCCAAGACGAGGCGCTGGGCACAGCTATCTTAAACGCCTTTGCGGCTTCCGTACCGGTAGTTTCTACCAATGTAGGCGGCATAAGTGAGCTTATCAGCCATGAACAAAACGGCCTTCTAGCGTCTAAAAAGGATGCGCCCGCCCTTGCTAAGCATGTTCTGAATCTCATAGGATCACCTCAGCTTAGAGCCAAACTAGTACGGATGGGCCGAAAAAAAGTGAAAGATTTCTCTTATACCAGTACAGCGAAAAAAAACTTTCAAGTGTACCAAGAAGTCCTGGCTCAGGCGGGGGAGTAGGTGTGGATATTATCCAGGCGTACCTCAAGCATTATGGCGCAGCACAGCTTCCTTCTCTAGAACAAGCGCTGGATTCTTCCTGCGCTGCTGAAATAGGAGGCGTGGCCAGAGCTGCAGCTCCCTTCTTTGCTGCTCTGCTCCTGCGTCATTACCAAAGAGACATACTTTTTCTTACATCCTCTAACAGAGAAGCAGAAGCATTATACGAGGAAAGCTCTTTGTTTCTAGAAGAGCAGGACTGTCTTTTCTTCCCGGCTTATGAAAACCTCCCCTATAGCGAAGGGGGAATCCATCCTCAAAGCATAGCGCAGAGAGTGCGCACGCTGGATCAAATTCGTAATAAGACAGGGCCCAAATTGCTGTTTAGTACAGGCAGAGCTTTTTTGCAGCGCCTGCCTCAAGCAGCAAGGCTCTATAGCGCAGTTATCCATCTGAAGGAAAAACAAGAATACAATCCGCGGAAGCTGACAGAAGACCTCATAAGGCTGGGCTATAAAAGAGTAGAGCGCGTAGAAAAGCCCGGTGAGTTATGCCAGAAAGGAGCTGTCTTCGATATTTATCCCTTAAACAGCCGGCATGCTGTACGCATTGATTACTTTGATGATGAGATAGAGAGCATTGTCTTTTTTGACGCTGAGAGCCAAAGAAGCCTCCCCGATGCTGCGAAGCAATGTTCTATTTTGCCCTGCGGCGAATTGGTTCTGGACTTGAAGGAAAGTCAAAAACTTAGGGACATGTTGCTTTACGCAGGCAGGCAGAAAAACAATCTAAAACAGAAACTGCCGCTTTGGGCCCTAAAAGAGAATGCCGCTGATCTTCCAAGGCTGAGTCAACTCTCCTGCCCGGGGCTGGAATATCTTTTCTTGCTTGTGATAGCCGGCAGCGCTTTGGTGGATTACTTTGATACCGCTCCTTTGATCTTTTTATATCCCGGCTTAGAGGTCTTAGAGAGTTTCCATAGGACAAAGCGCGAATTCCGTACTTTGTATCAGAAAAAAAAGGATGAGCAGTTTTGTCTGGCTCCTGAGACATTGCTGCATCACTGCGAAGAAAAGACAGATCACCGATTGATCCCGATCCATCCTTATGGAGAACTCTCGCAGCATATTTTGGACAACAGCAGCATACAGGCAAAAAATGCCACAGAGCTGCGCAGGCAGCTGCAGGCATTGCTTAGAGAAGAAAAGCAGGTGATAGTCTTATCTTCAGCTCACAGCGCCCAGCTGCATCGTATGGCTTCTTTTTTCCAGATCGAGAAGAAGCTGCAATGTCATTCCTTTAGCGAGATACAACTGCAAAGCAAAACCCGCTCCCCAGCTTTATACCTGCTAAAGACAAGTCAGGCTGAAGGCTTTTCTCTGCCGGCTCTCAATTTCTATTTCATTACGGATAATGAGCTTTTCGGGCGCTCTTACAGGCGCAAGACCCGCGCAAAGCGAAGCGAATCGCGAGCTCTGGAATCTTTTTTGGATATTAAAGAAGGTTCCTATGTTGTCCATTTGACGCACGGCATAGGGCGCTTTTTAGGATTAGAGAGAGTATCCTCTATGGGTGTTGAAAGAGACTGCCTGCTCTTGGAATATGCCGGAGAGGATCGCTTGTATGTCCCCCTGGATCAAATATCGCTGGTACAAGAATATATTGCTCCCGTAGAGAAAGTCCGCTTAGATTCTTTGGGCAAGGCTTCTTTTAAAAAAGTCAAAGAGCAGGTGCGGGCTAAGGTAAAGGAATTAGCCAAAGAGCTGCTGCGCTTGCAGGCTATACGGACAAGCGCCAAGGGTCATGCTTTCCCCAAGGATACGATATGGCAGGCTGAGTTTGAGGCTGCCTTCCCTTATGAGGAAAGCCCTGACCAACTGCGGGCTATCGAAGCTGTCAAGCAGGATATGGAAAAAGAGATTCCTATGGACCGTCTGATTTGCGGCGACGTGGGCTACGGGAAGACGGAAGTGGCGATACGTGCTGTCTTCAAGTGCGCTGTTGCGGGACGCCAGGCTATTTTTCTTGCGCCTACGACTATATTAGCCTTTCAGCATTACCAAACTCTCAAAGAGCGCTTTGCAAACTATCCTATTACTGTGGATTGGATCTCGCGTTTTCGTACAGCTAAGGAAATCAAGCAAATCAAAGAGCTCTTAAGAAAAGGCGAGGTAGACCTTGTTGTGGGCACGCATGCTTTGCTGGCCAGTGATGTTACAATTAAAAACTTTGGTCTGCTTATTGTAGATGAAGAGCAGCGCTTTGGAGTAAGCCATAAAGAGGCGATTAAAAGAATGAGAAACTTGGTGGATGTTTTAAGCTTAAGCGCAACTCCCATACCCCGCACGCTGCATATGTCTCTAGTGGGCATAAGAGAATTATCTGTTATTGAAACGCCGCCCCAGGAGCGTCTGCCTGTACAGACTTACGTTATGGAGGCGCAGGATTCCATTATTAAAGAATCGGTGCTGCGTGAAATAAGGCGGGGTGGTCAGATTTTTTATCTGCATAATCGCGTTGCTACTATAGAAAGAGCTGCGGCGCGTTTGTTTACTCTTTTCCCGGAATTGAAGCTGGCTGTTTTACATGGAAAAATGGCTGAGGAAGAGATAGAAGAAATACTTTTGCGTTTCCAGCAGGGTTATTTTGATATACTTCTTACAACAAGCATCATTGAGAACGGCATTGACATCGCCAATGCCAATACTTTACTTGTGGATTCTCCGGAGCTTTTTGGTCTCTCGCAGCTCTATCAAATTCGCGGACGCGTAGGGCGTTCAGATAAGCAGGCCTATGCTTACTTTCTTTACCGCGATAAAAAGCTGCTCAGCCAAAAAGTACAAAAACGGCTCAATACTCTCCTGGAATACCAAGACCTAGGAAGCGGCTTCAAAGTGGCTATGCGTGATTTAGAGATACGAGGCGCAGGTAATGTGCTTGGGGCAGAGCAATCTGGGCATATTATCAAAGTAGGTTATGATTTATATCTTAGACTGCTCAAAGAAAGCGTGCAGCAGCTAAATCATGAAAGCCTGCCCAGCCAGCAGCGCTGTATGGTCCAGCTGCAGAGGGATATGTACCTGCCTGAATCCTACATTAAAGATGTGCGGCAGAGAATGGAATTTTACAAGCGTTTTGAGGGGGCGCAAGATGAACAAGAGCTCGATGCTTTGGTACAAGAAATGGAAGAGCGTTTCGGCCTATTTGACGAAGCTGCGCGAAGCTTTGTAGAAATAGAAAGACTGCGTGTCTTAGCGCAGGAAGCTGGTTTCGTTTCTATACAACAAAGTACGAACACAAAAGTAGAATTGCATGGAGGAGCAAAGCTTGCTATAGACTCACAAAGATTAGTAGAGGCCTTATCTAACAATGCTTCGCTTACGATACAAAAGGTGCAAAACTCTCATACGCTTTATTATCAGGCTAAGGAGGCAGAAAATCTTACGCAGGAGCTGAGCCTTTTGTTTAAGAAATTACTTAGATCAGAAATAAGGCGGGAAAGAGCGCAGGCAAAGCTGCCAGCGCCCAGCGCAGTAGCCCTTTTTTGATATAGGAAGCAGTTCACCAGCGTTAAGCTGTAATAGTATGCACAAGAATACGCACCAAGACGCCAATTATATCCGAAGGCATTCGCAGCCTCCCTATTGGTATGATTATGTAAAGATGCTCAAGCCGAGCGATGAGCCTTTGTTAGAGCTTGGTTGCGGCAGCGCCTGGTTAGGGCAGTACGTCTCAGATTACACAGGTCTTGATATATCGCCCGCAGCGGTTGCTATGGCAAAAAAACGCGGTCTTTGCGTGCATCTTGCTTCTTTGGAAGAAGCCTTAGCTTTCCCTGATCATAGCTTCGCCTGCGTTTTCATCAAAGACGTACTGGAACATTTGCGCAATCCTGCGCAGGCAGTAAGTGAGATCATGCGAGTTTTGAAAGCAGGAGGGCGGTGTATTGCCTTTGTGCCGGCTGCGCAGTCTTGGGTTTGGGATGACTATACGCATGTCCGCCCTTATACGAAAACCAGCCTGCGCAGTATTTTTGCGGATTGCGGCGCAAAGGTTGAAAAAATATCATACGAGCCGATTATGCCCGGCATCGGCAGATTGTGCCGGCTTTTGCGTATGAACTCCCGCCCGTGGCCTTTCTGGCTTTTGGCTAAGCTGCCCTTTATGCGTCGGAATATCTACATCATTGCTGCAAAACAATAAGGCCTCTGCACAGGAAATGTTTATGCGGCGCAAAAGCATGATCTCACAGAGCGCCAAATGATGGATTACAAGCTGCAAAAATACTTGCAAAATGATCATCCCAAGAATAGCAGTATGCCAAAGGCAGATGGAGGCCTCTGCGCCTTTTTTTCGTTGACATCGTTATCAAGCCGGCCTAGTATGCTCCTGTATATGATATAATGGGCTTGTTTTTATCTCTATTGCATGATACAATCGCCGCAAAAGAAGAGCGAGCGCGCTTTTAGAGTATTAGCAGATACGCCGCGCTATCTCGTAGTAGACAAGGCGCCCGGAATCGCCTTTCATAGTGAAAAGCCAGCAAAGCCCGGCCTTCTGGAACTGGTGCGCGCATGGCAGGCAAAAAAACAGCAAAGCAATGCGCCCCGCATCTACGCGGTCCATCGTCTCGATAAAGTATGTTCTGGTATTATTATCTTTGCTTATGGAGCAAAGAACGCAAACGCTCTTGGGAACTTATTTCGGCACAGGCGCGTGGAAAAAATATATGTAGCGCTCACGCAGGCCAGGGCAAAAAAATACAAGGGCCTTGTCAGCGGCTCCATGCAGCGCAGCCGCAGGGGAAGTTGGAAATTAAGCCAAGGTGTGGATAATATAGCGCGCACGCTCTTTTTTTCCATAGCTCTGGAGAAAGGGCGGCCCGGTCTGCGCTGCTTTGTGCTCTCTCCCCAAACGGGCCGTACACATCAACTTAGAGTATGTATGAAAAGCTTAGGCGCGCCTATCTTAGGCGACCCGCTTTATGGGCGCTTCGATTTGGCGCGTGAAGAAGACAGAACCTACCTGCACGCTTATGCCATACGCCTCCAGTTAGATCAAGAAAAGCTATGTTTGAAGTGTCCCCCCAGCGCAGGGGAAGAATTTACAAAGCCAAGTTTCCAAAAAAGACTCCAAGACTTAGGCGACCCTTTCGAGGCCATGCGCGCTCTTGCTCTTTCTTTGTAAGCGGGGCTCCACATAGATCATACTAGAAACTCGGGCACATAGGGGGCGATGCGGCTGGACGCCATGTCTTCGCTATTATATGGGCGGCACTTGCATGTCCTAAGAGCCGGTCTCAAAAGCAGGCTCTTTATCGAAGCAAACGCATTTTAGGGAGACCCTAAAAATGCTGAGGCAAGCTTTACGCTTGCCGAAGTGCAGAGCGCATCGAGCGCTCTGCCTGGGGCAAATAAGACTTATCAAAATCTTTCATAGCTTTTTTGATGGTCTCTAAGTCTGCCTTCACCCATTCATGCCGGCTTTGCAATTCCCTATGTATGTACTTTTCCAGCTCTCTGTATCTGGGAGTCAGTTTTTTATGCTCCAGCTTATAGCCCCTGTTTGGATCGCTGGCCTGGTAGCTGTTTAGGCGTTTTTGTATGTCACGCGCGATGCCTACTTTGTATTCGTTCTTGTAAGCTTTGTGAGAAATCACGTAGACGTATTTTTGATCTATGTCTGTCTGCCTAAGGTCTGTGCGCTTTGGCGGGTCTGTAGAAAAGCGCAGGGCTTTCTTGTAATCAAAAAGTTCTTCTGGATTGGCGACCTCTTTCTTGAGCCTCTCCTGCACGAGCTCATAAGCTTTTATAGAAATGTCTATGCCCACCCACTTGCGCCCCAGCTTTTCAGCTGCAATGCACGTGGTAGCGCAGCCGCAAAAAGGGTCCAGCACAAGGCCGCCCTTCTTGCTGCTTGCTTGGATGATACGCTCCAGCAAGGCGAGCGGCTTTTGCGTAGGGTAGCCCGTGCGTTCTTTTGCAGTAGATCCTATATGGTTTATTTTCCACACATCATTTAATTTTACGCCCCGACTTTCGTCTTCTAAAAATACTTTATATCTATTTCCTTTTACAGTATGCCATCGCCATCGCTTCCCTGTCTCTTCGTCTACGTAAGCATAGTCTTTTTGAATCCAATCACCATAAGGCTCATATTGCATATGAAACATATAATTTTCATTTTTAGAATATCTTAATACAATATCGTGCATTTTTTGAAAATTTCTATTTCCTGCCGTCCACCGTCTATAGTACCAAACTATCTCGTTCCTAAAATTCTTTTCACCAAAGAC